>NZ_CP032418.1:1212500-1812500 GCF_003595195.1 Paenisporosarcina cavernae
TTGTCGATAAGAAAAATTTTCCTAGCGGGGATAAATGGACAAGTTATTTGTTGTTTGCACCGGATTTATTTTATTTGTTAATGAAATCGATGACGGACAGCAGAATAGATGGGAAAGATAAAGTCTTAATTGGTAGTGGTATACTCTATTTTTTAACACCAATCGATGTACTACCAGAAGGATTAATAGGGCCTGGTGGTTTCATGGATGACATTGTCGTTGCTACTTTTGTAGTAAACACTCTGTTAAATAAATTACCGACGAACTTATTGGAAGAGCACTGGGTAGGAGACAAATCTTTATTGAGTTCCCTTCAAAAACTAACTAACTTGAGCGACTCTTTATTTAGTAAATTACCCGCACGATCCTTATTGGGGAAATTTATGAAAAAAAGCAAACCAAAAAAATAAGTATGGCTCGGCCAACGTCGGTCGGGCTTTTTTCGAACTAAGGATAAGAGTTGTTATCTAGGAGGATTGATTCTCTAGGGTATGCGATTGATTTTCTTTTGAATGATTGTCTGATTCAACATACATTAAAAAGACATGAAAAAACTGCTGACAGTTGTTTCGCCAGCAGTTTTATATATGCATAATTAAGATTGAATACCTTGTTGTTCTTTCCATTCTAAATACTCATCAAACGTTAATTGTTTATCTAAAACAGTTCCATCCGGTAAAATTTCGACTACACGGTTGGCAATTGTTTGAATGAATTGGTGGTCATGAGAAGTGAAAATCATCGCACCTTTATAAGCGATCAATCCATTATTTAAGGCTTGAATCGATTCTAAGTCTAAATGATTCGTCGGCTCATCTAATAATAAGACGTTGGAGTGGGTTAACATCATCTTCGATAGCATACAACGCACTTTTTCTCCACCAGATAGAACAGAAGGTTTTTTCTTTACTTCTTCACCTGAGAATAACATTCTTCCAAGGAAGCCACGTAAAAATGTTTCGCTTTCATCATCAGGAGAATATTGACGTAACCAATCTACAAGGGAATTCTCACTACCTTCAAAGTATTTACTGTTGTCCAGTGGGAAGTAAGCTCTTGTAGTTGTAACACCCCATTTTAATGTGCCAGAAGTCGGCTCTTTTTCTTCTGCTAAAACATCTAACAAAGCACTTTTCGCAAGTGGATCACCTAACAAAATAATTTTGTCTTCTCGATTCATCATAAAGTTCATATTTTGAACTAGCGTTTCGCCCTCTACATCAATTGAAAGGTCCTGTGTTGTTAAAACATCGTTCCCAATGTCTCTAGCCATTTGAAAATTGACATATGGATACTTTCTCGAAGAGGGACGAATGTCATCTAACTCAATTTTATCTAACATTTTCTTTCGTGAAGTAGCTTGTTTCGATTTAGAAGCATTGGCACTAAATCGTGCAATGAATTCTTGCAACTCTTTAATTTTCTCTTCTTTTTTACGGTTTTGATCAGAGGCCATTTTTAAGGCTAATTGACTAGACTCATACCAGAAATCATAGTTTCCGACATATAATTGGATTTTACTAAAATCAAGGTCCGCAATGTGAGTACATACTTTATTCAAAAAGTGACGGTCATGGGAAACGACAATTACAGTGTTTTCAAAGTTTATCAAAAACTCTTCTAACCAAGCGATCGCTTTTAAATCCAGGTGGTTCGTAGGCTCATCTAGTAGTAGCACATCAGGTTTACCAAACAATGCTTGTGCTAACAATACCTTTACTTTTTCTGAACCTGTTAAATCAGCCATTTTTTTGCTATGAAGATTCTCGGGTACGCCAAGACCTTGTAGAAGAATGGCTGCTTCTGATTCAGCTTCCCAACCATTTAACTCTGCAAATTCACCTTCTAGTTCAGCTGCACGCATTCCATCTTCGTCCGAAAAATCCTCTTTCATATAAATTGCATTTTTTTCATTCATCACTTCATATAATCGTTTGTGTCCCATGATGACGGTCTCTAACACGACCATATCTTCATATTCGAAGTGGTTTTGTTTTAGAACCGCTAAACGTTCGTTTGGATTCATAGTAACAGAACCTTCTTGGGGTTCTAATTCTCCAGACAAAATCTTTAAAAACGTAGATTTTCCAGCACCATTAGCGCCGATTAATCCATAACAGTTACCCGGATTAAATTGTATATGAACATCTTCAAAAAGTTTGCGATCACCAAATCGTAAACTTACATTATTTACTGCAATCATGTTGTTGCCTCCTTCAATTCACAATACTCCTATTATACACAAATTGACGTCTCATTCCTATGAAAACAATAGCAAAAGCGAACTTGAGGGAGTATACTATAGTCACAAGTGAGGTGTTAGTAATGGGAGAAAAGTTGCAGATTGATCCTGAGTCGGATAATCGTATGACGACAGAAGGTCCAATCGTTTTATTGCACTGGATATTAGAGAAAGAAAATCAAATCGTCAAACATGTTTCGCCAAATGTTACTCGAATTTTTGGGTATCTTCCTCAAGATTTAACGACTGGAAAATATCCACTCCTACACATCATTTTTGAAGAGGACCGTGAATCATTCCGACATAATATTCGAAACAATATAGCGTTAGGATTACATTTTTGGGAAGCGACTTATCGCATTTATGCTAAGAATGGTGATATTCGATTCATAAAAACATATACCTATACAAATGTAGATGACTTACAGAACATTCAAGTGTATTCCTACATAATCGATCAAACGGATTTAAAAAAAGAAATTGATTTACATATGTCTTTAGAGCTTAGGTGGTCTGCTGCCATTGATAGCGCACGTGAAGGTGTATGGGATTGGGATGTCCTGCATGATAAGATCTACTTCTCCAAGCATTGGAAAAGTATGTTAGGGTTTGATGAACACGAATTAAAGAATGATTTCGCTGAATGGGAAAGTCGTGTTCATCCAGACGATTTGCAAAAAGCTATGGCTGATATTCGTGCTCATCTTGAAAATGAAACGACATTTTATGAAAATGAACATCGTCTACGCCATAAAGATGGGACATATCGCTGGATATTAGACCGTGGAAAAGCCTTTTCAAGAGACAAAACTGGTAAAGCGACACGATTGATTGGAACGCATGTCGATATTACCGAACGAAAAGAAATGGAATATGAACTAAAAACTCGGAACAAAGAGCTAGAGCAATTATTAGAGCAGATAAAGGAAATCTCTATAACAGATCCATTAACAAGCCTCTATAATCGTCGGAAAATGATGTCTGAAATCGAACGCGAACAACTCGAGTTTCCAGAAAAGAATGAAATTTTCTCCTTAGCTATTTTAGATTTGGATTATTTTAAACTCATAAATGATGAGTACGGACATCTTGTTGGTGATGAAGTGCTAGTTTCTTTTTCCAACCTTTTAATAGAAAATGTACGGGATGAGGATATCGTCGCCAGATGGGGAGGGGAAGAGTTCCTAGTGCTGTTTCCTAAAACACTTTCGAAAGATGCCGTGAATGTCTTAGAACGATTACAATCGCTATGTTCTCAAAATAGTATTCACGCAAAAGGGGAAACCATCTCTCTGTCTTTTTCGGCTGGAGTCTGTGAGTACAATTCCTGTGACATGTTTCATGACTTAATTAAATTCGCAGATCATGCACTATATGAAGCAAAAAACGATGGACGTAATTCGATTAAATTATATGAAAAAGAACTTCCTAGGATTTAAGAGGGTAGTGACCCCCAAAAGTTAGATTTTTAACTCTAACTTTTGGGGTGCAGCACCGAGGAAGTTCTTTTTGTATTTTCTAACCAACTGTTGATATATGTATCTTCTTTAGAATTTCTTCGTGTTAAATAATGGGGCAGCAAATCCAATTCTTCATTTATTAGTAATTCCATTGCGACGTAATCTTCTCTTGTCGGATAAACATGCATTGGTGAACCTTTAGTTGTAAATACGAAATAATAGGATCCAATCGTACGAAAGACAAAAACTTGATCAGGGAATTTATCAAAAATTGCTTTTACTTGATAGCGTTTCGTATAACTCCATTGAAGTAAATTCATTTTCTTCATCCTTTCCCTGCAATAATAGTATAATTTTGATGCGAACACAAGTTTGAGTAGAATATACTTGTGGTCAGACGTCTGATATGATTTACTTAATATTGCATGCTATAGAAACGAGGAATTAGGAATGAAACTCACAAAAACGTCGATTGGATTATTACTAGCAATCTTTTTGCTTTCATTAAATATGCGTCCAGCGATTACCTCTATTGGTCCATTACTTGATACTATTCGAAATGATTTAGCATTATCCAATAGTGAAATAAGTTTATTAACATCTATACCTGTCATTTGTATGGGATTATTTGCTCCGTTAGCAGTTTGGTGGTTAAGAAGATTTGGTCAAAAGTGGGGGATAACACTTCTTGTACTTGTTATTGGAATTTTTACTGCTTTACGATTTGTTTGGAGCGCCTATATGGGACTTTTACTGACATCATTTGTTGTCGGAATCGCGATTGCGATTATGGGTCCGATTTTGTCCTCCTTTATTAAAGAACGTTTTGCCTCACAAACACCTTTAGCTATAAGCGTATATTCTTTAGGAATGGGTGGGGGAGCAACTCTGAGTGCAGGATTGACCGGCTATTTCTATGTAGGATATCAGTCGAATTGGTCTGCAGCACTTGCAACTTGGGGTATTTTAGCCGTTATTTCTCTAATTGTTTGGTTCATCGTGTACAAACCACAAATCGTGGAAAAAACAACGACAGAAGATGTCTTCATCGAACCTATTGTCCGCTCCCCA
This sequence comes from Paenisporosarcina cavernae, assembly GCF_003595195.1. Taxonomy (GTDB): domain Bacteria; phylum Bacillota; class Bacilli; order Bacillales_A; family Planococcaceae; genus Paenisporosarcina; species Paenisporosarcina cavernae. The sequence continues at coordinate 1,217,274 of NZ_CP032418.1, forward strand.
TGGAAAAACTACCGAGCGTGGATGATCATGTTATTTTTTGGATTCCAATGTGCATTGTTTTTTGCATTGACAACTTGGCTTGGTTCCATCGCTGGCGAAATGGGCTATTCTTTATTAAAAGCTGGCTCAACTATTACACTTATGACGACTGTACAATTATTTTTTAACTTATTAGTCCCTTTTTTAATGAATAAAAATCCAAATCGTTTGTTTTGGATCTTTGTAGCGCTTTCAATAGGAACTGTTGGATTACTCTTTATGTTGACGGGCATTCCAAACTTGATCTGGGTTTCAGCAGTATTACTTGGTATTACACTAGCAGTCTTATTCCCAGTAGGTTTATTGCTTCCGTTAGATGAAACAACCAATCCGTTCGAAGCAAATGAATGGAGCGCGATGGTACTGAGTGGAGGGTTCGTAATCGGTGGAATTTTCCCATTAGTAATTGGAATATTATATGATGCGACGAATTCACACACATGGACAATCTTGCTGATGTTATTGATGATGGTTATGATGGCAATCTTCACATTCTTATTAAAAAGAGCGAGAGAACAATAGCAACCTATTTATATAAAAACGCACAAGCATATGACTCTTGTGCGTTTTTTCATGTATTATTTTTTCCAATGCTTATCCAGGAATTCGTCACGACCAGAAACCGCTCGGTCTTCTTCATAATGTGATTTGTTTTTTTTATAGTAATCTTGATGATATTCTTCTGCAGGATAAAAAGGTTGAACTTCTCTGATTTCTGTAACGATTGGTTTTGAGAACTTTCCGCTGTGTGCTAATTCGTCTTTTGATTGTTCTGCTTGTTTTTTTTGTGTTTCAGTTGAATAAAAAATGGCGGTTTTATAGGATTCACCACGATCATGGAATTGTCCTCCATCATCCGTAGGATCAATTTGCTGCCAATATATTTCGAGTAATTTTTCATATGAAAAGACAGCAGGGTCAAAGCTGATTTCGACTACTTCTAAGTGTCCCGTATTTCCTTCTTTCACATCTTCATATGTAGGATTTTCTGTTGTTCCACCCATGTAACCACTAATAACTGTTTCTATACCGTCCCACTGATCAAACGGCTTCACCATGCACCAAAAACAGCCTCCAGCAAAATATGCTTTTTCCATTTCTCATTCCTCACTTTCATTCACTAAAACGAATTGTAGCACTTGCATTTACCCCGTACAACATCTATGATTTGTAGGATGAATTTTTGCAACTTATTTCGTTAGTAAACGTTGATATAAAGGAAAGTGAAGGTGATTTTCGAATGGAAGAATTTGAATCTCATAGTAGAATGGCGAGAAAGGCCAAACCTTTCCGAAAAACCAAACTATTTGTGAAATTATTTTTAGCAGCACTTGTTATTTTAACGATTGTAAGTGTGATTCAATATCGCAATGGATATACGTTAACGAATACAACCAAGAAATCGGATATTCCGTTTTCAGGTGATGAGTTAGATGTGAAAAACCCTAGTAATGTGAATGTCTTACTACTTGGTGTGGATAGCCGTGGAGAAGAAAAATCTCGTTCGGATACGATGATGTTAATATCGATGAACAAAGAGAAAAAGACCATTAAAATGGTCTCCTTCATGCGAGATATTTATGCAGATATTCCAGGATACAAGTCGTACAAGCTAAATACTGCTTACTATTTAGGTGGCGTTCAACTTGCAAAAGATACCATCACACATATGTTTGGAGTGCCTATTCAACACTATGCTTTAATCGATTTCTCTAATTTCGAAACGATTGTCGATATTGCCGCACCGAATGGGGTTAAACTAGATGTTGAAAAAGATATGTCCGAGAAAATTGGTGTATCTTTAAAAGCAGGTGAACAAACATTAAATGGTAAAGAATTGTTAGGTTATGCAAGATTTCGTGCCGATAATGAAGGAGATTTTGGACGCGTTCGTCGTCAACAACAAGCGATAGAAGCACTAAAAGATACAGTTTTAAAGCCTCTTGCTGCTTACCGTTATCCGAAACTCGCTGGAGCAGTAAAAGGTACTGTCGAAACTGATTATTCAACAACTGAAGAAGTCCTGCATTTATTGCAAATTGCTACAAAAGATTATGACACATCAAAATTGACTATTCCTGTTGAAAATTCCTATCAGTTTGCCAATTACTCACATGCTGGCTCGGTTTTAGAAATTGATGTTGAACAAAATCGACAAGCATTGCAGGATTTTTTACAAAACTAGTCGAAGTTTAGAGAGAAAGGGGCAACTTCAACTATGAATAAAGAGCAACCGTCTTTTTTTCAAACGCGAGTTATTCAATTTTTAGGCGGTAGAAATACACTTTTTCTGCTGCTCGTGATTTTACTTATTGGATTAATCATCTTAATCTTTGATAAAGTTTCATTTGTTTTCTATCCAATACAAATTTTCATCGGTAATGTTGTCTTTCCTGTAATCATGGCAACTATACTGTACTATTTATTACGTCCTGTACTTGGATTGCTAGAAAAAGCGAAAATACCAAAAATATGGGGAATTGTTCTACTTTTTGTTGGTATCATTGGCCTTTTCACATTGCTTATATTTTTAGTATTACCATTTTTAAAAGACCAATTTTCCACATTAATAGAAGAATTTCCGACCTATTTTCAGCAACTATTAGTGTCGATCGATACGTTCTTGCGTAATTCTATCTTTCAAGAATATTATGTATCGATGAATTTAACTCCTCAAGAATATTTAAAAGACTTGCCTGATGGCTTTGCAGCTACTATCCAGGATGCAGCTGGTGGTTTACTAAGTGGAGTTGGAACATTCATTTCTACGCTTACGGGCTTCGTATTAGCAGTTGTTACTGTTCCGTTTATTCTCTTTTATTTATTAAAAGATGGGAAAAAGCTTCCGAGTTACATTATTCGGTTACTTCCTCCAACCATGAGAGATGATGCGCAATTGATCATGAAAGATGCGGACAAACAAATAAGTGCGTATATTCAAGGACAATTACTTGTATCGTTTTGCATTGGGTTTATGGTATTCATCGGATTTCTTATCATCGGTATGGACTATGCACTTCTTTTAGGCGTGTTGGCAATGGTCACCAGTGTTGTACCATACTTAGGACCAATTATCGCAATCACACCGGCAGCAATCATCGCTATCGTGACATCACCATTTATGTTAGTAAAGCTAGCGATCGTGTGGACAATCGTCCAATTGGTGGAAGGAAAGTTTATCTCTCCACAAATAATGGGTAAGTCATTACATATACACCCAATTACAATTATTTTCGTGTTATTAACTGCAGGTTCGTTATTTGGTGTACCGGGCGTTATTCTTGGGATACCAGGATATGCCTTATTAAAAGTAGTAGTCACACATTGGTATCGTTTAATTCGTGCAAGGTACGACCGCTATCAACCAGATCCAGAACTGAAATACGCAAATACAAAATAATAGTAGTAAAAGCATATTTTAGGAGGAAGCAACATGTTGAAGAAGTTTTTGTCGACAATTGGAATAGGTACGATGAAAGTCGACACCATACTAGACAAAAGAGAGCTTACATTTGATGAAAATTTATCGGGAACCATTTATATCGATGGTGGAGATAGCGAACAAATGATTGAATATGTAAAACTAGAAGTAATAAAACGAGTGGAGGGACACCGGGAGGATAGTGATTTTGATGTCACAGATCAATTGATCTCGAAGCATTCCATTGAGTTAGTTGGTTCTTTAAAATCAAAGGAAACGAGAATGATTCCTTTTGAAATGCAGCCTGATGATCGCTGGAGCATACAAGATAACGAAAAGTTACTGCTTCGTACGACGATTCATATAGCAAATGCTGTAGATGTATACGATGAAGATGAAATTCTTTACGGTGAAGCTGAATAGTGTATCCATAGCAAGAAAATAAACAACCACCATTCAATGGTGGTTGTTTTTATGAAAGTAGAAACAGTTTACATAATACTATTATGGAGTGAAAACGATGTGGATAAAAATAGGTGACCGTTTATATCAAGCGAATGATTCCTCACGAGTTAAGTTTCGAACCACTTTTAGTAAACGTTTATTAGAAGAATTACGTGCGCTTGCTGAAAAAAATCACACGTACGCCAATTACTTGCTGGAAACAGGATTAGAAAAAACCTTAAGGCAAAATGAGTTTGTGAAGGACCAGTTTAAAAGACCGACTGATCGCATTCAGTACAAGACGACTTTTGATAAAGACCTGTTAAATATAGTGCGTAAGTATGCAAAAGACAAAAACGTATCGATAAATGACATAATGGAGTACAGTGTGAAAAATATCGACTTACAGAACGCAAAAAGTAGTTCTCACCGGTTTAGAGTGGAAGAATAATGATTTTATAATTCAACGCCCCCGTCATAATATAAATTATCGGAAGTTAAATCTCATATTTGAGTATTCTTAAATAAATGAGAAATTAAGTTATTTTCCTATAATGAGTCACCAGGTTTCATTTCCAATAAAAAAAGCAACGATTTTAAGTCGTTGCTAATGTTGTATTTGTATCTAATTCGATTTGATGTTTTTTCACTTGTAACCAAAAAACAAAACTCATGATAAAACTAAATGATCCAAATAAGATGACCATCCATTGCAATCCGATGAGATCTAATAATCCACCAGTTACAAGTAATACAATCTGGAACACTATTCTTTCTAGCATATTACGGAATGAGAAAAATCGTCCATGGTATTCTTTTGGCATCTGTCGTTGAAAAATGGTCATAATACTTGGGAAAAAACTCCCTACTGAATATCCAAATACTCCAAATGCTAGCAGAGTCAGCAACTGACTTTCTGCAAAAACGAGTAAATATTGAGCAACACCTATCATACTCGCGAAGAAAAAGATTAACACGCCAGTTTTCCATTTCTTTTGCAAGTATTTGACTAGAAACGAACCAAGCATTACAGATGTTCCTTCTACCGCGTAGATTAATCCTTTAATAGACGAAGAATCTTGAATTTCGCTTATATTTATGACAATTAAATTAAATGAACCTATAAATAGTAATGGTATAAGTAATAAAACAAGGCCCATTAATACTGCTGGATAGCCTTTAATCACTGGGAACATATCCATAAAAGAAGATTTCGTCGCATTTGGAAGTTTAATTTGAGCTTCCCTCTCCTCCCTCTTTTCTTCAATCTGAAGGAAAAAAGTAAAGAGTAAGAGACCTGCATAAGCTACCATAGAAACAATATATAAGGATTGAAGTGACCAATAAACTAGCACAACTCCTGCTAATGCTGTTCCTGCTATACGTGATAACGTCGCTACGTTCATATGATACCCATTCATTTGCAATAACTTTTCATCTGATACAACTAAAGGGATTGTTGCTTGAAGTGCAGGAAAATAAAATGCAGCGGAAAGTTGAATACTTATCATAAAAGCAACCATCCACCATATGGATCCTGTCGAAATCGCAATGAGCATAAAAATAACACTAAGCATTCTACCGATTCCCGATAAAATGAGCACCGTCTTTTTTCTAGAAGTATCAATGATTCTTCCAGCTAATGGTCCTATTGCGATACCTGCAAGTAAACCAATTGCCATAATAACGGATTTAAGAAAATCGGACGGAATTTCATGCTGCATGAACTCTAAATTACCAATAATGCCGGTCCACAAACCTAGACCGGCAATCATCTCTCCTGCTAATATAATCCATACATTTCGATTTTTGAACATTTTATTCCACTTTCTTTCCGACAACGATGCGGACAATCTTTCCATCCTTTTCTGTGTCAACAGCAAACGACCCGTTCGAATAGCGATCGGAAACGCGAATCGTTGATGGATAAATAGCTTCTTTTACACCTTTTGCTGTTTCAATAGAGACGATATCGTCTTTTTGAACGGAAAGTACGTTATACACACGATGAGGATTGCTTTTTAATTCTCTTAGTACCACAATCCCACGTTTTGCTCGTGCACCTACTTCGAATTCTTTGGAAGACATTTTTTTAACAGATCCACGATGCGTAATGAGAAGAAGGTCCATTTCATCTGAATTCGGCAATATGACCATACTTACTAGTTGATCGTTATCTTTTAAGTTAATACCTTTCACACCACCTGTTTTGACACCTGTTACAGGGATTTCAGATGAGGCAAATCGAACAGCATAACCGTATTCCGATACTAGTAAGATGTCTTTTGCTTCCTCCACTAACTCAACGGAAACTAAATGATCCTCTTTTTTCAACTTCATCGCGGTAAGACTCTTCGAATAACGTTGCACTTGAAAATCTTTTAGTGCGGAACGTTTTACTTGGCCACTAGAAGAGCTTGTAACGACATAATACGGTCCATCAAAATTCTCAAGCGCATATGCCGCGATAACCGATTCGTTTGCATCCATAGAAACAATACTCGACATATGTTGTCCTAAATCTTTCCAACGAATATCAGGCAGTTCATGAACAGGTTGATAGATATAATTTCCTTTTGATGTAAACACAAGCAAATGATGCTGTGTATTTGACATACCTTCAAATAAAACTTGATCCGAATCTTTCATCGCAAAGTCCTGACCGTTCGATGCATTATACGAACGTACGCTCGTTCGTTTTATATATCCATCTTTCGTGACTGTTACAACGACCTCTTCACTTGGAATCATCACATCCAAAGTCAGTTTTATTTCTTCGATTTCATCTTCTATCGTCGATTTTCTTGGTTCGGCAAATTGTTTTCGAATAGCTAGCAATTCTTTTTGAATGGTTTTAATTAATGTTTTTTCATTCGTTAAAATACCTTCTAATTCAGATATAGTGCTGTTTAAACTGTTTTGCTCGTTTTGTAGCTCTGTAATATCTGTATTTGTTAAACGGTATAACTGAAGCGAAACAATCGCTTCCGCTTGAGCTTCTGAAAATTGGAAGGAAGCAATCAAATTATTCTTTGCATCGCGTTTATCATTCGAAGATCGAATCGTCTGAATAACTTGATCCAAAATCGAAATCATTTTAATTAATCCATCTACTATATGTAAACGATCCTTTGCTTTTTGCAAATCAAATTCGGAACGTTTCGTAATGACATCTTTTTGATGATTAATGTAAGCATCTAGTAATAAAGGCAACGTCATCATAGTAGGACGACGATTATGAATGGCAATCATATTAAAGTTATAGGAAATTTGCAAATCGGTGTTTTTTAATAAAAATTGCAAAATGCCATTAGCATCTACTTCTTTTTTTAATTCAATTACCATTCGAAGTCCCGTACGATCAGATTCATCTCGAACATCTGCAATTCCATCTAATCGTTTATCTAAGCGTTGCTCATCAATTCGTTTGATTAAATTAGCTTTGTTCACTTCATACGGAATTTCTGTAATGACTATTTGTTGCTTGCCACCCTTAAGTTGTTCAATCTCTGATTTGGAACGAATAACGATTTTCCCTTTGCCTGTTTCATAGGCTTTTCGTATTCCATCTATTCCTTGAATGGTTCCTCCCGTTGGAAAATCAGGACCCTTTAACACTGTCATTAACTCTTCCACAGTCGCCTCTTTATTACTTAAACGCATTAATACTGCATCAAGCACTTCATGCAAGGAATGCGGAGGGATATCCGTCGCATAACCGGCAGAGATCCCTGTCGAACCATTCACTAGAAGATTCGGAAATCTTGCTGGTAAAACGGTCGGTTCCATTTCAGAATCATCAAAGTTAGGGATGAAATCGACGGTACGTTTCTGAATGTCACGCAGCATTTCTGAAGCAATTGCAGAAAGACGTGCCTCTGTATAACGCATCGCAGCTGGAGGATCGCCGTCCACCGAACCATTGTTTCCGTGCATTTCAATCAACATATGACGAACTTTCCAATCTTGACTCATCCTTACCATTGCTTCATAAACAGAACTATCACCATGCGGATGATAGTTACCGATTACATTCCCGACCGTTTTTGCAGATTTACGAAATGCCTTCTCGTGTGTATTCCCTTCTTGAGACATTGCATATAAAATACGACGCTGAACAGGTTTTAAACCATCCCTTGCATCAGGAAGTGCACGATCTTGAATAATGTACTTACTGTATCGCCCAAATCGATCTCCAATCACTTCTTCTAAGGGCAAATCTTGATAACGTTCGGTTTGGGTCATACAAGTTCCTCCTCGGCATGGATGAAGTCATTCTCTAAAATGTTGCTTTCTTCATCTAAACCAAAATTCACATTGGATTCAATCCACTTTCTTCGTGGTTCGACTTTATCTCCCATAAGTGTGGTGACTCGACGTTCCACACGGGAGGCATCTTCAATTGTGACACGGATTAATGTGCGCGTTTCAGGATTCATCGTTGTCTCCCACAATTGATCCGCATTCATCTCGCCTAATCCTTTATAGCGCTGTATGCCATATCCTTTGCCGATTTTTTTAATCGCGGCATCTAGTTCCACTTCTGTCCAGGAGTATTCCACTACTTCTTTCTTTCCGACACCACGATATACCTTATATAGCGGTGGTAAAGCAATATATACTTTTCCCGCCTCGATCAGCGGTTTCATATAACGATAGAAGAAAGTCAGTAATAACACTTGAATATGCGCACCATCCGTGTCAGCATCTGTCATAATGACAATTTTGTCGTATGCGATATCTGCCACAGAGAAATCTGCACCAACTCCACCGCCGATAGCATGGATAATCGTCGCTATTTCTTCGTTTTTCATAATATCTTCAAGCTTTGCTTTTTCGGTATTAATGACTTTTCCACGTAAAGGTAAAATTGCTTGGAATGAACGATCTCGTCCTTGTTTTGCAGAGCCCCCTGCGGAATCACCCTCCACAAGATATAGTTCATTTTTTGCGGCATTTCTTGATTGGGCAGGTGTCAGCTTACCAGATAAAAGAGTATCTGATTTTTTTCGTTTTTTCCCATTTCGGGCGTCTTCTCTCGCTTTACGCGCTGCCTCACGAGCTTGCGATGCACGAATTGCTTTTCGTACTAGAGAAGCGCTTAAATCAGCATTTTCTTCAAGGAAATACATCACTTTTTCGGAAACAACTGCATCGACAGCACTTCTTGCTTCACTTGTGCCTAACTTGCCTTTAGTTTGCCCTTCAAATTGTAGTAAATTCTCTGGAATTCGCACAGAAACAATTGCTGTAATACCTTCCCGTATGTCCAGTCCATCTAAGTTTTTGTCTTTCTCTTTTAATAATCCTATTTTTCGAGCATATTCATTAAATACGCGAGTAAGTGCCGTTTTGGCACCAGTCTCATGCGTTCCACCATCACGAGTACGTACGTTGTTTACGAAAGAAAGAATCGTTTCTGAATAGCCATCGTTAAATTGAAACGAAAACTCTACTTCCAGTTCGTCTTGAGAACCTTCCACGTATGCAACTTTATGAAGGACGTCTTTTTCTTCATTCAAATATTCCACGAAGGCTTCTATTCCTGTTTCAAAGTAGAATGTTTCGTGGACATCAGAACGTAAATCGACTAGATCAATTTTTAGTCCTTTCAATAAAAACGCAGACTCTCGTAATCTCTCACTTAGCGTTTCATAATTATATTTTGTTGTAGAGAAAATCGTCGGATCTGGTAAGAAATGAATAAGTGTGCCAGTTTCTTTTGTAGAACCAAGCTTTTCAAGCGTCGTGACAGGTTTTCCACCATTTTCAAAACGCTGACGAAACTTCTGACCGTCACGATGTATAGTTACTTCTACAAATGAAGAAAGTGCATTTACAACAGAAGCACCTACACCATGCAAGCCTCCACTCGTTTTATACCCACCTTGACCGAACTTTCCACCAGCATGAAGTACAGTAAAAATTACTTCAGGCGTTGGTTTCCCGGTTTTATGTATTCCGGTTGGCATCCCTCGACCGTAGTCTCGAACACTAATGCTATTGTCTTCGTGTATAGTAACTTTTATGTGATCGCCGTGACCTGCTAGTGCTTCATCCACTGCATTATCAACAATCTCGTAAACTAAATGATGCAATCCGCGAGCATCCGTCGAACCGATATACATACCTGGCCGCTTACGTACGGCTTCGAGTCCTTCTAATACTTGAATTGCATCGTCATTATATGTATTCATATTTTTCTTTGTGGTCATTCATTTCCCCTCCATCAGGCAACAGACGCTTTTAGTTTACAGAATCTGTGTTCGCATTGCAATCCTTGCTTTTCATGCTACTATAAAGACAATGTGTAGAATTATGATGCAAAGGACGTTTTGAAAATGACTCTTCTAGCTATTATTATCGCATACTTACTAGGCTCTATACCATCTGCTTTATGGATCGGTAAAATATTTTACAAAACCGACATCCGAGAACACGGTAGTGGAAACCTAGGTGGAACGAATACGTTTCGAACGCTTGGTGTGAAAGCTGGTCTATTAGTGTCCACGATGGATATTTTAAAAGGAACGGCAGCTACTCTATTACCGCTTATTCCTATTTTTGCTGATGTATCAATTCATCCTCTTGTTTTAGGAATTATTGCTGTTATCGGACATATGTATCCGTTATTCGCAAATTTCAGAGGCGGGAAAGCCGTTGCAACATCAGCAGGAGTTTTGCTCGGTTATCACTGGCCAATTTTTGTGGTCATGCTTGTTGCATTCTTCATCGTATTAAAATGGACTAAAATGGTTTCACTAACGTCTATGGTTATGGCTGTTTTAAGTTTACTGTACGTGACAATTTACTACTTATTTTTTGAAAAAGATTGGCCGTTAGTAGCCGTCATTATCGTATTAGCCGTCTTTATCGTGTACCGTCATCGAGCGAATATTGTTCGAATCAAGAACGGCACAGAACCTAAGGTCAAATGGATTTAACACCGATATAATGAACAACAGCACTATTTAGTGAAATAAAAAATCCGAATGATTTCGACATTTGTGATAGAACGTCGAGTAATCGCTCGGATTTTTTGTGTTTTTTTCGTATGGTAATTCGGAGATAGATAGATCCGTCAAACTTTCGTTTTAACGTTGATACGTTCTTTCTACGTTAAGACCAACCTTTGTCTTATGTGAATTTTTTTAATTGGTCCGAAAAACCTTCTGCTTCGAGAATATTTTGTTCGTAATGACCAACTAAATCAAAATGAGGGTAATTTTCCTTAAAATCAATCCATTCCGATTTCAGACCATATTGTTTTCCCCACTGCACGAGCTTCTCCACATCGTTACAGCCAACTTTCGTCACCGTTTTACAATCAGGAAATCGTTCGTCAAGCCAATAATGAGTTAAAAAGGATATTTCTCCTCTACTGACAGCGTCTTTCCAACTGCGCAATTCTTCTCTATTTATTCCAAAAGCCATTAATCGGTCACTCTCGCAATTTCACGATATTTATCGTCCCATTTACTGTCAACTCGTTTGAGGGATACCGGTTTGAAGGAATCACGTATGACTAGTACGTGTTCAGACTTCGCAGTAGCGGCAACTGTGCCATCTGTGTGTAAAATTTCATACCCATATACGGTGCGTAATCTTCCATGAGACTCCACCCATGTGCGAACTCGTGCTTTTTGTCCGTATTTCATCGCTGCTTTATATTGAATCGACAAGTCTATCACTGGTGAGATATATCCTTCATTTTCTAATCCAGCATAAGTAAAACCCAATTCCTGTATTAAACTTGTTCGTCCTATTTCCATCCATACTAAATAATTCGCATGGTAAACGACACCCATTTGATCTGTTTCTGCATAACGTATCTCAATTTCTTTTTCATTTATATACATACGACATTCACCTCTGAAATCATTATACCGAATTTTTTCATCGAGAACGTCTGCAACGATTTCACTATGTGGTTGAATAAGTCTAAGCTGATGAAAAAAACTACCTTAATGTAAGGTAGTTTATGAATAGCTATAATTCAGAAGCATATTTATTTAATTGTTTGCTCATTTCTTCCATTTGGTCGATAAAGACCGAAATCTCTTCTGTCGACACTGCTTGTTCTCTTCCAACATGTACAACTTTTTCAACAGAAGCTGAAATTTCTGTCATCGAGCGTTTAATGTTTTCTAAAGTCGTTTGAATCTTCTCTGTCGAAGACACGGTTTCTTTTGATAATTTTCTAATTTCATCTGCAACAATTCCAAACCCTCTACCCATATCTCCTGCTCTTGCAGCTTCAATTGCTGCATTTAAACCGAGTAAGTTTGTTTGATTCGCGATGTTTTTGATAAATGAAATGACTTCATCTGTTTGTTTCATTTCTATTGAAGCATTTGTAGATTGCTCTAAAAGATTTGTCGTAATGTCACTTAGACCTTCTGCACCTTTAGCGATATCTGCTACCCGTCCATTCGCTTTTTCAATAAAATCGACTATCTGGACAGAGATGCGCCGTAATTCTTGTTCCGTTTGTTTTTGCAGTTGAATCGCTATCGCACCAATTACTTTATCCCCCTGAGTGATCGGAGTAGCTAAGCCAGTAAATGGAATACCGAAAAACTCTTCGGGAACAAGTGCTTCGATCTTTTTGTTCTCTGAAATACACTCTGCTAAAGGTTCTTGAGGGTTAATTTTCATGCCTTTGGACGCTTTAATATCAATTTTTCTACCAGGGAAATAGGCAATCCATTCCTCAGTATTAGTAAGACCAATTCCGATGTCCGGCAACATTTGATGAATAAAAGGAATTACCTCCAAAAATGCTGCTAATTTTGTTTCTTCCAACTGATTTGTTTCCTTCATATTCAAACTTACCATATCCATCGCAACCTCTTTCTCCTAAGAAACCCTTGATTCTTTTATCTTATCAGTATAGGTCTATCTATGTATATGTGTAATGTTCTGAGAGCAAGAAAATATTGTCTTCCGTATTTTTTCGCTGCCAATCAAAAAACCGGACGATATCGACACTCGCATAAGAATGTCGAACAATCGTCCGGATTTACCTTCAACTAGATTGTAAACTTACTAGATTCTAGTTAGTTAGTTTTTTAATTTATCACGTAATACCATTTGTAAGATACCACCGTGACGATAGTAATCTACTTCAACTTCTGAATCGAAACGAGCAAGTACATCGAATTCTGTTACAGAACCGTCAGCAGCTTTAGCTGTTACTTTTAGAATGTCACGAGGTTTTACACCTTCTGCGATATTTACGCTGATTTCTTCTTTACCAGTTAATCCAAGTGATTCAGCAGATTGACCTGGCATGAATTGAAGTGGTAATACACCCATCATCACTAAGTTAGAACGGTGAATACGCTCATAGCTTTCTGCAATGACTGTTTTAATACCTAGAAGATTTGTTCCTTTAGCTGCCCAGTCACGAGACGATCCCATTCCGTAATCTTTACCAGCTAACACTACTAGACCAGTATTTTCTTCTTGATACTTCATTGCTGCATCGTAAATTGGCATAATTTCATTCGTTGGCCAGTAAGTAGTGAAACCACCTTCTGTACCAGGCGCAATTTGGTTACGAATACGAATATTTGCAAATGTACCACGCATCATTACCTCGTGGTTACCACGACGAGATCCGTACGAGTTAAAGTCACGAATTTCAACACCATGTTCACGTAAGTATTTACCAGCTGGTGTATCTTTCCCAATTGCTCCAGCAGGAGAAATATGGTCAGTCGTAATTGAATCTCCAAATTTAGCTACTACACGAAGTCCAGCTAGTGTTTGAATACTTCCTGGCTCGCGAGATAGATCTTGGAAAAATGGTGGGTTTTGAATGTAAGTTGACTCACTATCAAATGCGTATAAAGAATCATTTGATGTTTCAATCGCATTCCAACGCTCATTCTCGTCGAATACACGTGCATATTCTTTGCGGAATAATTCAGGAGTAACAGTTTTTTGTAAAAGTTCTTTTACTTCTTCTGTCGTTGGCCAAATATCTGCAAAGAATACATCGTTGCCGTCTTTGTCTTTGCCTAAAGAATCTTTTTGAAGGTCAATGTTAACAGTTCCAGCTAATGCATAAGCAACTACTAACGGTGGAGATGCTAAGTAGTTCGCTTTCACAAGGGGATGTACACGTCCTTCAAAGTTACGGTTACCGGATAATACAGAAGTTACAAGTAAGTCGTTATCAATAATGCCTTTTTCGATTTCTGGCAATAAAGGTCCTGAGTTACCTATACATGTTGTACAACCATAACCAACTAGGTCAAAACCAATAGAAGCTAAAGGTTCCAGTAATCCAGCATCACGTAAGTAACCTGTAACTACTTTTGAACCTGGTGCTAATGATGTTTTTACATATGCAGGAGGAACTAATCCTTTTTCAGCTGCTTTCTTCGCAACTAATCCAGCACCTAACATAACGAATGGGTTCGAAGTGTTTGTACAAGATGTAATTGCAGCGATTGCAACTGCTCCTGTTGGCATCACGACATCGCGACCATCCTCGAATGAAATTTTCGCTGTTTTATCAAGTTCTTTCGCTTTTAATCCAAACCCTTGGTTTCCTTGTGGAGCCACAATTGCTTGATTAAATTCCGTTTTCATTTGAGAAAGTGGAATTAGATCTTGTGGACGTTTAGGACCTGACAGGTTTGGTTCAATTGTAGATAAATCTAATTCAACCACGTCTGTATAAGTTGGATCTACGCTATCAGCTGTAAAGAATAAGTCGTTTTTCGATAAATATTCCTTCACTACAGCGATGTGCTCGTCGTCACGACCAGTTAAACGCATGTAATCTAATGCTTCTTCATCTACTGGGAAGAAGCCACAAGTAGCACCGTATTCAGGAGCCATGTTTGCAATAGTTGCACGATCAGCGAGTGGTAATTGAACTACACCAGGACCGAAGAATTCAACAAATTTGCCAACAACGCCTTTTTTACGAAGTACTTCCGTTACTTTTAACGCTAAATCCGTCGCAGTAACTCCGTTAGGAAGATCTCCAGTTAATTTAACTCCAATAACTTCAGGAATTGGGAAATAAGATGGTTGACCTAGCATACCTGCTTCCGCTTCGATACCACCGACGCCCCATCCAAGTACACCAATACCGTTGATCATTGTTGTATGAGAATCCGTACCAACTAATGTATCTGGATATGTCTCAAAAGATCCATCTTCGTTTTCAATCGCATGAACAACGTTTGCTAAGTATTCTAGGTTAACTTGGTGAACGATACCTGTTGCAGGTGGAACTGCACGATAGTTATCGTACGCTTTTTGTGCCCAGCTCAAAAATTGGTAACGCTCTGCATTACGCTCGAATTCCAATTCCATGTTTACATTTAACGCATCTTGCGTTCCGTATTTATCTACTTGAACCGAGTGGTCAATAACTAGATCTACTGGAATTGCAGGGTTAATTTTGTCAGGGTCTCCACCCATTTCTGCCATTGCTGAACGCAATGCAGCTAAATCAACAACTACTGGCACACCAGTAAAGTCTTGTAGAATGACGCGAGAAGGCTTAAATGGAACTTCTGCTTCTGGATCTGCATCTTTGCCCCATTGTGCTAATTTTTCTACATGCTCGTCTTTAATGACATATCCATCATGTTGTCGTAATACTGATTCTAATAGAACTTTTACAGAGTAAGGAAGGCGAGAAACATTCGCAATTCCTGCTTCTTCTAATGCAGCTAAACGATAGTAATTATACGTTTTTCCGTTTAGTTCAAAAGAAGTACGACTGTTGTGTAAGTTACTTTTTGTCATTTTCGTTCCTCCTTTATGTAATGAAAAGAGGATGTCTTCGCTCTTTTCTCCAGTACTTATGATACAGGACGCTGCACGATAAGTAAATTACATTAAAATTATTGAAAGTGATAAGATACGCTTATGCTTTACGTAAGAATTTTTTTACTTCAATTAATTGTTTAAGATGTCGTTCTTCATGTAATCCTACGAAAGGAAACCATTGGTACAACGGAACATGTCCAAATATTGGATGCTTAAAAGATTTGCTTTCAAGAGTTTCAGGAGCTGTACTTTCGTACACATCCAGTAATGTATTTCTAGATGTATGGAGTGCTTGAATCGCTTTATCTTTAGACGTTAGTACATGTTGGGGCTCCGTATAACTTGGAGCTTTCACTTTAAGAAGTCTATTTTTAGTAATACCTATAGGCTTCTTCCATGCTTTTTTACTTGAAGGATTTTCTTTTTCTTTCCGAATATTCTCTGCAATTGTCTTTTCCATCTTAACAAGGTGATCCACAATTTCAGCAGCAGACCATTTTTCATGCGAAGGCTTTTGCTGAAATTCTGTTTCCGTCATAGCGTCAAATTCAGTTATCAGTTTTTGTCGTATAAATGTTAAGTGTTCAATTTCTTTGCTCATCTTTTTCAATGTGTTTTACCGCCTCCCGTTTTGATAATGGTGCTAAGTCATATGTTGAGACAAATGTTTGAACAAATGAAGGATTTGTTTTCGAGTATTCCCTTAAAAGCCACCCGATTGCCTTTTGAAGAAAAAACTCGGTTGATTTCGCGTGCTTTAGAATGAGCTCAGTCATCAACGCTTCGTCTGTTTTTTCTTTGTATTTCAACATATGGAGCAAACTAGCTCTGTTTAACCATTTATTTGAATGGTTGGACCACTCCCCCATTACCTTTTCCCCTATCTTGCGATTTCGTAACACGATATCTCCAACTAATGTGGGTGCAATCGAATCGACAGTATCCCACCAAGATTTAGATAAAATTAACTGTTCGAAAAATGAGAGATCTTCAACCTGCAGTTTCTTTTTATACTTCGAGACGATAAAAATAGCTGCATACTGAAATTCTCTCTCTGGTAACAAAAATACGTCCATCGCTTCCGACAGAACTTCGGGATACTTCGGTAGCTCGTAATCAGAAAAATATTCTTTCATAAGAAGCAATCGTTCAGGACTTTTAATCCCTAAAAATACGAAGTGATTTTTCATATACGCTTCCATTGTAGTAGCAAGCTCTTTGTCGCGAGCATCGTATAATTTTTGAATAAAGTGTGTCTTATCCCAGTCTTTTTTCATCTTTATCTCCTCATAAAAAAAGCGGATAGTTTCCTATCCACTTTCTACAGAAAATTCATCGCATCGAAAGTAAGTATGGCAATAAAAGCAGTGTGCAACAACATAAATACTACTTCATGCTTGTTCCAATTTCGCAAATCGTAACCATTCATCTTCCAACACTCCTTTCTTCTTATTATACGAATTTTTACGGAATAAATCAAAAAAATTCTGTTAATTCTGACAGTATATGTTGCGAAAAAAATTCGGTGCATAGGTTTAAACTTTTCCTCATTAGGCTATTTAATAATTAGCAAGACATTACAATATTAGGAGGAAACGCAAATGGCATTTATTCTTTATTTAATTATCGGCGGTATCATTGGTTGGTTAGCAGGTCTACTTTTAGGAAAAGACTTACCAGGTGGAATTATTGGTAACATCATCGCAGGTATCATTGGTGCTTGGATCGGTGGAAGTCTATTTGGAGACTTTGGTCCTTCTCTTTGGGGTATGGCAATTATTCCAGCTTTACTAGGTGCAATTATTCTAGTATTTATCGTAAGTCTTATCTTACGTGCTTTACGTAAATAATAAGCGTTTACGACTTGAACAAGAAGTACAAAAAGAAGTCCTCTTCATCAATGGAGGACTTCTTTTTTATTGCTTTCAATACTATGTTCTAACGCTACTCTCTCGTCTTCGTACTGATGATAAAAATATAAGACATTTTCGACATATTCATCGGAACGATTATAGAGAAAGATGGCTTTTTTTAATTCCCCATCTGAAGCGCCATTTTGAGATAAGTAATTTGCTGCACTATAAATAGCATCTGTTAACTCATACGGATCGGCTATTCCGTTCCCATTCCCATCTACTCCATACCCTCCATATTTTTTAATGGTGGCAGGATTCGTTTTCTCTTTTTCCGAAATTTCTCCTTTTCCCAATCCCCCACAGCTAGGATGTTTCCAACCGACAAATGTGCAGGGCATAAATTGCATATGTCCTTCGGCTCCAACTGGAGATAGCAATGGATCCATTGTAGAAAACCGAGTTTCTACACGGTGGTGAGCTGCTAACAATGTCCAAGGGATTTGATATTTATCCGCAGCCTCTTCATATATTGGGATATATTCTTTTGGGACTTCCATATCCCCCAAATGATTTGGCACATCTTTTGCTACTTTCGTGATGTCGTGTACAATCTCA
Source organism: Paenisporosarcina cavernae (assembly GCF_003595195.1). Lineage (GTDB taxonomy): Bacteria > Bacillota > Bacilli > Bacillales_A > Planococcaceae > Paenisporosarcina > Paenisporosarcina cavernae. Next base: position 1,235,448 of record NZ_CP032418.1, read on the forward strand.
CTTGACTGAATTTCATTCCAAATAATTGCTGTTGCGATATAAATCGTGATCGTAATCGGTACTAATAGGAGAATGAAAATACCTTTTATCCTGGTGTTTCTTTTCTGTTTAGCCTTATTTTTCATAGATTTTTCCAGCTTTCGATTATATACTTATTGTTGAGTATAACCTCGTGAGGGAAAGATTCACAAGTTAGGAGTAGATACATATGTGGGAAGATTTTAAGAAATTCGCCTTAAAAGGAAATGTAATGGACTTAGCAATTGCCGTAGTCATTGGCGCTGCTTTTAGTAAAATTGTTACCTCATTAGTAGCGGATATTATCACACCAATCATAGGCGTTTTGTTTGGTGGAGTAAAATTTACTGGATTAGTGATTAAAGTTGGAGCTGCCGAGATCATGTATGGCAATTTTATTCAGTCGGTTGTTGATTTCTTCTTAATAGCTGCTTCTATCTTTTTCGTGATCCGTTTAATGATGAAATTCCAGCGTAAACAAGAAGAAAAAGTGGACGAAGGTCCGTCGATTGACACAAAAGAAGCACTACTAACAGAAATTCGCGATTTATTAGCGCAAAAAAAATAGCAAAAGAAAAAAGCCACTATCTTTTAAGATGGTGGTTTTTCTGTTTCAATTATTCTTCTACTAACAATTTGATGTCAGTAGCTATTTGCTCTTTCGGAACGTCCTTAAAACCACTGTACTGTTTCACAACTTTTCCTTCTTGATTTACAAGGAAAAAACTCGTCCCGTGGGTCACTTGGTTTGATTGTGGATCATCGACAACAGCCGTTTTAAAAGAATTTCGTGCAAATTGGGAAATGAAACTTTGATCATATCCAGTTAGTAGGTGCCACTTCGATTCGTCAGGGACATTATACATAGATAAATAATCCGTCAATACTTCTGGAGTATCTGTTTCAGGATCTACACTGAATGCAATAATTTTATAATCCTCTACCCCTTGCTTCATAATTTCTTCTTGGACTTCGGTCATATTAAATGTCATTGGTGGACAAACAGTTTCGCAATTCGTAAAGATAAAAGACGCTAACCAGACGTCTCCTTTTAAATTATCTAAAGTCACTTCTTCCCCACGTTGTGATGTGAAATGAAATGGTTCCACATCCCACTCCATGTCGGCTTTAAAGGAAGAGCCTGAGCAGGCGGAAAGAGTAAAAATTGTGATGAAGCTAATTGTAACAATCAGAATTTTTCGCACGTATACATTCCCCGCTTTCTACTAATAGTGTAGCTTTGCGCGAAGTATCTTTCAATTCTTTCCGACTATTCGTTGTTACAATCATGTGACACGACTAGATATTTTTAAATGAAACGAGTGCATCATGAATTAACTGCAGCTTCGTCTCTACTCGATGCATTAAATAAAAGGACACGAATATAGGAAATCCTACTTCTTGAATTACCACTAGCCATTGTTCCATTTCTCCTCCTCCTTTCTACATGTAGGTGTAAAAAAACACCCGAGTTGCCTCGGGTGAGTAGTGTTAGATTAATTCAGTTACATTGCGCTCTACAATCCTTGCAGATTTTGCGACGGAAATAGCATTTCCTTCTACGTAAAAAACTTGGCTATCAATAATTGCTTGCATTCCGTTTTGCACATCAAGTGCCGTAACATCTTCTCGTGGTTCATCTACAGAAAATGTAATCGCTTTTCCAGTTGCAGTTTCAAATTGTAATTCTAAAACTTGCGCCATCTTTTGTTCCTCCTTTCCTTCCTACTTTGTAGGGAAGTATTAGTTTATGATGTCTTGCTGCACACTTTTCTCTACATCTAGTAGCGTGTGTGAGGAAAAACCACTGAATGTAAGTGCTGCTGATGCTAATTGATCTGCGGTTGCATTCTCTTTTACATTTCGGTACGATTTTGCTCGTTTCAGTGCTTTCCCTTCTGGAGTCATACCTACTTGGTACGAAAGTTTAAGGTTTGCCTCTTTAAATTCTGCAGTTGCCATTTTATCTCCCCCCTTTCATTTGCTAGATAGTGAGAGGAGAGAGAAAAGTGACAGAGTAGATGAATTTTTCTTCATAACCTTTTATAATGAACTTAATGAGGTGAATTTAGTGGTGGAATTAAACGGAGCATTTTTAGTTTTTATCTTATTTTGGGTCGTTGTGTTAATAAGCTTATTTGCTATTGGCGGATACTTTATGTTCCGCAAATTCTTAAAAGCACTACCAAAAAAAGATGGCAAATCCCTTTTAGATTGGGAAGAATATTATGTAGAAAATTCGCTTCACCTTTGGGGTGATGATGCGAAATTGATGTTAAATGAATTAGTAGTTCCTGTTCCAGAGTTATTTCGACCAGTAGCGAAACAAAAAATCGCAGGTAAAATTGGACAAATTGCCCTTGAAGAGAATGCGAAAAAAATTGAACAAACGCACATTATTCGTGGATATATTTTGGCTACGCCAAAACGTGATCATAAATTTTTACGTAAAAAACTAGAGGAAATGAATATTGCTGTCACACCCTATGAACATCTGTTTGACTAATTTTTCTTCTCATATTTCGTTTTAAGCATTGCATTTAGCAGTGCTTTTTTTGTTTTGTTGTCACAAATGTAAATACTTAGCGACAAACTGATGACAATTACGAGGTGAAATCACTTATTGGAATGTAGACACGAAGTAAGATGGATGATAAATTGTCTCAAAAATAATTCAATGATTGATAAAAGTATTACTTTACAAACTAGATGTGTACTACTTGGCTAGTATACCTATATGCACGAACTGACGGACAATTTATTGCAGGCTGAAAAAAATAATTGTTTACTTTTCCTTTTAAAAACGCAAAAACCGATCACTCTTTTACTAGCAAGAGTTGATCGGTTTTCTGTTAGAAGTTAAGACATTTCAAGTGCTACTTGCTCTTTTGCGAGTTTACGATATTTCACGTACATAGCGATTCTCCAAGGAACAATCATTCCAAATGCAAGTAGCCAGAACATTCCACTTAACTCTCCAACATCAATCGAAGAACTTAAGTAAAGCTTCGCAACAATTCGAACAACTAGAAGTCCAATCAAGATGAAAATGAATGCCTTCGATTGTTTTAAATAAATGTCCCCTTCTCTTACTTCAAAATTGGATGTTTTGATCAGTACAATGGAAAAAAGCATTCCAACACTAAGAGCTTCGATGACTTGCATTAAAGGAACATGAAAAAAATCAAAGAAAAACATTGCTGCTCCTGTTGACATAAAAACAGGAGGCAAGATAATTTTCTTCGTAGATGCCGGTTTTTTCGCTGCTCTCGTTCGAACCGCCATTACCAATGTTCCCATAACTAGAGCACCGACTGTAGAAATAATAAGCAAAGCTTGTGAAGATAAATGATCAAAAATCATAGAAATCCCTTCTTCATCACTCGCTTAAATACGAGTGGAAAACATTTTTTAGTTGATGAATTTGAAATGGTTTTGTGACAAAGTCTTTAGCCCCGAATTCAATTGCTTGTTGAAGCGTTTTTTGTTGACCAAGTGCAGATACCATCACAACAGCTGCATCAGGAAATTCTTCTTTCAATCGATTTAGTGTTTCTAGACCAGAAATGCCAGGCATCGTAATGTCCATCGTTACAACAGTTGGTTGAAACGTTCGATAATAGTCGATTGCTTCTTTTCCATTTTTTGCTTCTGCGACAACGGTAAATCCAAGCTCTTCTAACATTTTTCGTAGCGCGGCTCGCATAAACAGTGCATCATCACAAATAATAACAGTTGGCATTCTGTTTTCCTCCTCCACTATAACCCGATAAAGCCACCAAAGAATGGACTTACAATTCGAATGATGTAGGTCATGCCGTCAAAGAATAATAAAATTCCGACAGCAATCATGATATAACCACCTATTTTTACAATTCTACCACTATTTTTCCGAATCCACTTAAGTCTTGTGATAAAAAAGGATAAAACAAAAAATGGAATAGCAAATCCTAAGACATATGCAAGCATGTACCAAACGCCTGATCCTGGGCTTGAAGCTGCCATGAAGAAAACAGATGCTAAGATTGGCCCTGTACAAGGAGTCCAACCTGCCGCAAATGCCATACCTATAATAACCGTTCCTATATAACCAGAAGGTCGGTTCTGAAACTGCAGCTTACGATCTTTCATTAAAAAAGTCGGTTGAAAAATTCCAACGATCACAAGGCCAAATAAGACAATAAAGATAGCACCAAGCTGGCGAATTAAATCTTGATAATCTTTAAAAAAACTATAAATGAATGTCGTACTAAACCCTAACGCGATAAAAATGAGGGAAAATCCTAGTAAAAAGAATAGGGTATGCAAAATACCTCTTCTTTGCATAGACCCTTTTTCGGATGTTAGTTCTGTCACACTCATTCCGGTAATATAGCTTAAAAAAGCGGGATATAAAGGTAACGTACATGGAGAGATAAAGCTTAAAAAGCCTGCTCCAAACGCTAAAAATAACGTCAATTCTGATGTCAACTTGCTCACGTCCTTTTCTTACTCTCTATCCTACCAAAAAGCCTACCGTTTGACGTTATAAATGATTTGACAATTCATTGACGGTTTTTTTCCATCGCAACTTGCTTGCTTTTTCTAAAAATAGCGGATTATTCGCGTACACTCGAATAACATCTCGTATTTCCTCAGCTCTATAGATGGGAGAATGATTCTTTTTAAGAGTAGTGTAACCAGATCCTCTTTCTAAATAGTCGGTTGTTGCCACTACGTACTCTCTTTCGAGATTTAAATCTTCTCCATTAACACTAATTCGAAAAATGGTATTGTCATCGTGTTCGACCTCAACTCCAGCAACGTGCAGTTTCCCTACAAATTTCCCTCTAAATCCAGGTCCTCTTCCATCTGCTAATAGCAATTGAACATCAAGCGACTCCTGAAGTGCGTCCCGTAATGTTAGGCCCGTTATCGTGATGCGTGTTGGATTAAGTGGAGAGGGGCATATTTCGATTAACTTTTTCTCTGTAACGTGGTGAAATAGACCCGCTTGGCAAATGCCACTGTTAACTAAACCAATTTCAGCATCCATTAAATCTTTTAACCCATCTGCAAGTAAATTTGTTAATGGGTTTTCTTCTAGTACATCATGCCACAACGGGACCTCTAAATCGTATAACACGGTGCTTAAATTCGTAATAGCTTCTTGTTTTTGATTTGCTAATATCGTTTTTAACTTAGGACATGGTTCCTCGTTTTTCGTCGGAATGGTTTCTGAATCGATTAGTTGAACGTTTTTGCCATCCCACTCTATGACAATTTTCCCTACATACTCACCGTATTTTCCTGCACTTCCATGGATCACACCATCTATATCGACTGCTTTTGGGAATAAAACGTGGTCATGTGCAGACAGCAAAAAATCAATCTCAGGAAAAAGTTGAATTAATTCTTTATCGTTTTCGGTTCCTATATGATTTAGTACGATACAAATGTCGTAATTGCCTTTTTCTTTTTGTAACACGTTTTTCAATGAACGTTGATACTCTTCCATTCGTACCCCTAATCCTTCATTGAACACATCTAAATCTGGTGAACTTCCTGTAATAAGAAAGCGAACATTTTGTTTGTTAACAATAATACTATTATGTAAACCATTTATCGCTGAGCCATTAAATTTCGACAAATTATTGCTTATCATTGGCACGGGGCTCGATTGAATCATTTCTTCTAATACATCGATTCCGTTAAACATTTCATTGTTACCAATAGTCAGTGCATCATATCCCATTTGTGCTAACAGTTCCGTAGCCGCTTTTCCACGCGTTCCTCTATATTCTATCGCTCGGAAGTCTGCAAAGTCTCCAGCATCTAATACGAGTGTTGTTTCTGTTTTTTCTCTTTGAATGACCGAAGCCACTTTAACTAATGCGTCAAAGTGGCTATGGTTGTCATTGGTATGAAGAATCGTCCATCTCATCCAATCTCTCCTTTTTTTAGTTCTTCTACTAATCCATTTTGTAGAAGATACATTTTGTGATAAAGTCCTTGATTTGCTAATAGTTCTTGATGCGTTCCTCTTTCCACAATTTCTCCATGATGAAGAACGAGTATTTGTTCGGCGTCTTGAATCGTACTTAAGCGGTGTGCAATAGCTATAGTTGTTCGACCCTTCCGCATTTTTTGAAGACTTGTTTGAATGGCTACTTCTGTTTCTGTATCGATATTCGCTGTTGCTTCATCCAATACTAATATTTTTGGATTCGTGGCGATGGTTCTTGCAAAAGCCACTAATTGACGTTGGCCGCTTGAGAAAGTGGACCCTCGTTCTGTTACTTTTTGTGCATAGCCATCCGGAAGTGCATGGATGAATTTATCTGCTTGTACAAATTCTGCTGCCGCTTTTACTTCTTTTGTTGTCATTTCTTGATTAAATAAACGGATATTATTCTCAATATCTCCATAAAACAAAAACGGATCTTGCAACACAAGTCCAACTTGTTTGCGAAGCACTTGAATGTGATAATCTTTGATTGATTTTCCGTCAATGAAGATATCTCCATGAGTAAATTCATAAAATCGCATTAATAAATTGATGATGGAGCTTTTTCCACTTCCCGTATGTCCGACTAATGCAACCGTTTCTCCTGGTTTCGCTGTGAAGGAAATATTTTTCAATACATCTTGTTTTCCATCATACGAAAAAGTTACATTCCGAAATTCTATCTCTGCGTTTGTTATTTCAATCGACTGGTTATTCTGCGCTGGAACTACTTCTTTTTCATCGAGTAGTTTAAACACGCGCGATCCTGCCACAATAGCTTGTTGAAAAATGGATAAACGTTGCATGACTTGATTGATTGGTTCAAAAAATCGATCGATGTATGTCACGAACGCATAAATTACTCCGACCTCAACTGTGTTTGAGAAAGATGTGATGCCAAAATAACTTAGGACAAGGATGATTGCTAAGGCATACACTAAGTCAATCGCAGGTCTTAAGAGTAGGCTATCCATTTTAATGTTACGTTTTCCGGCATTCCAATGCTGATCATTTATTGCTTGAAATTCATCATTTAAGCGATCTTCTTGACGAAACGCTTGAATAATAGACATCCCTTGTAGCGATTCTGCCAACTTAGCATTCAGCTGGCTTAAGCGCTCTCGTAAGTCTTGGTAAAAAACAGAGCTGTACTTTCGGTAAATGTGTATAATTCCATATAAAATTGGAAGTAGCACAAGTGTGAATGCTGCAAGCTTTACGTTCAGCGTGAACATAGCAATGTAGACTCCTATTAATAGAAACCCACTTTGTAAAAATCCGACTAACACACTGACAAACATGTCTTTAATTGCTTCCGTATCATTCGTGACACGACTGACAATACTTCCTGCAGGTGTTTGATCAAAATACCGCATTCCTAATTGCTGCACTTTAGTAAACACATCGATCCGCATTTGTTGAATAATTTTTAACGCCACTTCTTGAAATTTTAACAACTGTATATAACTGATCACGACATTACTTAGTTGAATGAATATATAAGCGGCAGCTAAACCGATTAAAGGATTAGTCGGAAAGTTACGTACCGTTAAATAATCATCGATAAATGTTTTGATTAAATAGGGTCCTAGCACATCTCCGATGACGGTCAATGTTAATAGGATTAAGGCAATGACTAACATTTTTTTATGGGGTTTTAAATAATGTAGTAGACGTTTCAAGACACTCCATTGATCTTTCCCAGTTAACTTAGGTTGGGTCTCTTCCATCATACTTCACCCCCCTGTTCTACTAGCGCTTCTAATTGCTGTAATTGATACATGTCGTAATAAATTCCTTTTAGGCTCATTAATTCTTCGTGGGATCCCTTTTCCACAATCGTCCCTTCTTGCAAGACGATAATTTGATGCGCATGTTGAATGGCACTTAAACGATGTGCGGTTATGATGGTCGTAGCATCTTGACGGTTTGCTTTTAATGATTCTAATATTGCTTCTTCTGTTTTCGCATCTACTGCAGATAACGAATCATCTAAAATGAGCAGTTCTGGATTCATTAACAATGCACGAGCAATCGAAATTCGTTGCTTCTGCCCTCCAGATAGGGATACTCCTCGTTCACCGACGACAGTCTCGTAACCATGTGTGAAGTGTAAAATATCCTCGTGTATATAGGCGATTTTCGCAGCACGTTCGACGTCCGATTGAGACGCTTCCGGATTGGCAAATGCGATATTCCCCGCTACAGAAGTGGAAAAAAGGAAATGTTCTTGGGGTACATAACCAATGGCTTCCCGTAGTCGCTTCTTTTTATACTGTTGAATGGGGTAATCACCGTACAGAATGGTGCCGTCAAACCCATCAAATTCGCGCAATAATAACTTTAATAATGCCGTCTTTCCCGATCCCGTTTTTCCGACGATTCCTAATGTCTCTCCTTTTTTCACTTGGAAATGAACATCGTGCAGTGCTTTTCTTTCATCTCCAGGAAACTGGAAGGACTGAATTGCTACTTTTACATCTCCATTTGCAGCTACATCGATTGCACCTTCTTTTTCATTCACATCTTCTGGCTCTGCTAATAAGCTCCGAATGCGATCGTAGGATGCTCTTCCTCTTTCAACGATATTGAATAACCAACCAAATGCCAGCATCGGCCACACAAGCAATCCCAAATAGGCAGTGAATGCTACTAGGTCACCTATCGTCATTTCACCGGCTAAAATGAATCTAGCTCCAAATACTATCGACAGGAAAAAGGAAACACCGACGATTGCTGAAATCGTTGGATCAAACAACGAGTCCACTTTTGCCACATGCACGTTTTTATCGACTACCTCTTGTGACAAACGGACGAAATCTTCTACATCCTCTTTTTCTTGTCCAAATGTTTTAATCACTTTTATCCCAGAAATACTTTCTTGTGCTTTGTCATTTAAATCGGAAAATGCTTCTTGCGCAAAGTGAAATCGATTATGTAACAACTTGCCATAATAACTTGTTAAATATGCCATTAGCGGCATAGGAAGTAATGCAATCAATGTTAACTTCCAATTAATCGTTATCGCCATTGCGGCAATCACAAATCCACCAGTAGTAATGGAATCCACGAGCGTTAAAACGCCTGCACCCGCTGTTTGTTGAACAGCTTGCAAATCATTCGTAGCATGGGCCATTAAATCCCCTACACGTCTTTTTTGATAAAACTGTGGCGCCATTCTTGTAAAATGATGAAAAAGTTTCGCACGCAGTAATCTCGCAAGCGTAATAGCCGATCCGAAAATCATCATTCGCCAGTAATACCGCAATATGTACATGCCAATGGCTGTTCCTGCTAGCAATAACAGCCATTTCCCTAGTGATTCCATTGTTAATGTATTTAATCGTACTTCATCGACGACATAGCCAATTATTTTCGGTGGCATTAATTGCAAAAAGGCCACAAACATTAACATGATGATTCCAACAATGTACTGTTTTTTTCTCTCTTTAAAGAACCATCCTAATTCTAAAAACACTCTCATCGAGTCACCCCTCTTTTTTTCAGACTGTATTAGTTTAGCAAATGTTCCGAATTTAGAGAAGATAGGCAAGAAGATTATTTCGAGTTTAGAAAAGTTCGAGAAGAAAAGCACCTTTGTCGAAAAACAAAGATGCTCATTTTACTTACTCTCTATTACTTTACGTTGCCGTAGTTCCTCGTTTTCAGGTGTTAACGTCGAATACAGATAACTGTCTTCTTTTTGCAAGAAGTAAGACGCTACATGCTTTCTACCACCGTGCTTTTCGTACCAATCCTCTACTCGTTTCCTGTGCGCAGCATCTTGTCGTAGATGATGTTCAATTTCATGAAACTGATGTTCATCTTCGTATTCCCATAAAGCGATGATTTCTACTACGCCATTTTCAGGAATAGTTTGATACCGCCCGATTAATGTTGCACCGTATTTCCACTGTGCTGGCAATAAATTTTCATTGAAGTGTTGGTGAAAGGATGCCACAATTTCTTCTTTTACTTGATAGGTTCTTCTGCGTATCATACTTGTCTCCCCTTTTGAAATGGGACGCCAACTTCACGCGATTGGTTCATTATTCCAGTAACAGTACTCCAACTAATTCCTCCCACGTTAATCGATGCAGACCAAAAGGATCGGTGAATGTCACACCTTTCTCGGTCATTTCTTCTAATTTTCCTCGGTGATAGACTGGTTCGCCGTTTATCCACGTCGTTAATCGTACATCCGCATTCGTTGCTAATGCGCGTTGTAATTCCTCTTGCATTACTTGTATATCAAACTCATCTAATTCTGGTCGGCTAACTTTCCCGATTTCTTCTTGCCATTTGCGAAGTTCTCGCACATGTTCGGGAAGCATCATCGCCGTCCATTTAATTCGACCGCGGTCCCGTAACATCGTCCTCTCTCCTTTATCCTTTATGTCCGCCAATCAATTTCGCCCGAATTCTTGCGGTACCCGCTTCCGTATAAGAAACAGCGCGTAAAAGAGAGGCTGATCCGTACTTTCCACGAATTTTATCCATTGCAGCTCCTAACTGACGTTTCCGCACTTTATTTGCCTCAAACAAACTTAGCTGCATGGATTGTTCCTCTTCCACATTCGCAAGCGAAATAGACAGTTGGCGTACTGGTTTATTCGTATAAAATTCATCAAAAAGCTTCACACACATACGGTAAATTTTCATCGTATCATTTGTCGCTTCTGGCATGGTTCGAGAACGATGAAACCCTCCGCCGAACGAATACTTGCTATACGTAATGCCTAAATGAATTGTTCGACCGACTTTTTTTGCTTCTCGTGCTCGTTTCGCTACATCTTCTGCCATTTCTAACAGCACGACTAACACTTCTTCTCTTGTGTTGTAATCACGGAAAAGAATTTGACCTTTCCCGTAACTAATTTGTCCATCCATAATGGGTGCCCCCAAATCAGACAAATCTATTCCCCATGCATGGTGATACAGCTGGTTTCCCATGATTCCGAAGCGATTTTCGAGTTCTGCGAGGTCCGCATTTGCTAAATCCCCTACAGAGAAAATCCCCATCGCATTTAAATTTTTCTCCATGCGAGAACCAATTCCCCACATTTCCCGTAAAGGGGTTACTAGCCATAGCTTTTTCTGCACATCCTCATATGTCCACCGGGCAAAACCTTTTTTCTTTGCTTCTAAGTCTAGCGCTAATTTTGCAAGCAACATATTTGGCCCCATTCCGACAGCAGAAGGCATTTGAAAGGTGTCGAGCAATTCTTCTTGTATGCGTTGGACCGCTATCTCCGGAGGTCCCCACAAACGTTCCGTACCTGTTAAATCGATAAAACTCTCATCGATACTATACACATGAATAGCTTTTTCCGGCACATACTTCGTCAATAACTTCGTAATTTCCATCGACGTTTGAACGAAAAAACTCATTTTCGGTTCGATGAGGTGAATATCGGGGTGATCCGGTATTTCGAATAATCGTGTACCTGTTTTCACTCCAAACCTTTTCTTCAATGGTGGTGAAGCTGCTAAAACAATGCTTCCTTTTTGTTCGAGATTTCCAATAACGGCAATCGGAGTTGTTAAGACATCTAAACCCGCATCTGCTGCTGCACAACTTGCAAAAAAACTTCGCATATCCAAGCATGCAATAGGTCGATTTGGCATCTTTTCATCCATCTTGCATTCTCCTTTTTACGAACATTTGTTCTTGTTGATAGTATATGCGAACAAACGTTCTTTTACAACAGGAAATAACTAGGAGAATCGGTGAATATACTCAGCCAATTAAGCACAACGTGTACGGTAAAAGGAAAAATGAAGTACCACTAAAAGTAAATTCTTTTTTCTACTTCCACGAAATTCGTTCAAAAGGAGGAACATTTTGAGATTTTTCAAACGGTTGATTAGGAGTGATAGGTTCCCTTTTGCTGTCCATTGTAGCTAGCTCTTTTTGAAGTCCATTCATCATCGCTCTAGCCGATAAAATCAAGAAGGTTAAAAAGAGGATAGGTAGGAAGGAAATCCACGGATAAGAAGTATATAAATGTTTCCACCACATTCCTAAAAGTCCGGCCCATTCGCTAGAATTTGAAACGAGTTGAGGTTGTCCGAACACATCGTATACTTTTGTGTAACCACCAAGAAATACGCCTAGTACAGCTAAGTGCGCCATCAACAAGAGAATTTGGATGAAATCCCGCAAAAACATCAGCACAATTTGTGGGACTAAAAATGGTTGAATGTGCTTCGAAACAATCCACCAATTACCTGCTCCAAGCGTTCGTGAACTCTCGATAAATTCCATGCGGGAAATTCGTTTCACTTCATTCGCAATCAGAATAGAATTATTGGGAATAAAAAGAACGGCAAGCACCACACAATACACGACGACTTGCATCTGCCATGATAACGGATCTGGTCCTTGCACGAATTCTAGACTGTCAGGCACATAGTACCTTCTCGCTTCTTGAATCAGCATGACGCTTAGAATCAAATAGGCAAGTAACGTCATCGGAAAATAATTCAATGCATCCGCGATGGATTTTAATGGGCGTTCCACTTTACGTAGAAAAAAATGAATAAAAAGACCAATCCAAATAGATGGGAACACTCGTAAGAATGTAATAAAAAATGCGGCACCAATGGTATACTTTGCACCGACTATCATTACCACAAGTAAGTTGCGGGAAAAATCATCCGTCCCGAGTGGTGGAACTTGCTGAAAATTATAAGGAGCATGAAGCGGTCGGCCATCGTTATCAAATAATAAACCAATGGTAGGAGTGGCATCGTGACGAATAAAAGAATAGCCAATACTAACAAGCAACATGCCAAATAGCGCGACAAAACCTATCACGAAAAACGAATTATGGAATAATTTTTTCGTTACATACATTCATTACCACTCCAGTTTCTGTCCAGTAATTTTTTCAATCATTGGCGTTAGCACTACGTAGAGCAAGAATATCGGTACAAAAAATAGGATGAGTGAAAAAGCAATAATATTCGAAGAAGGATAGCGAATGACATAGCTAATAATTCCATTAATATTAAAAATGCGCTCGAAAATGACCATAGAGGAAAGTAAGTACAACACCATCGTTTTACTATGTATAAATAGACTAGGAATAATATTTCTCATCACATGAGAAAAGAAAATCCGTTTTTTACTAAACCCCTTACTTCTAGCCAGATCAATATAAGGCTTCTCCCATTCATCCCTCACGAGGTGAAGTGAAATTCGATAAAATAAGATTGTCGGGATGACAGCTAATGCTACAATGGGCAACAAATAACTTTCATTTTGAGCGGTGCCTGCAACAGGGAATAAAAGCGTGCCTGTTTTCTGGTAATAGACCACAATAGAAAATTGAATAATCATGATGATAAATAAGTCTGGCAATGATTCAAAAAGTGACACCGTTCTTGTCAGTAAAGAATTCATTTTATGAGAAAGCATCATGGAAATGTATGTAAGCAATACCCCGTTAAAAATGGATAACAGAAGCGAGGATAAAAAAAGGATGATGGAATAGAAATAGACATCCCAAAAATTCAGGAAAATAGAGAATTCCCGTTGCTTCGCTCCATGAATAGTTAGATTATCCCAATTGAACAGCGACTGACAAATGAAGACAACGTTTTCAAAAAAAGAAGGTATGGTAAGTTGAACACCTTTTTCAAACAGAGCCGGATCAGTCTCCGACAGACTATTCGTAAACAATCCGACAAACGCGCTAATCAGTATAATGCCAATTACGACATAGATAAATCGCAAAAACACTTGCAGTATAGACGAGATAATAATCGACCTTCCTTTCTGCTACTTCATCCTTATAAAAGTAAGAATAAAGAGGATTAAACTGAATTACGCATAAAAAGAATTTCCTTTACTCCTATTTTCGCCATTTAAGAACAAAACCCTCTAATTTACCAAATAATACCCAGCTAAAGTAAATCATTGTGGTGATAAACTTCATAAGAAAAAGCACTCTCCGAAGAAAGTGCTTTCTAACGTAGTTATTTTTTAGTGAAAAATGGTCGTCCCAATCGTTCGATTAACGAAGGACTTAAATCATAGGCTTTTGTAAGGATAGGCATATACCTCGGTAAATTCACTTCTCGCACTGGTCGATGGATCGATGCTATTATCGCTTCAGCTACTTCACTTGGTTGCATGAGAAATTTACCCAGCGAAGTGCGATAAGACGCATTTTTATCTGCTAAATCAAGAAACGGTGTGTCAATTGGTCCAGGATTAATGGTCGTTACAGGAATGCCATATGGTTGTAGCTCCATCCGTAAAGCGTTCGCATAGCCAAGTACCGCATGTTTCGTCGCGGCATAGACAGCCGCTTTTGGTGTCGCGATTTTTCCAGCTTGAGATGCAACAAACACGAGATGTCCTCTGCCACGATAAATCATCGTTTGTTGTAATCGTGCCGACAATTTCATCAACGAGGTTACATTCACTTCAAACATTTCTTGAATCTGTTCATCTGTAGTTTCATTCGCCAGTGCAAATGTTCCAACCCCTGCATTTAAAATCGCGACATCGATCGCGGGTAAGGTGGAGAACCACTCGTCCATTTGTTCAGTATGGCGAAGGTCCGCTTGGATGGGATGGATCCCTTTGGATTCCAATTCTGCTAATTTCGCTGCATTCCGGCCAACTGCATACACCTTCCACCCATTTACCGCTAATTTTGTCGCCAGTTCGTAACCAATTCCACTCGTCGCTCCTGTGATAAGAATGTTTTTAGACTTGACCATACAAAAATACTCCGTCATCGCGTTTTGTTTCGTTAATCAGCCCTTCTTCTAATAGGTAATCTAACTGTCCGATGGTCTCCGATAACGTTAATCCAAGCTCTTTTTCGTATACTTTTGGGAATAAACGCTGCGTCACTTCAAAGGTGGAAAGAGCCGTTTCCGCTAGCATGTCGTGAACTTGCATCGCCCGATTGTGTTGTTTCTCTAAGCGCTCCACAATTAACGTATGTGCATCATCAATCGGATCTCCATGACCTGGATACACGCGTTTCACCGGAATCTCAAGTAATTTTCGTAGTGATTCATTATACTGCAACATCGATTTGGGACGGCCATCTGATGGATCTGTAGGCGGTTCGATCAATGGGTTGGACGAAATTTTTGGTAATAAAAGATCTCCCCCGATAAGTTCTCCCGTTGTTTCATTCCAAAAAGATAAATGACTCTGCGCATGCCCAAGTGTTTCCATCACAATCCAACCAGGATGGCCCGGCACTTCGTCCATATCACGCAATTCCATATCAAGAGGACGGTTGCCCATTAACGTAACAGGACGTTTCATCTTCTCTACCCAGTGATAATACTCTGCAGGCACTCCTTCTTCTTTTAAACGATCTAAATAAAACGCATCATGATATTGAAAAAATGCGTCATCACGTCTTAACCATGCATCATTGTAAGCGTGACCAAGAACTCGTGCATTCGGAAATGCATCGAGCCACCCCGCATGGTCTGGATGATGATGCGTTAAAATAATCTGTTCGACCTCTTCAAAGGTGCGATTCGCCTCTGTAAATCCACGGTTTAACGCTTCTAAAGCTTCAGGCGTTTTAGGACCAACATCGATTAAAGAAAGAACATCACCTTGAACTAAATAACTATGTACATCCCCCACTGCAAATGGAGTTGGAATCGTAATTCGCGTAATCATATGTGTGCTCCTTTTCAACAATCTACTTTCAGTGTACCGATTAAGCATTGTGCAAGCAAATGAATATTCCTACTACGAACGCTTTGATATAATGATACCCATTAGTGAAGGAGGATGAACCATGGCAAAGAAATTATTTGAACCATTTACAGTGAAAGACGTGACATTTAAAAATAGAATCGTCATGGCGCCGATGTGCATGTACTCGAGTCATAACAAAGACGGAAAAGTACAAGATTGGCACCGTGTACACTATCCAACACGAGCAGTAGGACAAGTTGGTCTTATTATTTTAGAAGCAACAGCCGTGCAACCAGAAGGACGAATTTCCGAGGAAGACCTTGGGATTTGGTCAGATGAGCATGTAGCAGGATTAAAAGAGCTCGTTGATCTAATGACACCATACGGGGCGAAAACCGGCATACAACTCGCACACGCTGGTCGAAAGTCTACAGTAAAAAAAGAGACTTTTGCACCGAGTGCCATTGCATTCGACGAAAATTACAAAACACCGACGGAAATGACTAAAGAAGATATTGCCAACACCGTTCAAGCGTTCCAGGATGCAGCTCGACGTACAAAAGAAGCGGGATTTGATGTCATTGAAATTCATGCTGCACATGGATACTTAATCAATGAATTCCTTTCTCCTTTAACCAATAAACGAACAGATGAATACGGTGGTTCTGATGAGAATCGTTACCGAATCTTACGTGAAATCATTGACGCAATTAAAAAAGAATGGAATGGTCCTCTATTTGTGCGCATTTCTGCTTACGATTACACGGATGGCGGAATGACAGCAGAGAAATATGTTCCTATGACAAAATGGATGCACGAACAAGGCGTTGATCTTGTAGATGTAAGTTCCGGAGCAGTTGTTCCAGCTGCAATTGATGCATATCCTGGTTACCAAGTGAAGTTTGCAGAAACAATTAAACACGACACCCCAATAGCGACAGGAGCGGTTGGACTAATCACCACTGGGATTCAAGCCGAAGAAATTTTGAAGAATGACCGTGCAGATTTAGTGTTCCTTGCACGTGAATTGCTACGAGATCCTTACTGGGCATATACTGCAGCGAAAGAACTTCGAGTAGATATTGAATCAGTAAAACAATACGAGCGCGGCTGGCTATAAGAAAAAGCACTTCGACAAAACATGTCGAGGTGCTTTTCTTATGAGGAAAATACTATAAAAGCTGTCGAAATTGTCAACGAAGTGGCTTTTGAAAATCTATTCGTCAGATTGAAGGTTCTATTCGTCACTTTTGCCAATCTATTCGTCACTTATCAAAAATATATCTCCATTATCCAATTACTACTAACGAATCTTCCTTCTCTGTCACTCAACGTTTAGTTCGCTTCAATAAATCAACCGATGCTCCGCATTATGGAGCCTGTTGATAATTCTTGGTGGATTGGAGAATTTTCTGCAATTTTTTTGTGTCCGTTTCATTTATTAACGCCACTCCCGAGTCACCAAGTAGCAACGCTTTCTGTTCATCTTTTAGAAAAAAGAGCTGAAAATCATCGAGCGTTTCAGGTGGTTCATTCGTCTCGTTAAATAATGTTAAGACGTAGTGTTCTTGTTGGGGGCGACTCGAATCCGCTTTGTCTTGCCAAGTAACGGCTTGAAAGATCGAGCTCAATTCGAGCAACGTCTCTTCATCTTGGATCATCCACACATCAAGGTCCTTTTCCCCTGCCCAAGCAGTATGAAAGTCGACGCGAACAAGTTGCGTTTTAGGTTCGCCACAACCCGATAAAAGGAAGACAAAACTAAGCAAAACTAGCCATTTTTTCATTATGCGTCATCCTTTCTCTCCATCAGCGCAGAATCGATACGGTGGAACGTTCTATTTTTCCATTCATAAGTCGAAAAATCTTCTGCGATGGTGAGAAATGGAAAAATCGTTTTGCCTTGTTCCAAGAGTGTTCGAACAGCGCTCCCTATAAAGCGAGCACTAATGTGCGTAGCAATCAATTGCTTCGCATTAGCAAGCTGAGCAACTTTTGCAGCATCGTGAATAGTCGAGTGTCCATATTCAGCTGCTAATTTTTCTGTATCCCCGTCGAACGTTGCTTCATGTATTACTAAATCAGCTTCGTCACATAACTGAATAGATGCTTCGCAAAATTTTGTATCCCCTAAAATAGACACGACAAATCCGTCAGCAGGAGCAGTTGTTACATCCCTACTCTTGACGGTGGAACCGTCTTCTAATTCTACATCATGTCCTGCTTTTAATTGACCGAGAAGCGGCCCTCTCGGAACGCCTCGTGTAATTGCTTCTTCAAGAATCAACGTTGGTGGTAAAGGTTTTTGGGTAACTCGATACCCAAAAGAGGGGATTACATGTGCAAGCTCTTTCGCTTCCACACAAAAGGTGTCGTCTTCAAAAATAACACCCTCAGAAATTTCTACCACCGTTAGTGGGTACTGGAGTGCTGTTTTTGACAGACGAATCGTCGTATGAATCCATTCTTTAATTCCTTTAGGACCGTAAATCGTCAACTCAGAATCTCCAGCGAGAAAAGATCGTGAACCAAGTAGTCCTGGCAAACCAAAAATATGATCTCCATGAAGATGAGTAATGAAGATTTTCTCGAGCTTACGAGGTTTCAGGGCTGTATACAACATTTGATGTTGCGTTGCTTCTCCACAATCGAACAGCCAAAATGTTCCTCGTTCTTGCAAGAGTTTCATCACAATTGCAGAAGTATTCCGTTGTTTAGAGGGCATGCCAGCTCCGGTACCTAAAAATTGAATTTCCACGTTAGTCTTCCTTCTTTTTGAGACGAGATGTCCCTTTTTGAATGCTATCTTCACCAAATTTCTTTTGCATCTTTTCTAAAAGTTGCAGAAGCGGTTCTTCTTTTGCATGCTGTTGAAAAGTGAAAATAGATAATTGTTCCGTCCGATCTTGCATATCTTCCACATTACTGATAGTTATGCCAAGTAACCGAACAGCAGAACCATCCCAATGCTTTTCGAAAAGTCGAATAGCTTCCTTTGCAATCATTTCCTGCTGATAATAAAGAACATTTTTCGTGACACTTCGACTCACATTATTCCAATCGGCATATCGAATAGAAATGGACAAAGTCGTTCCAGCAAGTTGTTTCGCTTGCAGTCGACGAGCCACTTTTTCACTTAATCGAACAAGAATATTTCGTAGTTCTTGAATGTCACTTTCATCCACTTCAAGTGTCGTAGAATTACCGACACTTTTTGATTCCGCATGGGCATCAGGATCAACTGGTCTATTGTCCTCGCCATTTGCTTTTTGCTTCAACCGAACACTTTTTTTCCCGAGCGTTTCAATAAGGAGTGTATCTTCCATAGTTGCAAGGTCGCCAATCGTGAAAACACCGACATGATTCAACTTGGTTGCCGTACTTTCTCCAATTCCGTGCATTTTGATAATTTCAAGTGGCCATAAAAGTGTTGGAACATCTCGTTTCCGCAACACGGTGATCCCCATCGGTTTTTTCATATTACTCGCCATTTTCGCCAAAAATTTATTTGGTGCAATTCCAATCGAACTAGGTAAATCTAGTTCTCTGGATAACCGCTGCTGTAAATCATTCGCAACATGAATGGCATCTGATGGGTTTTCTAAATGAGATAAATCAAGGTAGCCTTCGTCAATAGAAGTCGGTTCGACTAGATAAGAATACGTTCGCAACACATCGAACATCGCAACCGAAGCCGTTTTGTAGCGAGCAAAATTTGGCGGAAGAACGATTAATTCAGGACAAAGCATCTTTGCTTCTCGCACATTCATCGTTGTGTACACGCCAAAAGCTCTAGCTTCATACGAGCACGTAACAACTATTCCTCGTCGTTTCGTCGGGTCTCCAGCAACCGCGACAGGTTTTCCTTTTAAGGAAGTATCATAGGATTGTTCAACGGATGCGAAAAAGCTATTCATATCAATATGAAAAATGACTCTGGCTGCCATTAGCTTGACGCTTCTACCGTCGCCATATACTCTTTGATTTCTTTCACTCCGTCAATCGTTGTGACAAAAATGTGTGGATCAACTATCGTAATCATGCGATTTTCTAGATTTGCCACCGACGTAAAGTATTTTGTTTTCGCATAGTTAACAAAGCCAATTTGCTTTAAGTCGTCCGATTGAATATCTAAAATTTCTTTTGCTTCTAATACAAGTAATCCTAGCGAAAAGTCATCTGTTTGAACAACGATAACGCGAAGTTCCTCAGACGATGGAGCTTGTCGGTGATACAAAACTTGCTCAAAATCGATTACTGGAACGAGTTCCCCTCGGATTTTCGTTAGTCCTTTAAAATAATCCGGAACATGTGGAATTGGACTTATATGCGCTAACTTTTCGATCGATACAACATGATCTACTGATACGGCGTACTCTTCATTCCCTGAACGAAACACAACCACTTTTTCTGATGACATATCGTTTCCCCCGTTCTGTCTTTGTGTAAGCTTGTTTCAAACGTGTCTGACAATGAATTAATTCGATGTAGCAGCGGTTTTCACAATTTCTACTAATAATTCCGTTAGTTTTTCCAACTCTTCAACAGGCATCCGTTCACTTGTCGTGTGGATCTCTTCATATCCCACTGAAAGTGTCACTGTTGGAACACCGTGTCCAGAAATAATGTTGGCATCACTACCTCCACCACTAGTTCCAATTGTCACATCACGTCCAATTTTTTCAATTGCTTTTACAGCAGTTTGGACAACTTCATGGTTTTCCTCAAATCGGAACCCTGGATACATTAATTTAGATTCGACCGTCGCTTTACCACCCATTTCATTCGCCACACGTGTAAACGTATCAACCATGTGTTTAGTTTGTTGTTCTAATTTGGCAGGATCAATAGATCGTGCTTCCGCTAAAATGTGCACTTCATCGCACACGATATTTGTCGCTTTTCCACCTTCAAAACGGCCAATATTCGCTGTCGTTTCCTCATCAATTCGACCTAAGGTCATCGCAGAAATCGCTTTAGCCGCGATATTAATCGCAGATACGCCTTTTTCAGGTGCCACACCAGCATGTGCGGTTTTTCCAAAAATAGTAGCATTAATCTTTTGTTGATATGGAGCAGCATTTACAATCCCACCGACTTTTCCGTCAGAGTCCACTGCATAGCCGAAGGATGCTTTTAGTAATGAAACATCCATTTCTCGTGCCCCAGCTAAACCGCTCTCTTCACCAGCGGTAATGACTACTTGAAAATCACCGTGTGGAATTGAAAATTCTTTTAGTACGCGGATCATTTCAAATATTGCTGCAATACCAGCTTTATCATCGGCACCTAAAATTGTCGTGCCATCAGAATAAATGAAGCCATCCTCTTTTAAAACCGGTTTAATCGATTGACCAGGAAACACCGTGTCCATGTGAGATGTAAAATAGATAGGAGTTGCATCTGCTACAGTTCCTTTAAACGTGGCAAATAAGTTACCAGCACCGTGACCGGAACGGTTAGCGGAATCATCTTCTACTACTTCTGCACCAAGTGCTTCTAGTTTTTCTTTCAATACGATGGATATTTCTTTTTCGTTTTTCGTTTCCGAATCGATCTGTACAAGTTCCATAAATTCATCTACAAGTCTTTTATTCAATGAAGTTCCTCCTTACAATGGAATATTTCCATGTTTTTTGGTTGGTCGAGTTTCTTTCTTATTGCGCATCATATCTAACGCTTGAATGAGTTTAATACGCGTCTCACGAGGATCGATTACGTCATCTACCATTCCACGAGCAGCAGCAACGTATGGATTTGCAAATTTTTCGCGATATTCCTCGATTTTTGCCGCTCGCGTAGCTTCCTGATTGTCGCTTTGCGCGATTTCCCGGGAAAAGATGATGTTCGCAGCCCCTTGAGGACCCATTACCGCAATTTCAGCATTTGGCCAAGAGAAGACTAAGTCGGCACCAATTGATTTAGAGTTAAGTGCTACATATGCTCCGCCATATGCTTTTCGTAAAATAACCGTAATTTTCGGAACGGTCGCTTCGGAGTAGGCATATAATATCTTCGCTCCGTGACGAATAATCCCGCCGTGTTCTTGTTTGATACCTGGGAAAAAACCTGTCACATCCTCAAAGGTAATAAGAGGAATATTAAACGAGTCACAGAATCGGATGAATCGAGATGCTTTA
Source organism: Paenisporosarcina cavernae (assembly GCF_003595195.1). GTDB lineage: Bacteria > Bacillota > Bacilli > Bacillales_A > Planococcaceae > Paenisporosarcina > Paenisporosarcina cavernae. Next base: position 1,257,280 of record NZ_CP032418.1, read on the forward strand.
TCTGATGAATCAATATCCAGTCCGCCAGCCATTACTTTTGGTTGGTTACAAACTAACCCCACAACTTCTCCTTTGATACGCGCAAGACCAATCACAACATTTCTTGCGAACTCAGGTTGAACTTCTAAAAAGGAATTCGTATCGACAACTTGCTCAATCACTTTTCGAACATCATACGGGCGAATCGCGTCGAACGGAATGACTTCCGTTAAATCCGCACGATAATCTTCCATATCAGGAGCATCCGAAACAGGTGCTTTTTCTTCATTATTTTGTGGTAAATAGCTCAACAATTGACGGACTTGTTGTAACACTTCTTGTTCAGAAGCGGCACGGAAGTGAGCATTTCCACTAATCGCATTATGTACTTTTGAGCCACCTAGATCTTCCGAAGAAATTTTTTCGCCCGTTACTGTTTCAATCACCTTAGGTCCGGTGATGAACATTTGACTCGTTTTATCTACCATAAAGACAAAGTCAGTAATTGCTGGTGAATAAACTGCACCACCTGCGCATGGTCCCATAATAACCGAGATTTGTGGTATAACCCCTGAGTAAATCGCATTTCGATAAAAGATATGTCCATACCCATCGAGTGATACAACACCTTCTTGAATTCTAGCGCCGCCAGAATCATTCAATCCGATAAAAGGAGCACCATTTTTCGCTGCTAAATCCATCACATTTGCGATTTTTTGTGCATGCATTTCTCCAAGGGCACCACCAAAAACTGTGAAGTCTTGAGAAAATAGATAAATGTCCCGTCCATTTACTTTTCCGAATCCAGTAACGACACCATCCCCTGGTCCTGCTAAATCTCCCATTCCAAAATCCGTTGTCCGATGCTCGACAAATGGATTTAACTCTACAAATGATCCTTCGTCTACTAATAAATCGATTCGTTCTCTCGCTGTAAGTTTCCCTTTTTCATGTTGTTTCGCGATGCGGTCATCTCCGCCACCTAATTCAATTTGACGCTTTCGATCATACAATTCATTAATTTTTTCATAAATATCCACGAACTAATCCCTCTTTTCCGTCTTATCACATAATTCATATAACACACCGAACGATGATTTTGGATGTAAAAATGCTACTTGTGCTCCGCCAGCTCCAGGAGAAGGTTTTTCACTTAACAGCTTTACACCTTTTGTGCGTAACTCGTCCATGCGATGTTCTATATCATCCACACCAAATGCTATATGGTGAATGCCTTCACCTTTTTTTTGAATAAAAGCATGAATGGCATTATTTTCATTCATCGGCTCTAATAACTCGAGTTTTACATTTCCGGCATCGATAAATGCGACACGTACAGCCTGCGATTCTACTTCTTCTACTTTTAAACAAGTTAAACCAAGCGTTTCTTCATAGTACGCAATGGAAGCTTGTAAATCTTTTACCGCGATTCCAATATGATCTACCTTTTTCAATGAAGTCACTTCCTATTCAGAAAATATCTACTTCTATTGTACCGATTCAGAAAAGAAATCTCTAGCACTTGTGCATTTCACGATTTTTGCTACACTTAGCCTATCGGATATAAAGGAGTGAGCGAAGTGAGAAACGCCACATTTCGTAAAGTTGTCGTTTACATGATGATCGGTATTATGGTTTTATCGAGTGTATTATTCGGTATCAGTTTTATTTTAAGCTAAAAAAATGCGCAGAGATCATCTCTACGCATTTTTTTTCGTTTTAAAACCGATAAATTCTTTTTTAATTTTTAAATAGTCTTCCATTTCTTCGATAAATTGAAACATCGCCGCCATCGATTCAAATTGTTTTCGATCCTTTGGTAATTCCATCGAATGAAAGTCCTGTTTTACTTCTTCTAGTTTTTGAATAAAAACAGAAGCAGTATTGCCAGAATGAACATGTTCTCCAAGTTCTTCTGTAAAATCCGCTATAATTTCCGCGTGACGAGTAAGTTTAGGCAGCGACGTTATTTTAGGAAGAATCCGCTCAATAATCTCATACTGTCGTTCTCTCATGTCAAAATATAAGTAATGTAAATTTTCTTTTCGCGTTAAATGGTTTTGGACGTCTTGGTAGGCGAGTGCCTTTCCTTTTTCGATAATATCTCCAGCAGTGACCAGTTCTTTTCCTGACCAAGCAGAATCACCATCTCGCAAGTAGTTCGCAATCTCGCAAAATATTGTCGCATAGCATGCCTCTAAATCATGGCGATAAGCTGTTAGCTGTCGTTCGATATCTGGCATGTACATATTGACGAGTAACGCAATTCCGAAACCGACGGCCATTAACTGCACTTCATTCCAAAGAAAAGATGGAGTAATTCCTCCTTGGTCAAATACATGCAAAATAATAACGATACTTGAAACAAACCCATCTTGAATGCGTAAAGATACAAGGGTAGGGATATAGACTAAGAGCATAATACCAAAAACAATCGGATGATAATCAAACAGTTCAAAAAAGATAAATGCGAAAAACAATCCGACGCTACTAGCTGCAACACGTGCAAAAACCGCACGGAACGATTTATGTCGAGTTGGTTGAATGCAGAGCACCGTTAAGATAAAAGCGGAGCTGAAATAATCCAGCTCCAAAAACATCGCGATTAGCATGGAAATGCTCGAACCTACTGCCGTTTTAAGCGTTCGATAGCCAATACGAAACTGTCGCATACCGACTATACTTCTTCGCAGTACTCTTCAAATAACGCTTGGATATTCGTAATCACACTCATTGGGTCGTGCCCTTCAATTTCGTGACGAGCAATTTCACCAACTGGTTTACCATCTTTTAATAACACAAAGGATGGTGAAGATGGAAGATGATCTTCTCCAAAAATGTCACGTGCTACTGCTGTTGCTTCTTTGTCTTGTCCAGCAAAGACAGTTAGCAAGCGGTCTGGACGTTTGTCATAATGAACTGCGTGAGCTGCTGCAGGGCGAGCAATTCCACCTGCACAACCGCAAACAGAATTGACCATGACAAGTGCTGTTCCTTCTTTTGCAAATACCTCTTCTACTTCTTCCGGAGTTTGCAGTTGTTGATATCCTGCTTGTTCCATTTCACTTCTTGCTTGACGTACTATATCATTCATCAATAAGTTAAAATCCATATTCATGTGTTAGCACTCCTTTCGTTCCTTATTGTACGCTTATTTTGAAAATAATTCATCCAATGCATTCGATGGAGATACCTCTCCTAATAAGATACGTTTTTCTAACTGTTTTACAGTATCTCGAGTTGTGTTGGAAACAAAAAACTGTTCCACTAATCGATCATGGATCATTTGCGTAAACCAATCCGTCAGTTGTTGGTTTCGACGACTCTCAAAATAGTCATTTTCTTTCGTAAACTTAACAAATGCCTCAATTATTGTCCAAACGTCGTCTAATCCATCCTTCTTTAGAGAAGACACTGCCATTGCTTTCGTTTGCCATTCAGGAGTAGCTGGCTGTAAAAAATGAAGCAACTGGTTGAATTCCCGAACCGCTCGTTTTGCAACGGGTACATTTTCTCCATCGGATTTGTTTACAAGGAGTAAATCGGCAATTTCCATAATTCCTTTTTTCATGCCTTGCAGCTCATCGCCAGCTCCCGTTAAAACAAGCAACAAGAAAAAGTCGACCATGTTTCGGACAAGTGTTTCGCTTTGTCCCACTCCTACTGTTTCAATAAGTAAAATGTTATAGCCAGCAGCTTCGCACAGCATCATCGTTTCCCGCGTTTTTTTATGGACACCGCCAAGAGTTCCGGCGGTCGGACTAGGTCGTATAAAAGCAGAGGGATGGCGAGCGAGTGTCTCCATGCGAGTTTTGTCGCCTAAAATACTTCCGCCGTTGCGAGTGGAACTTGGATCAATTGCTAGCACAGCTACACGATTATGTTGTTCACAAAGCATGGTGCCAAATGATTCGATAAACGTACTTTTACCTGCACCTGGGACTCCCGTAATCCCAATCCGAATGCAATTACCTGTGTATGGGTACAATCGTTCAAGCAGTTCGTTTGCATAGATACGGTCTTCTGCTTTCACGCTTTCAATTAGGGTAATACCTTTGGCTAGAGCTTGTTTTGAACCTGCTCGAATGTCATCAGCTAATGAAGCCACTGACAGTTCTCGCTTATTAACCTTTCGGAAGTGCCGAGTTGTCATTACTCGCTCACTTCCTCGTATCCAAGACGTTTATAAATCTCTTCAATCACTTTTATCGCTGCTTGCGGAATGACAGTACCAGGACCGAAAATCGCACTTGCTCCATTCTGTAAGAGAAAAGCATAATCCTGCGACGGAATAACACCACCAGCAACGATCATTATATCTTCTCTACCTAGTTCTTTTAACGCGTTTGCAAGTGCTGGAACAAGTGTTTTATGTCCAGCTGCCAATGAACTAACACCAATTACATGGACATCATTTTCAACCGCTTGAGCTGCAGTTTCTGTAGGAGTTTGGAAAAGTGGACCAATATCCACATCAAATCCTAAGTCAGCAAAAGCAGTCGCTATCACTTTTGCTCCACGATCGTGTCCATCTTGTCCCATTTTTGCAACCATCATTCGAGGACGGCGACCTTCATTTTCAAGAAAAACATCGGTCATGTGTTTTACAGTTGTTATCTCCTCGTTATTCTCATAATTCGATTGATACACACCGCTCACTGAACGAATCACCGCCTTATGTCTACCACATGCTTCTTCAATTGCATCGGAAATTTCACCTAAAGATGCGCGAACACGCGCTGCTTGAATTGCTAATTCGAGTAAATTTACATTACCTGTCTTCGCACCTTCCGCTAATGCTTGTAAGGCAATTTGCACGTCTTTTTCAGATCGTGTAGATTTCATTTTCTCTAATCGTGCAATTTGGCTATTCCGTACAGCTGTATTATCAATAGATAAAATATCCATTTCATCTTCTTTCTCTAGACGAAATGCATTTACTCCAATAATTTTCTCTTTTCCAGAGTCAATTTGGGCTTGACGGATAGCAGCTGCTTCTTCGATTTTCATTTTTGGTAACCCTGTCTCAATCGCTTTCGCCATACCGCCTAGATCTTCAATTTCTTGTATTAGCTCCCATGCTTTCTCTGACAATTCCTTTGTGAGATTCTCGACATGAGTGGAACCTCCCCAAGGGTCAATAATTTTCGTCATATATGTCTCATCCTGTAAAAACAGCTGTGTATTACGAGCAATACGAGCAGAAAAATCTGTCGGAAGAGCAATCGCTTCATCCAGAGCATTTGTATGCAACGATTGCGTGTGACCCATGGAGGCTGCGTTCGCCTCTACTAGAGTTCGCATTACGTTATTAAACGGATCTTGCTCTGTCAAACTCCAGCCCGATGTTTGAGAATGCGTTCGAAGTGCAAGTGATTTAGGATTAGTTGGAGAAAAAGAATACATCATTTGCGCCCAAATTTTACGAGCAGCACGCATTTTCGCAATTTCTTCAAAGTAATTCATTCCAACTGCCCAAAAAAAGGATAGTCTCGGTGCAAATGAATCAATGGGAATTCCCGCAGCTAAACCAGTACGAACATACTCTAAACCGTCTGCGAGTGTATAGGCAAGTTCAATTTCTGCAGTCGCTCCCGCTTCTTGCATATGATAGCCCGAAATAGAAATAGAGTTAAACCTTGGCATTTTTTCGGCAGTAAACGAAAAAATATCGGCAATAATTTTCATCGACATTTCAGGTGGATAAATGTACGTGTTTCGCACCATATATTCTTTTAAAATATCATTTTGAATCGTTCCAGCGAGTTTATCTGGTAAAACTCCTTGTTCTTCTGCTGTTACAATATAAAATGCGAGTATCGGTAGAACAGCGCCATTCATTGTCATGGAAACGGACATTTGATCGAGTGGAATTCCATCAAATAAAATTTTCATGTCTTCTACGCTATCGATGGCAACGCCTGCTTTTCCTACGTCACCTTCTACTCGCGGATGATCGGAATCGTATCCCCGGTGTGTCGCTAAATCAAACGCGACGGACAGACCTTTTTGTCCCATTGCCAAATTACGACGATAGAAGGCATTCGATTCTTCTGCTGTAGAAAATCCAGCATATTGTCGAATGGTCCATGGTCGCGAAACATACATCGTAGCATAAGGTCCACGAGTAAATGGTGCAATACCAGCAGCTAACGCTTCGTTTGAGCGTGATGTTTTTTCTTCCTCAAGAAAAGAAGCGAGTGAAACGTTTTCCCATTTATTTCCCATTAGAAGTATTTCCTCCTTCCGTTAGCGCTTGAATTTCTTTCATTTTGGCAGGAATCGATTGACCAATATAAATGGCACCATGCAGTCCATCTTGCTTCCATTTTTCCAGTTGTGGATGTTTCCCAGCAATCTCCACGATTGTTTGCTTAAATAAAGAAGAAAAGACCGGTACAAAATTCGTTAAATCGTCATCTGTTGCGCTTAAAACGACATAGTCATACGAGCCTTCTTCGATGAATTTCTGCGCCATTTCGGCTGTTTCAAATACTTGCGAGATGTTTGGAACTACCCCACCCGCTTGTAAAAAGCCAACCACAAAGTCTGTGCGTACTTTTATAGCTTTTAACTCGCCTATTTGAACGACGGCAGCTTTGAGAGGATTTTTCGAGAAATAATATCGTAACGACTCGAACGGAATAGCAACCCGATTTGTTTTTTCCGTTGATAGTGACTTGATTTCATCACTTGGGTTTGCATATTGGTTAACCCCAACCATTGAGGACTTTCTGGTGAATAAAGCTTGTTCCCGTTTTTCATGGAGAGCTGTTGCACGATGAAAAAGCTCCTCTTGAGCAGCAGTAAACGGTAAATCGACTAATTGTAAGAATAACTCCCAACTTTTTTTCACCAATTCTTCTGTCAATGCCTCAATAGCATAGGATCCATTTGCAGCGTCTGTTATGCCGCTAAGACCTGCTTCCTCTCGTAAGATCAATCCCATGTTTTTAGCAAGTCGACGAGATTTTGCATCGGTTGTTGTTAAGACATTGTAGGCAGTCGTATGAATTACGTCGCTACCACCTAAAACCATTGCAAGTGTTTCATTCCCAGCGCGCAACAAATTGACATGCTCATCTAATTTAGAAAAGGAGCGAACAGAAGTAGTCGATTCAATAGTCAGTGCTGGAATATCATGTTGGTCTGTAGAATGAAATGCTTTCCAAAGGATACGCATTGCACGTAACTTCGCAATTTCCATGAAAAAATGAGTATCCACATGTAACCGAACCGCTTGGAACCGTGCTTCTTGTTGATTAGCGAGTTGAAGTAGTACATACGTCAATTCTTCAACCGCACTAGCTCCTTTTAAGTGAATTTTTTCCGTGGTAATTGCATGCTCCACGTTTGGAAACGGAGACTCTATGCCTGAAATTGTGCCATGAACGGATGATTTTTCTTCTTCCGTCAGTGACTGGATGATTTGTAAAATCGGATCATTCGTTGACTGAATATCCCACATAATCGGATAGTTCAATATGTATTGCTTTAACTGCATCATGTCTGCGTCTGTCCATTGTTCATTTGCGAGCGTACTTGCATAGCCAAAAACTTCGACACCATTCGCTAATGCTTCTTTTGTCTCCTGAAGAAATGTCGAAATAGTGGTGGCTAATGACGTTTGGGCAATTTTCCAGCCCTCACGAGATTCCTCTACCTCCGCCACTTTGTTTGTTGAATACAAAGGCTGAAGATCAATACCTTCTGGTGTAGGTGTGATCAAGCTATCCATCGACTTCCCTTTTAAAGCGGCAAATGCAGCATCCATCCATTGTTGCTCTTGAATATCTTGAAACTGTATATCTTTCATTTGTTGAACATTCATAAGGTCGCGAAAGCTTCTCTCCTTTTACAAGCTAATCTACCTTCAGTCTACATGAGGAAACGCTTTCAATAAAGTAAAAAACAAGGATTTGCTGGATACAATGAGTTATTTTTATGAAGTGTGTGGAAAAGGAAAGTGAACTCGTAGAGAAGTCTGGGGATAGATATAAAAAAAAGTGTCCTAATGTTTGGCGAAAGTGTCCTAATGTTTGGCGGAAGTGTCCCAATGTTTGGCGGAAGTGTCCTAATGGTTGGCGGAAGTGTCCCAATGTTTGGCGAAAGTGTCCTAATGTTTGGCGGAAGTGTCCCAAACTCCACCATCCGGAATCACTAAAGACATTCCTCTATATAATAAAAGCTTCAAGTTATCTCAAAGCTGGCTTCCTACCTCGTAAAATGCGACCAGTGATCTAAAAACGAAAAACTGGCATCCCTATTGAAAGGAATTGCCAGTATGTCAATTAATAGACGGAAGTATTTTCTTTTGAAATGTTTTCAAGGATTTCTTTTACACGTGCTAAGAAGCGCCCGCAAACTAATCCATCTAGTACGCGGTGATCAAGTGATAAACATAAGTTTACCATGTCACGTGCTGCAATCATGCCGCCATCCATGATGACTGGACGTTTTACGATTGATTCGACTTGTAGAATAGCTGCTTGTGGGTAGTTGATAATCCCCATAGATTGAACAGATCCGAATGAACCTGTGTTATTAACAGTGAAAGTTCCACCTTGCATTTCATCGGATTTTAATTTACCACTACGAACTTTTGTCGCTAGCTCATTAATTTCTCGTCCAATGCCTTTAATCGTTTTTTCGTCTGCGTTTCGAATGACTGGTACAAATAAAGCATCATCCGTTGCCACGGCGATAGAAATATTGATGTCTTTCTTTTGAATGATTTTGTCTCCCGCCCACATGGAATTCATCATTGGGAATTCTTTTAGAGCTTGTGCAACAGCTTTTACGAAAAACGCAAAATAGGTTACATTGAATCCTTCTTTTTTCTTAAATTCGCCTTTTATCGAATCGCGATATTGCACTAGGTTTGTTACATCCACTTCAATCATGGTCCACGCATGTGGAGCTTCATGTTTGCTACGTAGCATATTCGAAGCGATTGCTTTACGCACTCCGGATACCGGAATTTCGATATCTCCAACTGCTGTCGGAATGGAAGGCGCTGGCGCTGCTTGCGGTCTAGTAGCTGTTGAAGTTTCTTGTGTTGCGCTAGAGGCAGAAGTTGATGATGCTGGTGCTTCGCTAGCTTTCGGAATTGATCCACTTTCAATGATTGCAAGTAAATCTTTCCGTGTAATACGGCCTTCCGAACCAGTTCCATTCACTTGATTTAAATCGATATCATTCTCTTGTGCAATTTTAAGTACAGCAGGTGAATAACGAGCTTTAGCTCCTTTTTCACGTGCCGGAGCTTGAGTTGCAGAAGCTTTTGGTGCAGATGAAGTAGATACTTCTTTTGGAGCTTCTTCTTTTTTCTCATCATTTGACGAAGTAGATGCTTCTTCCGCTCCGCCGCCTGCTGTTTCAATAGTACAAACAACAGCACCAACTTCGAGCGTCTCGCCTTCTTGTGCAATAAGCTCTTTAATAACTCCTTCAAAAGAAGAAGGAATTTCTGCTGTTACTTTATCTGTATTCACTTCCGCAAGTGGGTCGTATTTGTTCACTTTATCGCCTGGTTGTACAAGCCATTTTTCGATTGTTCCTTCTGTAACGGACTCCCCAAGTTGAGGCATTTTGATTTGTTCTAAAGCCATCTAGATTTCCTCCTTCCTTTAAAATTCAGCTAGTTCTCTCATTGCTTTTTCGACTTTATCCGGATTTATCATAAAGAATTTTTCCATTGTAGGAGCATATGGCATTGCCGGAACATCTGGTCCTGCTAAGCGTTTAATCGGTGCATCTAAGTCGAATAAGCAATTCTCTGCAATGATTGCAGCAACTTCACCGATAATGCTACCTTCTTTGTTATCTTCTGTAACGAGCAACACTTTACCAGTTTTTGATGCTGCTTCGATAATCGCTTCTTTATCTAACGGATAGATCGTACGTAAATCCAAAATATGTGCGGAAATGCCGTCTTGTTCTAGACGTTCAGCAGCTTGAAGTGCAAAGTGGACCGCTAAACCGTACGTAATAACGGTGATGTCTTCCCCTTCACGCTTTACATCTGCTTTTCCAATTTCAATTGTATAGTCTTCATCTGGAACTTCACCTTTGATTAAACGATACGCACGTTTGTGCTCGAAGAACATAACAGGATCTTCGTCACGAATTGCAGCTTTTAACAAACCTTTTGCATCATATGGAGTAGAAGGAATAACAATTTTCAATCCTGGTTGATTAGCAAAAACTGCTTCGACAGATTGAGAGTGATAAAGTGCTCCGTGAATACCTCCACCAAATGGCGCACGAAAGACAATTGGGCATGACCAATCATTGTTCGAACGATAGCGAACTCTCGATGCTTCCGAAATAATTTGGTTAACGGCTGGCATGATGAAATCTGCGAATTGCATTTCTGCGATTGGTCGCATTCCGTACATAGCAGCACCAATACCAACACCAGCAATAGCAGATTCAGCAAGTGGAGTATCCATTACGCGGTGCTCTCCAAATTGTTCATAAAGACCATTTGTCGCTTTAAAAACGCCACCTTTTTTACCAACGTCTTCCCCAAGGACAAAAACGTTTTCATCGCGTTCCATTTCTTCTTTCATCGCGAGTGTAATCGCGTCGATATAAGACATAACTGCCATTATACGTTCCCCCCGTCTTGTTGTGCATAGACGTATTTCAAAGCGTCTTCAGGTGCAGCGTATGGTGCGTTTTCTGCATACTCGGTAGCTTCATTGACTTCTTTCATAATTCGCTCATTTAACTCTTTCTCTAATTCTTCATTCAAGATATTCAACTCTGTTAAATACGCAGCAAATTTACGGATTGGATCTGCCGCTTGCCCTTCTGCTAAATCTTCTGCTGTACGATATTGGCGATGATCATCATCCGAAGAGTGAGCAGTCAAACGGTGCGATACAGCTTCAATAAGAGTTGGACCTTCTCCATTACGCGCACGATCTGCAGCTTCTTTTACCACTTTGTAAACTTCCAAAGGATCGGTACCATCAACAGTGTATCCTGGCATCCCATATCCAATTGCACGATCTGACACATTTTTAGCAGCTACTTGGCGATCATAAGGAACCGAAATAGCATACTTGTTGTTTTCAACCATTGTGATACATGGCAATTTGTGTACTCCCGCAAAGTTTAACCCTTCGTGGAAATCCCCTTGGTTAGAAGAACCTTCTCCAAGTGTCACGAAAGTGACAAAATCTTCCTGTTTAATCTTACCAGCTAATGCAACACCAACTGCGTGTGGGAGCTGTGTAGTGACAGGTGATGACCCAGTTAATATACGGTTTTTCTTTTGACCGAAATGGCCAGGCATTTGGCGTCCACCAGAGTTTGGATCTTCCGCTTTCGCAAATGCAGATAACATTAAATCACGTGCTGTCATTCCGAAGTGTAATACAACGCCCATATCTCGGTAATAAGGTGCAATATAGTCTTTTGAGTTATCAAGTGCGTATGCTGCACCTACTTGTGTTGCTTCCTGTCCTTGACACGAGATAACGAATGGGATTTTACCCGCACGGTTTAATAACCACATACGCTCATCTACTCGACGAGCTAGCAGCATTGTTTCGAAAATTTTCAGAACATCATCATTCGTTAATCCTAGTTCTTCATGACGATTTTTTGCCATTTCAACTTCCCCCTTATTACATGTGAATTGCTTTGCCGTCAACTGCTAATGCAGCCTCTCCCATTACCTCTGATAACGTTGGATGTGGATGGATCGTATTTGCAACTTCCCAAGGTGTAGCATCTAATACCATGGCAAGTCCTGCTTCAGAAATCATATCCGTTACATGTGGTCCAATCATATGAACCCCAAGAATGTCATTTGAATCCTTGTCAGCAACAATTTTCACAAAACCATCAGATTCACCATATACAAGCGCTTTTCCAATCGCTTTAAAGGAGAATTTCCCTACTTTTACGTTCAAGCCTTTGTCTTTCGCTTGTTGTTCCGTGATTCCAACACTTGATGCTTCCGGACTTGAATAGATACACCGGGAAACGTGATCGTAGTTAATCGCATGTACTTCTTGACCTGCAATATGTTCTATAGCGGTAATACCTTCATGAGAAGCGACATGTGCTAATTGTAAACCGCCAATAACATCTCCAATTGCGTATATATGAGACTCTTTCGTTTGGAAAGTTTCACTCACTTGAATAAAACCTTTTTCCACTTGGATGTCTGTATTTTCGATACCAATTCCTTCAACGTTTGCTTGTCTTCCAACAGAAACTAGCATCTTTTCTGCTGTAAATTCTTTCATTTCACCTTTAATTTCTGCAGAAATCATCACCGATCCTTCAGCAATTTTTAACGTTTCAGCGTCCACTTTGGCACTAGTTGCGAATGTAATTCCTTTTTTCGACAACAGTTTTTGCATTTCTTTGGAAATATCTGCGTCTTCCGTCGGAATAATCCGATCAGCATATTCAATAACCGTAACTTCTACACCGAAATCGTTTAACATAGAAGCCCACTCTATACCGATGACACCGCCACCGACAATAATCATGGACTTTGGCAGTTCCGTCATTTCAAGTGCTTCATCTGAGGTCATAACAGTCGTTCCATCAATCGTTAATCCGGGAAGTGAACGTGGACGAGAGCCAGTTGCGATCACTACATTTTTAGGAATTAACATTTGATTTTCTTCCCCATTATTCATCTCCACTGAAACGGTACCACCTGGAGATGGCGAGAAAATAGAAGGCCCTAACATACGACCAGTTCCTTCAAAAACATCAATTTTCCCTTTTTTCATCAATCCTTGCACTCCTTGATGAAGTTGAGAAACAATCGAAGATTTTCGTTCTTGAACTCGTGAGAAATCGAGTGTTACTTCGCCCGTATTCACACCAAAATCCGCAGCATGATGTTTCGCTGTGGAATAAACTTCTGCACTTCGAAGCAACGCCTTACTTGGAATACACCCTTTATGCAAACACGTACCCCCGAGTTTTCCTTTTTCAACGATGGCCGTTTTTAACCCCAATTGTGCAGCACGAATAGCAGCTACATATCCACCTGTACCGCCACCTAATATGACAAGATCATATTCATTCGCCATGTCGTACCCCTCCTATTCAGTTCGGATAAACCTTTGCATTTTCTTCTCCATTTAACACACGGATTGCGCCTTCTGAAAGAGCCTGCAATTCATTTTCACCTGGTATGACGACAATTTCTCCTAAATAATGAATGCGCTTCGAAATCGATTCAACAAAATCTTTTCCATAAGCTAGTCCACCGGTTAGCAGGATTGCATCAATTTGTCCTTCTAATACTGTACTGGCAGCACCAATCTCTTTTGCAACTTGATAAGCCATTGCATCATAAATTAAGGCTGCTTCTTTATCACCTTTCGCAATCCGTTTTTCTACTGCAACTGCGTCACTTGTTCCAAGGTAACTTATTAACCCACCCTGTCCAACGAGTTTTTTCATAATTTCATGTCGGTAATACTCACCAGAGAAACATAAATCTACTAGATCTCCAATTGGAACAGATCCAGCACGTTCTGGACTAAATGGTCCATCACCGTGCAATCCGTTATTCACATCAATAACACGTCCCCCTTGATGAACTCCGACTGTAATTCCCCCACCCATATGTGTGACGATAAGCCGCAAATCTTTGTAGGATTTGCCGATTTTTTTTGCATACCGTTTTGCTACTGCTTTTTGGTTTAGTGCATGAAAAATGGATTTTCGTTCAATCAATGAAAATCCAGATACACGTGCGATGGGATCCAATTCGTCAACCACAACTGGATCTACAATATAAGATGGAATATTTAAACCGGAAGCAATTTCAAAAGCTAAGATACCGCCTAGATTGGAAGCATGTTGCCCTGAAAAGCCTTTACGTAAATCTTCTAACATCATGTCATTTACTGCGTACGTTCCGCCTTCGATTGGACGAAGCAAGCCGCCTCTACCACAGACGGCTGATAACTTCGAAATATTAATTCCTTCTTCATCCAATGCTTCTAAAATTGTTTCTTTTCGAAATTCATATTGATCAATAATGGAACCAAACTTTCCAATTTCTTCTGCAGAATGACGGATTGTTTTTTCCATTAATAAAACTTCATTTTCAAAAACACCAATTTTGGTCGATGTGGAACCCGGATTAATGACAAGAATTCGATAAGATGCTTCTTGCATCATGATTCCTCCTCAGAATTGAGACAATTAAATACGTCCACTCAAAATGTGTTTTTCATTTTGTAAAAATTGGCTACGAGATTTTCCAACACGAGCAATACGTTCTTCAGCTAAACGGTCAGCTGCAAGATACGTTGGAATTCCGTCACGTTTAGAAATTTCGATTACTTTTTCGATATTGTCATACACACCTTCTACACGTTTCATCGCACGTTCACGATTATAGCCGTATAGTTCATCCGCAACGTTAATCACTCCACCAGCATTAATGACATAGTCAGGAGCATATACGATCCCTTTTTCATGAAGAATATCACCATGTTTTGTTTCTTTTAGTTGGTTATTAGCAGCTCCAGCAACTACTTTTGCTTTTAACTGTGGAATTGTTTCATCATTAATAATTGCGCCAAGTGCACATGGAGCGAAAATATCAACGTCTTGTGAGTAAATATCGTTTATATCTACTGCAGTTGCGCCAAATTCGTCTACTACACGTTGAACTGCTTCTTTATTAATATCTGTTACAGTTAAAATCGCGCCTTCTTCATGTAAGTGACGGCAAAGATTATATGCAACGTTACCTACACCTTGTACTGCGATTTTCTTTCCTTCAAGTGAGTCTGTGCCAAATGCTTCTTTTGCAGCAGCTTTCATTCCACGATACACACCGTAAGCAGTAACCGGAGATGGATTACCAGAAGAACCGAATGCCGGTGAGATACCTGTTACGAAATTTGTTTCTTCATGAATAAGGTCCATATCCGCAACAGTTGTACCAACATCTTCTGCAGTTATGTAACGACCGTTTAAGCCTTGAATGAAGCGACCAAATGCGCGGAACATTTCTTCATTTTTGTCTTTTAATGGATCTCCGATAATGACGGTTTTACCGCCACCTAAATTCAATCCAGCAGCTGCATTTTTGTATGTCATTCCTTTTGCTAAACGAAGTGCATCTTCTATTGCATCTGCTTCAGAAGCATATGTCCACATACGAGTTCCACCTAGTGCTGGTCCTAATGTAGTGTCATGGATGGCAATAATCGCTTTTAATCCGGATGTTTTATCTTGGCAAAATACCACTTGTTCGTAATCGTACTTTTCTAAATAGCTAAAAATTTCCATTTTCCTATTCCTCCTAATGATCGACAATAGTTATTCTTTCGTTTTTGAAGAACTGATTGCTAAAGCGAGCGAATGTAGTTTACTTTCTGCATTGTCTGCTCTAGACGTTAATACGATTGGTGCCTTCGCGCCTTCAATTAGTGCTCCAACTTTTGCTTGAGCAAAATACACTAACGATTTGTATAATATGTTTCCGGATTCAATGTTCGGTACAAGCAATATATCCGCTTTACCTGCTGTTGTTGAAGTGAGTCCTTTGTGCTTCGCTGCTTCGACTGAAATAGCATTGTCTAGAGCGAGTGGACCATCTACTATGCATCCCGAGATTTGTCCACGATTGTTCATTGCTACTAATGCCGCAGCGTCCAGTGTCGGTGACATAGATGGATTCACTACTTCCACAGCTGCTAATGGAGCAACGATAGGATTTTCCACTCCAGCAGAATGCGCTACTTTAACGGCATTTTGAATGATTTGTGCTTTTTGTGAAAGATCTGGAGCAATATTCATCGCTGCATCTGTAACGAATATCAAGCGGTCATAGCCTGGTATTTCAAATGCTGCGACATGAGAAAGAACTTTCCCTGTACGTAAACCGTATTCCGGGTTAAGTACTGCTTTTAAAATCATCGCCGTGGGTAAATGACCTTTCATTAATACATTCGCTTCATTTAAATTCACTGATCTTACGGCTGCGATTGCTGCTTGTTGATTATCCTTCACATGTTGCTTATAAATTTTTGGATGCCCAACTAAGTGAGGGAAATGTAATGCGATTAGTTCTTTTAACTTTTGCTCATCATCATATAGTCGAAAGCTGGCCATGTTTTGTTCAAGCGCCATACTTACCGCTTCTAAAACTTCTAAGTCTGCTGCAGCAGCAACTGCCACAACGTTATCTGATGACTCAGAAGCATGATGAATTAAATCTTGTAATTTCATTTCATCACCTCGTCCTCTTATATTTAAGCATAAGAATGCTTGTAATCTCAACAATGAAAGCGCTTTAATTGCTAATTTATGTTCAATTCCACTATGCAAATGCTTTCAAACCATGCAAAATATTGCATAATCATGTTAATCCGTACTTATCTAATTTGTAATATAACGTACGAAGGGACACATCAAGCTCTCGAGCAGCTTGCGATTTATTTCCTTTCGCTAAACTTAGCGCATGCTGAAGTATTTCCTTTTCCACTTTTTCAAGTTGTTCGGTTAAAGGGATTGTTTGATGTGGCGAATTCGAAAGTAAGTTGGTTTCTTGAAACATAGAAAAAGGAAAATGCTGCACATCCAATGTATTTTCTGCAGGATTCATAAATATCATTCCTCTGCTGATCATATTTTCGAGTTCTCGGACGTTTCCTGGCCACTCATATTCTTGTAATTTCTTCATTGCACGGTTAGAGATTTGTTCCACATTTCGGCCGTACTCTTGGTTCAGCTTAATTAGCAGCTTATCTGCTAACAAAGGAATATCTTGTATTCTACTGCGTAGTGGAGGAATTTGAATTGGCATTCGATTTAACCTGTAATAAAGGTCCTCTCGAAAAATACCTTGGGACATTGCTTTTTCCATATGAATATTCGTTGCTGCGATGACACGAACGTCTACATGAATTGTTTCCTTTCCACCTATTCTTGTAAGTTCGGATTCTTGCAAGACTCGAAGTAATTTTGCTTGTGTGGAAGCAGAGAGTTCACCAATTTCATCTAAGAAAATACTGCCTAAATTAGCTTCTTCTAGTAATCCTCTTCTAACTTGAATCTCCTGGCTATTCGATACAATGATTTCTTCTCCAAATAGATCCTTTTCTAGTTGTAAAGGCTCACTAGCCGAACAATTCACTCGGATGAATTTATTGTATTTCCGATCACTTGCAGAATGAATAGCGTGTGCGAAAAGCTCTTTGCCTGTCCCTGATTCTCCACGTAAGAGAACCGTCACAGGTGTTTTTGCAGCCAATTTTGCTTGTTCAATGGATAATTCCATTTCGTTTGTTTTCCCAACGATATCATCAAAGGTATATTTCGATTCTAGAGTTCGAATAATACTCCTTGCTCGATCAAGCTCTTTCATCAAATGACGAATTTCCGTCATATCGTGTATAACACCTACACTACCTTTTAACCGATTATTAACGAGAATTGGTGCTACATTTACGATTACTTCTCGTTTACTTGGCCCTACAAGAAGATTCACTCCACGAATAGGTTGCTTTTTTTGTAAAACTTTTAAATGAATACTTTCCCCTTCGCTAATATCTGCTGTCGCGGGTTTCCCAATTACATCCGACGTTTCTAGTCCAGTAATACGAGTGTACGCTGGATTAATCAGCAACCCCTTCCCATTTTCGTCCACGACTGAAATTGCATCATCACTTGATTGGATGATTGCTTGAAGCATAGTTTGAATTTCTTTCAAATTAGTGATTTCTTCAGCCAAATTTACAACTTCCGTAATATCTTTAAAAACAGCAAAAGACCCTAGCCGGTTTCCACGTTCATCAATAATCGGAAAACGCGACGTCACAATTTTTAACCCATTATGTAAAAGCATTTCACGATTATACTCTGATCTACCCGACTCATAAATTCTTGGTAATTCACTCGAAGGAATCACTTCGTTAATATGTTTTCCAATAGCTGCCTTTTCTTCTATTTCCGTCATTTTTTGTGCACTTTTATTAAAAAAATTAATGATTCCCTTTTGATCAACACCGACCATACCCTCGTCAATGGAATCAAAGATTAATTGACGAATGCTTGACTCTTCTTTTACTTGATGCATAATTTGATCTTTTTCTTCTAATAATTTTACTAACATATTTGCAACTGTTCCTGGAATTAAAACAGTCTCCCGTTTTCTTTCTATAAGTAACTGTTCGAAGACATCCTTCTTTCCTGTCACATCAAAAATGATATCGATTGGCTTTTTCATCAAATCATTCCATGTGTTGGAAATGGGTATAGACAAATCTTTAGCAATCTCAATAGCAGGGGCATTTTGATTGATTTCGACAAGACCTACAATGTGAAAAAATTCATTTGAAGCTAGGAGTCGTAAAATCGCACTACCTCCTTGACCTCCTCCGATGATTAACACTTGTTGCATATAATTCACCTCGTTGTCTGCAAAAAACTGCATGGTAGGTTAAGCATACGTTTTCTGTCGAATCTTGACAAGCGGTATAGAAGTAGTAAACTATTTACGAATATAAGGAGGCAATAGTTTGCAACGATTAATCGCTTTCATTATCTTATTAATTCCAGGAGTAATGGCAGCAGGTGGTATTAAACTTGTTCGAGATACTCTCTTTGGAAAACTCATTTCCCCATTTCCTTTTTTAAGTGTTCAATTACTTGTCGGAACTGTATTTATCGTTCTAGGTCTCGGATTTTTTGCTGGATTTTTACTACGTCGCGATCGCAAAAATGGAAAAATACAACCGAAATTTGCTCAAAGAAAGAAATAAACTCTTCCAAGACGTCCTTGTATGTACGTCTTTTTTGTTCGTTCCAATAGTTACATCTAAAAGCATTACACCGTCTTTTCTAAAAGAAAATGTTGAAACGATTATCTTTTAGGAACAGTCTTTTGAAAAAAGAAAAACCGAGCAAAGGTTGCTCGGTAGTTCACTAGGCTATTTTAATCAACAAAACCTATGAAGGAAATGAACGATTCATTGCCTCTCGAACTTTATCAGGATAGTCTGTGATCCATCCTCTCACATCTTGAAATGGCTCACGCAAAAACGACTCATTTCCTGTTACACCATAAAAACGTAGTCCCTTGTTTGCACGATTCGCCCGCTCACACAACTCTATTGAATAGTAGCGTTTATGGAAATGGAGGTCATCCGCGAAGGATAATGAGGAAAAATCCTCCGATAGATTTTTTTTCGTCCCTATAAATGCTGTCGGGCAGTTGGTGTTAACTGATTTTAAATATTTTAGGATTTCTACATGAAAAGAAGAGTAGTGGAAAGGCAATCCGTTATACTGTCGAATTGCAAGTGCAGACAATATCGTTTCTTGACCAACTAACGTTTCTTTTAATTCAATATTAAGTCGCATGTTATGCTCATTTGCAAATTGAATTGCTTCCTCAAATGTCAGAACGTTATCTCCAAACCATTTCCTCCAAAACCCTCTACCAATACGTAATTTTTTCACCTCTTCTAAATTTAAATCCGTCACTTTTTTTCTTTTCCCTGCAACTCGTACAAAGTCAATGTCATGCGTCACTACAAGTTGGCCATCCTTTGTCAATTGAAGATCGAATTCTAAGCCGTCTGCGCCTAATTCAAATGCTTTCGTAAATGAAAGATAGGAATTTTCCATCGCATAAGCAGATGCACCACGATGCGCATAAATTGGGAGATTAGACATTTAATTCACCATTTTCTAATAGAAATGTCCCTTTCGTAACGGACGTTAACGCTTTGGATTTATGCCCAATTTGTATGACAGTGCCAGGAAAAGCTTCCGTGTGAATGGAAATTTCTGTTTCCATTGGACTTCTTAATTTAATTAACACTGTTTGAATTTCCTTATCCACTAGTTGAACCGTTTTTTGTTTTTCATCTAGTTGATTTTTCACTTGATCAATTAGTTTCTTTTGTTCATCCGTTGCCTTATCTTGTAATCGTTGAAATTGTGTGAGTTGGTTTGATAATTTCTCTTCGTCCGCTTGTAACTCTTTTAAGATGCTAGCCTTTACTTTCAATTCATCTTGAAGGGCAATCTTGTTAATTCCCGAAACGATTAGGATAGTTTTTCGCTCTAAATGATTGCCTGAAGTTCCAGTGACAATTTTGTTCACTGCTTCTGTTTGACCACCTATAATTTTCCCTTTGTGAGGATCCACAAAAACATTCTTCCCTTGAATGAAAGATCCTAACGCATAATAACCAATATGTACATCACCTTTTGCATGCAAAATTGCTTCATTAGCATGTTTTATATAGATACTCTTGCCAGCTTCAACGGTAGATTCATTTTTCCCGAAAATCCCACCTCGAATAAATATATCCCCATAGACAGCATGAATTTTTCCAGCATTCAAAACTCCATCCGTACTTTCAATTGCTATATCTCCAGCAGCTACAACTGAGAAACCAGATAAGACAGTTCCTCTAATCGTGATAGACCCGTCAAACTTCAAGTTACCCGTTTCTGGTCCAACATCTCCATTGATCACTAAATGTTTACTAACGCCCATTACACCATCTTGAACATCTAACACTCCTGCAACAGTTGCAACTAACGTCCATTTACCATTTACCATTTTCTCTTCTACCGTTTTTCGATCGTATAAAAATTTGGTATCTGCACCTTTTTCAGCCGGAATTTTATTTCCTAGTACGGTCGTTCCACTTGTTCCTTCTTGTGCTTCTGTCTTTTCACCTAACCAATCACCAATACTCACTTCTTCTAAAAAGTTCATATCATAATAATCTGCTTTGCCGGTTTCAGTGATAATCGGTTTTCGGTCAGGCATTTCTTTGTATGTAATAAAAGCATCTTGTCCTTTAATTGGTGGAATGCCCTTGGCAATTTCAAATGGTTTACCTGGTCTTACTTCATTAAAATGGATGTCTTTAATCCCGTGCACAATCCCACTTCGTTCTAATAGTTCTTCTACTTCTAATTCAATAGATGCAATGTTGTCTTGGTTCGACACGTCGAATTCATGAATCGTAAGGATAGCAGACATTTCATCTTTTGTTATATCCAACTCCACGTTTGGAACTAAATATCCGATTTCAACTTCTTCTTCCGACGGAGAAACGAGAATCGATTTTAAAGCAGCGATATTCGTCAATTTAATCCGAGAATTTGTTCGTATTAATTGATCAATATCTCTTAGAGATGCACCTGATTTTATCACTTTAATCTTTACTTTTGACTGGTCTTCCGTAATATGAAAATAGTTTGTTTCTAGCGTTAACAAGTTTATTTCTCCCCTTACCAAGCTCTACTATATGGTCTCTATCTCTTTTCCATCATCTACGTATAGTTAATCATACCATTTTTAGTATATTTAGAAAATGAAGCTTCTTATCCATTTATATGCATTCAATAATGGTATAAACACATGAAAAAACTGTAAATTCTTTTGGAAAAGAATTTACAGTGTGACGAATGAGCTATTGTTGATTATTTTTTTCACTAGTTTTTAACTAGCCATGTGCTCTAATCGGATTTTGTCTGCAATCATCGCGATAAACTCAGAATTTGTTGGTTTACTTTTCAAATGATGAACCGTATAGCCAAACATTTTCGAAATGGACTCGTAATTTCCTCTATTCCACGCAACTTCTATCGCATGCCGTATAGCTCGTTCAACTCGAGAAGGAGTTGTATTGAATTTACTTGCGATGTCTGGATATAACACCTTCGTTACGGAACCAAGCAATTCAATATCCACATACACCATATGAATCGCTTCTCTTAAATAAGAATATCCCTTAATATGAGCTGGAACTCCAATTTCTTTAATTACTGCTGTAATTGTGGTATCAATTACCTTTTGTGACTTAGGAGCATTTGCATAAGGCTGTAACACACTGTTTCTCGTTGTTTTTAGTTGCTCATTTCCAGATATTTGAATAATTTTCATTACTAATTGGTCAAACTCAAATGGTTTTAACATGAAATAAGAAGCCCCATACTCGACAGCAGATTTCATAACATCTTCTTGACCGAAAGCCGTTAGCATAATTACTGGCAGATCTTTCAGATCAGGTTGTTGTTTTAGTTGCTCTAAAACAGCGATTCCGTCTAAATGTGGCATAATAATATCTAGCAACAGAACATCCGGTTTTTCTTCTTGAATTTGTGCAAGGCACGTTTTACCATTATTCGCCGTACCAATTACCTCAATCGTATCTTGATTGTTTAAATACGCTTCTAACGTATTTACTAACTCCTTATTGTCATCTGCAATAAAAACTCGAACTTTTTCCACCAATATTCCCCCTAATAATGGTTAAACAAGTGACACATAACTCCCTGTTTCCACAGACTGATTTCGACATCGCATCTGGAAATCCTTTCTAAATGAAAAAAATGAGCGAAGAGTATGATAATTCCGTCACATTTCGACGATTGGTACTCTTTTCCAACAATTTGTCGAATAATCTTTATCTTATTGTATCAAAAATTGCCAAATGTACCATACTTACATCAATCTATCTGTTTTAATCCTTTAGCGAATCGAATGGTGGCATACATCATGCTTGTAGGATTTAACAAATGGGGACGATTACTCAATTGTAAAAACGAGGCTGGGACAAAACATACATCTGTCCCAGCCTCGCAAAAATTTTTTTCTTTAGCTTGCTTCTTTTATCATTTCTTCAATTCCAATTGCAGTTCCTTTCATTGGTTTCTCCACGACCATGTGTGTAATAGCACCAATGAAAAGCCCATCTTGCAGAACGGGACTACCACTCATTCCTTGTAGAATACCGCCTGTTTTTTTTAATAACTGTTGATCATCAACTTCAAAGGAAAAGGAAGGTGGATGTACGTCTGTAATATTAATAGTGAATTCCTGAACTTCTTTACCAGCAATCGTCGTTCGAATGATCGCATTTCCTTCTTTCACTTGTTGAATTTCTGCTGTTTCAACTGTTGGATTAGATTTCATTTGTTCCTCAGAAATCGTTCCAAATATCCCAAGAGGCTTATTGGAAAGTATTTTTCCTAACTTTGTCGGGGAAAGACTGTTTTTCGCAATTTTATATCCCGGTATCCCTGGTGAGCTTCGTTGAACACGAATTATTTCGGTTTCAAAGATATCCCCTGCGATAAATTTTGTAACATCCACTTGATTGTGAATGAGAATTGGATGACCTAGCGCACCAAACTGATGTGTTGCAGGATTAATATACGTCAGTGTTCCGATTCCTTTTGCTTTGTTAGAAAACA
Source organism: Paenisporosarcina cavernae (assembly GCF_003595195.1). Taxonomy (GTDB): domain Bacteria; phylum Bacillota; class Bacilli; order Bacillales_A; family Planococcaceae; genus Paenisporosarcina; species Paenisporosarcina cavernae. The sequence goes on from NZ_CP032418.1 coordinate 1,280,491, forward strand.
TGTAACTCATACCACTCGATTCTTCTTTCGTTAATATCAAGGAGTGGTTCTTTTTATCACGCTTGATGATTATTTCGGAAGATCGAAGTTGCACATCCTGCTGCATTTTCGAAAACGTTTTTTCAGAATCCATGGATTGATTGTTCCATGAAATTAGTTGATCTCCAGCCTTCACCCATTTTCCACTTTCTAACAACACATCATGTTGCGCAGTATAGGTGGAAAAATCCATCTCAACGCCAATCGACTCGCCCATTGGAATGAGTGATTCCGCATATGCATATGAAAAAGAAAATGAACACATACTAACCAACAGACAAGCAGCAAAAAATGAGCGCAGTTTTTTCATTTTTCACCTCCTTCTCTATATCGTAGGATGTGTTCAGATCATTCAATTATGAAAGGTAATTTTTTCGAGTTTCCGCCATCTCAATCAGTTCAGAGGCATGTCGTAATGTCGTATCAGTCACTTTTTCACCAGACATCATTCTACTTATTTCTTCCACTCGTTTATGAGAAGTTACTTCTTTTAATGACGTAACCGTCCGATTTTCTACAGATTCTTTCTGAATTACATAGTGATGATCTGCCATAGCAGCTACTTGTGGCAAATGGGAAATACATAGCACTTGAGAGCCAATGGATATCTTCGCAATTTTTTCTGCGATTGCTTGTGCAACTCGTCCGCTTACTCCACTGTCTACCTCATCGAAAATGATTGAAGTGACACCTTGATGCTTACTAAATATCGATTTAAGCGCAAGCATAATGCGTGATAATTCTCCACCTGATGCAATTTTTGCCACCGGTTTTTCGGGTTCTCCGTTGTTTGGAGAAAGGTAAAAAGATATTTGATCTTTTCCATCTTTTCGAAATGCTTCCGCACTCTCAATGTGTGCAGTAAAAGTTGCTTTTTCCATGTATAAATCTTTCAGCTGCTCTTCAATATCAGACTTTAAATTGAGAGCAAGCTTTTTCCGAATGATCGTTAATTCAGTCGAAATATCCTGCATGTCTTTTTCAAGTTTCTCTATTTCTAGTTGTGATTGCTGTAAATTTTCATCATGATTTTTTAAAGCGAGCCATTTTTCTTCCACGCGATCTCGATAATCCAAGACTTCCTCTACCGTATGACCATATTTTCTTTTCACTTGATTAATTGCTTCGAGACGTTCGTCAGCTGCAATTAATTCTTCTTCATTAATTTCTAATGAATCCATCGCATCTTTTATAGCATAACTGACATCTTGAAGCGAATAGAAAGCAGATGAGATCGTTTCTGCTAGTTCAGCGTATGTTGGATGAATATCACTTATTTCATTCATGTCACTCATTGCTTTGCCAATCCAATCAAGCCCATGACCTTCCTCTTGAATACTGGTATAACTATTTGCTAATTTTTCCACTATTTTTTGGTGGTTCACTCCCTGTTTACGGAGTTCAGCTAACTTTTCATCTTCCCCTACAACAAGTTGAAGTGCATCGATTTCATTTAGTTGAAAAGAATACAAGTCCATTTTTTGAGCACGTACTTGTTCGTTTTCGGTAGCTTTTTTGGAAGCACTTACTAGTTTTGTATACCTTTGATAAAGAACGTAGTAATGATTTTTTAAAGAAATAATCTTTTCACCGCCATAAGAGTCAAGTAACGGTAAATGATTTTTTTCTTCCATAAGCTCTTGGCTTTCATGCTGTCCATGGATATCAATTAAATGACTACCAATTTCACGTAAAATACTTAAAGGAACTAATTTCCCATTAATACGACAAATACTTTTTCCAGATAGTGCGATGTCTCTTCGTAAGATGAGCAACTCTTCTTCTATCTCTAAGCCATGATCATCTAAAATAGTTTTCAGTTCGATTGTGGCATCTTCTACATCAAAAAGGCCTTCTAGTTCTGCTTTAGGAGCGCCGTGGCGAATAAACTCTGTCGATCCTCTCCCGCCACAAAGTAAGGTGACAGCATCAATAATAATCGATTTTCCTGCGCCAGTTTCACCACTTAAAACCGTCATACCTGTTTGAAATGAGACATGTAAATTTTCGATAATTGCAAAATTTTTAACCGATAATTCTTTTAACATACATCGAACTCCTTCATTAAAGCATGTCTAATAAGCGAGTTTTTATGGTCTCAATATCTTCTGTACTTTTACAAATAATCAGACAAGTATCATCCCCGCATATGGTTCCTAAGATATCCTCCCATTCCAAGTGGTCAATTAATGAACCAATTGAATGTGCATTTCCTGGCAGTGTTTTCATTACAAGAAAATGACCAGCTCCATCGATACTAACAAAAGCATCGGTCATTGCTCGATGCAATTTTTGCATTGGATTAAATCGTTGATCTGCAGGTAAACTATATTTATAGCGACCATCCTGTAAAGGTACTTTTACCAAATGTAATTCCTTTATGTCTCTTGAAACAGTTGCTTGTGTGACTTCAAACCCTGCAACTTTTAATAACTCCACTAAATCGTCTTGTGTTTCAATCTCATATTTTGAGATTAAATCACGAATGCGAATATGACGTTGACCTTTACTCAAAATGAACCTCCTGCTTGTATAAATATACTTCTTTATTAATATCCTACCATTGTAAATGTACGTAAACAAGAATTTACGAATCGTGTTGAACTCCCTTCTTGTACCGGTCATACGTAAAAACCACTTAAATCTGTGTAAAGATTTAAGTGGTTTTATTACTTCTCTTTTAGCGTCTCATGTGCATCGCGCACAGTTTGTTCGATTAACTTATCTAATCGATCTGGTGTATTAGAAGTGGGATTGTTTTGTAGATAAGCAAGGAATTCGATATTTCCCTCCCCACCGGTAATTGGAGAATATGTTAATCCCTTCACTTCAAACAATGTTTCCATAAAGGCAATTATTTCTCGTAACACTAGAAGATGCGTTTTAGGTTCTCGAACAATTCCTTTTTTTCCGACCAGTTCCCTGCCTGCTTCAAACTGAGGCTTAATGAGCGCAACAATTTCACCACCAGGTACAAGTAACGTTTTTAAAACGGGTAAAATTAATTTTAGTGATATAAACGACACGTCGATTGTTGCAAATGTTGGCATCCCTTTTTCTAAATCCGCCGCAGTAACGTACCGAAAATTAGTTCGTTCCATGACAGTAACTTGAGAATGGTTTCGTAATTTCCAAGACAATTGATTATAACCAACATCTAAAGCGTAACAATGGGCTGCACCGCTCTGTAACGCACAATCAGTGAACCCGCCAGTAGAAGCACCAATATCTAAGACTAACTGATTCGAGAGGTCTAACTCAAATAGATCAATCGCTTTTTCAAGTTTCAGGCCACCTCGACTGACATATTTCATCGTGGAACCTTTCACTTGTAGAGGGGCATCGATCGCAATTTTTTCACCGGGCTTTTCCAACCGAATTTCATTAGAAAAGACGATTCCCGCCATAATTGAACGCTTCGCTTGTTCTCGAGTCTCTACTAACCCACGTTCTACTAAGAGCAAATCGACTCGTTCTTTAGGAGATTTCGTCATAGTACAACACGTCGATTTTGAGGATCGTTTTTTATTGCTTTTTCAATTGTAGAGACAATCGATTCTTTCGTTAAATGTATTTCATTTAATAGCAGGTCGACTTCTCCATGTTCGATAAAGCGATCTGGAATCCCCATTCGATGAATAAGATCAGAAGAATAGTTATATTCTTCATAAAACTCTAAAATACTGCTGCCAAATCCGCCTTGTAAAATAGCTTCTTCTACTGTTAGTACAGGTGTATCTTTTCGGACAATTCGATGGAGCATTTCTTCATCTAAAGGCTTGATAAAACGTGCATTCACGACTTCTACGTCTATTCCGTTATTCGATAATGCCATAGCAGCTTCAAGCGCCATAGGAATAGTTGTTCCGAACGTTAGAATGGTCGCATCTTTACCGGGTTTTAACACTTCCCAAGAACCTATTGGAATTTCTTTTAAGTCTGCATCCATTTCCACTCCAAGTCCATTTCCTCGCGGATAACGAAGAGCAATTGGACCATCATTGTAAGCAAATGCAGTATGCACCATATGCTGTCCTTCATTTTCATCTTTAGGCATCATTAAAACCATGTTTGGAAGTGATCTCATGAAGGAAATATCAAAGACCCCTTGATGTGTTTCTCCATCGGCACCAACAAGCCCTGCTCGATCAATTCCGATAAAAACATTTAAATTTTGACGACAAATATCATGTAATACTTGGTCGTACGCTCGCTGAAGAAACGTAGAATATATCGCTAGAAATGGTTTCATGCCTTGTGTCGCAAGTCCAGCAGCCATCGTTGCTGCGTGCTGTTCTGCAATCCCGACATCAAACATTCGATCAGGAAATTCCTTCGCAAAGCCTTCCAACTTGGACCCAACTGGCATAGCTGGTGTAATTGCCACTACCCGAGGGTCTACACGAGCTGCCTTTTGAACACCTTCAGCAATTAAGCCACTCCAAGAAGGAGCAGTAGTGGAAGATTTTAAGAATGCACCTGTTTCCATCTTATAAGGGCCAGTTCCGTGCCAAGTACCAATTTTATCTTGCTCAGCAGGACTATAACCTTTTCCTTTTTTCGTAATGACATGAACCAGTACAGGGCCCTTCATTTTTTTAGCAGAACGTAAATTACGTTCTAATTCTTCATAACTATGGCCATCAATAGGACCAATGTATGTGAATCCTAACTCTTCAAAAAACATACCAGATACAAGTAAATATTTTAAGCTATCTTTTACACGCTCAGCTGTGGCAGCCAATTTCCCACCAACTGCAGGAATCTTTTTCAATAAATAGTCTAACTCGTCTTTCGCTTTCGTATATTTACCATCTGTTCGTAACTTCCCAAGAATGGTGTGCAATGCACCAACATTTGGAGCAATAGACATCTCATTATCGTTTAAAATCACAATCATATCTGTTTTTGCATGACCGATGTGATTTAATGCTTCTAATGCCATTCCGCCTGTTAACGCACCATCTCCAATAATTGGTACGACATAATTTGTTTCTTTTTTAATATCACGAGCTGCCGCCATTCCCATTGCTGCAGACAAAGAAGTAGAACTATGCCCCGTTTCCCAAACATCGTGCTCACTTTCGTTTCGTTTAGGAAAACCGCATAATCCTTTATACTGACGTAATGTATCGAATTCCGAAGCACGTCCTGTTAAAATTTTATGAACGTAAGCTTGATGCCCTACATCCCAGATAAATTTATCGTCCGGACTTGAAAAAATTCGATGTAAAGCAATTGTTAGCTCAACAACACCTAAATTAGGACCAATATGTCCTCCTGTTACCGATAATTTTTCAATAAGAAAGTCACGAACGTCTTGACTCAAGCCTTCCAATTGATCGGTGGACAAGTCTTTCAGAAAGGATGGATTTTTTATTGATAATAGATCCATCTATACCACACACCTTTAATAAATTTCATCCGATTTCATATGATTACTTCTTATTATATCAATGCTGAAGGAATATCGAAACTAATACTGTTTTATCGATCCCGTTTCACAATAAAGGAAGCAATTTCTTGTAACATAGTTGGAAGTTTTACAACTTCATGCAATGCTTGAATAGCCATTTCATAGTGTTCATCTCTTTTTTCTTTTGCTCCATCTAGCGTTAATAAAGATGGATATGTACTTTTCTCGGAGCGTTCATCTTTTCCCACAGTTTTGCCAATTAACTTCTCATTACCTTCGATATCTAAAATATCGTCTTGGATTTGGAATGCAATCCCTAAATGATGCGCAAATTGTTCGAGAAGATAGCGAGTGTCCGGGTTAGTATCTGCTAAAATGCAAGCTGCGATGACAGGGAATGAGAGTAAAGCGCCTGTTTTATTTCGATGAATCATCTCTAATTCATCTAAGGATAGTTCCTTTGTTTCTCCTGCTAAATCAAGTACTTGACCCCCGACCATTCCTTCTGCACCAGATGCTTTTGAAAATAATCGTATTAATTCTAACGACTTTTCTGCACTAACATTTGGTAACTGCGCTAACATTCCCATTCCATAGGTTAACAAAGCATCCCCGGATAATATTGCCAAAGCTTCCCCGTAAACAATATGATTCGTAGGTTTTCCTCTACGCAAATCATCATTGTCCATACTTGGTAGATCATCATGAATAAGGGAATACGTATGAATCATTTCAACAGCAGTAGCTATTTTTTCGGAAGCAGGGTGTTTACATTGCAAAGCATCCAGTGTTGCAAACAAAAGCGCGGGACGAATTCGTTTTCCCCCAGCTTTTAATGAGTAAAGCATTGCTTCTTTTAAGGAACTCGGTGCTTGAAGTGTTCCTATTTCTTCTACAAAAGTAATTTCAAGTTTTTCGCTATATTGTTGAAAAAAATGAGCTAATGCTGGTTTCAAGACTGATCATCCTTTTCCGTTTGCTCTATCGAAAATTGCTGTTCATTTCCATCTTCATCAATCATTGTAACAAGTTGTTTTTCTGCAGATTGAAGTTTTTGCTGACAAATAGCGGAAAGTTCCATTCCTTTTTTGTACAAATCTATTGCTTGTTCTAAAGGAGCATCCCCTGATTCCAACTGACGAACAACCTCTTCCAATTGTTTCATCGCTTCATCGAAAGTAGTATTTTTAGTTGCCATCTCTATTCCTCTTTTCCTTTGCTGACTTCGAGCACTTTCGCGCTAATCGTTCCATCTTTTAAAGTCACAGATAGAACATCTCCTTCTTTTATAGATGTAATCTGCTCGACTACATGTCCTTTTTTATAGACAATCCCAAATCCTCTTCCCATAACTTGAAGAGGATTTAATACTTCGAGTGTTCGAAGAGTGGAAACAAATCGTTGCTGCTCTTCTCTCAGTTTAAACATTTTTACTTCATTTAATCGGTGAGTCAGTTGATCAACCCTTGTATTTGCCTCTGCCACTGTTTTTAACGGTTGTTGTTGATCAAGTCTCGATTTTAAAAAGAGAAATTGTTCTTTTTTACGCTCTATTTGTCTCGTTATTGAAGATTCCAACTTTTGTTGTAAATAAGCATGACGTTCAATAAAGGGTCGGTATAGACGTTCAGGTTGCGTCATGACAGTGGCACCTTGTAGACGATCTACTTTTTCTTTTGCTAATTGGACAAGGTGTAACGTTTTCGTTTGAATCGACTGCTCTAATTGAATAATATGTCGTGAAATTTCCAATTGATTTGGTACGGAAAGTTCTGCAGCAGCTGTAGGTGTAGCAGCTCGAACATCCGCTACATAATCAGCAATAGTCGTATCGGTTTCATGTCCAACTGCACTAATAATTGGTATTTCCGATTCATATATAGCTCGTGCTACGATTTCATCGTTAAAAGCCCATAAATCTTCAATAGAGCCTCCGCCTCTTCCTACAATTAACACGTCGATTTCATTGTATTGATTTGCACGTTGAATGGATTGGACAATACTTGGAGCGCTTCCTCGACCTTGCACAAGTGTAGGGAAAACAATAACTTTTGCAAGGGGAAATCTTCTATTTAATGTTGTTAGTACATCACGAATTGCAGCACCCGTTGTAGCAGTGACGAGACCAATTGTTTTCGGAAAAGCAGGAAGTTTCTTTTTCGTTTCGATACGAAATAGTCCTTCATGCCGCAGTTTTTCCTTCAATTGTTCAAAAGCAACAAAGAGAGCACCTACTCCATCTGGTTGCATATCATTCGCGTAGAGCTGATAGTTTCCGGCTATTTCAAAAACGTTTACTTCTCCTCTAATAAGAACAGTCATTCCATTCTCGGGTTTGAATGCAACAGACCTAGCATTCGTGGCAAACATGACGCCGGCTATTTTAGAAGAATCATCTTTTAACGTGAAATAAATATGGCCACTAGTATGAATTTTGACATTCGAAAGTTCCCCACGTACATACACCTGTCGTAAGTGGGGATCTGCATCAAATTTACGTTTTATGTATTTGGTCAATGCCTTAACAGATAAATAGGCTATTTCAGTTGTAGACATGTACTCAACCTTTCGATGGAAAATGAAAATGCCGTCTTTCATTCGAAAAACAGCATTCGTCTTCCTTTCATTCAGGGAAAAAGTTATGTGGAAAGCTTTTTAGCAGACTCCAGTGTGTTTTTCATGAGCATCGTAATTGTCATCGGACCAACTCCACCTGGTACAGGTGTAATGAAGGATGCAATATTTCGCACATTTTCGAAATCGACATCGCCACATAATTTTCCATTCTCATCTCGATTCATTCCAACATCAATGACAATAGCTCCATCTTTCACAAATTCGGATGTGATAAATTTCGCTTTACCAACCGCTACGATTAAGATATCAGCTTGTTTAGTGATAGAGGATACATCAACTGTTTTACTGTGTACATATGTGACGGTCGCATTATTTTTTAACATCATTAAGCCCATCGGTTTTCCCACAATGTTGCTGCGACCAACTACAACAACATGTTTCCCAGCCACGTCAATTCCTTCAAAATGTAACATTTCCATAATTCCGTAGGGTGTGCAAGGTAAAAAGCTCTCTTCGCCTATGACGAACTTCCCAACATTAATTGGGTGAAATCCATCGACATCTTTTTCCGGGGAAATAGCATGAATGATTTTTGACTCATCGATATGACGAGGTAATGGAAGTTGTACTAAAATACCATGGACCGTGGGATCGTTATTCAATTCAACAATTTTATTCACTAATTCTAATTCTGTCGTAGATTCTGGCAATTCCAGTAACGCGGAATTCATACCTAATCGTTCAGACGTGCGTTTTTTGTTTGTGACGTATGTAATAGAAGCAGGATTATCCCCTACAATAATTACTGTTAGACCCGGTACTACACCTGATTGTTTTAACGTCTTTACTTGTTGTTCAATATCTGACTGGATGGACGATGCTATCTTTTTTCCATCTAATATATTGTTCACCATTCCACACACCAACTTTCAAGAATTATATCTGTTGTGAATTAGGATCAAGTTTTTCCTATTAAAAGGAACGTTTTTGGTTGAATAAAAACGGTTACTCTCCTTGAGAACTCTTTGGAATAAATTTAGATAAAACTCCATTAACAAATTTACTTGATTGTTCATCGCCAAATAGTTTAGATAATTCAATTGCTTCGTTCATCACTACTCTAGCTGGTGCATCTTCATTATAGGATAATTCATACACCGCTAAACGCAATACTGTGCGCTCAATTTTCGGTAATCGATCTAGTGACCAATTTTCTAAATTTGCTCGTAATTTTTCATCTATTTCTATTACATGTGATACCGTGCCTCTCACTAATTTTTCATAAAAGGAATCTGATTCTTCTCCCATTACATGAGAAATGGCCTCGTCCACTTGTAACTCTGAATTATCTAATTGGAAAAGCGTTTGGATCGCTTTTTCTCGTGCCTCGCGTCGTTTCATTCTATTTTCTCCTTTAACTTACATTCCATCCTATTTTAGCACACTATGTGCAAAACATCGGCATTTTACATGACTTTCTTTACAAAAAAATTCATCTGAGAAGACTCCAAAAAGCAGGTTACGTCTCTTCAAAAACACCTGTTTAGTTTCATTCCGTAAACGAATAGTATTCATGAATAAAAAACTGCAGTCAAGCTCACGGTTACTGAGTTTGACTGCAGTTGCTGATTCTTAAAAAAACTAATTTCACGACTGTTTTTGGAAAAAAGTATCTTTTTATTTATTGTTCAAGCGGTTCTTTTGGCTGATCAAATTGAATGGCAGCAACATGCACATTTACTTCCTTCGTTTCTAAAGAAGTCATGTCTTGGATTGCTTGTCTTACTTTTGTCTGAACTTCTTTCGCAACGGATGGAATGGAATACCCAAATGTAATGACGCAATAAATATCCACATATAATCCGTCCGTCAGCCATTCCGTTCTAATCCCTTTGCCATGTACTTTTTTGCCTAATTTTTCTGCAACACCAGATGCAAATGTCCCTCTAGTACCGGCTACACCTTCTACATCAGTTGTTGCGATTCCAGCTATTACTTCTAAAACCTCTGAAGCAACTTCGATTGTACCAAGTGATTCTTTACCTTCTATTTTCATCTCTAAATATGCGTGTTGAGATTTATCTGCCACTTTCACTCACTCCTCTATGACTTCATGATATCATAGCGCTCTAAAAATTTCGTGTTAAAATCACCAGAACGGAAGACGTCATTTTCCATTAATTTTAAATGGAACGGGATCGTGGTGAAAACGCCATCTACTAAAAATTCACTTAATGCTCGGTGCATTTTTTGAACTGCTTCCTCACGTGTATTAGCATGAACAATTAGTTTGGCAACCATCGAATCATAGTAAGGAGGTATGGAGTAACCCGGATATACTGCCGAATCAATTCGCACACCGTATCCACCTGGTGGTAAATACATATCCACTTTACCAGCAGAAGGCATGAAGTTTTTCATCGGATTTTCTGCATTGATCCGACATTCGATTGCCCAACCGTTTATCTTGATATCTTCTTGTTTATAAGCAAGCGTTTCTGCAGAAGCCACTTTTAGCTGTTGTTGGATTAAATCAACACCAGTAATCATCTCTGTTACTGGATGTTCCACTTGAATGCGCGTGTTCATTTCCATGAAATAAAATTGATCGCTCACAGGTTCATAGATAAACTCAACCGTTCCTGCACTGCGATAATTTACGGCAAGTGCAGCTTTCACTGCGGCTTCCCCCATGCGCGCTCTTGTTTCTTGAGATAGCGCTGGTGAAGGAGCTTCTTCTACCAATTTTTGCATTCGACGTTGAATGGAACAATCACGTTCACCTAAATGAATGGCATTGCCATGAGCATCAGCTAGTACTTGAATTTCTACATGACGAAATTCTTCGATAAATTTCTCTAAGTATACTCCTGGATTTCCAAATGCTGCCGCCGCTTCTTTTTGAGTAATTTGGATTCCTTTTACAAGTTCTTCCTCGGATCTTGCAACTCGGATTCCTTTTCCACCACCACCGGCAGTAGCTTTAATGATCACAGGGTAGCCAATTTCTAAGGCAATCTTTTTCCCTTCGTCAATTGATTCGACGATACCTGTGGAGCCAGGTACAATAGGAACACCCGCTTTACGCATCGTTTCTCTTGCTACGTCTTTTGTACCCATTTTAGAAATAGCATCTGACGTTGGTCCAATAAAGGTAATATCACACTCTTCACACAATGCAGCAAACTTCGCATTCTCGGATAGGAAACCATAACCAGGATGAATACCATCACAATTTGTAAGCTTTGCGACACTAATGATATTCGAGAAATTTAAGTAACTATCGGACGAGGATTTTGGTCCAATACAATATGCTTCATCCGCCATTTGAACATGAAGTGCTTCTTTGTCTGCTTCCGAATATACAGCAACTGTTTGGATATTCATTTCTTTACATGCACGAATAATTCGAACGGCAATTTCGCCTCGGTTTGCAATCAATACTTTTTTCATTATGTAAGCCTCCTTAGTTTGCTTTAACCAAGAATAAGGCTTGGCCATACTCAACTAATTGTCCGTCTTTTACTAAAATCTCTACGATTTCACCGGAAACTTCAGCTTCAATCTCGTTAAACAATTTCATCGCTTCTACAATACATACAACCGAATCTGCAGATACTTTATCGCCAACTTGTACAAATGCTGGTGTTTCTGGAGAAGAAGCTTGATAAAAAGTTCCTACCATTGGCGAGGTGATTTTTAATAGAGATTCGTCTTGAGAGTCAGCTTTCTCAACCGAAGTTTGTTCGCTAGGTGCCGTTTGTGCAGCAGCTGGTGTTGGAGTAACGGCAACAGGCTGTGGTTGAGGAACTACAGGTGCTGAAATAGATGAAACTCCTTGCGGTGCTTGAATAGTGGAACCTGTTGCGTTCTTTTTCAATTTCACTTTTGAACCTTCTGATTCGAATACAAATTCATCAATGGATGAGTGATCGATAAGTTTAATAATTTCTCTAATTTCTTGAATTTTTAACATTTCAAACTCCCCTTACGTAATTTTCCTAGACGTTCTATCCTCTATTTTAGACGTTTTTAACGAAATAGGAAACTGTTTCGCGAAATTTTTAGGAGTAGGTACTAGAAAAAGGACCTAAAAGGTCCTCCTTTGTTAGTCATTCGTATCAAATTGAACACTGACTTCACGCGCATTTTCCCATTCTTTTCGAACTGTGTAGATAATTTCATTCGCTAATGCTTTTGATTCTTCTTCTGACTGAACATGTACATATACTTTTTCTCCATCTGTCTTTACAAAAGCATCCGAATAACCAAGTGATTGAATGAGCATTTCTAGCATCGCCTCAGCAGAACTTTGTTTGGTTAATTGTTCCATTTTTGAATATGCTTCATTTTTCTCTTCTGCCGTTGCTGTATCAGATGCAATTAAACTAGTTAGTTGTTCCCTAACTTGACTTCTCTCGTCTTGTAATTCTAACCTCATGTCCTCAAATAATGTGGAGGGTGCCATAACCGGTGTTGTCTCATCCTCGTCTGTATTAGACAATATATCCGCTGCTTGATCGGTGAATAGCGATACCCCATCCAACGAGAGCGATTTCGGTTCATTTGCATAATAGACGGAAATTACTGCGACTAAACTTAATAAAGTCAATAACCATACATTTCTTCTTTTAACTTTCACTTGGACTTTTCCCCCTTGTCATTTGTGTCACGATGATTCGATGCTCTGGAAGTAAGAAAAGATTTGCCACCGTTTCTTTAAGGAGCCTCTTGATGTGAGGATTTTCCGCGCCTTCGGCAACGATCAGAACCGATTGTATTTCTAGACTTGTCTTTTCTTCCTTTGCAAAGATTGCTTCAAAAGAAGGCGTATTTGACGTCTCGTTTGAAGATTCTCCCTTATTCAAAAACACTCGTACTTCACCAACTTGGTCCATTTTTTGCAAAATTTGTTCCAACGTTTTTTCCGTCGATTGTAACTCCGTCTCTTCAGATGACGAAAAGGAAGACGTTGTTTTATTCCACAGAAAAAGAAGTAACAAAACGGTTAAGAGAAGAAACGGTATTGTTTTTGATGTCATGTGAAAAGGAGTTGCCATACGCACCATCCATCGCTGCCACAATCTAAGATAATCTATGCGAGAGTTCTAGCCTACATTCATAAAAGACGAAAAAAGGTCAAAAAAATGACTGTCGCGATCATGAATTTTGTTAACAGTAATAGTCGTTCCAATGCCGTTTTAGTAAGATGTGGCTCAAGAAAGGCTTGTACGAGCGTAAATAAAAGTAAAAGAAGAATTAGTTGTCTCATCCCATACCTCGCATAATAGCTACCCATTTCATATAAAAAACGACAAACATTACCGTATAAAATAACGCAAACACAAACAGTAAAGAAATTAACAATAAGGAAAAAAGAGTTCTCCCAATATCATCAACAAAATCAGGTAAATCGTCTGGAGCAAAAGGTTCAATAATGGCCGCAATGAATCGATAACAAAAGGCTAATAGCGCAATTTTGACACTCGGTAATAAAATGGCTGTGACCAAGATACCTGTTAAAGTTAGCCCCGTTAAGCTGGAGATATGCTGACTAATAGAAGTAAAAGTAGATAACCCTTCTGTCAGAGCAGATCCGACAAAAGGAATGTTTTGCTGAATCCATTTTTTGATTGGCACAGAAAAGACAGGAGAAATACTCGATTGCACCATGCCGCTCATGCCTATAAAGAAAGAATACAAAAAGACAATGATGCTGACACCACTTAGTAAAGAGAGTCTCATTAAATCTGTAAATTTTGTAAAGGAGAGATCAGGTTGTAATCGACTCATAAAATCTAGCAAGATGGTGACGACTAAAAATGGAAGCAAAATAGCATTTGATACAAACAAAGCAATTTGAATAAATAAAAATAGTGTTGGTTGCCATAAGGAAAAGGAAACAAATTCCCCACTTGAAAGAAGGCTTGCACTTAACAGTGGATACATGGTGAAAAATAAGTGCAGGATAGCGCCTGTGTATTTCTTCATATCCAATATTGCAGAAATAGCTGGTTGGCAAAGTACACTAATTGTTAGAAGGAATAGAAACAGACGGATGAGTTTTTCATTCGTTGGAAAAAGCTGTTGGAATAATAAGGAAAGATATATACTGACAAGAAAGATCGCAAATGGTGAGAGAAACTCCTTGATTAACTCAATTAGAATTGAAATAAGCATTCCCCTCTATGAGAGCGTGGAAAGTTGAAATAGTTGTTGGATGATTGGGACCCAATAAGGCTTCCAGAGAAGCAACAATTGCACACCTATGATAATGGGAAGTAGGATTTGAAAGATGTTAGCTCGTACATCTATTGCCAAAGCTCGTAAAATTTCCCCAATTAATAAGAGTAAAAAGGATTGTCCGATGATCCAAAAGAGCGGAGAAATAGTCGGTGGTATCACATCTTCAATTTGTAGAAATGTTGGTAGAAGTAGTTCTTGCATGACAGATACGCCAAGAAGAACAAAAAACATATAAGTTAGTAAATGATGATATCTTGGAGAAACTTCTTGAAAAAAGAGGAGCAATAGAAAAATTAGAAATAGAAAACCGAGATAAATCATCAGTTATCCTTGTCAAATAAATGAAAAAAAGTTTGCAAATCATCAAAGAAAATGGCTAAAAAACGAAACATTTCAGCGGCCATATATAAGTACCCAAAAACAAATAGAAAAAAAGTAAATTCTTTCTTACCAGTCTGTTCAAAAAACAGATGAAGAAAGGCAAGAATAATACCTACCGTAGCAATTCGAAGAATGTCTGTAAATTCCACATGCTCCCCCCATCTAAAGTAACTTATGACAAGTGTCGTTGCTTTATGAGAAGAAAAAGGTGATCGAAATAAGAAAAACCTCCTATCACCTACTTAGAGGGATAGAAGGTTTTCAATTAGTTAAAGCAATTATTGCGCTCGTGAAACATACGAAGAATCTGTTGTATTAATAATTAACTTATCTCCTTGGTTCACGAAAAATGGAACTTGAACGGAAAGTCCTGTTTCTAAGATCGCAGGTTTGGTACCACCACTTGCAGTGTCTCCTTTAATTCCTGGCTCTGTTTCCGTAACTTCTAATACTACTGTATTTGGCAGTTCGACTCCAAGCGTCTCGCCATTATATTGCATAATGTGTACTTCCATATTTTCACGCAAGAATTTTAACTCATATTCGATTTGTGAGGCAGAAAGTTCTAATTGCTCATAGCTTTCTGTATCCATGAAGATATGATCGTCTCCATTAGCATAAAGGTACTGCATTTTTTTGTTATCAATTTGCGCTTTTTCTACTTTCTCTCCAGCTCGAAACGTTTTTTCATTCACAGCACCGGTACGCAAATTGCGTAATTTAGAACGAACAAATGCTGCTCCTTTACCAGGTTTAACATGTTGAAAATCCATTACACGCCAGATAGAGCCATCTACTTCGATTGTTAAGCCTGTTTTAAAATCATTTACTGAAATCATGTGTGTTCCTCCAAAATTATAAAATTCGCAATTCTTTCGTAGAATGAGTTAAGCGTTCCAACCCATTTTCGGTCACAATCGCATCATCTTCGATTCGAACGCCACCAATACCCTCTAAGTATATACCAGGTTCAATTGTTATGACCATCCCTGGCTCCAAAATTACAGAAGAACGAGGTGATAATCCCGGTCCTTCATGTACTTCAAGACCAATTCCATGTCCTAAAGAGTGGCCAAATGCATCACCATACCCATGTGATTTGATATGATCACGAGCGATCGCATCTGCTTCAGCTGTGTTCATCCCTGGTTTAATTTCACGCAACGATTTTTCTTGTGCGTCTAAAACTATTTGATAAATCTCTTTCAATTTTTCGGAAGGTTCCCCTACAGCAACTGTTCGAGTGATGTCCGAAACGTATCCATTGAAGTAAGCGCCGAAATCTAATGTGACAAAATCACCTTTTTCGATGACTTTTTCACTTGCAACCCCGTGTGGTAAAGCAGAACGTTCACCAGAAGCGACAATAATATCAAATGACGAAGATGTAGCGCCTAGTTTACGCATGAAAAACTCCAACTCGTTCGAAACATCAATTTCTTTCATCCCTGGTTTGATGAAGGTGCAAATATGTTCGAAAGCTTGATCTGCAATCTCAGCTGCTTTACGAAGTACGGACAGTTCGTCCTCTGTTTTAATCATACGCATATTTTCAATCGTAGAAGAGAAAGGCACCAGTACGCCGTCTACAGCTTTGTTGTATAGTTCATATAATCCATAGCTCATGTGTTCTTTTTCGAAGCCAATTTTGGTTGCGCCAAGCTCTTTAAGCTTTTCTGCCGTTTCTTCGACTAGTGATTTTTTGAACTCGTGAATAGTAAAATCTTTCACTTGTGATTTAGCTTGTTGTGTATAACGGAAATCGGTTAAAAATACAGCTCCATCTTTCGTAACAATGGCATTACCAGTTGAGCCAGTAAAACCAGTGATAAAACGACGATTAAATTCTGATGTGATCAGCATTGCATCAATCCCAAGATCTCCAAAATGACTTCTTAACGTGGTTAATTTTGACATTCTTTTTCCCCTTTTCTCCCTAGAAATTTTTCTAACGCCATCTCATATCCTTTCAAACCATGCCCCAAAATTTGATCAATAGCTACATCTGAGATAAAGGAATGGTGACGAAAAGACTCTCGTTCTAAAATATTACTAATATGTACTTCGATGACTGGAATATCAATGGATGAAATGGCATCGCGGAGAGCGATGCTAGTATGGGTGTAAGCAGCTGGATTAAAGATAATCCCATCCAATCGTTCATGGAAGGCCCAATGTAGTTTGTCAATTAACGCTCCCTCGTGGTTCGATTGAAAAAACGTTAGTTTTGTATTATGTTGATCGGCCAAATGCCTCAACCTTACTTCCAAATCGGACAGTGATTCCCTGCCGTAGATGCTCGGCTCGCGAAGACCGAGTAAATTTAAGTTCGGGCCATTCAAACACAAAATATGCATACTACCCCCCATTTCCCGTCGACGTTCCTATTTTATCATAAGTTATTTGTTCCTTCCTATAATAATCTGCTGTGAATTGAAGTGCATGAATGAATATAAAAAGACTTGTTACATTCGCACTCCAGGTAGTGATTGAAAAAACGTGTGTCTTTTGCAGAAAATAAACAACACCTATAACGATAAAAGTGACGAACAGAGGAAACAGAATCGAGGAACCTTTCCAGTGGAAACGAAATATGATCAAATAAAGAAATCCACTTATAATAGTGCCAATCAAAATTAAAGGAAGAAATCTCCAAGAATACGAAAACAAGGATAAATGGATTGATTCAAGAAATGCTTGGAACAAACAAAAAAGTGTACTGTAAAATATCGATATGATGAAGTATTGTTTCATGCAAATCACCTTTTTTGAACAGTCTATACACTTTTCTCAATAAGTAGTCTTCTGACAAAATATTTTGTATACTAGAACAGTTCAACACTATAGAAAAAATGAGGTGCATTTTATTATGAATGAACAGTCAGCACCTGTATATGGCGGACAAGCTCTTTTAGAAGGAGTTATGTTTGGGGGAAAAGATCATACAGTTACTGCAATACGAAGAAAAGATCAATCGATTGATTACTATCATTTACCTAGAGAACAAAAGCCCTTCCTACAAAATTTAAAAAAGATTCCTTTTTTAAGAGGAGTAGTTGCAATAGTAGAAGCAGCCGCTACAGGAAGCAAACATCTAAATTTCGCAAGCGAACGGTACGATGTTATGCCGGGAGAAGAAAAAGAAGAGGAAGAAGAACCTTCAAAATTGGCCATGTATTTAGGCGTGGCTTTGCTTGGAATTATCTCCTTCATTTTCGGAAAGTTCGTTTTCACATTAGTACCTGTTTTCTTAGCAGAACTTTTCGAATTTGTGATTCCATCTAAGACTGGTCAAATTTTACTTGAAAGTGGATTTAAATTAATTTTATTACTTTGTTATATTTACTTTATCTCCATGACACCTTTAATCAAACGAGTATTCCAATATCATGGTGCAGAGCATAAAGTAATAAATGCATATGAACAAAATTTGCCTCTAACGGTTGAAAATGTCCAGGCTCAGTCCAGACTCCATTATCGATGTGGTAGCAGTTTTATGTTATTTACCGTGATTGTGGGAATGGTCGTTTACTTCTTTGTGCCTGCTGATCCACTTTGGTTACGAGTCGTAGATCGTTTACTCCTCATTCCAGTGGTACTAGGCATTTCATTTGAAGTACTGCAAATGACGAATAAATTACGTAATATTCCTGTTTTACGATACTTAGGCTATCCAGGACTAGCGTTGCAGTTACTGACAACAAAGCCTCCTATGGACGATCAAGTTGAAGTGGCTATTGCTTCTTTTCAAAAACTTCACGAAATTGAACGTCATTTACCAGAAAAAGAGCAAGCTGAGTTAGTATAACTCGCTTGCTCTTTTCTCTTATGTCACTGAACTTCTTACAATCCACATTTTAGTTGCGCACCACAGTTGGTACACGTATTACATCCGCCCATTTCTTCGACCGTTCCTTTACGACATACTGGACAAGTATTGCCCACTTCCGATCCAATGGTTACATTGGTAGAACGAAGGTCTTGAATCGTGTCTATTAATACAATTGGACGTTTTTCAAGCACTGCCTCTTCTTTTGGATCTTCTTCCATCTCATTCTCTTCTGCTTTTAATGTGAGAACTTGAGCATCACGGCTACCGTCTACATACACCGTGCCACCTTTAGCTCCCCCTTTGTATAAACGTTCATATACTCCTTCTACTTGTTCCACGGAGTATCCTCTCGGTGCATTCACCGTCTTGGAAATGGAACTATCAATCCATCGTTGAATGATACATTGAACATCCGCATGTGCTTCTGGTTTTAACTCCATTGCTGTTACAAACCATTCAGGTAATGACGATTCCTCTGCAGATGGATTCTTTTCCAAATATTCTTGCACGATATCTGCTTTCACTTCCATAAATTTTCCTAAGCGTCCACTTCTATAGTACGTAAATGAAAAGTATGGCTCTAATCCTGTGGAAACTCCAACCATCGTTCCTGTAGAACCAGTTGGTGCAACTGTTAATAAATGAGAATTTCGAATACCGTTTGCTAAGATTGATTCGCGAATCGACGTTGGCATCTTCTGCATGAATCCAGTTTTCGTAAATGCCTCACGTAGCTGTTTCGTTTCTGCATCATTTTCGCCAATCAAAAATGGAAAACTTCCTCGTTCCACTGCAAGTTGGGAAGATGTTTCATATGCCGTCGCAGCAATCGTTTCGAATAATTCGTCGACTAATTTGTTTCCTTCTTCTGAACCGTATTCCTTTTCACAGTAAATAAGTAAATCTGCTAATCCCATTACTCCTAGACCAACACGACGCTCACCTAATGCCTGAACACGATTCTCTTCTAAAAAGTATGGGGTTGCATCAATAACATTGTCTTGCATACGAACTCCAACACGAACAGTTTCTTTTAATGATTCAAAGTCGACTGTTTTCGTTTCTTTATTTGCAAAACGGGCTAAATTGACTGCGGCTAAGTTACAAACGGAATATGGCGCAAGTGGTTGTTCACCGCATGGATTTGTCGCTACAACTTGTTGTCCGTAAGCTTTTGCATTTGTCATATCATTCGCATTATCAATGAAGAAAATTCCTGGTTCTGCAGAGTAGGTAGCACAAATATTAATTAAATTCCACAGTTCTCGTGCTTGAATTGTCCGATACACTCGTACTTCATGGCCCTGGCGTTCCCACTCTCGAACATCTCCTACTTCATGCCAGTGCGCATTATATGTTTGCATTTCTTCCTTCGAATACGATTCTACTGCAGGAAAACGCAGGTCAAATTCTTGATCTTTTTCCACAGCTTCCATGAATTCTTTTGTTAAGGTAACAGAAATATTAGCACCTGTTAAAAATTCGCTATTGTGTACAGTGTACGTTCCACCATCCCGTAATTTAGCGGCAGCATCTTTCATGATTTGCTCGTTAAATCCGCCTTGTCCAGGAATGTTTTGGTAGTTTAGTATTCCTTGATACATTGCTTCTTCTTGCGAGGTAAGGGGCTTAAACTTTAACTTTTCTTTCGCAAGTTTGCGAATCGTCTCGTCTTTTGTTTGTTCTATTAAATAACGCAGAATTCGAGGATTTTGCATCTTTGAAATGATGAATTCTGCAATATCAGGATGCCAATCTGCTAGCATGATCATTTGGGCACCACGTCTAGATCCACCTTGCTCCACTAAGTGTGTAAGCTTCGCGATATCATCCAACCATGATACAGATCCAGAAGATTTCCCATTTACCCCTTTTGCTAGTGTATTACGAGGTCGTAAAGTAGAACCATTTGTCCCTACTCCACCGCCACGACTCATAATTTCCATGACTTGTTTTCGATGATCGGAAATTCCTTCTCTCGAATCTGGAACGAATGGCATCACGTAACAATTGAAGTAGGTAACATCTGTTCCTGCTCCAGCTCCGTATATCACACGACCAGCCGGAATGAATTTAAGGTCAACGAGCTGCTCATAGAATTTTTGCTGCCATTCTTTTTGTAGCTCCTCTGTTTTTTCTACTGCGGATAACCCTGTCGCATTCCGAAGCGCAATTTGCTCATAATAAACCTCTAAAGGTTTTTCTATTACATCGAGTGAACGATATACAATACCACTTTCTAATTCCCTTGGGTCATCAATCGCACTCCGGTAATCTTCTTCAATTAATACTTCCGCTTTCTTTTCTAATTCATTAATTGAAACTATGTAACCAAGTCCTCGTGCTGGAAACTTTGGATCCTCTTTGACTGTTAGTACGACAAAATCCCCGGCTTTTAACGTCTTCTTTTCTGTATCTTTAAACGAGTATCGATCTATCATCACTAATCGAGATACGCCTTTATGTGTTAATGTCATTTCTGAAGTTATCGGATGAACTTGTGTAAATTGTTTGATATCTTCATTTAATGCTTGTTTATTCAACTTCATTTTTGCTACTTCGGACGCTAAAACCATTGATTCCATCTCCTTTTTGTTGCAATTAAAAACACAACATATAGTATCTATTATGATTAATAAGATACTATATGTTGCGTATAGTTGCAAACATTTCTAAATTACAGAAAACCAGTAACGCCAACGTCCATAGGAAGAATGGACCGAAAAAAATTTTTCTTTTATTAAAATTTATTGTTCCATTCTAATGATCCATATTTTGTTTGTTCAAGCAAATGAACTTTTTCTTGTTGCTCCGGAGTCAGTACTAAAGGTTGTAAGTCAATTTGTAATCCAGCTTCAAATCCCTTCTTAAAAGCAGACACGCACTGTTCGATTCCAACTGGGTTTTCAAGTAAACGATTGATCGCTACCGCTTTTTCCGGAAGAGAGTGTCGAACTTTTTCTTTCACCTCTTCCGAAGGGTAATGAAATAGTGAGACTAGTTGATCTTCATCCAAGTCTAGCAAGATTGCCCCATGTTGTAAAATGACACCTTTTTGTCGCGTCTGAGCGGAACCCGCCACTTTTTTCCCTTCAACGACTAATTCATACCATGAAGGAGCATCAAAGCAAACAGCACTTTTTGGTGACGTTAAATCTGCTTTTTTCTCATCGGAATCAGGTACCGAAAAATATGCTTGTAACCCCAATTCTTGAAATCCAATTAACAATCCTTCGCTTAGCACTCGATAAGCTTCCGTGACCGTAGCTGGCATATTCGGATACGACTCTTCCACGATGATACTATAAGTCAATTCTTTGTCATGCAATACCCCACGACCGCCAGTAGGTCGTCGTACAAACCCTAACCCTTGCTTTTGTACTTCCTCCATATTTACTTCTTTTGCCACTTTTTGAAAGTAACCAATCGATAGCGTTGCTGGATTCCATTCGTAAAAGCGAATAACAGGTCCAATTTCACCTTTACTATGTAACTCTAACAACGTCTCATCCATTGCCATATTGTAAGCAGGGCTGTGAGCTCCTGTATAAAGAAAATTCCATTTTGTTTTAGTCATTGAATTTAGTACCTACCTTTTTTATAATGAATGGAGTAACAGAAAGGGGTTCAACTGTGGAATACTTATATATAATCTCCGCAATCTTGTTTGGTCTCATTGTGTACGTTCTAGTTTCTGGAATGCGCTTGAGAAAAGCAGTCACAAATTTAACGCAAGAACAATTCATCGAAGGATATCGTAAATCTCAACTAATTGACGTTCGAGAGCCAAAAGAATTCGATAATGGGCACATTTTGGGAGCGCGTAATTTACCTAACTCTCAGCTTCGTCAACGTTATAAAGAAATTCGTCCAGACAAACCAGTTTATTTGTATTGTCAAAGCGGCTCTAGAAGCGCACGTACTGCTCTTTTCCTAAAGAAAAAAGGATATAATCAAGTATATCAGCTTCAAGGTGGATTTCGCCAATGGACTGGAAAAGTAAAATCAAAAAATTAATGATTTGGAACCCATTTTATATGGGTTCTTTTCATTTGTAATAAAACAGTGATTAATTTCTATTTTTTTACGTGTGATTTACTTTAATTTGTCTAAACGATCGATTCTCAGGACCAGGCGATCGATTCTCTGGACTAGGCGATCGATTCTCGACATAAGACGATCGATTCTCAGGACCAGGCGATCGATTCGTCATAATCAATATCCATTTCATCCTATAGGACCATCCTTTGAGTACTCCATCTACTTCAGCAATTTTTCCTCACCGATAAAGTCATTTATCTCTTCCCATAACTAGAATCTGGTATATTTCATTCCCAAAAAAAGACTATAGATCCCCTTTAACAAGAGGGTAATCTATAGTCCGTATCATTTATGCTTTTGTATAACGAAGAATAGGATTACGTGCAGCTTTTGTCTCATCTAAGCGTTTGATAACTGTTGTATGAGGAGCTTCTTGCACAATTTCTGGATTTTCTTCGACTTCTTTTGCAATTTGAATCATTGCATCGATAAAAGCATCGAGTGTTTCTTTCGATTCTGTTTCTGTTGGTTCAATCATCATACCTTCTTCCACATTGAGTGGGAAGTAAATTGTCGGTGGGTGGTAACCGAAATCAAGTAATCGTTTTGCCATATCTAGCGTTCGAACACCTAATTTCTTCTGTCTTCTACCACTTAACACAAACTCATGCTTACAGTGCCTATCATATGGTAAATCAAAGTATGGCTGTAGTTTCCGCATCATGTAATTTGCATTTAACACCGCATACTCTGTTACTGCTTTTAAACCGTCTGGACCCATAGTACGGATATACGTGTAGGCACGGACATTAATTCCGAAATTCCCATAGAAAGGTTTAACTCGCCCAATCGATTGAGGACGATTATAATCGAACGTATAGCCATCTTCCGTTTTAATTAGCACTGGTTTAGGTAGGAAGGGAATTAAATCTTTCTTCACTCCTACAGGACCAGATCCCGGCCCTCCACCACCATGAGGACCAGTGAAGGTCTTGTGTAAGTTTAAATGAACACAATCAAATCCCATATCTCCTGGTCGAGCTTTTGACATAACCGCATTTAAGTTAGCCCCATCATAATATAGTTTGCCGCCAACTTCATGAATGATTGCTGCCATCTCTAGAATGTGTTCTTCAAATAATCCAAGTGTATTGGGATTTGTCAGCATTAGTGCTGCTGTGTCTCTACCAACTACTCGTTTTAAGTCTTCTAGATCGACCAATCCATGTTCGTCGGATTTAACTGTAACTGTTTCAAATCCTGCAACAGTTGCGGAAGCTGGATTTGTACCGTGTGCTGAGTCGGGAACTATTACTTTCGTCCGCTCAAGGTCTCCATTTGCTTCAAAATACGCACGAATCATCATTAGTGCCGTCCACTCACCATGTGCACCAGCAGCAGGTTGAAGTGTTACTTCGTCCATCCCTGTAATCTCGATAAGATGCTCTTGAAGATCGTACATTAATTCCATTGCACCTTGAACGGTGCTTTCATCTTGTAATGGATGAATATTTGCAAAACCTGAGAAACGTGCAACTGCTTCATTAATTTTCGGATTATATTTCATCGTGCACGAACCTAGTGGATAAAAACCAGAGTCAACTCCATGATTTCGCTTTGAAAGCGCAGTATAGTGTCTCATAATATCTAGCTCCGAGACTTCTGGTAATTCAGCTGGAACTTCTCTTACAGCTTCAGTAGGTAATAAACTTGAAAGATCAATTTCCGGTACATCTAATTCAGGCAAACTATAGCCGATCCGTCCTTCTTTTGTCATTTCAAAAATTAACGGTTGATTGTCTTTATGCACGATAAGCCCCCACTTCCTGCACGAATGCGTCAATTTCTTCTTTCGTTCGTTGCTCTGTTACTGCAATCAAACATTGTCCATCCCATTTTTCTGAAACTCTTCCTAAATCAAACCCGCCTATAATCCCTTTATCGAATAAGACTTTATTTAGAGCTGTAACATTCGATTTAAGATCAATCACTAGTTCATTAAAATGAGCACCTTGATAAAGGACGTGAATACCTGCTTTTTCAAGTGCTTTCTTTGCATAATGTGTCTTCGCAATATTTTGTATGGCAATATCTTGGATTCCCTGTTTTCCTAATGCAGTCATAGCAACAGAAGCAGCCAAAGCATTGAGCGCTTGGTTCGAACAAATGTTGGAGGTCGCTTTATCACGACGAATATGTTGCTCTCGTGCTTGAAGTGTAAGTACAAACCCTCTACGACCAACTTCATCAGTCGTTTCACCTACTAGACGTCCTGGAACTTTTCGCATTAACGCTTTTGTCACGGCGAAATAACCACAATGCGGTCCTCCAAATGATTCAGGAATTCCAAACGGTTGAGCATCTCCTACCACGATATCTGCCCCTAACTTGCCTGGAGGTGTTAATACGCCTAAAGAAAGGGGGTTTGATGACACAACAAATAACGCTTTTTGTTCATGCGCGATTTTTTCGATTGTACTTAACGATTCGATTTGACCGAAGAAATTCGGATATTGAACCATAACAGCGGCAATTGAATCATCCATTAATGAAGTTAATGCTTCCACATCTGTTATTCCATCTTTCGATGGAACAACCACTACATCAATTGATTGACCAAGCGCATATGTTTTTACCACATCTATTGATTCCGGATGAACTGTTTCAGACACTAGAATTTTTTTGCGGCGTGTATGACCTGCAGCTAGCATACCAGCTTCCGCCAAAGCAGTTCCTCCATCGTACATAGAAGAGTTTGCTAAATCCATGCCAGTTAATTCACAAATCATCGTCTGAAATTCAAAAATCGCTTGAAGCTCTCCTTGAGAAATTTCCGGTTGGTAAGGAGTATAAGCGGTGTAAAATTCTGAACGAGAAATAACATGATCTACAATAATTGGTTTGTAATGATCATAGACCCCTGCACCTAAAAAACTGGCATATGATTTTGTATCTGCATTTTTAGCTGCTAGTGCCGCTAATTCTTTCGTTAATTCATTTTCAGACTTTGCTTCTTTAATGGCATAATTCCCCTGAAATCTTACTTTCTCCGGAATATCAGCAAACAAATCATCAATCTTTTCAACGCCAATCGCTTCTAACATTTCTAATTGGTCTTGTTCCGCCATTGGTAAGTAACGATGCTTCATGCTAAAGATACCTTCTTCCCGCTATTATTTTTGTCGTTTATAAAAAGGTGTTTCAACTATTTTAGCTTTTAATTTTTTTCCTCTAATTTCTACTTCAACCTCTGTTCCTAACTCTGTGTAAGAGGATTGTATCAAAGCTAACCCAATATTCTTTTTCAATGTAGGAGATTGTGTTCCAGTAGTAACAAAACCAATTTTTTCATCACCAGTATAGACGTCGTAGCCAAATCTTGGAATCCCTTTATCAATCATCTCGATTCCAACTAATTGACGCGGGACACCTTGTTCTTTCTGTTCTACGAGAACCGATTTTCCGTTGAAATCTTCGTTTTTTTTCAATTTAACAACAAAACCAATTCCCGCTTCTAAAGGAGAAATATCTTTCGATAGTTCTTGGCCATAAAGTGCAAGACACGCTTCAAATCGGAGAGTATCACGAGCACCTAATCCACAAGGCTTTAACTCTTCGCTTGTTTTTGATAATAAATCATTCCACAACGCCACAATTGCTTCCGGTTTTCCGTAAATTTCAAATCCGTCTTCTCCCGTGTATCCAGTGCGTGAGACTAAAAAAGTAGAGTCGCCGATTTTGACATCCGCATTAAAACGGAAAAAGCCAATTTCAGATAAAGGCGTCGAAGTAAATCGTTGTAGAATTTCCTGCGCTTTTGGGCCTTGTAACGCTAACTGCCCAAAATTGTCCGAAACATTTTTAATCTCTACGTTTCCAAAACTATTATCCATCATCCATTTATAATCTTTTTCAATATTAGAAGCATTTACTACTAATAAATAACTTGTTTCGTTATACCGGTAAATTAATAAATCATCCACCGTTCCACCATCTGTGTAACACATCGCCGTATACTGTGCTTGCCCATCTGACAATTTCGCCACATCATTCGTCACTAACTTTTGCAAATAAGCAAGACTATCAGGACCTTCAACGGCGATTTCACCCATATGAGAGACATCAAACAATCCTGCGTTCGTGCGCACAGCTTCATGTTCTTCTTTGATGCTAGAGAATTGGACAGGCAACTCCCATCCTCCAAAGTCAATTGTTTTTCCTCCCGAAGCAGCATAGGAATTAAATAAAGGGGTTCTTTTTAATGAATTACTCATGTGTTATGCCTCCTAAAGTGAAGTGCTAGTATGTTCAATTTTACAGATGGAAGACTCACTTCTTTTAAACTACGAGGTAACCTGTGTTTTTATCTTTGTACCATTTTCTAAACTACCTCATGAAAAAAGGACAGAGAATCCCCTTAAATGGATTCTCTGTCCTGTGACCTGAAAGTTTAGCCATTTGGCTTGCCTCGTTGGTAGTCAATAATGACTTTCTCCAGAGTCGCGTCCAATACGAGTCTTTTTGCCTGAGAGATTGACAATCACAAGTTTGCTCCTTCGGCGACACATCAAAGTGTTCTCTCCTCGTACTCTCTACCGCTATACAACCTAATAAAGTTATCAAAGAAGTGAAAATCTTTCTTATATCCTAACATTAGTTATGTAATTCGGCAATCATTTTTAAATCAATCACTAAAAAACGAACAATAAAAGTATAATAACTTCTAATGTTCGCTTTTTAGTCTTTCCACCTGGAAGGCTGCATATTCAGTTATTTGACGAAGCGATCTACTCTCTGTTCGAATCGTAATGTGAGCTGCTTTTTTATAAAACACTCGTCTCTTTAGATATAACTGGTGTAATTCTTCTTTTGTCGATCGTTGTACAATTGGACGATTGGGATCACGATGAATTCTAACCCATAAATCATCAAAAGTGGCATCTAGAAATAATACTAGTCCTGTTTTTCTCATCAACTTAATATTTTCAAGATCGGTAGCAACTCCTCCGCCAGTGGAGACAATACACCACTCATCTCTTGTCGCCGCTAGATAGTCTTTTTCTAATTGACGAAAGTAAGCTTCCCCATTTTCTTCAAAAATCTCTGGAATAGATTTGCCCGTCATACGGACAATTTCTTTATCCATATCATAATATGGCAATTTCAACATAAAACTCAATCGCCGTCCGATTGCACTTTTTCCACTACCCATGAATCCGACCATGTAAATCCTCTTCATCCCTGCTATTCCTCCATTTCATTTATGGTAGCAGAAAAATAATAACTTTCCAACATTTCATAGAACTGAATAGAAGACAAAAAAGAAAGGATAAAGTAGCTGACAAAAAACAACACGATAACAAGTACGACTAACGCAAGTGGAAAACTGGCCCCTTTCTCGTTTAACTTATCCACTAATTTGAAAGGATTGTTCATAAATTTCCCCACTATTTTTCTTCACTCTTAAACGAATTTCATGACCATACTTTGTGAAAGTTACAGCTTTTACATGCAATAACATTGGTTCGTTCCCTAATTGATTTCGCTGTTTTCGTATTTCATTTCCATTTAGCTCGATATCGTATGATTCATTTATTGTCGTGATGCGTATTCCACTAGATTGATTAATTACAATTACATTCACTTGCTCATCTAAATAATTTCTGGTATCCATTAAAAACAGATCCCATTGTTGTTCTTGATTATTCGCAAGTAAATTATTAGTCGTACCTAAAAAATGAAAAATCGTTGGAAGTGTGGCTACGACAAATAGAAAGATGGAAAATTGGAGTATCGATTCAATCAGGGTGAACCCCTTTTGTGTTAATACTGACGGCAAAAAGAAAGTTCTTTTATCTCTTGTTTGTAGAAAATGCATAACTCTTTCTCCTTCCAGTGCCACGTATACATCTGATCATTCGTCAATGTCTCGCCATCCAAATAACCCTTTCTATATCCGATAGAAGCTTCATACGAAACTTGTGCTATTCTAGCCATCATTCTTTTTTCAGATAGATGGTAATTCATTGAAAGAAGGAACGGGATAAAACAACCGACGATTAATAAGATAATTTGAATGCTAAGTAAACTTTCGAATAAGGAATATCCTTTTTCATTCTGCGAGTTCCATTCTCCCCTTTCCTATATAAAATTTAACGTATTCTTTTTTCTGCCCGTTCTCAAAAACTAATGTTCCAAATTTCACAATAGTACCGTTCGGGTTAAATGAAACACTGGTTAAGGTTCCTTCGTTCCGATAGACTATTTCACTTGGAATATCTCTTGTGAAAAGTGTTTTTGTAAAAGACTGTCTTGCAACATACCGGGTACCGTTATTCGTAAAAACAATTTCAGTCGTTTGATTTGTTGTAATTGCCTGTAATTGAATCGTCATCACATCTTTTTCCAATTGTTGATAAAAAGATAAAAAAGACTGTTCTCTTTGTATGTTAGAATACCCAGCAATGGTAACGGAAGTGATGACCGTAACGATTAGCAAAACAATCAACACCTCGATGAAAGTGAACCCTTTATTCACGGTGAAGCGACAGCTGCGACAGAAACCTCTCCTTGCGCATTAATGTCGATCTGTCTTCCATCCGGACATGTTTGTTGTTGAGCAGTTAAATAGTCTTCATCCGTTAAGTTTTGAAGGGTTGGAACTGACTTATTTTCTATTTGATATGCCTCGACTTGTCCCTCTATCATTTTCATAAAAGCTTGACATCCTTTTTCATCTATTGTGGCGGAGTGCTTTGTCACATTTGGAATAGCGATCAAGATTAAAACAGAAATAATAAGCAGCACCATCATCATTTCAATCAACGTAAAGGCTTTTTCATTGCGAATATAGATCATCGTCATTCTCCTTTAGACTAATTCTATTAATTGATACATTGGTAAAAGGATTGATAAATACGAAAGGATAATTGCTAGTGCCACAAGTATAAATACAATTGGCTGTATTTTTTTGATGAGGCGTTCTAGCTGATTCCCCATTTTTTCGGTTAAATGGTTACTGTATAAAACAAGTTCTTTTCCAACATGACCATGCATTTCACCATAATAAATAATGTCATACAGATCTTTCCGGAGAAATTCATTTTTAAGAACTGCTTGAGAAAGACTGTCTCCAACCATTAATAGGTCTAACATATCAGTCGTAATTATTAAAAGAACTGGATGCTGATAAAAAGTACATATGGTATCAAATGCATGCTTACTGGAAGTATTGCTGATTAATAGTGTCCCTAAAACTAATGCGTAACTTCTTGTCCAATAGGAAACTAGAAAATCTCCAAACCATGGAATCTTTCGTAACTTTTGCATTTTTTTTCGTAAAGTGTTCTTTCGGTAAAGTAAAAACCAGCTTCCTACTATTACAATAAGAAGTAAAAGCAATATGGATAGAAGGCTCGGAATAGAATTCATAAAAGCAACTGTGAGATTTTCCTTTTCAGCACCACTATGTACTCTACTTTGATATAACCTTTCCATATTCGGATATAAATACAATCGAAAAATTACCATTAATCCTGCTAGCATCCCAAATAGCACCATCGGGTAAACCATAATTTGTTGCAATTTTGTTTTGGCTTCTCTTTCCATTTGTATATAATTCGCGGTGTGAACTAGGGACGTAATTAAATCTTCCGAAGTAGACACTGTTAATAATGGAAACAACATCTTTTGAGGAATGCCTAAACTTCCGAATAAGTCGTAAATTGGTTCACTTACATTTAAAGGAAACGTTTCAACTTTTGTGTAATTTGTCGAATACAAAGGAATGAGAAGTAAAATAGCATGTTGAATTGTGTATCCTTCTTGAAGCAATTCCACCGTCTTTCGCAAAAAGATATGCTGATCGTTTACAGGAATAAGCGGGTTTCGGTTAATTCGTCGGGTAAAAACTGCCATTGAGCAAACCCTCTCTTAATTGAAACCGAATCGTTTTTTCTATTGGCAATTCGTATTCCCATCCCTCTGAGAGATAGGACAAACAATCAGATAACGAAGCACCTTGTAATATCTCTACTAATGCTTTTCGTTTTTTCCCCTTTTCGATTTCCTCCGACGTGATTTCAACTAATTGCTGAGAAACAAGTGCTAATACACCTTGTCGAATATCCTCCATTCGAACTCCCAGATCTCGTAAACGAAAAATGGAACCAATTGAATTCGATGCATGAATCGTTGACAATACTAAATGACCTGTTAGTGCTGCTTCCATAGCGATACTAGCCGTTTCAGAATCCCTAATCTCGCCGATGAAAATAATATCTGGAGAGTGACGGAGTAATGACTTAATTCCCTTTGCATAGGAAAGGCCAGCATTTTCGTTTACTTGAACTTGTAAAACATTGGCTAGTTTAATTTCAATGGGGTCTTCAATTGCGATGACATTTTTCCGAAGGACTTGTGCACAATATTGCAACATGGAATACGCAGAAGTCGTTTTTCCAGTTCCTGTTGCTCCTGCTATACAAATTAAACCGTAACGGTTTGACAAGAGGAGGCGAAAATAATCAGCCATATCTTCTTGAAAAAATAGATCATCTAAACTTTTGGTCTGTAAATGGGATTGAAATCGTAGTGCCACACTTTCCAAATTATGCGCTGAAGGAAGTGTAGAGAGACGAATCGAAAAAGCGATATTTTGAAGTTCTAGCTCGAAAGAGCCGCTTTGAGGTTTGCGTTTTTCACTTATGTCTAATTGCGCTAACAATTTCCAATAGGTGATGAGTCGTATCCCTAATTCCAGTGGGAGTGAACAATACATGGTTAATTGTTCCTGTATTCTGTAGACAATGGAAAAATGATTATCTTTGGGGATAAGATGAAGATCAGTAGCATGGAGATCTAATGCTTGTTGAAAAAAATTAACACTCTTTTTTTCTAATAATTGGTTTATTGTCATCGTTTCTTTCATCCAAAGCCAACAGAGACCGCTCACTGTTGGTGATTGAAGTATACAACTAGTTTCTTTTTAAAGAAAGACTTGTCCCGAAAATAAAAATTCCCCCCTCAAAATGAGGGGGAAATGAAATTTTTCTTAAACTGCAGCAGATAAATTTCGTTTATTCGAAAGGGTAGAAAGTTGTTCTGGTTGATATCCTACTACTAAACGTTGTTCTGAAACTAAAATTGGACGACGTAACAATTTAGGGTTTTCCACCATAAGATTTACCACTTGCGACAGGGATAATTCGTCAATATCCAGATTTAAATCTTTAAAAGATTGACTTCTAGTCGCTAGCAATTCGTCCACACCATCTGTTGTTAGTGACAATAAATAATACAATTCTTCTTGCGTCGGCGTTTCACGGAACAAATGTCTTTCTTGAAAATCCACACCATTTTGTTGTAACCATTTTTTTGCCTTACGACAAGATGTACAAGACGGGTAAGTATAAAATAGTACTTTTTCCATTTTAATAGCCTCCTAATTTTCTTCGTTATTTGTTATACACATTGTACAACATTTGTATAACCTTTGTCACTATTTAAATGAAATTATTTTTTCCTACACTTTTCTGTCACATTCAAATACGATTCCAGAGTTTACAATGACTTTACGTACACTTATAATAGGATTAGATGAAATTGCATCCTTGGAATAAAAGGAGGGACCATAAATGGGCAATATGTATAAAGTAATGGGATTTTGGACAGGAATTTTTGCAGTAATGTTCTATCTCGGTGGTATGACAGAAGCGTCTTTATTATTTTTAGCAAACACGGGCTTATTCATTCTTTTAGGCTTCTTGAATCTATCTGAACGTATGTACATCTATATCTTCGGAGCATATTTGACAGTGTTCTTTGCTGGATTTACGTACTACACAACATTCATTCATGTACCTGGTGCTGGCCACTAAAAAACAGCTGTCACTTAGACAGCTGCATGATCTGTAGAAGACTCTTCGTAAAGAGTACTTCTACAGTTTTTTTTTGCTCTTTTTTTCTTCACATAGTGTAATTAAATTTTCATCGTCTCTTTAGCGAAATATCATTAGTTGAAACCGTTAAGAAAAGGATTAGTTTCGATTTCTGCTCCTATCGTAGTTGGTTCCCCATGTCCCGAATAACATATCGTGTCTTCCTCTAAAGGTAAAAGCTTTTGATGTATGGAGTCCAGCAATTGTTGAGTGTTACCACCTAACAAGTCTGTGCGACCAATACTACCTTTGAATAACGTGTCGCCAACAAATGCGATATTTTCTCCAACTAATACATACGTGATACTGCCTGGGGAGTGTCCTGGTGTAAAAAGTAGTTGGAAATGAATATCGTCAAATGATAACGTTCCTTCTTCAGTAATCAAATGATCTGCTGGATTTGTTGTGATATTAGGTAACTCTGCATAATGTCCAGAACCATTTTTCATTGGATCTTCTAGCCAATCTTTTTCTTTCTTGTGTAAATAAAGTGGAATGCCCCACTTTGTCCGTACAAATTCTACTGCTCCTACATGATCAAAATGTGCATGCGTTAACAAAATCGCTACAGGTGTCAATTGTAAACGTGTTAACTCTTTCACTAATTTTTCTCCATTTCCCCCTGGATCAATCACCACACACTTTTTTGAAGCATTTGAAACGATATAACAGTTCGTTTGAATCCAGCCTAACGGGTATGTTCGAATAGAATACATATTTTCACCTCCCATTGATTGTATCAAATTTCGTGATTATGGACAGTGTTCAAAGAACGTTCAAGATTAACGCTCGACATCGTATTAGAAAGAAATTATAATAGAGAGAGTAACGACAGTCGACATATACAATCCATGTCGGAAGGAGTATTCACATGAACTTATTAATGGTTATTTTTGGTTTAGTTTCAATTCTTGGATTAATCGGAACGTATGTAGCATTTAAAGAAAAGAACATGCTAGGTGTTGCATTTAATTTTCTAGCATTCGCTATTTTTGGATGGTTTACATTCATGACAATTAAAGATCATGGATTCCCACCAATTTTACATTAAAGGTAATGATGAAATTCATTTCTTGAATATTCATTCCCCCTCTGAATCGGAGTTAACTCCAGTTCAGAGGGGTTTCCTTTTATATCGGGGTTCCTTACTATCTATATTTGTTGCATAACACGTAGTTTTTATTGAAAAAGCATTTAAATAGTGAGTTGAAATGTTTCTAAAAGCAATCTAGCTAATAACAACACCATCTATCTAACATTTCCTATGTAGATTTCCCCTCCTTTCTCCTTTACTATCCATATGAAGTAAATAGTCGTAGTAAAAATCTTGGTTTTACCTTCACACCTAATATAGGTACCACTTCTAAAAGAGAATTCCTGCAAATAATGTCATCAAAAAATCCGAACGACATCTGGATTCTCAATAAATACAGATGGGTCGTTCGGATTATCTATTTTTTAATAATATTCGTTTCTGAAAAAGCTTAATTGCATTTACTGATCTTTAGAATCTTCTGTTTCACCATCAGTCAATAGTTTACCTGTCTTATCATCATAAAATCGTAATAAGTCTCCAATAATGATTTGATCAGAATAGTTTAATTCTTGTTGTGCACGTTTTGCATATGGCTCGCAGGCTTCCGTATCAGTTGCCTCACCAGTCATTTTATCGTAGCAAGTATTTGCTGCAAATACATAGTCTTCTGTTACAAATCGACCATCTCGTAAAATCGCGAAATCTTCATGATCTGGCGAAAACAAATCTGCACCTAACTGCATATCTTTCGATGTATCAATTCCTGCTAAGTGCAAGACAGTAGGTCGAATATCTACTTGAGAAGCAACTTCTGTCATTTCTTTTCCTATACCGGAATCCGGGATATGAATAAATAAAGGAACACGTTGTAATTGTGCATTTTCAAATGGTGTAATTTCTTTCCCTAAATATTGGGACATTGCAGCATTATGATTTTCAGAAATACCATAATGATCACCGTACATCACAATAATGGAATTATCATATACGCCACTTTCTTTCAATTTTTCAAAGAATACTTTAATTGATTCATCCATGTATCTTGCTGTTTGGAAATAACGATTCAACGTTCCAGAATTAGAATCGTATTCATCGATAAACATGTCCTCATCATCTAAATGGAAAGGATAGTGGTTTGTTAACGTAATAAGACGACTGTAGAAAGGTTGGGGCATTTCTTTCATGTGATCGACAGACTGTTCGAAGAAAGGAATATCTTTCATGCCCCAGTTCACGGCTTGCCCTTCTTCGATTGTATAACTATCTACATCATAAAACTTTTGCGTTTCCATCGCTTTATACATCACATCACGATTCCAGAAACTTTTATTGTTTGCATGCATGACGGATGTAAAATAACCATTGTCATTCAATTTTTCGGAAAAAGAATTAAATGTGTTTCCACTATTTGTAAAGAATACAGCTCCTCCACCTATTCCATACAAACTATTTTCTACAATGAATTCAGAATCGGAAGTTTTTCCGAGACCAGTATTGTGATAGAAATTGGAAAAATAAAAGGTGTCTTTATCTTTTGTTAACTCATTCAAAAATGGCGTTACAACTTGGCCGTTCATTTCACTATTAATAACAAAATTTTGTAGCGATTCTAACGAAATGTAAATAATGTTTTTATCTTTCGCAATTCCAAATAACTTTGGATTAGGATCAATTTGGTTAGCACGAACGTAGTTATTTACTTCCACTAATTCGCTTCCATCAGCTAATACACGTTGGGCTTGTGATTTCGATTGAATGTAAATATCATATAAATGATAATTATACGTTCCGATATTTTTGACTAATAACTCACGGTCAAAACTACGAGTAAGTAACTGTGGACGTTCTGTCTCTGAAAGTCCTAAATTTAAAAACAATACAGCAGCAGATAAAATAAAATACGCTCTGCGAACAGATGATGACATGCTATACGATTCTTTTGCAATTGCCATAAATTTAACTACCGCGATTAATATGAAAACATCCGCGAAATATAAAATATCTGTCCAATAAATGCTTTCTAGAGCAGACGTTCCTAGATCTCCGAAATTGTTCGTTTGAAACAATACTGGTATTGTAATAAAATCGCTAAAGAAACGATAAAAAGCCACGTTTAAATAGAGAATGATTGATAAGACAATACTCGTTCCAATCAAATATCGATTACGGTTTTTAACAGAACGGAAAAATAACGATACTCCGTAAACTAACATTAAAAAACTTAAAGGATTGATGAACAAAATAAATTGTTGCATCATGTTTTCAATTTTCATATTAAAGCCGACTTGATATGCGATATACGTTTTAATCCATGTGATGATAATTGCTATTGCAAGAATCGAATGTTTTGGCCATTTAAATTCTTTCAATCCAAACACCCTCCTCTTTCTTCAAATATTAGGAAATTCTTTCAAACATCTATATATGATAAGTTTTTTTAAAGATATTTGCAACTGATTTCCTGTACCCGTTATTAGACGGATAAAAACCAAAATAGTTTCATTTTCGAAGTAATTATTTATTTGTTTGATTACTCTTTAAAATAAGTACTGCAGTTTGATATTCTCGGACAGATAAAATTCCACCATCATACAACTCTTTTAGTTCCATTTGCATCAATTCAATATCTGCATTTTTATCCTTCGTATAAATGTATGTTCCAAATTGTTTCAACAATTGTTGTACATCATAAAAAGTTTTCATTGTTTCTTTCCTCTTTACACGAGATGACTTGCTGGGAAGTGATTAACATATCAACTGGAAGATCATATTTCTCCACAGGAACGTCCATTCGCAATTGCTCCGTAAATGCAAGAGAGACCGTATCCCCCTTGAATCCAGCTAAAAATCGATCATAATATCCCCCGCCGAAGCCGATTCGATACCCTTCTTTGTTAAAGGCGATACCAGGAACAATGAGCGCATCGATTGACTCTTTACTAGCAAGAGTGGTTTTTTGGGGATTGGGTTCTTGTAAATATAAAAAGACATTTTCTAGTTGATCGAAACTGGTAATTTCATAGAAATCCATTTCTCTCGTTTTATGCGTACATTTAGGTACCACCACTTTTTTTCCCAATTCCCAAAGCTTTTCGATAATGTGCCTTGTTTCAATCTCTGGGTAATGGGAGATTGTAATACCGACTTTTTGCCAATTTGGTTGGTTCTTTACACATTGAATAAGGAGTGATTCAATTTGTTCTTGTTGATCACCACGCGACTCTGGATGCATGGCTGATAATGTTTTAATGATCGATTCTCGTATTTGTTTTTTCATCAGCTAATCACATGCCTTTCAGAAAAAAAACCAAAACCCGAGCAGGTTTTGGTTTGGATAATCTTATTTTGTTTCACGGTGTAAAGTCATTTTCTTCTCACGTGAACAATATTTTTTTAATTCAAGACGCTCAGGGTTATTACGCTTGTTTTTCTTGGAGATGTAGTTACGTTCACCACAATCTGTACAAGCCAACGTGATATTAACGCGCATGAGTTTCCCTCCCACTCTTCTTCAGTATTTCTTTCTTGCATGAGCTATATTTATACGACTTTCCTATTATAACATATCCCTTCAAAAAAGCTACTATGTTTTTCTTAAGATACCCCAAATTTACTTATACTTTATGATATGATGATGGAAACGAAAATTGAACGAGGTGTTTGCATGACTTTAGAAATTACCATCATCTTACTAGGAATACTCATCGTCATTATTTCTCTTTTTATTCCAAGCAAAACAAAACAGCTGTCGAAAGATATGGAAACGATATCACTCGAATTTTATCAAGATCAGCATCAAGTAAAAAGAAGATTAAAGGCAATCGAAGAAGAATTAATGCTAACATCTCCCCCAGCGAAGGTAAATGCTCCTGTTCAAGCAAAACCAATACATGATATTCTGATTAATCAAGTGAAAGCTTTACATCAGCAAGGATACAGCGTAAAAGAAATTAGTGCTCGATCTTCTTTAACGAATGATCAGATTAAATCGATTATTGGAGGAAGATAGTGTGAAGGAAATTTTACAAGGCGTTGGAATCGGTCTTATTCTTTCAGGATCACTATTTTGGTTTATGCAAGAAGAAGACATCAGTCATTCCTCTAACGAGATAACAACGACGAACAAAGAGAAAATAGCGCATCTTACAAAACAGCTAGAAGAAAGAGATGCGCAATTAGCAGAAGTTCAACTCGATTTATTACAAGCACAACAAGAAACAACTGCAGAACCTTCTCTAAGTGAAGGAACGAAGCAAGAAGAAGTTCCAGAGGAAGATGAAAAAAGTAATAAGGTAGTTCTAGTTGTTCAACCAGGCATGAGTTCAGGAGAGATTAGTGCAATACTGGAGGCAGAAGGTATTATTCAAAACAAAAAAGATCTTGATACGTACCTAGCAGATAACAACCTATCAAGTCGCATTCAAATAGGTTCCTACACTCTCTCCAAAGATATGACGTTAGCAGAAATCGCAAAAGTATTAACGAAATAAAGAAGTAACGAAGCAAAGTACTTTCCTTGCATTCATGTAAAGGAGAATAGCAAGCTTATTTCACTAAATGACATAACCGAATATAAACAAAACACCCTTATAATTCCATCGTCAAATGGAATTACAAGGGTGTTTTGTTTTTGTGATTAATGCGAAAAAATACAAAATTTCTTGGGATTACGAATTTAAATCAATTAGATTTCCGGTTGTAACAAAAAAAGTTTCCTCGGCAATGTTCGTAATATGATCCCCAAAACGTTCAATATGTCGTGCGACGAACATAAGTTGAATGATTTGTTCTGTATGTTCTGGATGTTTCGGAACTAGCTTCATCAAATCGTGGACGACAATTTTGTGCAAGCGATCAACTTCATCATCTTTTAATGCCGTTGCTTCTGCTAAAACGTTATCCTCAGATATAAACGCATCGATACCTTCACGAAGCATTTCTGTAACACGTTCCGCCATTTGAGGGATGTGTTCAATTGGTTTTACTAATGGTGTTTCGCCTATTCGTATTACCCCTTTGGCAATATTAACTGCTAAGTCACCCATTCTTTCTAAATCGGATGCCATTTTATTCGCAGCTAAAATTTTACGTAGATCCTTTGCAACCGGATTTTGTGTTGCAATAAGCGTCATCGTCATTTTATTCACTAAAGACTCAAGATCATTTAAAATTTTGTCTGATTCGATAACGTTTACCGCTTGTTCAATTTGTTGATTTTTTAAACTGTCTACTGAATCACTCATCATTACTAAAACGTGTTCCACCATTTTTTTTAAGTTTTCTTGTAGTTCATGTAATGATTGATCAAAATGTTGTCTCATTTACTTTTTTACCCCTCTCCATTAACCGAATCGACCAGATACATAGTCTTCTGTTTTTTGATTTTTAGGATTTGAAAAAATGACATTTGTATCGTCGAGTTCTATTAATTCACCCATATAAAAGAATGCAGTTTTATCTGAAATACGTGCCGCTTGTTGCATATTATGAGTTACTACGACGATCGTATATGATTTCTTCAACTCCAAAATTAGCTCTTCCACTTTTAATGTTGAAATTGGATCGAGCGCTGAAGTAGGTTCATCCATCAAAAGAACATCAGGCTTTGTCGCTAACGCCCGTGCAATACATAGACGTTGTTGTTGTCCTCCAGAAAGTCCTAATGCAGGTCCATTTAACCGATCCTTTACTTCATCCCAAAGCGCTACATCTTGTAAGCTTTTTTCTACTAATTCCATTAAATCTTGCTTTTTTTTATTTCCATGTACCCGAGGACCGTATGCCACATTATCAAAAATGGATTGAGGAAAAGGATTCCCCTTTTGGAATACCATTCCTACGTGTTTGCGAAGCTCTACTAAATCAACATCTGATTGTAAGATATTTTGACCTCGAAAAAGAATTTCTCCGGACATTTTCACGTTAGGTACTCGTTCTACCATTTTGTTTAACGTTTTGACAAATGTAGATTTCCCGCAACCTGAAGGACCGATCATGGCTGTAACTTCTTTTTCTGCTATGGGAAAATTAATTTCTTTTAAGGCATGATTGTTGCCATACCACAAATTCAAATCATTTATTTCAAATACATTTTGCTGTTTCACTAATGCTGACAATTGTCGCGGCCTCCTAACTAAAACGACCAGTAATATATTCCTCTGTTTTTTTCTCCGAAGGATTTGTAAATATTTTTTCTGTTTGGTCATATTCGATTATTTCTCCCTCAAAAAAGAAGGCAGTTTTGTCCGAAATACGAGAAGCTTGTGCCATGTTATGAGTCACGATCACAATTGATACTTCTTTTTTTAACTCTACAATTAATTCCTCAATTTTGGCATTAGAAATTGGATCCAGAGCAGATGCGGGTTCATCTAATAAAAGTACACTCGGTTTCATCGCTAGTGCTCTAGCAATACATAGTCGTTGCTGCTGCCCTCCTGATAATGAAAGAGCAGATTCATGTAACCGATCTTTCACTTCGTCCCAAAGTGCAGCTTTTCTTAAACTTTCTTCCACTATCTTTTGGAGTTGAACTTTATCTTTTATACCGTCATATTTCAAAGCATGTACAATATTTTCGTAAATCGACTTTGGAAATGGATTTGGTTTTTGAAAAACCATTCCGATTTCTTTTCGAAGTGCAACAACATTGATGTTATCAGATAAAATATTTAAGCCTTCATATCCAATATCACCTTGAGCAAATGAAATGGGTATTAGATCATTCATTCGATTTAAGCTTCGAAGAAACGTTGATTTTCCACAACCTGAAGGACCTATTAATGCGGTCACTTTATTTTTTTCAATATCCATCCGGACATTTTTCACTGCACGATTATCTCCATAATAGATATCTAAATCTCGAACTTCTAGGATATTCATTTACATCTACCTTCCTTATTTCGAAGCAGTCATTTTTTTGAAAATTAAGGCGCCTATTCCTCGTGCTGCCAAATTAAATAACAACACAGAAATTACGAGAACAGCGGAAGCTCCATTTGCTACTTGCTCTACATCTGGAATAATACCTTGTGTGTTCACGGACCAAATGTGTACAGCCAACGTCTCAGCAGGGCGGAATACATTTAGTGGCGAGTTATCAGCAAAAGGATTCCAGTTTGCATAATCGAGACGAGGTGTAGATAACCCCGCTGTAAATAAAAGAGCAGCCGCTTCCCCAAAGACACGTCCTGACGCTAAGATTGCACCTGTCAAAATAGAAGGGAAGGCAATTGGAACAAGTATGGTTTTTATCGTATGCCATTTTGTCATACCTAGTGCTAAACTTGCTTCTTTTTGATCACGTGGTACGGTGCGAAGCGCATCTTCCGTTACTCGCACCATAACTGGTAAGTTAAAGACCGTCAGTGCCAAGGCACCACCAATAATGGAATAACCCCAACCTGTTAAATTAACAAAGACAAGTAACCCGAACATTCCTATTACAATAGAAGGAAGCGAGGCAAGCACTTCAATACATGTTCGAATAAAGCCTGTTAATTTAGTATCCTTTGCATATTCTGCCATATAAATACCACCACCGATACCAAGAGGTACAGTGAAGATCATCGTGATAAATAAGACATAAAAAGAATTGAATAATTGATCTCGAATTCCACCGCCAGCTCGCACTGTGCTAGAAGGAGTTGTTAAAAAATCCCATGTGACGACAGGTAATCCTTTCGTCAATATATAACCGAATAGCGCTATAAGTATGGCTACGATTAAGAAAGCAATTGCACCGAATATCGAAGTAGCGATTTTGTCCCAAGCTTTACTAGACATTAAATTTTCCTCCTAGAAGACAGGTACCGAATAAACAGTATGAAAGCAAACGACATGACGAGTAAAATAAGTCCCATTGACCAAAGCGTGTTATTTTCTAAACTTCCATATGTTGTATGACCCATATTGAGTGTAATGATGGTAGTTAAGGTTGCAGACGCATCAAGAATAGAGCTTGGTAGTTCTCGTACATTCCCAATTACCATTTGAACTGCTAGTGCTTCTCCAAATGCGCGTGCCATCCCTAATACAACTGCGGTTAACAATGATGGCATTGCTGCTTTTAGTAAGACTTTACGAATAGTTTGCCAACGAGTTGCACCTAATGCATAGGAACCTTCTCGTAAGTTGTTAGGTAAAGAAGCAAGAGCATCTGTAGAAATCGAAATAACCGTTGGTAAAATCATAATCGACAAAACAATTGTTCCAGCTAACAAACTAAATCCAATACCACCAATATTGTCACGTAGAAAAGGTACTAATACAGTTAAACCAATAAACCCGTAAACTACCGATGGAATTCCGACTAATAGCTCAATCACTGGTTGTAAAATTTTTCGTCCCCAAGAAGGAGCAATTTCTGTCATGAAGATTGCAGCACCTATGCCAAGCGGCGCTGCTATTAATGCAGATAAAAATGTTACTGCAAACGATCCAAAGATGAATGGAAATGCACCAAACGACGGATTTTCTCCAACCGGATTCCAGTCTGTACTTGTGATGAATTCAAATATATTAAGTCCGTTTGTAATAAAAGATTGCATTCCTTTACTTCCGAGAAAAATAGTAATGGCAATTGTCGCACTGATCATGATGAGTGCAGCCGCAGTTACATAAATCTTTCCCCGAACTTCATCTAGCCGTCGATTTTTTTTTGATAGGATAAGTCGGTCTTGTGCCGAAAGTTCCTTGTTTTTCATATGGACACTCCTAAATGTAAAAAGCGAAAATCGAATCGAAAGGTGTTAAATATTGCTCACCTTTCGATTCGTACTTTTTGATTATTTATTTGAAATATTTCCTTCAGCGTCACGTTCCACTTTCATCGCTGTTGCTGGGATATACCCTTGTTCTGGTAATAAATTGTTTTGAACATCATCATTCATCATGTAATCAATGAATGTTTTCGCTAAACCTGTAGGCTCACCTTTTGTATACGAATGTTCATAAGCCCAAATTGGGAAATCTCCATTTTGTACGTTTTCATCAGTAGCTTCTACACCATCAACGGATAACTTTGTTACAGAATCATCTGTGAAGTATGAGAAAGCTAAGTAACCAATCGCGCCTTTTGTTTCAGAAATAATTTTCTTTACTGTGTTGGATGAATCTTCGGTAATTCCTTCAGCTGGTGTTGCTCCATCTAAACCATATTTTACGAATGTTGCACGAGTACCAGATGAATCTGGGCGATTTACAAGAACAATTTCTTGATCTTCTCCACCGACTTCTTTCCAGTTTTTAATTTCACCAGTAAATACTTTAATTAAATCTTCTTTTGAAATATCCTTAACGCCTACTTCAGGATTTACTGCAGCTGTCATTCCAACTACTGCAATTTTAAAATCAACAAGTTCTTCTGCAGGAATACCTTCTTTTTCTTCCGCGAACACATCGGAGTTACCAATTTCTACTGATCCTTCAGCTACTTGTGAAAGTCCAGTTCCAGAACCACCTGCTTGTACTTGAATATCTGCATCGCTATTTTCTGCCATGAATTCTTCAGCAGCTGCTGCAACTAGTGGTTGCATTGCGGATGATCCTGATACCAATAAACTTCCAGAAGCTTCATTACCTTCTGAATTTCCATTAGCTTCCGAACCATTATCATCTGAACCGCAAGCGGCTAAAATAACGAGTAATAAGCTAAGACCTAAAAAAGATAACCATTTACGAGCTTTCATGTGTTGTTTCCTCCTAAAATAGGTGTGTTTTTTCTTACATGTTTAGAATATCAAGTGATTGTAAAGAGCATATGAAGCGAATGTAAAGAGTTTGTAAAGACAAAAAAGTTGTATAAATGGGGCGTTTACGAAAACCATAAAAAAACTACTCCACTTAATATGGAGTAGTTCGTCGTTATTATTCTGCCGTACCTGTAT
The DNA here is from genome assembly GCF_003595195.1 of Paenisporosarcina cavernae. Lineage (GTDB taxonomy): Bacteria > Bacillota > Bacilli > Bacillales_A > Planococcaceae > Paenisporosarcina > Paenisporosarcina cavernae. Next base: position 1,323,884 of record NZ_CP032418.1, read on the forward strand.
TATCTTCTGTAGCATTTTCTTCTTCATCGACTGTTGGTACGCTTTTTTCATAAGCGGGTTGTATTTGAATATCTGCCGTTTGATTTGCCACTTCGGCATTTGCATGAGATTTTTTTATTTCAAAAAATTTATCTGTTGCTGCTCGGGCAATATCGTTATTCGCATGTGAAAAAGGACCATTATTATTAAAAGGGACTGTTGGAACAATAATTGCGTATGCAATTTCTGGTTTTTCATAAGGTGCGAATCCTATATGAGTTAAATTTATTTTATTTCCAGGTGCTTCCGCTGTTCCAGTTTTACCAGCGGCCGTATACTTAATACCTCTAAACCAAGAAGTTGCTGTTCCTTGACTACCAGTATAAGCAAGCAGCATCCCTTCTCGTACGCGATTTATTTCTCGCGTGGAGTTAGAAATTTTGTTTAACACGGTTGGTCCTATCTCAGTAAGTAACGGTCCCATTGTTTTCCCATCTAATGATGGTTCTCTAATTTCTTTAACAACATGAGGTTTTATTCTAGTTCCTCCATTTGCAAGGGTGGAGACATACTGGGCTAGTTGCATCGTCGTATACGTGTCAAACTGTCCAATCGTTAAATCTAGGTACTTACCTGGAAGTACTGCTGGACCTTTACTTCCCGACGCTTCGTTAGGCAAATCAATGCCAGTCTTAATACCTAACCCGAACTGTGCATATGAATTTCGCAAAAGAGTAAAGGAAGCAGGACTTACATACATCGATTCACCGTAACGATAATTAGCGTTAGCTAGACGAATTCCTGTCTTAAACATATAGACGTTGGAAGAACGTTCTAACGCTTTTAAATCACTGACTGCTACTTTAGAGCTTCGATTGAAAATGGAGCTTTTTATCGTTCCAGCAATATTAACCGGTTCATCAATTAACACGTCACCGATATTAATCGCCCCTTCATGATATCCAGTTAATAAAGTAGCTGGTTTGACTGTAGATCCAACTTCATAAGCTGCTGTAAAAGCACCATATGCATAATCTAAGACGACTGTTTTTCCATCTTTGTCTTTACCTAATTGTTTCCCCACCATAGAAAGAACTTCACCCGTATAAGGATCCATCGCGACGAAAAATGCACTATTAAAATCTTTGGAATTAGGTTGTTTTTTTACTTCTAATAATTTATCAGAAATAAATTCTTCCATATAAGTTTGGAATTCGCTATCTATAGAAAGAACAAGATCTTTTCCTGGTACGCCTTCATAAATCGTTTTCGTTTCCGTCACAGTTCCTTTGCCATCTGTGATGTTTTTGATCACTGATTTTTGCCCCTGCAATACTTCTTCATATTGTTGCTCAATATAACTTCTCCCTACACGGTCATTGCGAGAGTAGTCCCTACTTAAGAAATAGTCTACTTTCCCACTAGGCAACCCTTGCTCGGGTGAAGTCACTCTTCCTAATATCGATAAATTAGAAGTTGGAACACGGTTCCAATCTGTCGTAGTATTTACACCGGGTAAATCCGTTAAACGCTCCGATACACGAGCAAATTCTTCAGCTGTCACTTCATCATTCGGTTCATCTGCTCTTGGATTTGGATCCTTCGTTTTAATTACTTGGGGAGTTAATGCATATCCAGCGAGCATTTGACGATAAATCGCAAGTACTTCTAATTCATTTGGTGTAAAAGAAGCGAGTTCTTCTTCCGTAATACGTTCGCGAACTAATGTATCTAATTTGCGTTGTTGCTCTGTCGAAGACAAGCTTTCATCATTGATGATTTCATTTTTCTCGGCAGTTGACACTTTTTCATATGCTTCTTTTGTATGGAGTAAAATCCAGTAATCTTGCTTATCACGAAGAGTAATATCCGTTACACGTTTATCAATTAATATTGATAGTTTTTTTGCAATATCAAGCATTTCAGACTGTTTCGTCGTTTGTAACTTCGTATATGTAATCGCGTTTTGCGGCTCATTATCTACCATTAGTCTTCCAAAACTATCATAAATTCTACCTCTAGGTACGCTAGTGTTGACAGGTACTTCTTCTGTCCTTGCTAATTTACGGACGAATTCTTCCCCCTGTACAATTTGCAAAAACCCTAATCTAAGTATTAATAAAGAAAATAGAAAGAATATGGATAGAAATAATATATTCATACGGAAAGCGACGTTTGCGCGAAGTTTTGCTTTCGGACTAGATGCTCTTTTTTTCTTTCCTGCACGCATATAATTTCCCCCCGTCTGTTTAAAAATTCACCTTGTCTATTATAACAGGAATTGGTTTGTATAAACATGATTCTCTAGGCATCTTTCCAAGTATTTTCATGCAGCATTTTTTAAATGAAATAACGGAAAATAGAAATGCTAGTGATATGTTAAATCGAATAGGAATATAAACTATTTGTCTGAAGAGAAGAATTGCGGTTTTCAGAGTCAACTTGTTAAACTTTAATGTGCATTCGGACACTCTGTCGAACCATTGGAACACTTCCCGTCAGCATTAGGACAATTTGTTTCAACATTAGGACACTCTGCCTCAACATTGGGACACTCTGCCGCTTCATTGGGACACTTTGTTTCAACATTGGGACACTTCCCGTCAACATTAGGACACTCTGCCGCTTCATTGGGACACTTCCTCTCAACATTGGGACACTCTGCCTCAACATTGGGACACTCTTCCTCAACATTGGGACACTTCCCGTCAGCATTAGGACACTTCCCCTCAACATTGGGACACTCTGCCGCCGCTTCATTGGGACACTTTCACGAGACTTCAGGTCACGTTGCTGAGTCAATAGAGAACTCTTCTATATTCTCACACTACTCGATCCTTCTTTCGCCCATCATTTCCCATAAAAAAACACACTTGTAAGACGCTACAAGTGTGTGTAAAGTTCAATGTTCTTATTTTGCTGCTTCGTAACGTTTTGAAACTTCATCCCAGTTCACAACATTCCAGAATGCTGCAATATAATCTGGACGACGGTTTTGATAGTTTAGGTAATATGCATGTTCCCAAACATCTAATCCTAAGATCGGAGTTTTACCTTCCATAATTGGTGAATCTTGGTTTGGTGTAGATGAAAGTTCTAACTCACCATTCACTACTGATAGCCAAGCCCAACCAGAACCAAAGCGTGTAGCTCCAGCTTTTGCGAATTCTTCTTTAAACGAATCAAAGCTACCGAATTTCGCGTCAATTGCTTCAGCTAAAGCACCCGTTGGAGCTCCGCCGCCATTTGGTGAAAGTAATTGCCAGAATAATGAATGGTTAGCATGTCCTCCACCATTATTGCGAACTGCAGTGCGAGCTGATTCTGGCACTGCGTCAAGATTAGCAATTAGCTCTTCTACTGATTTAGAAAGCAAATCATCATGACCTTCTAATGCATTATTTAAATTCGTTACATACGCGTTATGATGTTTTGTGTGGTGAATATTCATCGTTTCTTTGTCAATGTGTGGTTCAAGTGCATCTTCTGCATAAGGTAGTGCTGGTAATTCATAAGCCATTTGTCGTTCCTCCTAGTCAATTGTTCATAATTGTATTAACACTAGTAAGCGTATCAAAGTTGAAAGAATCGTTCAAATATTACGTTCTTTATTTTTCATTTTCAGACTTTGGTCTGAATTATACATACCAGACGAAAATGACAATCATTAGGGAGGTAACAATCCCTTTCGTTATAACAGATGTCAAGAACCCTATTAGAGATCCTATACCTGTTTTAACAGACTGTTTAAAAGAACTTCTCGTAACTAACAATTCACCTAAAATAGCCCCAATTAGAGGTCCAAGGATAATTCCGATGATGGGAAGAATGAAAGGACCAACTAGTAGTCCAATCGTACTTCCCCAAATTCCGGCTTTGCTGCCTCCAAACCTCTTAATTCCAAAGGCATTAGAGAAAAAGTCAGCTCCAAATAGCAAAATTAAAAAGAGAAGTTCAATCACCCAAAATGTCCACGTCATCTCGGAAAAGCCGTTGAATAATCCATACACCACAAACCCTAAAAATACGAACAGAACAGAAGGAATAATAGGATAAATCAACCCAACATACGCAATGACAAATAATGCGATGACAAAAACCCAAGAAACAGCTTCCATTATGCTCGTTTCCCTAGAACTGCTTCCGCAATATTTACTGCGTGATCTCCGATTCGTTCTAAATTACTCACGATATCAACAAAGACAATTCCAGCTTGTCCTGAACATTGACCTTCATTTAAACGCATAATGTGTTTTTTGCGGAATTTACGTTCCATTTTGTCAATTAAATCTTCCTGTTCAGCAACTTCTCTCGCTAAATCTAAGCTATTTGTATCTAATGATTCAATCGCTTTTTCAACCGTTTTAATCGTTAATTCAAACATTTCCGTTAAATCTTCCAACGCATCTTCTGTCAATTTCACACGGTTTGCCATTTGATAATCGACAAGCTCAATAATGTTTTCAAAATGATCTCCGATTCGCTCGATGTCACGAACAGTTTCCATTAAGACAACATGTCTTGTGGAATCGACATTGGAGATAGATTCCGCAGAAATGAGCACTAAATAATCGGTAATTTTTGCATCTAAGTTATTAATTGCTGCTTCTATTTGGTAGCCAGTTTCAGCATGCTTTTTGTTTTGTGTTTTTAAATAGTCAAATGTTTCTTGTAAACCTTGTACACTAAATTTACCCATTCGAAGAATTTCTTCTTTCGCTTGTCCAATTGCTAACGAAGGAGCCGTTTCAATAAAGTGTGGATCTAAATGTTTCGCTTTATATTCAATCGTTACATCTTCACCTGGAATGAATTTCGTTACGAGATACGCCCAAGCTCCGATTAATGGGAATTGAATAACCGTATTGACAACGTTAAACGAACCATGAGCAAATGCAATTTGCATCTTTGCTTCTAAATCTAAAAGCCCTGTGATCCAAATAATATAATTGGTAAACGGATGTAAAAATATTAAAAAGATAACAGAGCCAACTAAGTTAAATAAAACATGGGTTGCTGCAGCGCGTTTTGCTGCGATAGATGCACCAATAGAAGCCAAAACCGCAGTTATGGTTGTTCCGATATTATCTCCGAATAAAACGGGTAATGCTGCCTTTAAATCAATGATATTTTCTGCGTATAACCCTTGAAGAATACCGACTGTAGCACTTGAAGACTGCACAATAACTGTAAATAGGGTTCCGATGACTACCCCTAAAATAGAGTGTTCACTCATATCAGTCGTTAGTTCAATAAAAGTAGGAAGTTCGCGTAATGGCTTCATTCCACCACTCATTAATTCCATCCCTAAGAATAGACCACCAAAGCCAAAAATAACTTCTCCAAGATTTTGCCATTGATTTTTTTTAATAAAGAAAATCAAGAATGCTCCAATTGCCATAATCGGCAAAGCATACTCCCCTACATCAAAACCTATAATAAACGCGGTGACAGTTGTTCCGATATTTGCCCCCATGATAACTCCGATCGCTTGACGAAGTGTCATGAATCCTGCCGAAACAAGCCCTACTGTGATAACGGTTGTTCCCGAACTAGATTGAATCAAAATCGTAACGACGATCCCAACCAAGACGCCCATAAATGGATTTGTTGTGAAACGATCGAGAATATTTCGCAATCGGTCTCCAGCTGCCTTTTGCAAACCGTCTCCCATATATTTTATCGCAAATAAGAAGATCCCCAATCCTCCTATAAATTGAAACAACATTTCTTGCCAATTCACTTCCACGAATGAATTCAACTCCTAGAATAATAGTTTTTCACGTCCCTATTATCCTTTTTAACAGGTATAATTGTAAAGAAACTATACAAAAAATTTACACGAACGTAATATTCCAACATCTATATGGAAAAAGAAGGAGATTTTCGATGTTTTATCTACAACTTTTTAAAGCTTCCCTATCAAGTCCCAAAAAATTAGCAGCTTTTCGAATGCTTCCCATTGGGAAAGTCATGAAGTATCTATTTACATTAGTCACACTTATTTCCATTGTATCTTTTTTAACGTTTACATCTTCTATTACCTCGTTCGGTGAGATGGATGTGACATTTCCTAATTATATGGAAGAAATGAAATGGATCTTGTACCCTTTTGCGATTATTTTACAATTTGTTGTAGCAACGCTTTTGTTATTTACTCAAATTAGTATTGTTGCATATATTGGGTTATTAATCGGAAGAGTCTGGAAGAGACGAATAGAGTTCCGTCAAATTTGGAGGACTGCAGCCATAGCTTATACGGCTCCATTTCTTGTAGCTTTTATATTGAACTTCTTTCCCACTTCTGATACGGTTGGAACTTTTGTTAGTTTTCTACTCCATTTAGTCGTTGTGCTCTGGTCTGTGTCGTTTTATCCAAAAAATGTGGCATAAAGTAAGATCTCTTCACATACAAGTGTGAAGAGGTGATTTTCATGAAAATAGTCGGACTAGCAATTGTCATACTACTGATTAGCACAATGATTCGCATGGACTTAGTAGAAGGAACAATCTCATTAGCAAATTTCGAGGAATCGAGTCAATGTGAGGAGTCCCATTCTCCAGTGGACTATGTCGTTGTAAAAGTAGAAGAAGAAGATTCCATTGAATCGTTACTTGGAATATATAGTGATTCCCAGCTTTCATTCCCAGAAAAAGTGCAAGCATTTTATGTATTAAATCCAGTGTATAAAAAACAGGAGATACTTCCTGGAGAGTTGGTCAAAATTCCGGTAACCTCTCTTATACCAACTACTTGTACAAAGTAATCGGAATCTTTCTTTCTTGTGTTTCGTCCTAAATCACTGATAAGATATAGGATAGAGATGGCGCAAGCCTCAGAAGGAGAGATTGAGATATGCCAGAAATAATACATCGTTCTAAAACACGTCCTGTACGTGTTGGAGACCTTACTATAGGTGGAAGTAATGAGCTTTTCATTCAAAGTATGACAACAACAAAAACACATGATGTGGAAGCAACAGTTGCGGAGATTCACCGTTTAGAAGAAGCTGGTTGTCAAATTGTTCGTGTCGCTTGTCCTGATGAGCGAGCAGCAGATGCGATCGCAGACATAAAAAAACAAATAAATATTCCTTTAGTGGTCGATATTCACTTCGATTATAAATTGGCATTGAAAGCAATTGAAAATGGTGCTGATAAGATTCGGATTAATCCCGGTAATATCGGACGTAAAGAAAAAGTAGAAGCGGTTGTCAATGCTGCTAAAGCGAAAGGCATACCCATCCGTATTGGTGTAAACGCTGGATCACTTGAGCGCAAAATTTTAGAAAAATACGGCTACCCTACTGCTGATGGTATGGTAGAAAGTGCCTTACACCATATCAAAATTCTAGAGGACTTGGACTTCCATGATATTATCGTATCGCTTAAAGCGAGTGATGTTAGCTTAGCTATAGAAGCGTACGTTAAAGCCTCACAAGCATTCGATTATCCTCTACATTTAGGGATTACGGAGTCAGGGACCTTATTTGCCGGTTCCATAAAAAGTGCAGCTGGACTAGGAGCACTTTTAAGTCATGGCATTGGGAATACTTTACGAGTTTCGTTAAGTGCTGACCCTGTGGAAGAAATCAAAGTAGCTCGAGAGTTACTTAAAGTCTTTGGCCTTTCTTCTAATGCAGCGACCTTAATTTCATGTCCTACTTGTGGGCGAATTGAAATTGATCTCATCTCCATAGCAAATGAAGTAGAAGAATATATTTCTCATATTAAAGCACCAATTAAAGTAGCGGTACTTGGTTGTGCAGTAAACGGACCTGGTGAAGCCCGCGAAGCTGATATTGGAATTGCAGGAGCACGTGGAGAAGGACTTCTATTCATGAAAGGAAAAACTGTTCGTAAAGTTCCCGAAGAGACGATGGTAGAAGAGCTAAAACTAGAAATCGATAAAATTGCGCAAGAATATTTTGAAAAGCAAGCTGCGGAAAAAGAATTGGAAGTGAAATAATGCCGAAACAATCTATTCGATTCGGAATTGATATCGATGGAACGGTCACATGTCCAACTTCCCTTTTACCGCATATAAACGAGGCATTTTCTTGTAATTTAGTTTTAGACGATATTAAAGAGTATGATTTAACGGCTGCTTTCCCCGTGGATCGCAATGCGTTTTACAAATGGTTTAAAGAAGCGGAACCAAAAATTTATGAAACCTCCCCTATTCAACAACACGCAAAGCAAGTTTTAGATAAATGGAAAAAACAACATGAGGTGTATTTTATCTCCGCACGTGGTGAAAATGTGTGGGATGTAACTGTCGATTGGTTCAAGAAAGAAGAAGTTCTTTATGATCATTTAATTTTAACAGGTTCTCATGACAAAATTAGTGCTGCTAAAGAGCATAAAATTGAATTGTTTTTAGAAGATAAACATGATAATGCAGTTACGCTTCATGAAGAATTAAACATTCCTGTTTTACTTTTTAACACACCATACAATCAAGAACCTATACCTGATGGTGTTCACCGAGTGAACAATTGGAAAGAAGCAGAACATTGGGTAGACCGTTTCATCATTACCAATGCATTTCCCATAAAATAACGAAGACCCATTGTGTTTTTCCACAATGGGTCTTTTCCTATTCATATTTATGCACAGAGTGGGCATTTTCCAAAGATTTCGAACCGATGTTGCTCAATTTCATATCCTTTTAATGATTCTTTTACTTGCGGAATAGGACAAATGGAAAGTTCTTTTATCTCTCCGCATGACAAACAAATAAAATGATGATGATGATGATCGGTTTCACATTGCATTCGAAATTGTTTTTCTCCCGAAAAGTCCATTTCATCCAAAATACCATGGCCAACAAATGTGCTTAAATTCCGATAAATAGTATCGAAACTAAGACTAGGTGAGTCTTCGGATAAATGATTTAACACATCCTTAGCAGAAAGGTACCGATCCGTTTGTGCAAAGATAGAAAGAATTTTTTCCCGCTGATCTGTTTTTTTATAACCTTTCCCTTTTAAAATTTCCCATGCCTTTTTCTCATTCATTGCGACAACCTCCAGCTAAAGCGATTAACAACATACCTTTTCCTTTTTTTAATAGAAGCACAATAATTAATAATAGAATGGATGTCACAACAATCGTTCCTCCAGGAGCTAAGTCTAAATGAAACGAACTAAACATCCCAATAATAACGGATGATTCTCCGAAAAGAATGGCATATAAAATAGTTTGTTTAAAACTTTTTGCTACTCGTAAACTCGTTGCAACTGGTAACGTAATTAAAGATGAAACAAGTAATATCCCGACAATCCTCATACTAGCAGCAATAACTAGAGCTGTAAGGATCATAAAAACTACGTGTAAAAATTTAGCGGGGATACCTGCCGTCTTGGCATGCTCTTCATCAAACGATAATACGAAAAGCTCTTTGTAAAGTAAGATAATGAATAATCCGACTAGAATTGTCACGGCAATAACAATGACTAAATCTTGAAAACTAACAGCTGAAATTGATCCGAATAAATAAGCAAACAAATCCGTGCTGAAACCATTCGAAAGTGAAATGAATATTGCGCCAAATCCTAGGCCAGCAGACATTATGATCGGTATAGCTAATTCTTCATAACTTTTATAAAGGCGTCTCAACCGCTCAATGAGAAGAGACCCACCAATTGATGCTCCCATACCAAGAAAAAGTGGATTCCAACTAGCAAAAAAAGCGACCGTTTGGCTAATATACAAACTTGCTGCAATACCAGCTAACGTGACATGGCTAAGTGCATCGGCAATCAGTGATAGTCGCCTAACAACAATGAATACACCTAACAAAGGTGCAATAAGGCCAATTAACAAACCGGAAATAAATGCATACTGTAAAAAATCGTACGTCATTACTGCTTCAATCATGTTACGTTCTCCTTATGGTGAATCTTGCGTACCGAATGTCCATACCAATTTTCACGAACATCTTCTTCCATCGCATCATACTCTTCTTTATATCCATGAAAATGTATCATCTTATTTAAACATGCTACGTGACTAATTCGATTGGACACAGTATCTACGTCATGTGTAATTAACAAAATGGTAATTTCCTGTTTCTTATTCAATTCCTCTAACATATTATAAAACGATTGAACATTTTCATGGTCCACACCAACCGTAGGTTCATCCAGGATCAACAACTTTGGTTCATTAATTAATGCTCTCGCGATGAAAATCCGCTGTTGTTGCCCTCCCGATAACTCTCCAATTGGTTGATGGATAAACTGTTCCATTTGAACAGACTTTAATGCTTGAAGAACTAGATTGTCTTTGTTTTTAGGATACTTTTTCATCAATCCCGTTTTTTTAGTTAAGCCACTAAGAACCACTTCAAACACAGTCGCAGGAAAACGTTGATTAAAGGCGTTGGATTTTTGTGAAACATAGCCAATCCATTCCCTCTTTTTAAACTGCTGAATAGGTGTACCAAATAACTTAATTTCTCCTGATGTAGGTTTTATTAAACCTAAAATCAATTTTACTAATGTGGATTTTCCTGAACCATTTGGTCCAAGAATAGCTAGAAAATCTCCTTTAGCAACTCGGAGTGTGATATTTGATAATACTAATTCTTTTTCATATCGATAATTTACTTGATTGAGTTCAATATCAAATGAGGACATTTTGTCTCTCCTTTTAAGTAAGAATGATTCCGATTTACAAAGTAAAAGTATACGGGATTTAATGAGAAAAGTAAATGATGAGGAGTGTTCATACATGAGTACTAATCTGTTGTTGGAGATTTATCAAACAAATTCCACTCAAAAATTAGAGGAATTACGGAAAAAATTACCGATAGATGTTAGTGTTGATGAAATTAAACAAATAAAATTATTATGTAAACAAGCGAATCCACTATGGATTTTCACAGGAGTACCTACTCATTTTCAACAAGAATTATTGCATATTATTGGTCCGAAAAGATCAGCAACATTATTAGACATGATTTTTTCTGGGAAATAAACCTTGTGAAACAGTAGAGTATAAAAAATGCGAGAACGATGCATCTCACATCTTCTCGCACTCCACGTTTATTTAGTTTTAGACTCGCAGCGCATCAATCGCTGAAGGGCTAAATTGTTTCGATAAAAGCATTTCAATTTCCTGTTTATAAGGGGCAGATTTTGACTTAGCATCTAATCCGACATAAGGTGTTTCTAAAATTTTTGGCACATGCATTAATTGTGGATGGTGCACAATCTTTAGCAACGCATCAAATCCAATTTCGCCGAAGCCGATGTTTTCATGGCGATCTTTTGCGGCACCTCGAACGTTTTTACTATCATTAACATGGAGAACCTTGATACGATCTATGCCAACGACTCGGTCAAATTCTTCTAGCACTCCGTCAAAATCTTCTTTTACAGGATATCCGGCATCATGTGTATGACATGTATCAAAACAGACAGAAAGTCTTTCGTTATGTGTTACACCATCAATAATTTCTGCTAATTCTTCAAAACTTCTGCCACATTCTGATCCTTTTCCTGCCATTGTTTCTAATGCAATTTGAACCGGGTAATCTTGACTCAATACTTCATTCAAGCCCTCTATGATTTTCTTTATACCAATATCTGCACCAGCACCAACATGAGCACCAGGATGAAGAACAATTTGTGAAGCACCAAGAGCAGCAGTTCTTTGAATTTCTTTTTGAAGAAATTCAACTCCAAGTTCAAACGTTTCAGGTTTAACAGAATTTCCTATATTAATGATATATGGCGCATGCACGACAATGTTTGACAGTCCATTTTCTTTCATATGAGCCATACCAGCTTCAATATTTAACTCTTCAATGGGCTTTCTTCTCGTATTCTGAGGTGCACCGGTGTATATCATAAAGGTAGAAGCACCATAGGATGCCGCTTCTTCACTTGCAGCAAGCAACATTTTTTTACCGCTCATTGAAACATGTGATCCTAGCAACATAGCAACTTACTCCCCTTTTTTATTGCGCTTGATTCTTCTTTCTCTTTTTCGAACTTTATCCATTTCCCATTTCATTGCACGTTTGTAGCCTGGTTTTACCTTTTTTGGTTTACGTACAACAGATTTCGCTTTTGCATCAAATTCATTTTCATGCTTCACACGGTTTTTACGGGCATGGCGTTCTTTCATCTCACTCCACTCGCCATTTTTCACGTCACGGTGGACAAATGGGATACCCATCTTCTCAATTTGAACAATTTTATCTTCTTCCGTAGGATCATATAACGTAATAGCTTGTCCAGTTAATCCAGCTCTAGCGGTTCGACCTACACGGTGAATAAAAAATTCAAGATCTTCTGGCAATTCGTAATTGATGACATGACTTACCCCTTGAATATCAATTCCACGAGCTGCTAAATCAGTAGCAACAATGTATTGAAATTCCAAGTCTCTCACTTGTTTCATCATTCTAGTTCGTTCACGTGGATTTAAATCACCATGAATTCTTCCAACTCGGAAACCGTTTTCTGCTAAAAAATCCGCAACAGAATCTGCATTCGATCGCGTATTTGCAAAAATGATACACAAATATGGATTTATTCCTTCTAGCACTTGTAGCAATTTTTTCTTTCTAGAAAGACTTTTGGTTGGAACTAAAGAAAAATCAATTCCATCAGCTACAGGTTTTTTATCGCCGATTTTAATATGAACTGGTGAATCCATGTATTTCTTTAAAAATGGTTGTAATTTTTCTGGAATTGTTGCTGAAAATACAAACATTTCCAGTTTCTCAGGCATTTTGGAAGCAAATTGATCAATTTCTTTTATGAAACCTAAATCAAATGCTAAATCCGCTTCATCCACCACTAGAACTGGAGAAGTGTGAACAAAAAGGGCTTGGTCATTTACTAAATCTTGGATTCGTCCAGGGGTCCCCACAACAATATGGGGTTGTACTTTCAAACGATCCACTGCACGCTTTTTGTCTGTTCCACCAATTAGCAGTCTTGACGTAATTTCCGTACCTTCAATAAGCTTCAGTAACTCGACGTGAATTTGCGTTGCTAGTTCTCGAGTTGGAGAAGTAATTACTGCTTGTACTTCTTGTTTATCCGCAATTATTTTTTCTACAATAGGAATTAGAAAACTATGCGTCTTCCCTGTACCCGTGTGAGATTGTCCAATTGCGCTTTTTCCTTTTAGGATTAAAGGAATCATTTCTTTTTGAATGGGTGTTGGTTCCGAAAAACCTAATTGATCTATCGCCTTTATTAAGAAAGGCTGAAAATCATAATCTGTATATTTCGACATTAACGTCACTCCTCGCATTCCTTTATTGTAACACGTTTTCGTTCATTTAAGACGATTGAAAGGATGATAACTTTGAGATACGCTTCTTTTTATCCGTTTTCTCAATCAACGACCTCTCTATCCAGAAATTTACCACCTGTTGGTAGAGGGTTAAATATGTATGGAGCAGCTGCTGCTCCAAGCAAACTAGACCAATACATGCAAGTAGCGGATAAAGTGCTAGCTTTGACGCAACAGCTTTCTCCTGTAGTGAAACAAGTTTCACCTATGGTTCAAAACCTTCCAGCGTTGCTAAGCATGTATAAAGGTTTCTCCAACTTGCCAGATGCTGCTAGTTCTACTGCTGCAAATGTAGCGCAAAGTAGCGTTGCAAGACCAAAAATTTATTCTCCAAAATAAGCATGTTTTGAATAAGGTACTTCTCTTCTGTATAATGATGGTAGAACTCATAAGAGGAGTGCTTTTCATGCAAGTATTAAAAATTTCACCACGTGGATATTGTTATGGTGTTGTAGATGCAATGGTAATTGCACGAAACGCTGCAATGGATAAATCGTTGCCACGACCAATCTATATTTTAGGGATGATTGTTCATAACAAACATGTGACAGATGCATTTGAACAAGATGGCATCATTACATTGGATGGAGAAAATCGGAAAGATATTTTAGATAAAGTGACTGAAGGTACTGTCATCTTTACTGCACATGGTGTTTCACCAGAAGTGCGTGAAACAGCACGCAGAAAAGGATTAGTTTCAATTGATGCAACTTGTCCAGATGTAACTGTAACACACACGCTAATTGAAGAAAAAACAGCCGAGGGATACGATATTATTTACATTGGCAAAAAAGGACATCCTGAGCCTGAAGGTGCAATTGGCGTCGCACCAGATCGAGTTCATTTAGTTCAAGACTTGCAAGACATTGATGCGCTTCAGATCGAAAATCCTAAGCTGCTTGTCACGAATCAAACTACGATGAGTCAATGGGATGTTGTCCACTTAATGGAGAAACTTGAGGAAAAATATCCAACAATTGAAGTCCATAAAGAAATTTGCCTTGCTACTCAAGTACGTCAGGAAGCCGTTGCGGAGCATGCAGGACAAGCAGAATTATTAATTGTTGTCGGCGATCCAATGAGTAACAATTCAAATCGATTAACACAAGTATCAGAAGAAATTGCCAGCACGAAATCTTTTAGAATCTCCGATTTGTCTGAGTTGAAGCTTGAATGGTTAGAAGGAATTGAAACAGTTGCGGTAACCGCAGGTGCATCAACTCCAACACCAATTGTGAAAGAAGTTATTCAATTCTTAGAAAAATACGAAGAAAATGATCCTTCTACACACGATTTAAGCAGAACCGTTACCTTGGATAGAATTCTTCCGAAGATTAAACAGCCTAAGCCAGTAACACGTATTGAACCCTATACATTGAGTTAACCTATTGTTTCATTAGTTTAAAAAATCCGAGCGAGTAGTCGATATTCTACGAGAACTATCGAAATCGTTCGGATTCTTTATTTTGTCAATGAACAAATTAATTGCTTATCCTAACTTTAAATCCTCTCAGTACTCTCTGAAAAAGAATTTAGAAGCACACCCTCTCTGCCCAGACATTTAGCTATCGCATTCCAATATATAGATGAACGTAAATTAGGATTGAAGAAAAACTTAGAAGAGACGAAAAGGCTCTGTTGAAATCTCACTAGCAATAAAATGAACGTTCCACCCTCGTTCTTTCATCATCGAGTTCATTTTTGTGCTCACGCCTTGCTTCATAATCGACTCAATATGATGTCCAGGATCTACGATGGATAATCCCATTCGTTCCGCGTCTTGTGCAATATGAAAATACATATCTCCTGTAACTAAAACATCTGCACCCATCCGCTTTGCTTTTCGAATATATTTGTTGCCATCTCCACCTAACACAGCCACTTTATGGATTTCTGTTGAAAGGTTCCCGACTACTCGAACAAACGGAACAGATAACTTTTTCTTTACGAATAAAGAAAATTGTTCGAGCGTCATTTTTTCAGATAGCACACCGATTCTTCCTATTCCATTTTTAGTAACGGGCGTAAGAAGTTCCAATAAGTCATACGCTGGCACCTCATACGGATGACTCGCATGTAACGCATTCAACACGGCACTAGTTAAACTTCTAGGAAAAATAACTTCGATTTTCACTTCTTCTACTGTTTCCAATTTCCCTACAGCTCCAATAAATGGTTCTGCACCTTTTAACGGTTGAAAGCGTCCTTCACCAACGGTTGAAAAACTACAAGAATCATAATCATCGATTTTACCTGCCCCTGCACTAGCCAACGCTTCCCGAACCTTCTGAGCAAAATCGGAAGGTACAAATACAGCCAATTTTCGGTAGTTGTCTTCGTCCGTCACTTCTAATAGTTCGATTGATTCTAAGTCAAGTGCTTCAGCCAATAAATCATTAACTCCACCTTGAGCCACATCTAAATTCGTATGTGCCGTGTAAAGTGTTATGTCATTTTTAATTAATTTTTCTATGACTTTTCCTTGAAAAGAATCCGTGCGAATAGACTGGATTGGTCGGTAAAAAAGTGGATGATGGGAAATAATTAAATTACAATTTTTTGCAATAGCTTCCTCAATTACTTCTTCCGTAGTATCTAGAGTGACAAGGACATTCGAAATTTTTCGATTTAATTGACCAACTTCTAAACCTACAGGGTCTCCCTCCACTGCTAAGGAAGTAGGAGACCAGCTTTCAAAAAGTGAAATGATTTCATGACCATTCACTGTTTTCACTTAAAGTTCCTCCTTTAACCATTGCAGTTTTTGTAGAATTTCTTTTTTCTTTATTTCAAGTTCAGTTGTTTGTTCCGCATTTTCCACGCTCATCAAAATGGATTGTAATGATTTTTTTTCTTTGTTCCATTTTGTTAAGAAGGCTGGAGATTTTTCAGCTAATAAAAATGGACCTAACCATTTTTCCTTTTCGCTTAATGTCATTACACCTTTTTTAAGGACTAAGATTTCATAAATCTTTGCATCTTCTTCTAAAATTTCTTCTGCCGTAAGCTTCCATCCATTTTGAATCGCCCATTCCCGTATTGCTTTTGCATGAATATTAGGTTGAACGATTAGTTTTTGAACAGATGGCAAACGTGAAAGACCTTTTGAAAGAATCGATGCTATTAAGGGACCACCCATTCCAGCAATTGTAACTGTGTTCACCTGATCTTCCGGTTGAACGGCTAACAACCCATCTGCTAATCGAACCGTGATGGCATGCTCTAACTGATTCCGTCTTACTTCTTCCATAGCTGATTCAAACGGCCCTAGTACAACTTCACCGGCAAAAGCCGTCGTGACTTTGTTTGACAGTACAAGATAACAAGGTAAATAGGCATGATCACTTCCGATATCTGCTACTATCGCGCCTTGATCGACATAATTTGCTACTCGTTGTAAACGGGTGGATAAATTTGTTGCGTTCATGTATAACACCTATTCTTTCCCCAAAATAAAAACCTTTATTCCTAAGAATAAAGGTTTTTAGCTGTACTATTCAAGTGAGAAAACATATTCAGCCATTGCTTCGATATTTTCAGCTGGTACTAAACCAGCAGGCATACCGCCACGACCATTTGTAAGAACTTCAGCGATTTCTTCTTGAGATAATTTCGTATCTACTAAAGATGGAGCACTAGCACCAGTTAAGTCGCCACCGTGACAAGCGATACATTTACTTTGAGCAAATGCTTCTGGATCGAATTCAGCAGTTTCTTCTGTAGCTTCTCCTTCACCATGTCCTTCAGCGATTTCTTTTTTCTTTTCGACACCTTCAACTGATAAAAAGAAAATAAGACCGATACCAAAAGCCATAATTAATAAAAAAGCAACAATAGGATTCTTTTGCATTGTATTTACCTCCTTTTTTGTCATTCTAGCACTTATTCATATAGAATGAATCAACAAGCTAATTGTACTTCAAACAATGAAAAACGAAAAGCGTTATTGATTAAGTTTTCGCTTATTGTACCATTTTCGACAAAAACGTGAACTTAACAGCCGATTTGTCTTGCAATTACCATTTTTTGCACTTCGGAAGTACCCTCACCTATCTCAAGAAGTTTCGCATCACGTAGATAGCGTTCCACTTCATACTCTTTCATATACCCATATCCACCATGAATTTGAATGGCTTCATCACATACTTCCATTGCAATTTCAGAAGCATACAGTTTAGCCATAGATGCTTCTTTCGTAAACTTACGTCCTTGATCTTTAAGCCATGCTGCTTTATGCACCATTGTCCGAGCCAATTCAATTTTCAGCGCCATGTCAGCTAATTTAAATTGTGTAATTTGGAATTCGGATAACGTTTTTCCAAATTGCTTCCGTTCTTTTGAATAGTTTAGCGCACGATCAAATGCCGCCTGAGCAATACCTACAGCCATTGCCCCAATTCCGATCCGACCGCCGTCAAGCGTTACAAGGAATTGACGGAAACCTTCTCCACGTTTTCCTAATAAATTTGTTTTAGGGACTCGGACATTCTCCAAGACTAGTTCTGTTGTATTAGAAGCATTCAATCCCATTTTTTCGTAATTATCGATAATAGTGAACCCTTCTGCATCAGTTGGTACGATAATGGCACTAATTTCTTTTTTTCCATCTGTTTCACCTGTAATTGCTGTAATTGCTAAATGCTTGGCATGACTAGCATTTGTAATGTACACCTTACTACCATTTATAATGAAATCGTCCCCGTCTTCAACTGCTCTCGTTTGAGTTCCTCCAGCATCTGACCCTGCATTAGGCTCTGTTAAACCAAAAGCTCCAAACGAAGTACCTTCACAAATAGGGCGTAAATAATTTTGTTTTTGCTCTTCTGTTCCAAAAAGATTAAGTGGTGCACCACCAAGCGAAATATGTGCCGAGTATGTAATACCAGTAGAAGCACAAGCTCTACTTAACTCTTCCGTAACAATTGCAAAGCTAATTGTGTCCGCTCCTGCGCCGCCGTACTCTTCTGAAAATGGCAATCCCATCATTCCCATCTCAGAAAGTTGAGCAAATATTTCTTTAGGAAATTCCTTTGTTTTATCTCGTTCTATCGCTCCTGGTGCGACTACTTTATCCGCAAACTCTTTCATTGTTTTGCGAATCATTTGATGTTCTTGCGATAAGTCAAAATTCACGTCATCCAACCCCTTTAATTAATAAAACGCTTTCATTTTTCATTATAGCGTAAATTTTCGCACTTTCACATAATTTCTGTACTCTACTCAATCTTTTACTGTTTACTAATTTGTTCTCATTCTAAAAAAATAACAAAAAAATCACACCTATATTTAAATAAGTGTGATGCATTTTTTATGTAAGAATAATACGATAAAGGATAATTAGAACAAGCGCTAACGATCCGCTCAATGTAAAATAATGAAGTTTTAATTTTACACCAATAAAAATCCAAGAAAAGCAATTACCAATTAGCAGGAGAATAAGAAGTAATGGGTATTCCGGAAAATAAGAAGTCCACACTTTTAAGGAAATTCCCAACAAAACAAATGCTCCTACAATGTAACTTATTGGGATGAAAAAGTTTTTCGCCGAAGCACCTTTTTTCCAAATATAATAAATACAAGAAAAAATAAAAACAGCTCCGATCACGATAGAAATGGCAGGAGCAAGAAATGGTAGAAACAAACTTCCTACGATAGCCATAGCTACGAAGACCAAAAAGATAAGATTTCGTGTCTTCTTCATTTTTTCTTTCGCTAAGACAGAATGTGTAATCGCGTCTTGATTTTCGGAATTCTCCGAATCACCTTCACTATAAAGAGCGTGTAAAAAATCACAATAATGCTCTGGAAGAAGGTGATTCGATTTCCAAAAGGAGATTTCATTTAGAATAATTCTCTTTTTTTGTTCATTCACAAGGCAACCCTGCTTTTACTCTAAGAAGTCTTTTAAACGTTTACTTCTAGAAGGATGTCGTAGCTTTCTAAGCGCTTTAGCTTCTATTTGACGAATTCGCTCCCGAGTAACGCCAAATACTTTTCCTACTTCTTCTAATGTGCGTGTTCGCCCATCATCAAGCCCGAATCGAAGTCTCAGAACATTTTCTTCCCGATCTGTTAATGTATCTAATACATCCTCTAGTTGCTCTTTTAACAATTCATAAGCAGCGTGATCAGAAGGAGACTGCGCATCCGAATCTTCAATGAAATCACCTAAATGAGAATCATCTTCTTCTCCAATCGGTGTTTCAAGAGAAACTGGCTCTTGCGCAATTTTAAGGATTTCACGAACTTTTTCAGCAGGCAATTCCATTTCTTCACCGATTTCTTCAGGTGAAGGTTCACGTCCAAGATCTTGAAGAAGTTGGCGCTGCACGCGAATCAATTTATTAATTGTTTCAACCATATGCACTGGAATACGGATTGTTCTCGCTTGGTCAGCGATGGCACGTGTGATTGCTTGTCTAATCCACCAGGTCGCATACGTACTAAATTTAAATCCTTTGCGATAGTCGAACTTTTCAACTGCTTTAATCAAACCCATATTTCCTTCTTGGATTAAATCGAGGAACAACATGCCCCGTCCAACATAGCGTTTTGCAATACTTACTACTAATCGTAAATTTGCTTCCGCTAGTCGTTTTTTTGCTTCTTCGTCACCTTTTTCAATTTTTTTCGCTAATTCAATTTCTTCTTCTGCGGATAATAGATCGACACGTCCAATTTCTTTTAAGTACATACGGACTGGATCATTGATTTTGACACCTGGAGGTACACTTAAATCATTTAAGTCAAATGTCTCTTCTTCACTCTGCGCCTTTTTCAATTGTTTTTCTAAGTCTTCTTCGTCTCCATCTTTTCTACCAAGCTCTACATTTTGTGCTTCTAATTGTTCGATGAATTCTTCAATTTGATCTGATTCCAACTCGAAAACGGATAATTTTTCCGCAATGTCACCTAAAGTAAGTTCTCCGGATTTTTTCCCTAACTCAAGTAGAGATTTTTTTGCTTCCTCCAACGTCATTTCGTTTTCGGTTTCTTTTACTCGTTCTGTTTTCTCTGCCATGCTAACGTCCTCCTCAACTGCGAATGATCCTATATCGTATCAAGCGATCTTTTTAACTCAATGACTTCTCTTGCAAGTTTTAGCGCTATTCCTATATCATTTGCTTTTTCTGCCTCTTTTGATTCATACATCTTCTGTTCAATTAACAGAAAAATTTTATGTTTACGAATTTGTCGTAGAGAATCTTCAATTTCTTCTCTGACATGTTCCGGATCTTTTTCTAATAAGCTTGCATCTAATACTAATTTTCGAAGTTCTGCATCTTGTATAACTTCGATAAATCGTTGTATGTCCAATTGTCTATACTTATCGAGAAAACCAATTAATTGTAAATACAGTGAGTTGTACTGATCATGAATGAACAAAGGAATACCAATCTCATCATGTAATCTTGATACTAAATCTTCGTCCTCCAATAAATGAGATAGAAGATTTTTCTCTGCTCGGTGAATAGCAGATTGTTTCGGCGTGGACTTCACCACTATTTCCATCGATTCTTGTTGGTGTGTGGCGGTAGTTTGTTTCATCCCTCTTTCCACTTTTACTAATTGACGGGACAAATTTTCGACCGATAAGTTCACTTCATTGGAAAGTTGCTTGACATACAATTCTTTTTCTAGTGGATTAGCAAAAGTTGCAAGAAGTTCAAGCACCTCATGCACATATTGCAGTAAATCATTCTCAAATTGAAAATTTTTGTTTTTCTTACTTGCTAACATTTGAAATGCAAGAAATGCGTATCCTTTTGAGGAAAGCAAATCTTGAAAAGCGTTAGCTCCATTCGCCTGCACATAATCATCCGGGTCCATATTATCTGGTAGAAGTATTACTTCCGTTTTCAATTTTTCAAGTTGTAACATCTTCGAAGCTTTCACAGCTGCTTGCATACCAGCTTGATCTCCGTCATAACAAATTAATACCCTATTTGTCAGCATTCTTAACTTTCGTATATGGCTAGAAGTCAAAGAAGTGCCCATCGTTGCTACACAATGATAGACTCCTGTTTTAGCTGCAGCTAATACATCCATAAATCCTTCCATGACGATAACTTGTTGCTTTTTACGTATGGATGCTCTAGCTTTGTCTAAATGATACAAAAGTTCACTTTTATGAAATATTGGAGATTCAGGACTGTTTAAATATTTTGCTTCCGTCTCATTGGCATCGATTATTCTTCCTGAGAAACCTACAACGTTCCCGAATTCGTCTTTAATAGGAAACATTATTCTTCCTCTAAAACGGTCAAAATACTCTTTGGCCCCTTCTTTTTGAATGACCAACCCACTTTTAGAAAGATTTTCTAAATCGTAACCTTTCTGAAGGAGAAGATTAACAAGCGCATCCCAATTAGGGAGAGACCATCCTATAGAATACTCTTCCATAAGTTCCCTTGAAAATCCTCTTTCTTCGAGATAACGATATGCAGATTCCCCTTCTTCCGTGTTGATCAAGAGGTGATGAAAATAATCCATTGCAAATTGATGGGCATCTATCATTTGCTGCTCTTCATCAGAACGTCTAGCACTTCCAGTAGTGACACTTTCTTCTTCTATGTCTAACTCAATACCTACTTGTTTCGCTAATTTTCCAATTGCTTCTTGAAATCCAATGTGTTCAATATCCATTATAAAGGTGATGGCATTTCCGCCAGCCCCACAACCAAAACAATGGAAAATTTGTTTTTCTTGAGAGACAGAAAAAGATGGTGATTTTTCCCCATGGAAAGGACATAAACCAAACCAATTTCGTCCTTTTTTTGTCAATTGAACGTATGCTGAAACGACATCGACTACATCAACGGAAGATCGTATTTGTTCAATTGTTTCTTCTGGTATCTTTATCAAATTAACATCTCCATCTTGTAATCTAACAATAGGAATTCGAGATAATTAATGAAAATCCTGCAAAATTCGACATATTTATTGAAAAAAACTTTTTTATTTTCGTTATCTTGTACATCTTTCGTGAAAATAGACCATTGGGAAAATAGTTTTACCCACAATATTTTATTATAAAACCTATGAAGAAATTAAGCTAGTATTTAATTCACTAAATATACATCTATTTTTATGATGGAACTTTTAGAAAAAGAGAAAACTGAGTTTATTGTTAGCTGCGTAAAAAATGGTAAAAAGATTATAAAGATATGGTGACATTTTTAAAAGAAAAAACATGTAGGTAATAGAGGATATAATCCACCATAATAGTGGCTGGAAGGCTTGCAGATCCCATTAAAAGTACGAGAGGAAAAAACTGTAGACAAATTCATTCTTCATGAATCTGTCTACAGCTTAGATAATCTTATTCGAAGATTTATGCATGTAATTTACTTAAAATCACATTCGCAGTTTCTTCTACAGCACGATTTGTCACATCGACAACCTCACACCCAATTTTTTCAACGACACGGTTGAAATGCTCAATTTCGCTGGAGATTCTTTCAAGTTTGGCGTAATTTGCATCATCATTAAGCCCTAGTGCAATCAATCGTTCTTTTCGTATATTGTTCAATTTTTCAGGAGTAATAATTAGACCAAAACATTTAGCAGGATCTACCAAAAATAATTCTTCTGGAGGCTCTACTTCTGGTACTAGCGGTACATTTGCCACTTTATATCGTTTGTGGGCTAAATATTGTGATAGTGGTGTTTTAGATGTTCTCGATACACCTACTAACACAATATCCGCTAGAAGGAGTCCTCTAGGGTCCCTTCCATCATCATATTTAACCGCGAATTCTACCGCTTCGATCTTTTGAAAATAGTCATCATCTAATTTCCTTACTAAACCAGGTTCCTCGAAAGGTATCTCGTCTAGTTTCTCCTCTAATGCTTCCATCATAGGTCCCATTAAATCGATTTGAGGTATATTTACGTTCTCACATAACTCTTTTAAGTAAGTCCGCAATTCTTTTTGCACAAGCGTATAAACAATCATCGCCTGATTTTGTCGAGCCAATTCTACTATTTCACGAATCTGATCTTTCGTATCAATATGAGGAAAGCGTTTTAAATTGGTTTCGTGCAAACCAGGTCTATATTGACTTACTGCGGCTTTTGCAACTAGTTCTCCTGTTTCACCAACAGAATCTGACATAATATAAATCGTTAATTTTTTCATTTTGCCACCTCAAATATCATGATTTTCTGCAAGTGACAAAAACGCACTTGTAATATTTGTTTTTGTTAACCGTCCAATGACTTCCAATCCATTCGCTTGTTCTAAGACGACAGGTAGTGCATCGATTTGCTTGTCTATTAATTTTTTTGCTGCTTGTATAAGCAAATCATTTTTCATGCAATACGTGATATTGGGCATCCTAGTCATCATGATATGAACGGGCATTTTATTTAAATCTTGTTTTCCTAAACTAGTACGCAATAAATCTTTTCTCGAGAGAACACCTGTTAATAGTTTGTTTTTATCGACAACAAATAAAGTTCCAACATCTTCTAAAAACATCTGACAAATTGCATCATATACGGAAACATTCTCTTCCACTACTACTGGAATCGATTGAAAGTCTCGCACTCGCAAACTCATCATATTATCGGTAACAGCTTGTGCTGTTTTTTTTCCACTAAAGAAATACCCTACTCTCGGACGTGCATCTAAATAACCTGCCATTGTAAGTATGGCTAAGTCTGGGCGCAAAGTAGCACGCGTCAAATGAAGTCTTTCCGCTATTTGTTCGCCAGTTATTGGCCCGTTTCCTTTGACTATGGAGAGAATTTCCTCCTGACGCTTGTTGAGCTCGATCTGACTCACCGCCTGTTAAAAGTGTTATACTCATCGTTCAATATTATAACCTATTTAGATATGCATTGCGAAGACTTCCTTTGCGTGATACGATTATAGACAATATAAATGACTATGAACAGGAATATAGTAGCGATTACCAATAAGCGAGCAGAGATAGTGAAAGTCTGCGACAATCGTGAAACGGCCCCTGGGAGTTATTTTTGAAAAGAGGGTAATAATTTTATTACCAATCGGGGTGGAACCGCGGATACATAGTATTCGTCCCCGGGCGTTCACTCGTCCGGAGACGAGTACTATTTTTTTTCGAGGAGGAATTGGAATGACTTCAATGGAACAAATCGTAAGTCTAGCTAAACATCGTGGATTTGTATTTCCTGGCTCTGACATTTATGGAGGCCTTGCAAATACATGGGATTATGGTCCGCTGGGAATTGAACTGAAAAATAATATCAAAAAAGCATGGTGGAAAAAATTCGTCCAAGAATCACCATATAATGTGGGATTAGATGCTGCTATCTTAATGAACCCTTCTGTTTGGAAAGCTTCAGGTCATATAGGAAATTTTAATGACCCTATGATCGATTGTAAATCTTGTAAAGCTAGACATCGTGCAGATAAAATTATCGAAGATGCTTTAGACGCAAAAGGAATTGAAATGATTGTAGATGGACTTCCATTTGAAGAAATGGAGAAACTCATCGTCGAGCATGATATCAAATGTTCAGAATGTGGTGCTCAAGATTTTACGGGTATTCGTCAGTTTAATCTAATGTTTAAAACATCCCAAGGTGTAACAGAGTCTTCTTCAAACGATATTTATTTACGACCTGAGACTGCTCAAGGTATTTTCGTTAATTTTAAAAATGTTCAGCGATCCATGAGAAAAAAAATGCCATTTGGTATTGCGCAAATTGGAAAAAGCTTTCGAAACGAAATCACTCCTGGGAACTTCACATTCCGTACGCGAGAATTTGAACAAATGGAACTTGAATTCTTTTGCAAACCTGGTGAAGACTTAAAGTGGTTCCAATATTGGAGAGATTTTTGTAAAAACTGGTTACTTTCTTTGCACATGAGTGAGTCAAATATGCGTTTGCGTGATCACGATGAGGATGAATTATCCCATTACTCCAACGCTACAACAGATGTAGAATATAAATTCCCATTCGGTTGGGGAGAACTATGGGGTATTGCAGATCGTACTGACTTTGACTTAAAACGACATATGGAGCATTCTGGAGAAGATTTTGAATATATTGATACAGTGACAAATGAACGCTATGTGCCGTATTGTATTGAACCATCTCTGGGAGCGGATCGTGTAACACTCGCTTTTTTATGTGACGCATATGACGAGGAACAACTAGAAGGTGATGACAAGCGTACCGTATTGCGTTTCCACCCTGCTATTGCACCGTATAAAGTTGCGATCTTGCCGCTATCTAAAAAGCTTTCCGAAAATGCAAGTAGCATTTTTACCGACTTAAGTAAAAAATTCATGGTAGATTTCGATGAGTCACAATCTATTGGAAAACGCTATCGTCGTCAAGATGAAATTGGTACGCCTTTCTGTATTACGTACGATTTTGATTCACAAGAAGACAATCAAGTAACGGTAAGACATCGTGATTCCATGGAACAAGTTCGTATGCCAATTCATGTTGTAGCTGCTTACATTGAAAAACATCTTGAATTTTAAGAAAAAGCCAGATTCCCAACTATGGGGAATCTGGCTTCTCTTCTTTTGACGGGCTGGCTTTTGTCTGACTGAACCAATCAGGAGTTCGATCAATTTGATCGAGAAATTTTCGGCTTTTTAATCGTAGGCCAGTTTGTTCGTCGTAAATCGTTCGAACGATTTTTTTTATAAATTGTTTTGTTTCTTTTTTAATTTCAAGTTTTCCTACTTGCTCAATTGGTACTTCCATGAATAAACGTATTAGTTTTAATTGAGTAGGAGTTAATCGAATAATATACGGATCTACTTCGAAACAGCGATGACATAATAAGCCAATTTGTTGAAAAGAAAACGCAAATTCCCCTTCAGAAGCTCCACAATTGGTGCATTTGGTCATCATCGGATATATTCCCGCTACTTGAAGCATCTTCCACTCGACGAATAACGCAATCGCTTCAGGGTCGTACTTCTCTGAAATAGCGTGTAGAGCTTGCAGTAATAAATGATAAATTCCGTCTGATGGCCGCTCTTCTTCGGTTAAACGGTCCATAATTTCGACAATATAACTTGCATAAGCCGTTGCTTCAAAGTCTTCTCGAAGGAATCGATACGATTCAAGTAGTTCGCCTTGCTGAATAGTTCCCATTCCACTTCCTTTTTGAATTAGAAATGATCCATATGAAAACAATTGAGTGATTGCAGACAATCTACTCGCAGCTTTTTTTGCCCCTCTAGCCATAGCAGTTATTTTTCCATTTTCTTTCGTATACACCGTGACAATTTTATTTGTTTCTCCGTAATCTCGTGTTTTAATGACGATACCTTCGATTCGATGGAGCATTTCCTCTCACCCCTTTAGACGATTAATATTCGTCTTCGCGGAATCCAAAGTCACGTAAATGCGTCGATTTATTGCGCCAATCTTTTTGGACTTTTACCCACATTTCTAAAAAGACACTGGACCCCAGCAGCATTTCGATGTCTTTTCGAGCTCGAATTCCCACCTCTTTGAGTAGTGCACCTTTTTTTCCAATTACGATGCCTTTTTGAGATTCTCTCTCCACCATAATCGTCGCACTCACACGAATTTTATTGTTATCTTCATCGCGTTTAATTTTTTCAATAACAACAGCAATTGAATGCGGTATTTCTTCATGTGTAAGATGTAGTATTTTTTCACGAATAAGTTCCGAAATAATAAACCGTTCTGGATGATCTGTTACTTGATCAGCGGGATAATATTGTGGTCCTTCCGGTAACTGGTTGGTCAGCGTTACTAACAATTTTTCCATGTTGTTTCCCTCAAGCGCAGAAATCGGAATAACACCCGCAAAAGAGAATTCTGCTTGAAAGCTTTCCATTACACTCACTAACTTATCGGGATGAATTAAATCAATTTTATTCATCACAAGATAAACGGGTGTTTCCGTACCTTCTAACATATCTAGAATATATCGATCCTGCTTACCAATTCGATCCGTAGAATCCACCATTAAGATAATCGCATCTACACCACGAAGTGTATTTTTTGCAACTTTCAGCATAAAGTCACCAAGTTTGTGCCTTGGCTCATTAATTCCTGGAGTATCTATAAAGACGATTTGTGCTTCATCAGTTGTATACACGCCTTGCACTTTATTTCGTGTTGTTTGTGGTTTATCACTCATAATCGCAATTTTTTGGCCGACAACTCGGTTTAAAAAAGTGGATTTCCCAGCATTCGGACGTCCAATAATTGCAACAAATCCTGATTTGTATCCTGGTTTATTCTCCAGCATGATGTAAATCCTCCGGTGAAAAAGCTCCAGGTAACAACTCTGCAACTGTTGTTTCTTGAACATCTCCATGTAAATTTGTTAAGTATACAGGCATATCAGGTGAACAAAACTCCGCCATTACTTGACGGCAAGCGCCACAAGGAGAAACAGGTCCTTTTGTGTCAGCTACTACACTTAATGCTGCAAATGACTTTTTGCCCTCAGATACTGCTTTAAAAAAGGCAGTTCTCTCTGCGCAATTTGTCATGGAATAACCAGCATTTTCAATATTACATCCGTGATACACTTCTCCTTCGGTTGTTAATAATGCTGCACCAACTTGGAAATGTGAATAAGGAACATATGCATTTTTTCGTGCTATTTTAGATTCTTCTATTAGTTGTTCTTTTTTCAATATAGACACCTCAATTTATCATTGTACTAATCTTCGGTAAAAAGATGAGTAATCCGATTATAGCACTTGCCAGTGCAAATACAAAGACTGCAGCGGCACTGACATCCTTTGCTTGTTTTGCCAGAGGATGCTGGGTTGGCATAATTAAATTAACAACTCGTTCCAACACTGTGTTTAGCAATTCTAATACCAGTACTCCGGTGATCAGTAGAATAACAATTATCCATTCAAAAAAAGAGATACGAAGCCACCAAGATACAACTAGTACGATAAGAGCACTGACTAGATGAAATCGGAAATTTCGTTCTGTTTTTACTGCATGAATGAATCCCTCAAAAGCATAGTGAAATCCGTGCCAAAATTTCTTACTCCACATCTCGTGTAAGCCCTAATGACTCGAGTATTTCCTCTTGACGTCGTGTCATTACTTTTTCTTCTTGTTCCGTCATATGGTCATACCCGAGAAGATGTAAAAATCCATGTAATGCTAGAAAGGCAATTTCGCGTTTTGAGCTATGCCCATATTCTGCTGCTTGTTCTACTGCTCGTTCGGTAGATATAATGATATCGCCTAAAATTCGAGGTATATCAGTCATTCCCTGTATAGGCATTGTGTCGCCTTCTTCCATCGCAAAAGAAATAACATCTGTTGCACTATCTTTCCCTCGATATTCAGCGTTAATTTTTTGAATACCTGCATTTGACGTAAATGTCACCGACAATTCGGCTAATTCCTTTATCCCCTCTTGCACTGCTGCGTGTGTAATCACTTTGCTTACAAGATGTTTGGTTTCTTCTGCTATTTCAAGCTCTTCGATAAAATCGATCTCAATTGTCATAATTTCCTCCGTTATTTGGGATATTCAATGCGTGAATGGAAAATTCCATGTAATGTTTCGCAAATTACTCTTTCTACCGTGTGAATTTCACTTAATGTCAGGGGACAATCATCAAATTGTCCATCTTGTAATTTATCTTGCACAATTTTTTGAACTAAACCTTCAATCTTTTCAGGAGAAGGACTTTTCATCGATCTTACAGCCGCTTCTACACTATCCGCCACCATCACGATGGCTGCTTCTCTTGTTTTAGGTCTCGGTCCGTCATAACGAAATTCTGCTTCAGACACATCTTTTCCTTCTTCTTTTGCTTTATGAAAAAAGTATTTTAGTAAGGATGTCCCATGATGCTCATTTGCTATAGCAATTATCTCGTCTGGCATTTTATGTTTAGTTAAAATTTTGGCACCATCCACTGCATGCGCCAAAATAATATCACGACTTTTTTCAGGTGAAATCGCATCATGTGGATTGAGTTCACCCATTTGATTTTCAATAAAAAATCTTGGTCGTATTGTTTTGCCAATGTCATGATAGTATGCACCGACTCTAGCTAATAATCCGTTCGCACTTACCGCTTCGCAAGCTGCATCCGCTAAATTCGCCACCATCACACTATGATGATATGTTCCTGGTGTCTCTACTAAAATTTTTTTCAAGAGTGGATGATTTGGATTTGATAACTCGATCAGCTTCATTGGAGAAAGTATTCCAAATACCGTTTCAAAAAAAGGTAGCAGGCCGATAGTAAGTGCTCCTGAGAGAAATCCTGAAGCAATTGCTGCGACAAGATAAAATGCCCATTCCGACCAACCAAAACTGCTTGAACTCATTAGCAAGTAGAACGTCACAAAAACAATATTCACGATTGTTACCACCATGCTAGTTCTCAAAATAGTGGATGAAGTCCCTTTTTTCAAGCTCCAATACATAGATGCAATGCCACCAAATAACAAATAAAGTGCGATATCCATTTGCAAAATAGATGCGTAGGATTCTTGAAAAATGATCCCAGCAGCTGCAGCAGATAGAATTGTCATTAAGATCGCAAATTTATCGGACAATAAATGAAGTAATAACATTGGAACTAAAGCGGTAGGAAATAAAAAAGCAACTCGTACATCGAAATTGTGTGAAAGAACACTTAGTAATTTCATTAGTCCTACACCAATTAATAATACGATGGCACTGATGAAGAGATTTCTATTTCTATAGTTCTCCTCCGGCATGACGACATATTGCATATACATAAACGAAATAAGTAACAATACAAAGAGACCCAATCCGATATACGGCTTCATGGATACTTGGTTCGTTAACATTCCTAGCAATTCTAATTGACGATACGTTTCTCGATCAATTAACTCCCCTTCTTGCACTAACACTTGTCCTTGTAAAATTTTCGTTGGCTCCACTTTATCGATCGCCGCTTGCTTATTTGCTTTTGTTTGTTCTTCATCGAAATTTTCTGTAGGAATAATACTACCTTCAATCAATTTTGAGAGTGTCGATTCTAAGCTTGAAGAGAATTCGTTTTTCGCTTTAACAGAATCTACTAACTCCTTCTCTGTATCGAAACTATCTGATTCCATTAAAGGTTGATCTAACGCAGCATAAACCATATCGGAAAATTCATTTTTCATTGTAATAAGTTCACTCTCGGAAAGCTCCAACAACTGTTGTAAATCTTCTTTCGTTAAGCCCGAGGAGATTGGATTCTCATCCAGTTTGTTTACATTACTCATTAAAAATTCAAGCTTTTCATTCTCGGTTCCAAACTCTGTAGAAACTTTTGCATCTTGCACATATTCGAATAATGACCGTAAATAAGCAGATTGATTCGATGCAATATCCTCGTCAAATACGTAAACAGGTTCGACTTCATCAGCAGCTCGTTCTTTTTCTTGTACGGTTTTCACAGGATCTTCCACTGTTTTAGCTGCACGTATAGTCTCTTTCGAAAGTTGTAGGGCTTTAATATCAAATTGTTCTGTTTGCACATTCGTAAATAGAATGCCATATAAAAAAGCACCTAGGACAAAAAGAATGATTATTGGGAATAGAGAAGATTGAGTAAACTTCTTCGAATTTGGTAGCTTAGTTGTCAAGGCTTTTGTCGACCTCCTTGTGAAAAAACAGCGGTTCTATTCAGACCGCTGCGCTTCATATGCTTGTATAATTTTCCCGACTAAAGGATGTCGAACGACATCTGCTGATTCTAAGTATTGGAAATGAATATCGGATACATTTCCTAAAATGGACTCAGCTACTTTTAATCCAGACTCTGCCCCTTTTGGCAAATCAATTTGCGTTTTATCACCAGTAATGACCATTTTCGAACCAAATCCTAAACGAGTTAAAAACATCTTCATTTGTGCTTTCGTTGTATTTTGCGCTTCATCCAATATAACAAAAGCATCGTCCAATGTTCTTCCTCTCATGTACGCTAAAGGAGCGATCTCAATTGTTCCTCGTTCAATTAATCGTTCCGTTTGCTCTGCACCTAAAACATCATGCAATGCATCATATAAAGGACGTAAATAAGGATCAACTTTTTCCTTTAAATCTCCTGGTAAAAATCCAAGACTTTCCCCAGCTTCTACAGCAGGGCGAGTTAAAATAATACGTTTTACAGCACCATTTTTTAATGCTTGCGTTGCTAATACAACCGCTAAATACGTTTTCCCAGTACCAGCAGGTCCAATCCCAAAAACCAAATCGTGTTTTCGGATGGCTTGAATATATTCTCGCTGACCAATTGTTTTCGCTCGTATTGCTTTTCCTTTTGTCGTACGGGCAATTTCTTCATCATAGAGTTCTGCAAAATATTCAATGGTTCCATTTTGAGCCATTTCCACTGCTGAACTGACATCTCGTTGGTTAATTTGTATTCCTCGACGAATAACTCGAATTAATTGAAGCAATATTTGTTTTGCCGTCAAACGGTTTTCTTCTTCCCCAACAATACGAATGGTTTCGCCTCTTGTTACTAGTTGGACGTGAAAAGCTTCTTCAATTAAAGTTGTATTTGCATCCGAAATACCGACTAGTTGTATCGTGTCATTTGGATCTTCTAAATGTAATTCCGTGTAGTTTTGATCAGTCATTGTCAGTCTCCTTGTGAGATAATTCGGTAAGATGAAATACGATCTTTCACTAAGTATAATATCTTTCCTTTAACTGTATCATTTGTCCATTCTATGTGTAAAACCTTTTCCTGTATAATTTCACCATCGCTACTTAAGCTCATGATGGTATTTTTAGCAATAATCGGTAAAAGTATTTCATTCAGATAACGATCTCGTGAAACTATTTTTTGCTTAGTTGATAGAGAAAATGATCGTTCGATCCAAAACTCTCCTAATACACTTCCTTCTGCCCCAATAACCGCTGGACCATCAGGGGTTTCAATCGTTCCTTTTACTAATAATTCACCTTTTGAAACAGAATCATGCATGGAAACGACACGTTCTCCACTGCTTAACTTAAAGGAAGAGACGATCGCCTTTCTTTGTGCCACTAAATCACTCGGTTTTGCAGGACGATTGGCCGTAATAATTGGGTCTGGGGAAGATTGTATACGAATCGTAAGTTTACCCCCATCACGAAATAAGTGAATCCAGGCGATATCCGTATGTTTGGATAATATTGTTCTACGCACAACATCGTCTTTCGGTACATTTGTTAACGGTTGTCCTTGTTTAATCGGGAGTTGGGATAATAGTTGACTGATTTCCTCTTTTCTTTCTAACTCTTCATCTACTATTTCTATCTCCCATAGAAACAACGAAAATATAATAGGCAAACTGATAAACAGTAACGAACCAAGCTGATGAGGAATGCTAACATGAAGAAAATTCCATTTCGGAATAATTTCTGATTGAAAGGTGATATGATGTCGATGGAAATATTCTTTTACTTTTAGGTAATCATTAGACGAGACAACAAAGTGAATGGTTTCATTCGCAATATGAACACGACGAATCGGAATTTTGTGTTCATGAAATGTTTGCAAATGTTTCCTTCCATAGGATGAATGGAAAGTGATTCTATAGTTATTTTGAATTTTCTTTACTATCACAAGCTTTCTTCCATCCACATATGTATTTTTTTTAACTGAGATGCTTTAATGAGCATCGTATCATCCTTCCAGCTAGATACCATCACTTGCTCCGCTTCAATGGAAATTACTCCGTCATCAACTAAAACCTTGCAATGTGTAGATCCAACATCCAGCAATTGAATATTACCTTGTAAAGAAATATCCTGAAAATTTTCAAGATGTACAATGGAAGGAAATCGTATTAGATTTTTCACCATTAAAAAAACCCCTTTTTCTCATCTTATGACAAGAAAAAGGAGTACATGCTAGGATCGTTTTGATTTTGGCTTGCTCAGTATTTCTGAAAAAATGATTCCTTGAATAATTTCTTCTTTCGTACTAGGAATAATAGAATTTTTCGGTTTTACTGTCGGTGATTTCGTTTCGCTTTCTTGGTGAAGAGAAAGTCTTCCGCGTCGTTCTGTCCGAGCTTCTTGACTTCTCTCTTTGCGACCAACTTCTGATGGCTGGACCTTTTTTTCCTTCACTGGGGAAGGTTTGTTCACTTGCGATTTCGATTCACCAAATGTATCTTCATAAAAATCCTTCACATAATCTTCTAAGTCACTTACGGTGTTTTTAGAAAGAGGTTTATTGGCAAAAGGTTTCGTCTTACTAGTAGAAGATTCGCCTTTTTTTGCATTCGATACAATACCAATAATTGCCGCGATAATGACAAAAATTAATCCTTCCACTAGTAATCCCCTCCTTTAAATTTGTTTATCGTCATTCGTTGTTTTCTCAGAACCAATTTTAGAAATAGAATCACGCATTCCTGTATCCGCTTGAACATTTTTGTAATTCATATAATCCATTATTCCAATGTTACCTTCTCGTAATGCTTCCGCCATTGCAAGTGGAACCTCTGCTTCTGCACCAACAACTTTTGCTCTCATTTCTTGAACTCGAGCTTTCATTTCTTGTTCTGTTGCAACTGCCATCGCACGGCGTTCTTCCGCCTTCGCTTGCGCAATCTTTTTATCTGCTTCTGCTTGCTCCGTTTGAAGTTCTGCACCAATATTTTTACCGATGTCAACATCTGCAATGTCTATCGAGAGAATTTCAAATGCTGTACCTGAATCTAAGCCTTTAGAAAGAACCGTTTGTGAAATCATATCAGGATTTTCTAATACTTTTTTATGATTTGTGCTAGAACCGATTGTACTAACAATCCCTTCACCAACTCGAGCTACAATCGTCTCTTCGCCCGCTCCCCCTACTAATCGATCAATGTTCGCACGAACAGTAATACGTGCTTTCGCTTTCACTTCAATTCCATCCATCGCCACACCAGCAATAAATGGTGTTTCAATAACTTTTGGATTAACGGACATTTGAACTGCTTCTAAAACGTCACGTCCAGCTAAATCAATTGCAGCTGCTCGTTCAAATGTTAGTTCAATATTCGCTCGGTGTGCAGCAATTAAAGCATTAACAACACGGTCTACATTACCACCTGCTAAATAATGACTCTCTAACTGATTGATTTGTACTTGTAAACCCGCCTTATGCGCTTTAATTAAAGGGTTAATAATTCTAGAAGGAATAACTCTTCGTAAACGCATTCCAACTAAAGTAAAAATGCTTACCCTTACTCCAGCCGCAAGAGCAGAGATCCACAATGCAATTGGCACAAATGTTAGGAAAATTGTTAAGACAATAAAGCCAGCAATTATTCCTAGTATAAGCAATACTGTACCTGATGTAATACCAGCAATCATTCTTCTTCCTCCTTTTTCGTCAGTTCACGTACAACAATTCGTGAACCTTCCACTTTCAGTATTTTTACTGACCTACCTTTTTCGATGAAATTTCCTTCTGAAACTGCATCGATTCTTTCATTGTTCCACATAATAGTACCAGAAGGTCTCAATCCAGTGATTGCAATAGCAGTCTCCCCTATTAATTCTAGGCGATTAATATTTGAGACATACCCTGCATCCGTCGTTGTCGCATCATTTAAAATAATTTTGTTAAATAATTTCACGTTTTTCCCGAAAAGCTTCACCATAATCACCATTCCTAAAATTGCTGCAACAAGCGCAATTAACACGGCAATTGTCATAACCGTTAAACTTGCTCCAGCAAATAATATACTTACAATTATTAATCCTATTCCCATTATACCTGCGATAGCACCCGGTAGGAATAACTCCGCAAATAATAAAAACAGGCCTAATAGAAAGAGAATAATGACTTGCCAGCTTGCGTGACCAGTAGCGACATGTCCAACATAAAATAGTAGTAAAGCAGAAAAACCAATTACTCCTGGTATGCCTAAACCTGGGGAAAAAAGTTCTAATGTCAAACAAATGCTCGCGATTGTCAATAGGAGAACGACAACTACTGGATGCGTAACCCACTCAAAATAAGTAGGTGAAAGTAACGTATCCATTGAACCACATCCCTTCTAGCGATATGTATACAGTATATACGGATTATGTAGATTAAAAGTTTCAATTTTTTAATAATTATCGTTCGATGAAAACACTCTTTTCATTGACTCATTTTAAGAATCTTTCTTGTAGTAACGAAATTGTCTCATAAGACAACGCTAAATTTTACGGTAAATTTGTGGCAAAGAAAAAGTTGCAAGCGCTTCTGGTAACAATGCGGTCCAAATTTTATGTGTATAGTATTTTTCATCTAAGGCGATCTTTACGTTTTATTCCCTTAATATTTCCGCCACATAGGAACGATTCTTTGGCAGAGATTTCGTCCACTTGAAAAAATGGAGGGGTATCTAGAATTATAGCTTGCTGGTTCTGCTACACAACTATTCATCTGTGACAAAAAAAATAAGCCGGGAAATATTTCCCAGCTTACATTGTTCGTTTATATGCGATTACCATTTACGTTTACGCGCAGCTTCTGATTTCTTTTTACGCTTTACACTTGGTTTTTCGTAAAACTCACGTTTTCTTACCTCTTGTATTGTTCCACTTTTGGAAACAGTGCGTTTGAAGCGTCGAAGAGCATCTTCAAGCGATTCGTTTTTGCGAACGACAGTTTTTGACATCTCTCTTTCCCTCCCTCCGAACACTCATAAAACATGACCAATTGCCATGTACTAGAAAATTATAACGTAAAAATGTTTAGCGGTCAATACGTTTAATAGAATTAATAGTCTGAGTTAGAAGTTAAACCTTGCATAATTTGAACGCCTGAACTAGCTCCTATTCGAGTAGCTCCAGCTTCCACCATTTTGTTTACATCCTCCAAGCTGCGAACGCCTCCAGAAGCTTTCACACCTAGATTCGGTCCGACTGTTTCACGCATCAATTTCACGTCCTCAACAGTTGCTCCTCCAGTAGAGAAACCTGTAGAAGTTTTGACGAAATCTGCACCTGCAGCTTTTGAAAGTTCGCATGCTTTAGTAATTTCTTCTTTCGTCAAGAGACAAGTTTCAAGAATTACTTTCACAAGTGCTTTACCTTTCGCAGCTTGAACAACCGCTTCGATGTCACGTTTAACTAAATCCAAATCTCCTGATTTCATCGCGCTGACGTTTAATACCATATCAATTTCAGTCGCTCCATTTTGAATAGCATCAGTCGTTTCAAATGCTTTCACGGCAGGAGTATTTGCCCCTAATGGAAATCCAATAACCGTACAAACGTCTACGTCTGCTCCTGATAACAAATCAGCACTAAGTTTGACCCAAGTTGGATTCACACATACAGATGCGAATTTGTATTCTTTCGCTTCCGCGCATAATTGTTCCACTTGAGATTGAACAGATTCCGGTTTTAATAAAGTATGATCTATTAAAGATGCTATATTTTTTGTCATATTCTACTTCCTCTCAACAGTTGTACGTACCTCTTCATCATACCAGATATTTATCTATACAGGAACTGCTTTAGTATCATCGATTACTCGTACAAATTGACCGTAGTTAATAGGGTATCCTGCTTGATCAATTTTTACTTTTACTAATTTCCCAACCATTTCTTCTGTCGCCGGAATGACTACTTTCAAATAATTATCGGTATATCCTACATACAACCCTTTATTCGGCTCTTCTTTATACATTTCTTCAGGTATGATTTCGAGAACTTCACCATCAAAACGAGAAGCATATTCTTTCGCCAATTGATTATTTAGTTCGATCAATCGATGAACACGATCATTTTTTACTTCTTCCTCTACTTGGTCTTCCATACGGGCAGCTGGAGTACCAGTACGTTTCGAATAAGGAAAAACGTGTAATTCAGAAAATCCGTGGTGACGAATAAAATTATAAGTCTCCATAAATTCCTCTTCCGTTTCTCCAGGAAAACCGACAATGACGTCTGAAGTGATCGCAAGCCCTGGTAGAATTTCTTTCAATCTTTCTAATCGTTCCGCAAAAAATTCCATTGTGTATTTACGACGCATGCGTTTCAATACAGTATTAGATCCTGATTGTATCGGAATATGTAAATGACGGACGATTGTTGTACTTTCTTTTATAACTTGAATTACTTCGTCCGTAATTTGACTAGCTTCGATGGAGCTAATTCGTAAGCGTTTCAAACCGTGAACTTGTGATTCAATATCACGTAATAACTGCGCCAAATTATAGTCTTTTAAATCTTCTCCATACCCACCTGTGTGAATGCCAGTTAGAACAATTTCTAAATATCCAGCATCGACCAATTGCTGTGCTTGTCGAACGACTTCTTTTGGATCACGTGAGCGCATTAAACCTCTAGCCCATGGAATGATGCAAAATGTGCAAAAGTTATTACATCCTTCTTGAATTTTCAAAGACGCACGCGTTCGATCCGTAAAGGCTGGAACATCTAATTCTTCATATACACGGTTTTTCATAATATTACCGACTGCATTTATTGGTTGACGCTCCATTTTGTATTGTTCAATGTAGCCGATTAATTTCGTTCGATCTTGCGTACCAACCACAATGTCGACACCGGGAATAGCCATGATTTCAGCCGGAGAAGTTTGGGCATAACATCCAGTAACACAAATAACCGCGTCAGGATTTTGACGGACTGCACGACGGATAACTTGTCTACTTTTTTTATCACCTGTGTTTGTCACGGTACACGTATTGATTACGTAAACATCTGATTGATGATCAAACTCTTCACGCGTGTATCCAGCCTCTTGAAACAATTGCCAAATCGCTTCTGTTTCATAGTGATTTACTTTACAGCCCAATGTATGAAATGCAACTGTTGCCAAGGTAATCACCTCTTTCATTCAAATTGATAAGAAATCGCAGAAAGCACATATAAAGGTGCGGTTTCTGTTCGTAGAATTCTAGGTCCTAGCGCAATAGGTTTAAATCCTGCTGCTATAAATTGTTGTGCTTCATTCGGCGAAAAACCGCCTTCAGGACCAAAGGCAATGAAAATAGATTGACCGAAATCGATTGTTCTCAAATGCTCCGAGAAGCTCGTTCTATCTGTTCGCTTTGCTTGCTCTTCATATGCAAAAAATAGATGATGATCATTTCCCTCTCGATTTAGAAGAGATCCAAAAGATTGAACGTTTTGGATAGTAGGAATGACAGTCCGATGCGATTGTTCTGCCGCTTCTTTCGCGATCCGATTCAAGCGCTCTAATTTCTTGGTTGATTTAGATGGTTCCCATTTTACAATTGAACGCTCCGCTTGAAAAGGGATTATTTCCGAAACGCCTAGCTCGGTCGCCTTTTGTGTAATAAGTTCGAGCTTATCTCCTTTTGGTAAGCCACACGCAATGGTAACGTGAACTGGAAGTTCATTTGAGAAAGGAATAGCTGCAATGGTTTTTAC
The DNA here is from genome assembly GCF_003595195.1 of Paenisporosarcina cavernae. Taxonomy (GTDB): domain Bacteria; phylum Bacillota; class Bacilli; order Bacillales_A; family Planococcaceae; genus Paenisporosarcina; species Paenisporosarcina cavernae. The sequence goes on from NZ_CP032418.1 coordinate 1,362,522, forward strand.
ATGTACAACACGATCTTCAAGGGAGTCAATTTCCGTTCTGTAAGCGTTCCCGTTGTTAACCACGATAATTTGGTCTCCAACGGACATTCTCATTACTTTTGAAATGTGCTTCGCATCTTCTCCAACGATTGAAAACCTATCTGTTGCCGATGGATGATCAATGAAATATCGTTGCATACCTTATTCTCCCATAGGTTTGGATGAAATAATTGCAACCCAATCTTCCATCATCATCACTTCTTTTATTTCGAATCCAGCTTCCATAAGAGACACTTTTACATCTTCTTTTTTCGCCCCAATTATTCCAGATGTAATGTAATATCCACCAGGTTTAACTATGTTAAATGCTTCATCAACAAATGATTGAATGACTTCGGCTAAAATATTTGCGACTGCTACGTCCACTTGTTCTGTCACTTTTTCGACTAAATTGCCTTGCATGACTGAAACAATGTTCTGAACTTTATTCAATTTTACATTTAGTTTTGCAGAGCGCACCGCAACTTCATCTAAATCTAACGCTTGAACATCTCTAGCTTGTAATAATGCAGCTCCAATGGAAAGAACACCTGATCCTGTCCCTATATCTAATACTGTGTCACCCGGTTTTACGGTTTTCTCCAATGCTTGAAGACACATGACAGTAGTTGGGTGTGTCCCTGTACCAAAAGCCATCCCCGGATCCAATTCAATAATAAGTTCGTCTGAGGAAACGGGTTCGTAATTTTCCCATGTTGGAACAATTGTAAATCTTTCCGATATTTTCACTGGGTGATAGTATTTTTTCCAAGCGGTTGCCCACTCTTCCTCATTTACTTCACTTATGGTGACAACGTTTTGACCTAAATTTATATCGTATTGGACAAGATTGTTAATGGCCATTTTTATCTCTTCAACTGTATCTCCAAGAAAACTGGTCATTGGTAAATACGCTTTTAAAATAACCCCTTCGCTTGGAAAATCGTTTGGATTCAAAGAATATATTTCTCCAAACATATCTTCTCGTTCTTTTGCAAAGTCTTCTGAGTCTTCAATTACTACTCCACTCGCACCAGCTTCGTGTAAAATATTTGAAACCGCTTCGATTGCTTCATTTGTCGTATGAATCGATAATTCTGACCACTTCAATCTCGCCAACTCCTATTCGCCTTTAATTGTTCGTTTAATTTTTTCGAACAAAGAACTGCCTTGCTCTTCCGGAATATCTCCACTAATTTCTGCGTATTGACGTAACAATTCTCTCTGTTTTTCCGAAAGCTTTGTTGGTGTTACAACTTTTACAATGACGTGCTGATCTCCCATACCATAGCCATGAACATTTTTTACACCTTTCCCTTTTAGGCGGAATTTTGTACCTGATTGCGTGCCTCCTGGAATCTTCAACTTAACTTTTCCATGCACAGTTGGAACTTCAATTTCATCACCTAGCGCTGCTTGAGGGAACGTAATTTTTAATTCTAAATAAATGTCGTCACCGTCACGCTCAAATTTCTCATGTGCACGAACACGGAACACGATATATAAGTCTCCCGCTGGTCCACCATTTTTACCAGGCTCACCTTGACCCGACACGCGAAGCTGCTGACCATCATCAACACCTGCTGGAATCGTAACTTTTATCTTTTTACGTTTTGTAACGGTACCTTGCCCGTGACATGTAGAACATTTTTCTTTAATCAATTTGCCAGTTCCTTGACAGTAGTTACACGTGCGACGGTTTACCATGCGGCCAAATGGCGTGTCTTGCGTGACGTTTATTTGTCCTGAGCCTTGGCAGTGGTGACAAGTTTCAGGAGACGTACCTGGTTTTGCGCCACTTCCATGACACGTATCACATTCTTCTTCTTTTGGAATTTCAATTTCTGTTTCTTTTCCAAATACGGCTTCTTCAAAGGAAATATTCATGGAGTATTGTAAATCATCCCCTTTTCGAGGGGCATTCGGATCTCTACGTCTACCTCCACCTCCAAAAAACGAACTAAATATATCTTCAAATCCGAAGCCTTCTGCACCACCGAAGCCGCCAAATCCTTGATTGGCACCAGCATGGCCAAATTGATCATATTGGGCTTTTTTCTGATCATCACTTAGCACTTCGTACGCTTCAGCGATTTCTTTAAATTTTTCTACTGCTTCCTCATCTTTATTAATATCTGGATGGTATTGTTTCGATAATTTACGATACGCTTTTTTAATTTCTTCTTTTGACGCGCCTTTAGTTAGTCCAAGCACTTCATAATAATCTCTTTTATTCATGTTGACACACTCCCGTATTCCTATAGCATAACTTTCATTTTAACATGACCTGTTGTGAAAGAAAAACAGAGAAAAAGTCAAAGCCGTAAATCTGACTTTGACTTTTTCCAATTATTTCGATGAATCGTCGTTTACTTCTTCGAAGTCAGCGTCTACTACTCCATCGTCATTCGGGTTTTCAGAACCGCCTTCCGCTTGTTGTTCAGCGGCAGCTTGTTCATATAATTTCATCGATAATTGTTGAACTAACTCGTTCAGCTTATCTTTCTTCGAACGAATGTCTTCAAGTTTCCCAGACTCTAAAGCTGTTTTTAACTCTTCTTTTGCATCTAAAGCTGGTTGTTTTTCTTCTTCAGAGATTTTATCTCCTAAGTCATTTAACGTTTTATCTGTCATGAAGACTAATTGATCCGCTTCATTTTTCAATTCAGCTTCTTCTTTTTTCGCCTTATCCGCTTCCGCATTTGCTTCAGCTTCTTTCACCATACGTTCAATCTCATCATCGGTTAACGCTGTATTTGATTGGATTGTAATGTTTTGCTCTTTGCCTGTACCTAAGTCTTTCGCTTTTACATTTACAATACCATTTTTGTCGATATCAAATGATACTTCAATTTGAGGGACTCCACGTGGAGCTGGTGGGATATCCGCTAATTGGAAGCGACCTAGTGTTTTATTATCCACTGCCATTGGGCGTTCCCCTTGAAGCACGTGGATGTCTACTGCCGGCTGATTGTCAGCTGCGGTTGAGAAGACTTGCGATTTTGACGTCGGAATCGTTGTATTACGTTCGATTAATTTAGTGAAAACGCCACCCATTGTTTCGATTCCAAGAGATAAAGGCGTTACGTCAAGTAAAACAACATCTTTCACATCACCAGTTAAAACCCCACCTTGAACTGCAGCACCCATTGCAACAACTTCATCTGGATTTACACCACGGTGAGGTTCTTTGCCAGTTTCTTTTTTAATCGCTTCTTGTACCGCTGGAATACGAGTAGAACCACCTACTAAAATAACTTTGTCGATATTTGACGAAGACAATCCAGCATCTTTTAAAGCTTGGCGAGTAGGTACCATAGTGCGCTCAACTAATGAAGCTGTTAATTCATCAAATTTTGCACGACTTAATGTCATTTCTAAATGCAATGGTCCAGCTTCTCCAGCTGTAATGAATGGTAACGATACTTGCGTCGATGTTACACCAGACAAGTCTTTTTTCGCTTTTTCAGCTGCATCTTTCAAGCGTTGCGTTGCCATTTTGTCTTTTGATAAGTCAATTCCGTTTTCTTTTTTGAATTCAGCTACGAAATAATCCATTAAAACTTGGTCAAAGTCATCTCCACCTAAACGGTTGTCACCTGCAGTAGAACGTACTTCAAATACTCCATCTCCTAGTTCTAAGATGGATACGTCAAACGTACCTCCTCCTAAGTCATATACCAAAATAGTTTGGTCTTCATCCATTTTATCTAATCCATAAGCAAGTGCAGCAGCAGTTGGTTCGTTAATAATACGCTCTACTTCAAGTCCTGCAATGCGTCCTGCGTCTTTTGTTGCTTGACGCTCTGCATCATTAAAGTAAGCTGGTACAGTAATAACTGCTTTTGTCACTTTTTCTCCTAAATAATCTTCTGCGTATCCTTTTAAATACTGAAGGATCATTGCAGATACTTCTTGCGGAGTATATTCTTTATCTTCCACTTTTACTTTATAATCCGTCCCCATGTGACGCTTAACGGATTGAATGGTGTTTGGATTTGTAATGGACTGACGCTTTGCAACTTCCCCAACTTGACGTTCTCCATTTTTAAATGCTACGACGGAAGGTGTTGTACGATTTCCTTCTGGATTTGGAATTACTTTTGGTTCTCCACCTTCTAAAATTGCGACACATGAATTTGTTGTTCCTAAATCAATACCAATAATTTTACTCATTCTAAAATTCCTCCTAATTATTCGCTTTTATTCGTTTACTTTTACCATAGATGGTCGAATAACTCGATCCTTTAAACGATACCCTTTTTGAAGTTCTTGTAACACGATTCCACTTTCTTGTTCCTCATCTTTTTCCGTCATAACTGGTTGATGAGAGTGTGCATCGAAATGTTGCCCTACAGCATCAATTGGTTCAAGTCCAGCATTTTTCGTCACTTCTTGGAGCGTCTGGTACACCATTTCAATCCCTTTTTTAAGGGCTTTTGCATCTTCCGAAGTAGCATCCACTTGAAGGGCGCGTTCAAAATTATCTAAAACTGGTAGTAATTCATGTAATACTTGCTGATTTTTATATTTCTCTGCCGCTTCACGATCTAAATTGACCCGTTTTCGGTAATTATCAAAATCAGCACGTAAACGTAAATGTTTGTTTGTTTCTTCTTCTAATTGCGCTTTCACTAAGTCCAGTTCAGAAACTTCTTCTTGCTCTCCTTGAGAACTTTCTGACGTTTCATCTTCTACTTGCATGGAATCTTCGTCCAAACTTTGTGCTGTTGTTACTTCACGTAACTCTTCTTCCGAGCTTGTAGTACACTCATGATTGACATCTTTATGCTCATTCGTCAAAAGAAGTTCCTCCTTTATCCATTTAACCCTTTAAAGAGTTTGGTTAGTTCTCTTGATAAATCTCCCGACATAAAATCGAGTATCGAAACAGCACGTTTGTAGTCCATTCGAGTAGGACCAATAATGGCAATGGTGCCTTGTTGCTCTTCTCCAATGGAATACTTAGCTGATACGACACTTATGTCTTCCATTCCCTGTAAATTATTCTCTGTACCTATTCGGATTTGCATCCCTTTTTCCGTATCAGAAAACATTGATGTTATTTGAGGTAATTGATCCATAAACGTAAACAGTCCGGTTGCTTTTTGTAGGTCATGAAATTCCGGATATTGTAGTAAATTCGTTTTTCCACCGTAGTAAACTTTTTCCTCATTAGGACTAACAAGAGTTGTCGATAAAGATTGGTACAATTCAGCATATCTTCCAATATGCTTTTTCATTAATGAAAGTGCTTCTCGTTCTAAAACGTGTTGGAGTTCATGTAAGTGAACACCAGTAAGCTGCTCATTTAAAATATTGACCATTTTCTCCAGATCACTCGCATCAATACCTTGCGGAATTTCTACTAAACGATTTTCCACGTGCCCTGTATCTAAAATGATAATGGCTACTGCAGATTGCCCGGACAATGGAACAATCGAAAATTTCTTTACCCGATATTTTTTCATATCTGGACCTAACAAGATGGTCGTGTAGCTTGTCAGTTCTGATAAAATCAACGCTGTACGTTGGATAATATGTTCCGCTTCCAATAATCTTTCTTCAAAAATCGATTGAATTTGTTGAATATCTGATTTTGGAACACTTGTTGGAGACAAAAAATGATCCACATAATAGCGATATCCCTTTTGTGACGGAATACGACCAGAAGAAGTATGCGTTTTCTCTAAAAACCCTAATTCTTCTAAATCGGCCATTTCATTCCGAATAGTCGCTGGACTAAACGGAACTTCTTCTTTCTTCGAAAGTTGTCTTGATCCAACAGGTTGAGCAGATTGAATAAAGTCATCCACGGTAACTTGTAAAATGAGCAACTGTCTATTCGTTAACATCATCATCACCTCTGTTAGCACTCGTTTGTTTAGAGTGCTAATACTCATACATAAATTATCAAATCAACTACACACTGTCAACCAAAACACTTCCATTTAGGAAAGTAAAAATCGACTAAAAATTTCATTCGCTATAAACCGTGCTTTCGGAGGAATTTGTATGTAATCTCCATCTCGAACGAGCAAGCCTTTGTTTGTTAAATCGTTTACCGTCTCTCCAAAGACATCTTCAAGAGAAACAGTATATTTCTCCGAAAATTCTCGGAGTGATACACCTTTTGTCATTCTCAGTCCAAGAAATAGCTGTTCTTCCATAGACTCTTCTTTTGTGACAAGATGTGTCGAATGAATGGCGTTGTTAGTAGACTGTACTGCTTGAATATATTTTTTGATTGGACCAATATTCGAATAACGGTTTCCATTTAAATAGCCGTGTGCCCCCGCTCCAATTCCGGCATACGATTCATTGCTCCAGTATATAGAATTATGAATGGAGTGAAAATTTTCCTTTCCGAAATTACTTATTTCATATTGGTAGCGTTCATTTTCTTCCATAAAACGCATTAATTCGGCGTACATAGTAGCTTCTAAATCTTGACCTGGTAAAGGCAATTTTCCTTTTCGAAATAAATTATAGAAAACCGTTTTAGGTTCAACTAATAAGGAATATGCGGAATAATGTGGCAAGTCTAATGAAAGTGCAATCTCCATTGTTTCTCTCCATTCTTCGAGAGTTTGATCTGGAAGTCCGTACATCAGATCGATACTAATATTGGATAGCCCAATGGACTTCGCATATGAAATCGCTTGAAAAACTTGCTCATTATGATGAACTCGTCCAAGTTTTTGGAGTAAATGTGGTTGAAAGCTTTGTACCCCCATACTTAATCTGTTCACGCCATACTTCGCTAATATATCTAATTTAGAGGCTGTGAGTTCATCAGGATTTGCCTCCGATGTCCATTCAAGCGACGCAGCGTTTGGAACTAACTTAATAATTCCAGCTAATAACGTGCCCAACTGTTGATCGGTTAAAGAGGTAGGAGTTCCCCCACCAAGAAAAACAGATTCAAGGTTTTGTGGTTCCTTGTTTTCACGTAAGGTATGTTCTATTTCAATTAAGACACTTTTTAAATAGTCATCTACTGGTTGTTTGTCAAAAAAGACTTTATTGAAATCACAATAGTGACAAATTTGATGGCAAAATGGAATGTGTATGTAAATTCCTTTCACGAACTCATTCCTCCTTTACTGCTATATATTCAAAACAATCTTTCATACGGAAAAAAGAGAGCACAATGTGCCCCCTTCTTTCGCTTCGCTATCATCTTAGCATATTTTTCTACAATAGATTGAATCTAACTCTATTCCTCGTCCATTTTCAAAACAGCCATGAACGCTTCTTGTGTTAAGTGTTTATTTTATCGTATTTTACGATAACACAAAGTAACTTAATTTAATAGAAACAATTGAAATATAAGACGATCTAGTCATTGTTAATATTTTAGTGTATCTTAAAGGATTTTAACGTAACTATAATTACGATAGCAAATTGGTGGAATTTAATCGAAAATAATCAAACAAAAATGCCCCTAATTATAGGGGCATTCTCATTCCAACGACATAATCTCCATTAAATTTGTCGCGTAAATATCGTGCTTCCCGAAAGGATCTTCGTAAGTTAGTTTCTGACTATTTGCTCCAACAATAACTCCTCGATGAAGTACAAACACTCCGTCTTTCCATTCTCTTATTCTTACCTCTTTTTGTGTTTGCAAAGCGATCTCCAATTCTTCCTGCAGCATTTGCAAATCGAATTCATCCAGCAAAGGTTTGTCGACCTTACCAATATCCTCTTGCCATTCACGCATCGCCTTTACGTGCTCCGGGAGGAATAATGAAGTCCATTTAATATTGCCCCGGTCTTTAATATCGCCTTGTAGTGTTTGCGCACGGTTAATCTTTCTCATATCACTACACTTTCCCTTTTCACTACAGGAGCGATTGCGAGAACATTATCGATAAGGAATGTACGCTTAGCGTTCTTAGTCATGCAGAATGCTTGGAACGACGTGGAGTTCATCTTTATAACTTTCACGCGACGTTTTGACACTTGACCACGTCTATCCATATAGATCATCTCGACAATCTGATTCAGCTGCATGCACTTCCGGATTTGTTCTCGCATTATGTTCGCTCCTTTTTCTATTATTATATGCGAACGTACGTTCTTTATGCAACAAAAAGAAAAGCACCTGGTGAGGGTGCTAAAAATTCTATATTATTTATTGAACTTTATTGTAATTTCCTTGCGGATTCTTTCAGCTAAAATCTTACCTAAATTTTCTTCCTCTTTCTTTTGCTCAAAATAGCCAACTTTGTTAATTGGTAAATCGAAATAACCTTTTTTCTTAACATCATAAGTTGTTGTAATATTCATCAACTTTCACCCTTTCCAATGTTTTGAAAATATTGATAGTTTAATTCAGGTTTGAAATAATGTTTTCTTTTTATCCAAATAAAGCCGTCACCTTTTGTAATAACTGCGACGTCAATTGGTCCCCCAACTGTTTCGGCATCAATAGTAACTTTCCTTTTAAATGAAGTTAAATTTACCAGTGCCTCTGCCATAGCAGCCAACTCTTCTTTTGGAAGTATATCTACTATATTTACAATCGGTCTAACGAACTGGCTATTTTTCATCTCTTCAAGGTTTGATACAAAAGATTCCATAACATCCTCACCGAACTCTGATAGTCGAGAGAATTGTTCTTCATTAATTTCAGGAATAATAGATTCTTTTATGGCATTCGGATAAATTTCAATAAGGGTACTATATAAACCATTATATATCATATCTTCCATATTAGGTGCAATACCATGCATAAACATTTGTACCATTTCGCTTTGGGCAAAAGCCCTAACCGCAGCAGAGGAAGTACCTTCTTTATCTTCAGTACTTATTACAGTATGACCTTTTTGAATTAATTTAAATTTCCCGCAGAACATTCCTTCAGTCTCAAATTCAAACATAGAGGGGAAAACTTCTTTTTCTCCGTAACCAGCAATTACAATTCCTGACACAAGTTCAGAAAACACATTTTTTGAGAATAATAATGTTGCCAATTCGTGAAATTTCTTTAAAGTTTCTTCAGACAGTGGAATAAAAATTGTTCTGGAAAGAACTTGATTGATAGTAGTTGAGTGAACCTTTATAAAATCTTGGATGAATGAATCATTAAAATTTCCCAAAGTATCTATTTCGGATAAAACACTAATTAATTCTTCTACTTTTTCACTAATGACTTCTTCAACATTTGATTCTGAAGGTGTGATTTTCTTTTCTGTATAAAGATTGTGTATAGTATCATTTACATTATTCAAAAGCTCAATCAGGTAAGAACTAAATACTCGTTCAACCTGAGCATATTCTGAGTATTGAGAAAGAAGAACATCATTTGAGATCATATAGCTGAAAAATTTTGTACAATATTCTTCTAAGGAATCAAATTTTTCCATTTTCAGACTCTTTCTGAATTCCTTAATGATTATCTCCCAAGGCACACCCATAAAATTAGCTGAACCATAGATCATTATACCGACGGGATGTTGTTTGGATAATGAAAATAATTTGTTGGCAGAATTATAAACCTTTTGTGAAAAGTTGGATCCAATTGTAACTGCACTATCGGCCGCCAAAGCTACACCTGTTCTGTTTAAAATCCCTATTTCTGCTGTCATATAATCCCTCCTAATTTCTGATTATTATGACACTAACTATTAATAAATTGGGATATTCGACAAAACTAGACAAAATAAAAAAGCCCCACTCAATGAGCAGGGCTATAAGTTATTTAGTTTCATCAATTAAATACGTCGTCCATCCAAAAGCCTCTTCAATTTTCATTCTCGCTTCTTCCACAGATTCTTTTGTACTGAAAGTTCCTGTGTAAATTCGATAGCTTGGATTATATTCCAACGATTCTGCAGCCTCATACAAAACCCACCCGAATTTATCTTTTAGTTTTTCCAACGCTTCTGCAAATGACTTCGCACTTCCAAATGTTCCGGTCTTAATTCTGTAAACACCTGGAGTAACCGTTTTAGGTTTTGCTAATAGCTCAGCTATTATTCCAAGAGTAACAGGACCAGCTTTACCATCCGCAACTAGATCATGTTCCTTTTGAAATTGTTTAACTGCTGCAGATGTATTTGAACCATTTATGCCATCCACTTCTAATGATGCTCCCAGCTTGTTCAACTTCTCTTGTAGTTCCACAACTTCTGGAATGGCCATATAGAGTTCAGGATCCACTGCATTTGGTTGTCCAGTAGCCCATTTCCCATCGTGTATTTCAAAATGAAGGTGTTGTGCAGTAGATGAACCCGTTGAACCCATGTATGCAATGACTTCACCTTGCTTCACCTTTTGGCCCACCTTAACTTGAATAGATCCATCACGCAAATGAGCGTAATTCGTTTCAAATGTTTTGCCGTGAATGTTGTGTCGCAACAGAACTATGTTTCCGTATGTTCCGAGTGGTCCAACACGAATAACAGTTCCATCAGCTGCAGCATGAATTGGTACATTGCCCTTTTGTGCAATATCGACTCCTTGATGCCAAGACCTTACTTTGCGAATTGGATGATTGCGCCATCCAAATGGGGATGTAATTCTCCCCTCACATGGTTTAATGAAGTTGGCCATCTTACTCCAACTCCTTCACTTGAGAAAGTTGTGCGGCTTTTCGTGCTTTACGTGTCACGTTGTTATTCTTCCACCATGCCCAAATTCCTGTTACTACTGTCAAAGTCGACGTTAAGGCATACTCCACTGATTCATCTTCAAAGGGTAATGGAGAGTACCCCTGGTTGACAAGTAATTGATTTAGCATAGCTACTGCAAATAGAGTGGTGCGGATGATCATACCTTTATCGAATGGTGCACTAGTTTTTTCCGTCATGTGAATGACCTCCTATTAGTTAATGACTTGCGACAAAATAAATAGCCCTAACGGTGTGATTATCGAGAAGATAATACCGATGGACCATTTCATGGATGTTTTAAATTCGTTCAGTTGTTTATCAAGATTCTCCGCACAATTGAGTGCTTTTTTGGCAATGTCGTCTGTTAGATCGATTTTCTCGCCTAGTGACCCAACGTCTTTTTTGAGCTCAAGTGCAGAATCTATCTTGCCTTCTACCCTTGCGAAATTCACATTAAGTGCGTTCACGCTCTTTGTCATTTCGTGTATGGCAGTGCTTTGTGTTGTTTCTTGAACGGTCATCGGATCACTTCCTCATTAGAAAAAGCACTTACTCGATGGAGTAGGTGCTTTGGATTTAAAGTGTAAATAAGTAAAACATTAATACATATAAAAATATTATCCCAAAAATTGAGACAATCGTTTCTATTCTCCTTTTACCGTCAAAAGAAAAAAGCGATTTAAACTTAAAATATGGAATAGTAATTAGGTACAGAGTGTTTCCCACTAATCCGGAAGTCTTTTTGCCAGTTCTTGTTTCAGAAAACACACTTATTGTTGCCAATAAAGTAAATCCAATTACAGATAATACAATAAAACTAAATATATCTTCTAAGAACCCCCACCCTGCCATTACCATACCACCTTTTCTATTCAATATTTAAATCTTCTAAAATTCTATCTATTCTTTTCTTACGTTCTTTATCGGTTAAAGTTTCATCTTTCTGAATCTCAATTACCGCTTTATTAGCGTCTTTCATTTTTTTCTCTTTTGATTCCGCTTTTCGTTTAGCAAGGATATACTCGTAAAACTCTTTTGCGACATCCTTTTCTTTCGCTATTTCGAATTGTGCAGTTTGTTTACTTCCCAATGCTTTCCGTTCCCCAAAAGGTTTATCATAGTAATCTTGTGTCTCTGGTAAAGAGCTTTTTCCTAAAATGGAAGCACGGAGTGCATTCTCTGTATTCTGCTCGACTGGATATTTTAAATTACCACCTGCATTATAAACCCCTTCATCCAGCAAGGTTGTCACACCATCATATATTTTAAACCCTTGCCCACCACCGGCAGGGGCAATTAAATATTTAGCTGGTTTCATCAATTCGTTTACTACGGTTGTTTTTCCTTGAGAATAATCATCTATGTTGATACTAGGTAGTGCTGCATTGATTGGGTATCGTCCCCCGTTAGTAAATCCAGAGACGAAAGGTAATTGGTTTGCAACATCCTTAGCTGTTCTTCCAAATGCTTCCTCTGGAGACATATCCTCATTCGAATAATTCTCTGAGGCTTCCAAGTACACTCCTATTGGATCAAAAGCTGGCCGTCTTCCCAAGACTTTTTCATATACTTCATTTATTAACATACCATAAACAACGGCTTGTGCCATTTGTGACATTAATTGAGTTTTATTTTTTGCATTCCGAGGAATATCCTTAAATAAAAATGACAGTTGATTGTTTACTTCAACTTGGAACTGCATTAAAGGTCCAAGTGTTTTAGATGCAAACATAATAGGTTGTTGTCCTTTCGAGCGATCTGTAATAACTCTTCCTGCCCATGCATCTGCCTCTTTCATTGCTTCTTCCTCAGGTAATCCTTTGTCTAATAAATCGTAATATTTACCGCGAACTATGGTTTGAGAAGTGAATTTATCTACCATTTCCATCATCCACATTGAATTATTCTCTACCTTATTCCATAGGTTTGATACTAGTGGTTTTGAACCCAATCTCCGAGTTAAAAATCCTGATTTCTCCGCAAAACCATCATTACGAGCAATGTTAGTAAGCGTATCGAACATTCCTTTAGTAAATGCTTTTTTAGATGTAGTTGCTGCAGCATGAGTCAAAGGAATAAATGCAGTTGTGGCAGAACCAACATTATATCCAAGCATATTCAATCCAGTACGCTGCTTTACTGTTTCTAATAGATTGTATACCTTGCGTCCGAATCGTTCTTCTACAATTCGATCTACTGAAGCTTTTTTTCCAGCCATAAGATTTCCTTGCTCTTTGAGATTTGAAACTAAATTCGACAGATGTGTTTCGCCTTCGTGTTTACTTCGAAGAGCACGTTCAAGTGCTCGTAGCTTTTTAATGTTTTCCGTGTGATAGATAAGCTGAGATATCCCTTCAAGGTATCTATCGAATCCTTCAACTGCACCAAAAGTTGTTTCATCAGTTTTTCTTTGCATCGCTGCAGAGAACCATTTTTTGTTTGGCTTAAAGTTTTCCGTAAGACCGTTAATATCTGTAGGCAGATTATTATTTTCAACGTCAAAACCAAACTTTTTTAACACGCTGTAGAATTCATCGATTCCTTTGTAATGCGGAAAGTAGTCTTTTCGCATTTCGATTGGCTTTTCGCCTGCTTTAACCAGGAGTGCATTCGCTCTTCCAATTAACTCATCGTAATTTTGACGATACCAATTTGATACTTCGACAACTTTTTGCCAGTTAGGAGTTTCTTCTTTCAGTTGATCTAAACTAATTTTCTTTTCTCCGTACATTTGCACTAATTTATCATCTTTACTTTTCGGCTTAATCCCATGCGCTCTTACTGCATCTCGTTGTGCATTCACAAATTTAATTCGTTCGGTCTCTTTCTGTCTCACTGGTTCAACATACAATGCTTTTAATTTTGCAGCATCTTCTGCGCTTGCGATATCCTCGAAGTTTCGCTCTAAAGTCTCTCTTCCATATGAAACAGCCGGCTTGTCTTTCCATAACTCAGAATTACGAACTGCATCTTCTGCAAGTTCTTTATAAAGCCCAGTATCATTTTCATACTTCTCAACCTGCGTTTCTAACTGTTCAGTAGGTTTACCCTTAGCATCTTTCTTCTTTGTCATGCTTTGTATAGGAGTTATACCTGATGTATTCTTTACGTCTTTTCCATTATACGCATCCATCAGTTCTGCATGACTTGGACGGTTAGGATTAATGGAGAAAGGAATATCTGCTTTCGGTTCGGTTTTTTTCACCGGATCCACAAATATCTTTTTAGCTGCAGGACTTAACTCAGGCTTTTTTACCTTCGATGCGAGCTTGGACAATCCTAATGTCGCGAGTGGATCTAATACGGCTCCTGCACCTGTTTCGATTCCAAACTGCGCAAGGTTCTGTTTCCAGTTCGTATCGTTGGGATTGAGTGCTTCACGCCCACCAATTTCAATGGCTGACATAATGGCACCAACTGCAGCACCTTCTTTGCTTGTTTCTTTCGCAAGTTTCTTGGCAGTTTCTTTTGTAAGTGGTTTAGATAAGATATCTTTGGCAGTATTTGCACCTAACTTCGTACCTTTAAGACCTCTTGCGATAGCTGCACCAGGAACAAGATAACCAGTTAAATCCGCTAACATGTCCACTCCGCCACCTTCTCCAAGCTTACGCTTAGTTAGGTAGTCAGGAAGTTCCCCGTTTCGCATTCGCTTGTCCAAGTTGCCCATGATGCCCATCGATGCTGAGTTGGTAGCACGTCCTGCGAAACGATCAACCGAATCAAATTGCTTGGACTTTTCTTTATCAAACTCCATTGCGCTTTTCATCATGGCATCTCCAAATCCAACATCATCAAATGGATTGGCTGCTTTCACTGCTCGCTTACCAGCATTCACTAAGTCCAAAAAGAAATTACCATCATCTTTCTTCGCATGTTTATTCTTATCGACACGAAGGAACCCTAAAATACTATCTAGCTTGTCTTTATCCGGCTCGTTTGAGTTGCTCTCTTTTTTGTTCTTCACTAATTCATCGATGACAGAAGTATCTTCTTTTTTCTTTTTCGCTTCTTTTGCTGCCTTTTCACGCGCACTTTTTTGTTCCTTCATTTCTGCTTCAAATGCTCGAACTCGTTCGTTGTATGCTGCCTTTTCAAGTTCAGCACGCGCTTTCGTATAACCGATGTCTCGAGCAGTTGCTAAGCCTGAATCATAGGAACCCTTACCAAAACGCTTTTCAAACGTATCTTGGTATTTACTTCGATTAAAGTTCGTTGCCATTTCCTATCATCCTCTCAACATGCTAAGTGCATCGTTTTTCTCTCGTTGGAATCTTGCCACCACGCTTTGTCGAATATTCGCTGAGGAACTAGGGAAATATGCCAATCCATTGTTTCTTCCTCGCTCATTGTAAATAGCTTTAATCATCGCTTGTGGAGTCATACCAACTCTGGCCACTTTATTCAAGATGTTCTTCGCTCCACCAACACCATGCTGAACTGCAGTGGACCATACTGCATCTTGAACGGCTTTCGGGTATTTCAAAATCCATGGATTAGCTTTTACCACTGGATCAAAATGAGTGGCTTTGATGTAGCTATGTTGTGCATTTGCGAACTTGCTTGGATTTCTAACTGCTTCTTGTTTCCAAGCATTATCGAATGAGCTTGTGCCTGCTTTCAATCCTTTTAGTGCGCCACCATATTTATTCGCAAAAGCTTGTGCATTTCCTGATGCAGTTGTCAGCTGATAACTCCCGTAAGAAGCTCCACCAATATCCCCTGCATTCCGTGCAACTGTACCAGGATTACCTGAAGATTCATATTTTTGGGACAGAGCACCTAACCCTGTCCCACTAGGAAAATTTCCACCGTTCATGTAGCCCTCCATTTCTGTTTGGGCTATAGATTTATCTACTTCACCTTGGTACTCAAGTGCATACATTTTCCATGCCATTTCTTCTCCAAATTGAGAAGCATTCTGTGCCATTTGTGCCTTTTCAGATGCGGACATATTTTTGTACGTATACTCACGCCATGCTTTTTCCTGCGCATAACGTTGGTTGTCCTGCTGAAACTCTTGATTCCATCGTTTATCCCCAACAGTATCACGAGACTTCTGATAGTCCCATTGCTGTTGCCAGCGATTATCTGAGACATTGTCACGTCCAGTTTGATAATTCCACTCATTCTGTCTCCAACCATCATTCACAGAATCTCTCTCACGTTGGTAATTCATTTGGTCTTGATAACGTTGAGATTCTAACAATGCTTTTGATTTATCGGCTTCCAAGGCAGCAATTAATGATTCTACTTCACGTGGATCATTCAAGTCAGAGATACGACGATCATAATCATTTCGTTGTTGTTGTTCTTGCATGTTCAGCTGATTTAATGCCCCTTGTCGCGCAGAACCTAACGCCACTTGCGAAGTAACGTTCTCACCAGATGCTGTTAAACCGTTAGCTGCCATCAGTTCACGAAGTTTGGAGACATTCTGAGCGTTGACAACATCTGCTTGGTTACGCTTATCTGCATAAGCAGGTGCGAGTTCTGCTTTTTGTTGATTGATCTGTCCAATTGCACGATCACGTTGAGCATTAAACTGAGCTAACTGCGCTTGTTTTTGTTGTTCAAACATGGCGTTAATTTGGTCAATGTAGTTGGTTGCTTGAGTAGGCTCTTTAGGTTTCACATTTGCGTATGCATTGTAGATTGCGTTCTTTTCGCCTGTTGGTTTATCTAATTGAATACCGGATTGAGCTTTACGGATGATTTCATTCATTTGATAATCGTTAATTCCACCGCTGGTTGGTTTGACCTTTGGCGAGGACTTGTACATATCGTAAATGGCTTGTTTTTCTTTCGTTGGCGCTGACATTGCAATACCTGCTTGAGACTTCTTGTAAATCTCGTTTAGTGTACTTTGATTGATTGCGGCCATTATTTCACCTCATTCTAGACATAAAAAATACACCACATTTGGTGTTAGTATAGTTACGCAATAATATTTCTAACGTTCATCTAATTTGTCTAAAATTAGATTTAACATTTCCATTATATCCTTATTTGTGGGATTCGCTTTCACTTTCAGAGAATCTTTCTTCTTCTCACGGTCACTCTTTCCGACATGAAACCCCTTTGCTTTCTTCTCAATTTTTTTAAGTTTGGGCACGGATAACTACCTCCCCAATTCTTACATTTGGAGCATGGCAAGTTATGAGAATATCGTCAACTACATCGGACGTGACTTCAATAGATACTTGCCCATCAATTAGAGAGAGTGTTTGTTCTGCTCCATCAATCGAAAAGGTAACAGAATCATTGCTCCCTACTTGGTATTGCCCCTCATAGTTATATAGCCTCGCGGTCACGGTAGCAACATCCGTTCCATTTGATAGAATGGTTTCCTTGTCCGTCGATAAACGAATGTGTGTTGCTTGATCATAATATGAAGTAATCGAAACTGTTTGTGTATCGGTCACTATTTCCTCGGACTTATAAACGGAGTCCCCTTGGACAATAAAATTACTTGTCATGCTTATTCCTCCCTAATCTAACTCATAAGAAATCATGGTTGTTCCTGCTTTGTTGCTCATAAATGAACCTTTAAGTAATTCGAATGAAGTATTGAATGGAATATCAAGTGCCTTTAATTCGCTAGTGGGTTTGTTTGAGTAAGTATTGTGCCACGGGAAATAAGTGTCGTTGATTTGTGTGACTCCATCTATCTTTAGTGTAAATTTCCCTTGGGTAGACACTTGAATCATATTTAGTTTACCTTTACCCGTTACTATGATTAGACTTGTATTCAATACGCTGTTTGTTGCTATATGGTTAATCTTTGCGACGGTCAATGGTTATCCTCCTTATAAAACATGATACATAACCCACGTGTATATATTTAGTTGGTTGTTATACGTTGCGTTGGTCATCTTGGCGGATATTGACAATGTCGAAAACTCCACATCTTCGAACACATAAACTTCTGTCATATTTCCGTTATTTAGTGCCGAGCCATCAGTATTATAAGCAAAGGGATATTGTAGAGTTGTCGGACGAACAACAACCCCATCAATGGTTATGGTCATACTCATCTGACTGTAGACATATTCAGGAGAAGAACCTCCCGCATAATATGTTCCTAATACAGAAATTGACTTCAATACTAAATTAGTCCCGCTAATCGTCAGTAACGTTTTGTCTGTATTATCAAGTGATAAATTAGTGGGATTAAGTAATGACGGTGTTCCCGTTCTATTTGCAGTTGGTAATCCACTAACCCCTTCAACTAACTCACTAGCTGTCGGCACTTCTCCCACTTGCGTGACTGTCCCACCCTTACCAACAATAGCGTCACGCACGGATAAAACCTTATTGTCAGTATCGGACTTTAAAGTGTCTAACTCTAGACCGACTTCTTGTAAAGCACCTTCAGTGTTTTCGGATGTGTAGTAATTGCCCTCATCTGATAAGGAAACGTCACTCGCTGTAGATGCTATGCTAAAGGCTAATTTCTCAAGGGTAATGGAATTGTCTGGAATTTGCCCGAGAACAATCCCTTGTATTTGCCCGAGTAAGTATGCTTTATTGGAATCATCAAGTGCTTTTAGACTTTCCAATAATTCTTGTACAGTCGTTCCAGCTATATCTGCAATCGCTGTTACCGAGATGTTATCTGCTCCACTGTCTCCCTCAGCTGTCGATTTGAGGGCATCAATTAATTGGTTCAAATACACTCGGACCTCATCTGGTGCAGCATCAAACTGTGCCTTCACTTCTGCTGCAGTCATCGTCGCATTTGGTTTGTCCGCAAGATCCTGCACCTTTTTAGTAAATGCATTTAACTTTTGTAATGGCATATCATCACCTCTTTACTTAACTGGGGATTGATAACGATATTTAATACCTATCGATAACAATCCAAGTCCTTCGTCTAATTTGTCATTTTTCATCAACAACTGAAAATGTGTGATCTTCTTCGCTTTTATTTTTGCCATTGCTTCCTGTGGAAATTGCGACAAAATGAATGACCAGTTATTGAAATCGATATTTCGAAAATCGAGTAAATCCATTCGAGAACTTTTCACTAGATCACTTTCTTTTTTGTTCGAAATGTAATATAAATCCACGCTAGTCCTCGTCATTGGCTTCATTCCGAAATACACTTTCTCCACCAGTTTACGAAGTTCATCAGCTGAAAAAACGAATTGCTTGGAACGCCAATACGCATTGATTGGCTCACCATTATCGTTAAACGGTGTAGCTTCACTTTCTTTGAAAAAGCGATACATCATTCCCTCTTCAGAAGAAGCGAAATAAAACTCGTCCTCAATTTCGATAAAAGCGCTTGCTTTGATGTTGTCGTAGATGAACCATTCACCAATCGAATAATCGAAAATATATACTTTGCTGTTAACCGCTAGCCAATACTTACGATCGTGATCAAAGGAGATTGCTGACTCTAGATTTGGTTCTCTTAACAACGCATTATCTATGTTCTCGCTGACATGCTGCACATTTCGTTCATCACGAACGGTTGATGCAGTCAGAATGTATACGCCAGTTTTATCAAGAGATATGGGATTGTTTTCGATTGTCTGAATGGACTTCGACGCAATTGTCCCTACTTGATCATTAATTGGCTTTAACGGAAATGATGGTTCCCCATTTTGCAATTCAAATCGCATCACCCATTTGGAACGTTCTTTTTCAATCACAAGATAATCATATTGTTTGGTGAAACCTTGCACCTTTTCTGCATCAGTCCCGATTTTATAAAATCCGTTTTCCGGAAAGTACGTTGGATCCTGCAATCCACTCCGCCACACTTGAGAAGGATAAATAGGATTTCCGCTCACGAATACCCTTGTATCATTGGAGCCACCAAAGATAACGTTGAAACGACATTTCTTAATGCGATCCGCAAAGCTCGGTTGTGTTTTATAGGCGGTAATCTCCACATTATTTGTGCCAGTACTTGGGGCAGT
The DNA here is from genome assembly GCF_003595195.1 of Paenisporosarcina cavernae. Lineage (GTDB taxonomy): Bacteria > Bacillota > Bacilli > Bacillales_A > Planococcaceae > Paenisporosarcina > Paenisporosarcina cavernae. The sequence goes on from NZ_CP032418.1 coordinate 1,382,092, forward strand.
AACAAAGGTCACTTTGCCTGTAATTGCATCAAATGTGTAATCGGTTGTAATTGTTTTGAGAACATTATCTACTTTTACGATGGCTGGTGTCGCATCCAAATCCTTTAACGAAAGATAGAAGTCTTTTGCGGTACCATCACCTGAGAATGTTTCTTTAAAACCTGCTCCAAGTAAATTTAAATCCTCGTACAACGCCCCTCCGCCATTTTCACCTGGCAATTTACTGATTAGAAGTGTCGGAATATAGGGCACAATTTCTTCAACGGAAGTCCCGTCAAAGACTAAATAATTAGTTCCGTCTTGGATATAACACTTTCCTCCATATTCAAAGAATGAGACTGAGTTATCTGCAATTCCTGTATACAATTCAACCGGTTGTTCGTTGTCTTGTTGCTTATACAGTTTTGTTCCGTGCGCAAGAAGCAAGATTTCACCGTTCTCATGATGAAATAAGTGAATACCATTAATTGCACCTAGACCAAGTGAAACGTCAAACTTCTTTTCATACCCAGTGCGTTTATTTAATGCACCACGCTCATCCACATGCATGTTTAACATATCGGATGCTTGGCTTTGGTCTATTTGCGTTGGAGTAACACTCAAGTTAATACCTTTAAACGGTTCCACACGAAGTAAGGGCGGTGGAGCTGGTATATTCGTGACTAATTGCGCCATCAGCCTTCAACTCCTAGCACACTATAAACATCGACAATCGGTTCTGGAGTACTAACAGATGAATATTTCTTCTTTAATTCGTCGTATCGAGCGTTAAAGAAAGAAGAGATAGTTAAGTCATCATTAATTAACAAATGTGCTGCAAGTCCATACGGAAGGACGAGGTATGCTTGTCTGTCATTCACTTGTAAAGGTTCAGTCAAGTCATTGATCGGAATAAATACTGCCGTGATTGGCAGTAATTCGAGTTGTAGGATATTCAATGTTTGAATAGCTTTTGTTTTGTAATAGGCAGGTGTTTCTGTCGCGATAACACCTGTTTCTAACACTTCATCCATTAAGGTAAGCGCACGATCAAATACCGCTTGTGCTGTGACAGGCATTTGGCCACCTACTTTCTACTTGTTTTACAAATGAAAAAAGGGCAGGTTCCCCCGCCCTTTAGTTGTTATTCCGTTTCGCCTTCGTTTGTACCAGGTGCTTCAACTTTCTCACCATATAATTTATCGCGATCAGCTTTTGTAGCTGGTTCAAATCCTGCTTTTTCAAATGCTGCAACTTGAATTGGATCACGAGCTACCAAGATATCTTTACCATCTTTAATTTTGAATTTAATTTCCATAGTCTAAAACCCCTTTATTATATTGTTTTGTGAACGTATAGAGCGTTCTTTTTATTTTCAAGCACAAAAGCATCATAACGGTTACGACCTTCAACTAGTTTTCCGTTTACACCTGGAGGGTTGTCATGAATCTTGTAATCTTCTAGTTTTTGAGCTCCTACAGTAGCTACAGGGTGACAGATTAAGAAAGGTGTGTTAGCCGGCATGTAAGAAGACGGGACTTTAATTACTTTCATTCCATCTAATTCACCCACCTGACCGTTAATAAGCATCTTCTGTGCAATCTCAGTAGATTTAATAAAATCTGGTGATAGTTTAATCAGCTTGTAGAAGCTAGTAGTCACATACAATAATCGACCACCTTGAGGAACTTTCTTATCATCTAGTTTCTCAGTTCCATCAAGTACCGAACTATATGCATTAGATGATGTTACAGCAGCTGTAGTTGTATGTCCGTTAGCAACTGCAGCCGCAGACATTGTAGCTAAACGGTACACATCAATTTCAGGAACGATTACTTCATCCACTTGTCGAGCTAATGCTTTTCCTGCCGCCATTGTACCGTTTGTATCTTGCTCATTCGCTTTATCGATTGTGAATGTGAATGAACGGTCACGAGTTAACAGCATTGTTTGGACTGTGTTATCCAGTTCCGCTGCTGATCCATAACGAGAAGTACCTGTTTTCACATAATCGTTCATTCCAACAGTAGGTACAGAGTACACTTTAATTGTGTCTACACCATTCCAATCATACTCATGGTTTACCGCTGCTTCTGTTAGAGACTTTAATTTGAATCGTTCGTCGACTTTTTTCTCATACTTGCTTGCTAAGTTTACTACCATGTTTGTTCACTCCTAATAATGTTTTTAGATTGAATTGAATCCTTTGAGGAAGTCATCCTCTGAAGCTGGTTCGTCTGTTCCGAGATTCGTAAGACTACCAACTGTGGCACGTTTTGCATTTTGGTCATTCTGTTTGTACGTTTTGAGTTGGTTCTGCAAATTCTGCATGTGTTGTTCCATGTACGCATAACGAAGTGGAACACCTTGCTCATGACGTTGCCAAACTTCTGGTGGGATTTGGTCCGTCTTCGGGTCAAAGTCTCGCTCGTTCGCTTCTTTGAAGAATTGGAAGAACTCCGTGAACTCCTCGTTACGTTTTTGTTCCTCTTGCTGACGTTGCTTTTCCTGTTGTTGCTCTTCTCGGAATTTTTTACTTTCCAAGATTTCGCGAGCATATTCTTCTGGAATGTTTTGTTGAATCAGTTCATCTAGCTTTGCTTGCTCACGAGATTGTTTTGCATAATCTAGGAACTGTTGAGTGTCCATTCCAGCTTCTTTCGCCATTTCTTCAATAAAGGAAAGTCGTGGATCTGTTTCAAGTTGTTGCAATCGTTCCTGCAGTTTGTCGTAATTCATTCCTTTTTGAATGAGTGGCACGGCATCTTCATAACCGATTTCTTGTTCTTCGTGGTTGAATTTCACTTTAAACGATGGAGGTAACTGTTCTTCTACTTGCTCATTTGAAAGAGGTTCTTCCTCCTCATTTAAAACATCATCAACTGGTGTGGTATCCTCTGCTGATTCCAATTCATCCTCGAAACTTAAAAAATCGTCTGTCTCTTCAAAGCTGGGTGACTCGAGAGACTCTTCTACTGGTAAATCAACTACTTCTTCTCCAGCAAAATGCTGTAGATTAACACGTAATAAAAACGGTTCGCTATGGTTGGCGATTGTTGGCATAAACATATAAATAAATCCTCCTTCGCTATGGTGAGCGAAATATTGTGAGACTTTTACTGTCATTCTCCAGGACAATATAAAAACACCTACATTGGCATCCCTTGCCCTTGTGGTGTTTGCAGTTGACTTAATATTTGGTTTTGAACTTCTGGTGGTGCATTTTGAAATGCCTGCTGTTCTTCTGGTGATAATTGTTGAATTAAACTAGCAGGATCCATTGGTTGGCTTTGTTGTGCTTGCATTGCTTCTTGTTGTTGCATACGTTCTTGAATTTTACTGATTAATTCTTGTTTTTGAGGAATATACTCATCAGGAACTCGATCTAAATAGTCGATGATGTCTAAGTATTTTCCCTCAAGCAATCGGTCTAGAGTTTGTAATGCTGCAATCTCTGACCAATAAGAAGATTCCCCAACATCTGCTCGAATGTTAAACCACATATCTTTCAACTGGTTAAAATCGAATTCGACTAATTGTTTCATCCCTTCTATATCCATCACTACTGGTCGTTGGCCATAATAAGTACCCATCATGTCAAATAGGATTTGTCCGATATCCTCAATCCACTCATACAAATTCGCACGTGGGTTTTCGAGTGGTACCGATGAAGATTTCTGAACCGCAATAATTGCTGAAGTATTCTTTGGATCTACGTTACCAAGTGCAGCATCAGATGCACCTAGCATTTCTTTTGTGTACTCCATCGCCAGCTCAATCGCTTGGATAATCTGATTCGACATATTGCCTGGATTTAAATATCCTGCGACGTTATTAATGCTGTTTTCACCGCCTAATCCCGATACGGGTATGGCCATCCCAATTTCATTGGACCACGAGCTCATTAAATCTGCGTTGTACACTGCTTTAGGGAAAGCCGTCATCATAAGGTGATACATCACCATCGCAAACATACGATTGATGAAGATTTGATTTGGCAACATGCCTGTACAAAGTGCTCGACCATGATATTGATTCTTTTGTTTCTCCCAGTTCATCCAAGCGACTGGATATCCCTGCAAACCTGTATCAATGTCTTTGTAAATATAAGACGATTCGATACTCTTACTAACGTGTATGGTGCCTTTTTCTTTGTTTAATCGATAAATGATTATATACAGAGCCTTACCTGTTTCATCACCCTCAATATCGAGCTCTTCAACTTCAATCTTACCTGCATCCGCAGATTGTTCTAAGTATAAGTGATCGCTCTGAATATTATCGATATCCGATTGGTTCGCTTTGAATCGTTTTGCTTCATCCTTTAAGTTTGCGACCATATCACGACCTGAAATGATAATGTATGGCTGTCCTTCTACTTTAGGATTGTTTGCATTGCCAAAATAGACATTCGCACCATCGACTAATTCGAAGCTAATTTCTCCTTTGATATCTTTAAAAGCTTTTCCGTAAGGTTTCTTCGACATATCGAAATATAAATGCGCACAAGCATCACCAGTAATAGCTGCATCAAATAGAGCATCCTTCACTTTAAAATCCATTTTGAACTTCTCAAATAACGTTTGTATCTGAGCATTCGCTATTTCTGCAGGACTAGGTTGACCATCTACGAGATCCGTATCGGTTAGTGGCTCTAGATGCAGTTTACTTTTTGAAGATGTGAGTGAAGCAATAAAGAACGTAATCACTCGTTTGATGATATTAAAAACAGGTTGAGGCAATTTCTCTACTTTCAGATTGCGCCACTGATTCCCGTTAAAGAATTCTAAATTGGCAGTCACCGTATCGTAGTAGTTCGGTTCTAAACGATTGTTATAACGCTTGCCAGCTTCGTATAATTCCCAATCTTTCGTTTGTTCCAAGCGTTACACCTTCTTCCGTTGAAGAGCTGTTTTCACGTCATAGCTAAATATGTTCGCAAAGTCCTCATTCAATTTTTTTAATCGTTGTTGTTCTTCTGGATCCATATCCGGTGGTTTGGCTTTTGGGACTTGATTGTGTCCTAATCCCATCCGATACCCTAGATAAAAGACAATAAAAAGAACCACTCCTGTGAGTAGCCCGATAAGATAATCCATATTTAATTCCTCCTAGCAGTCTGTGAATTCATTTAATCCCAGTCCATAAAATCGTTTATTTGAGGTGAGCCACCAGTCATTGTTCGTACGGCTGACTCGTGTATCTCTTTTGGTGTTGGATTATCAGGATCATGTGCTTCTGGAACATCTGCATTGTAATAAAACAATTTGTTTAAAGCCTGTGAACCTGAATCCACATCATCGTCATTTTTCCCTCTTGGGAATGCTGACCACTCATCAATGAATTCTGTAGTCCAAGGTTCATTTTTCGGCACCCATACATTACCTGAACGAATGTAATCTGATACCGCACTCACACGAGCTATTTTACTTCCCTTTGGATTAACAGGAATGATACCCGGCAAATGTTTACGTAGCATCGAGATAATAGCCGAACCGTTTGCTTTGTCCTCAATAAAAATGCCTGTTGCCTTTGGATAACGCTTTTTCATTGTTTTGATGGCTTCTAAGGTTGTTGGAAAATCCATCCGCCTTTTATCTCTGTCCACGAGATATGCATTAATGCCTGTCTTTCCCCAAGCTTGAATAGAAACATAATCGGATGTATCACTATCTTTGAACGTTGCATCCACACTGATGATCATACGTTGCAACACAGGTAAGGTATCGTACTTTTTCCACCAATCTCTTTTCACCATGTTTCCTTCATGTGCAGTAGGTCTTCCTTGGTAAAGGGAATTGAAAGAGGCAGGGTATCTCTTTCTTTCAGCGATAAACGAATAGCTATATCTCTCAGGCCACAAAGGCTCGCCAATCTTGCGACCAAGCAAATCGTTTTCTTCTGCTTCAAGTGGGAAGTTGTAAACCTCCCAATTCAACGGTTGGCCATATTCGGGATTTAGCAATCTGCCTTGTAAATCGTCTTCGTGCCACCGTGTAAGAATGAGGATAACAATTGCACCTGGATGCAAACGCGAGGAGAAAGAGTCTATCCATTCATCCCAAATCTTTTCCCGATGATTTTCGCTATTTGCTTCTTCCCTGTTCTTAATTGGATCGTCAATAATCATTAAGTCGGCACCTTGACCAGTGATACCAGATAGAACTCCTCGACTAATCATTCCGCCTATATTGTTTGAGAGAGTCCACTCATCGTGCGCTGAACTATCTTTTGCTATTTCTATACCAAAGATATCGTTGCCGTATTGTCGAATCTTTTCTTTGTTCTTCTTACCAAACTTACGAGCAAATGTATCGTTATAGCTGATTTCAATAACCCGGTCTTCTGGAAAATGTCCTAAGTAATAACTTGGTGCAGTTTCCGTTATTGTCATTGATTTTGAATGACGAGGTGGCATGTTAATTGCGATGTATTGGTTCTCTGTTGGTATGTCACCATCTCGCATACGTTTCTTTTTATCAACTGCAGATTGAATGATGTTACCGATAAATTCGGTGTGTGGAGCAATTTGATATCTTCCTTCATGCGCATAAACAACATAATCGATGTAATTTCTTCTGGCGATCGCCTTTTTAACTTCATCAAGTGATGGCAGTTTTAGAGAGGATGTTTTCAAGCTTTTTCAACTCCTCCACTGACAAGCTGCTTAAATCCACTTGATTATTCACATTATGCGTTGTCTCACCTGAGTGCTCGATTTCCTGTTTATCTCTCCACTCTTTCGGTTTTCTATTTTTCAACCAAAAGATTTGTGCAGTTGTATCTGGTTGGACTTCCTTTGTAACCCTTTTTGTTTCAATCATTACCATTTCAGTTTTTCCTGTCTCCTTGTTAAAGTGTTCAGCATACTCCTTGGTAATTTCATCATATCGATATCCAAGTGCTCTTTTAAGTAAGGCATTTTCGACTTGGCGGTCAACAATCTCTTTGCCCTTTTTTAAGGACTCCAAAAACTCTGGGAACTTGTTCTTCCAGTCGTTTAATGTGGAAACTGCAATGCCCATATTTTGAGCAATTTGTTCATCTGTCAGTCCGTCTCTTGCCCAACCGTTCACTTTGAGTAAGCCATCTTCTGTTATCCAGTAAGCAAACTTTCCTTTAGCTCCACCTTTTTTTACTTTCCCATCGCAATCACCCTTTCACGCTATTTGCATTTTTAGACATATAAAAAGCACCCCTAAGGATGCTCTTTTTTAACCCTCAACTTTACCATCTACCAGTAATTCTAAGTAGTTTGCAAACTTAAACTCGGGGTTTTCATCTTCAATAACAACTATTTTAGTGGTAATATTCTTATCCAAATCAACACCTCGACACATGTACTTTCCATCGCCAATAAATGTAATATCCGTTTGGAAATAATAATCACCATCATTTAGAACTATTAATTTTCTAACAGTATTGAAGAACTTAGTTTCTTTTTTCATAAGAATTCCTCCTTTTTCTGTACACTTCTACAAAAAGGAGATATTTTCCTGCTTAATATAAAAAACGCTTAGAGATATGCCCAAGCGTTTCTAAAATTCTTATTTAATTTTACTACCTTAGTATATCCCCTACACATGCACTGGCTGCGTAGATTCAATACTGCTTATTTATAGAGTAACACACTGTTGGTCAAGTAGGTGTGTAATATTTTGTCACATTTCGCAGAAACATTTCGAACGTAGCCATATGACAAATTTAATTCATCGGAAATCTCTTTTAAGGACTTGCGATCAACTACTACTTTTTTCATGATTGCATACTCAATTCTATTTAGTTTTCCTAATGCTCTTTCATAATCCTTTTTCATTACTTCATAGTGCTCTTTACGCTGCATAATTTCATGTTTTCTGTTATGAAATAAGTCCACACGTTCGATTGCCTCTTTGGAACCAAACTTCGTAGCTCCAATACTCCCCAACATGTAACTGCCTTTCCCGAACCAATAATCCATATCTGCATTTACACGTTCCAGGTCCAGTTCGATTGTTTCAAGTGTTGCACACAAATCCAAATAGTTAGCCAACATTTTCACTTAAACCGACCCCCTTTATTTATAAACCATCTAACCCTTGTTTTCTCTGTTTGATTTTCTTTCTTTCTGCTAGATCAATCACTAAGATAGCAAGCTCAATTTTCTTTCGTTTCATTTTTTTCGAGATGTTAAGCAGAGATATTTCGCTCTGCCACATCTCAATAAATTCCTCGATTTCTTTTTGGCTAAATCCTAAATCTAAATCAATCTGATCCAGCGCAAAATACTTCATCGTTTGTTACGCAACCACTCTTTATTACTGGCACTCTCAAACCCAACTGCATGACCTTCTTTCCATCCCCTAGCATGTCCCTTTGTCTCACCGTCGACCTTGCCGATGAACATTCCTGCGACAAATCCGAACAACACCATCATGAGTAACCAAAATAGCTCCAATTGTTCCACCTCATTTCGTTACGACTTTCCATCCTTCTTTTTTCAATGCGCGAAGTTCTTTCCCTTCGAACCGGTCATAAAGCCATTGTTCTCGAATGCCATCATCTAGCTTGAGTAAGAACCAACTACCTTTACGTTTTAGCTGGATGTGTTGCACCTTTTGGGGACGTTCCACCTCAATCGTAATTCCGTGTTTGTTTTGCATAAGCACGCAACTCCTCAAGGTTTCTATGTCGATGGCAACAATTACCACACTGGATGAACGATACATAATCAAGAACATATTCGACATCGCCTAGCGATTGCCAAACACCACACTTATCACAAGAGACTAGCAACGGGTAGTACTCTTGCTTTTTCATATCATCCCTTCTTTTCTAGGTTATTTGTAAAAACTTAAGCAATACTAGTCGATATAAATTACATCAAACAAAGAGGTGATTGCGTTTTGAATTTATTTGAAAATGTTGATTTTCCGACTGAACAAATCATTGGTCCGCTAATTGTGCTAATAATCACCATGGTAATTGTTGCTTCAGTATATAAAATACTGTTAGGAAAAATATTGCCGCCAAAAGTTTTTAACTTTTTGTTGGGACCAGTTTGTTTATTTGGATGCTATTTATGGGCTTATCCTATGCATTTAGGATTCCATGAGCTGTTTAATTAAGTCATTAGTTAAACAATGACTCTTGGAAATATCCATGCCTAGCTTTCTGATTAATCCATAGTACTTCTTGTCTCTTTGCACCTGCTTCTGCTGCAACATTCAATGTTTCTCTGTGCCAATGTTTTAACCTATCGTCGTAAATTTGATGAGCATATCCGGACAAAAGAACAGGACCTGGATGATCTTCCAATACATCAAGTAATTCGATGTGATCATCGATTGTCATTTCGTGTTTGTAATGTCGTTTTGTTCGTGTCTCGATGATGTATGGCGGATCCGCATATACAAGCACGTCTTCTCTTTTGTACCTTTCCAACAGCTTCACTGCCGGTTGATGTTCAATTTGAGCTTGTTTCAATCTTTTAGTTACCAGCAGAATTTTTTCCGGAAGTTTACTCCACTCTTTTGTAACGTCTGGGCCATTGTAAGTAATGAGGCTCCGCCATCCTGTTCTATCAGAAGTCTTAGCTCCGATTGCTTGCCAACATCTAACAAGAAATCTTCGCGCATCTTCTATATCATTTCCTGTCTCGAATTCGTACGAAGCATAATACTCTTCTCTTGAAAACGGAGTCCATTCAATTAGTGCCGCCAGCTCTTCAGGATGGTCACGAATGACTTTGAATAAATTTACTACACTGCTATCCATATCGTTGATAGTCTCAATTCCAGATGATTTTTTATTAAAAAATACTGCCCCAGAACCGAAGAAAGGTTCTAGATATGTTTTGTGTTCTGGCATGTGATCAATAATCCAATCTGCCATACTCCATTTGCTTCCAGGGTAGTGAAGTATTCTAGGAACCGCCATGATAGAACCACCTTCTGTGTCGTTTAATGAAAATCTGTTTCATCATCCAATAGACATCGTACACTTAGCCTATTAGTTTCATTTTCTATCCCCCATTAAATAGTTATGCATAACCTCTGGTAGTGCCGTGCAAATACCATTTTTCATCATCGTAATTGTTATAAATGTATATTTTTCCGCTCAAACCTAATTCACACCAAACGTAAATAACATCAACGGTATTTATTTGTTTGGCTATTCCATCTAAGGTTAAAAATCCTTGTCCGCAGCCTTCTTTATTCCACTTCAATGTTGCATTATTGATTATTTGATTGTTTACTATAATTCTCGGCGTATCTTCTAACTCATAAATGATGATTTCCCCTAATGTATTTTTCAAAGGACCCACCCTTCCAAATTCATTTTTTTGTTTTCGGTTTAACTACTTTCTTTGCTAAGCGATCTTTTTTTCTTTCTTTTCGAAATTTCTTTAATTCTTCCAGTCGGATGAACCCGCCATCGATATGGGAATAGGTAAGTAAAGTCAATTTGTGAGGGAACTTGTACTCAAACATTTTCTTCTTAATCTTGAAATCAGTCGTTTCCATTCCCTTGATGTCGACTACTTCAATGGATCCGTCTAAATGGTGTATTTCGAAGTCAGCGACATAAGTAATTGCCTTGAACTTTTTACTTCCTTTTTCAAACTTAGGTTGTATTTCGTATCTTGGTTGAAGACGAAAGAAGAGTATTTTCTCTTCTTTCTGTCTCGTTTTCAGTTCTTCGTAATACTTAGCTTCCGCAGCGCTATCAAATGTGTTGTCATCAATTATTACTTTTCGATTGTTATACTTGCTCGGCATTACTCGATGATGTACACATTCTGAAGATTGATTTCGTTTTCCAACTCCTGGGCTAAGTAATTCGCAATATTAGACATCGCATTTAATTCCCATGCCCCACCATCTGCCTCGAATAATCCGACTTGTCCACCTTCACGTAATCGCAAGATAAATTCGGATGCTGGCTGTGCTACTTCTACGAAAGTGCGGAATGGTTTCAGCTCGACAGGGTTTGGAATTTCGACATTCCCCACAGTTGCGACTCCTGTCTTAGCAGTTACACGTTGTGAAAGCCCATCGTCTGTCATTTGAACAGAATTTTCTTCCGTGATAGAACTGATCAATTTGAGTAATTGTTGCTTATGAGCGTTCTCCACGAAGCAAGCTTGCAACATAATTTGAAATTGTTCACGGTCAATGAATCGTTCAAACTTGATTTCGGGCAGTAATGCTTTTGCTGCTACATACGATCTACGATCATTTACATCGTTCAAACTGTCGAACACATTCACTCGAGTAGGCGATTCCACATGAATCATTAGTTTGCGATCGTGATCGAAATTCGATTTAATGTAGTCAACGATTCCTGATAAGCTACGTAATTCAATTGGTTGTACTTTCTGTTCTGTATCTAGTCGATACAATTGGTTTGTGGAATAAACCTTACCAGCTGCTTCAATTGTTTCTGGACGTTTTAACTCAAGTAAGTACGATACGAATTCTTTTAACATTTAGGTTCCTCTTTTCTATTTGTTGGTGTTAGTTATTTGAAATTAACGACTTTATTTTCTTTTTTTGCGATTTCCGTTTCAGCTGGCTTTTCCCCTCTGTCAGTTAGCACTTCCCCATTTTCATCTACATACATCTGTCCTGGGATGCCACTCTTCAACTCAGCACCAACGACTTTACCTTCTGAGTTGTAATCAATCATCAAGTTCGTCTCAATTTCTCTCGCCGGTTGAAGATTACATTTTGCAGTAATACTGACACTTGCCAAATTACGAGATTCATTTGGTTTGAGTGTAATGTTCATTGTTACTTTTCGCGCTTTCTTTGGGTCTGTGTTAGGATCCGCAATATTCTCTAAAACTTTTGATAGTTCAAGATTGATTCGTTCCGCTAATGCTCCGTTTGCAAATGTTTCTAGGTTTACATGATTGCTCATTTTGACTTCCTCCAGTTTTTTTGGTTTTGTATTGCATCGATACTAAAGTCGGCAGCATCCCCTTCACGAAATTGTGTTTAGTTTCGTCCGACAAATTTCATGTCCATACAGATATAGCCATTCTTCGTAAATTTCTCGCCATTATCTATCCATCCCGAATCGATAAGCCGTTCATGGTCTGCTCGAAACTTCGCTAAGGTATCCGCCATGATTAACCGGGTAATAACGCCATTTTTCTTTTTCGATTCCATACCTGCACCTCCTACCAGTTTTTGAAGCATGAGTCATACAAACTTTCAATGTATTGGGCATGCGCTAGTCGTTTTGCTAACTCTTCGCTTGGCTCGGTTTCTATTTTCTTTTTTAAGATTCGTGGGATTCGTTTGATCTCATCCCCATCTGTCGTTTGTCTTCGAACAGCTTTGTAATCTTCAAATCCTCGTCCACGGTTCACCACAAAGACAAATGCGTGACGGATTGATTTACCTTGCTTATTCACAAATGTCGAAGAAAATTGGCTGAGTAGATACGCTTCTTTCTCAATCTCTGCCATTTCTTTCGAACCGCTGTTGCGATAGTCCTCAGAGTACCTGTTCATTTGGCACCTCGTTCTCCTGCTCATAATCTCGTTTAATGCGCTCGATAGTGGTTATATGCAAAAGTTCGTGATAAGGCATGCTGCCAATGGGACGACCTTCAGGAGTTTCTGTGATGCCCATGGAACGTAACTCTTGTATAAAAAAATCTCGTTGATTTCCTTGAATTGTTTTCAAGTTCCCGCTGATGTTTCGACGGTTGCGCACGACACTTCCCCCTCTTCGATATAGTTGATTAATATCTCTTCTGCTTTTTCTCTACTAAACCCGTATGTAAAGCAGAAGTTTGTTAAATGGTTTTCGAATTGTTCTTGGAATATTTGATGCTTGTGTTCTTTCCAGAGTCCTGCAGCGATTATCATTTGGTTGAGTAGGACATTCATGATGTAACTCCTTTATCTTTCGCAATACGTTTATCAGGAGCATTGGTGAACATGATGTACTCGGGATTTTTCAACAATCGTGAAATAGTTTTACTGTCGTACATCTTTACCAGCTGCTCTCCGCTTAAATTCGTTGTGACAATCGTTGACTTCGATTGCCTTGCAGTTCCGACAAGTTTCAAGACTCGATGCACAAAGTCTGTTGCGGTTTTCTCCGTATCTGTCGCCCCAGTCTCAGAGCCTAAGTCGTCAATCACAAGCAAATCAACTTTCGATAATAAATCGATGTAGTAAGATTCATCATCTTGCTGATCACGGTATTTGTAAGAATCTCGAATGCTTTGTATAACGACTGCCCACTCCACAAATACACAAGATGTACCCTTCGATTTCTCGTTTACTTCGCGCAAGATGGAATAGGATAAATGGCTTTTCCCCGTCCCTTGCTTACCTTGAAAAATGAGGTTGAATATCTTTCCGTCCAAATAATCTTGTGCATACTTCTCAGCAAGCGATTTGTTTAGCTTTTCCTCCGAATCTTCTACTAGATTTCGAGTGTAGGTAGCAAAACTTGCTTTTAGGAGAGTTTCGTCTGTAACCACACTTCTGGAAGTGAAGATATTTTTTAACCGTTCCTCATGTTCCTGCTTTAGAGCATTGGCCACTTTTAGACTTTCGTTTTCGAGTTCACATCTCGGGCAAACAACTTGTCCGTCAATCACCATCATTTGAACTGGATTCGATACAACATTTCCATGTGCCCGTATCTCGTGCTTATCACATGTCTCAGAATGGAAGACCAAATTCGTTTTTAACTCTTGTAGCTTCTTGCTCACTGTTGAATCGATTTTTTCCAAAACGATTGTCTCCCCTCTTTGACTGCTGGTAATCATTATCAGGATCAAACGAATTTAAGAAAGTGGTGGGATGCTTTTTATACGTGTCATTCGGATCGTCAAAGCCACTCACGTAATCTCTTGTTTTTGAAACGAGTATTGGATAGCCAAATTTCTTCGTAACAGCCGCAAAGGCTTTTTCTGCTCGAGGCTTGTCTTTTTTCTTGTTGTAGATTTCCCACCACTCTGAAAATTGCGCATGCGTATCGATGCTTTTATTATCTTTTTCTTTTTCTTTTTCTTTTTCTTTTTCTTTTTCTTTTTCTTTGGCGATATCGTATCCATACTGTATTGATACTGTATCAATCCCTTTATTCTCAAGGGTTTCGAGATACCTTGCGCAAAACTCTTCATTTTTCACTTTGCGCAAATCATCTTGCGCTTTTTGCACGACTTTAGGACTACTATTCCAGTTGTATTTCGTCCAATTGCGCAACATGATTTCTTTCGTTTCTTCGGAATAAAAGATTTTTTCGTATTCAACAAAACGTTCTAAGAGCTTCTCGACTGTTTCGCGGTTGTATCCCGTTTCAATCTCGATGATTCTTTTTGGCAACTCATAGATACCAATTTGGTTTGTCTTACTATTGGTCATGAGATAAATGTAAAAATACTTCTCTTCAGGAGTGAGGTCTAAGACAAAGGCATCTTGCCAAAAGCTCACTTGTACACTTCTGTATTTGCTCATTCCAAGATCTCCTTTCCTATGGAATGTGAATCATTTTCCCTGTAACTTTCGCTACTTCGTCTCGTATTAATTGCTCATCTGAATTGCTATCAGAAAGATGCAATAACCATATTTCTTGCAGACACGATAAATCGTTTGAACGAAGAAAATCGAGTACATTCTCAAGGCTGAAATGCGATTTCATAATGCGTTGGCGGAGTCCTTTTGGTAATCGGCCAGACTTGTTATTTGCATCCAACACCGACTGGCAATAGTTACACTCCAACATCAAATAATTCAGTCCGACAAACTTGTATCGTATAAAATAAGTGTCGGTGGCAAAGAGTAGTTTCGATCCATTATCACTTTTGATTAAGTATCCAAACGGTGTGTCGGTGTCATGCTCAACTTCAAACGGCAAAATCGTAAATGTACCAATTCGAAATGTTTTTTTCGCTTCAACACACTTAATTCTGTGATGGTTAATTTGCAACTCATTAGCAGTTCCTTTGCTCATGTAGCAATCTACACCAAGCCTTACTAAATCTTTTATTGCTACTGAATGGTCCTTGTGAGAGTGACTTAGTAAAACACCCGCTAGATTTGTTGTTTGAAAACCTAGCGCAGTGTTAATTCTTTTGATGGATATTCCTGCTTCCAGCATTATTTTGGATTCACCATCAGAAACTGTATACATGTTTCCTGAGCTACCACTACCGAACGATTTAATTTCGAGCATGATTTCTACTTAGCGTCGGAGTTTCAAACATTTCCTCTGCTGTCCACCCAAGTCTTGAACGACTTCGTAAAGTGTTGTAATTCAGATTCAATTCTTTAGCCCATTTAGCCAAACTCTGAGTCTTGCCTCTGTATTTGATGTACTTATTTGTCCTCGTGTTGTTCATTTGCACATACTGATTTGCCCAACGACAATTATTCGGGTAGTAGCCATCGTTGTTATTTATGCGATCTAAGGATAATCCTTCTCTGTATCCAACTTTTTTTGCCCAAGCATAAAAATTTTCAAATCGCTCCCAATCTCCACAAACCTGAATGCCTCGCCCACCATATAATTTGAATTTCGGATGGTCACTGTTCCCACATCTTTGTCTCATTTCAACCCAAATGTAATAAAGCTTTGTACCCGATTGACCGTGAGTTTTTGTCACAATTTCCACTCCTCTCAATCATTAGAAACCAGGTCCGTTGGATTCTGATTCAAAAACAGGTTCAGACACTTCTTCAGTTTGTTCCTCAAGTGGTTCTGTAATTTCCCCTGTTTCCTCGTTCACGATGTAGTCATCCATATCTAATACTTCCTTGTTAGCATTCGTTTGTATCTCTTCTTGTAGTTCAGCATCTTGTGATGCTTCGTCGGATTTTCGGTAATGTGTCATCACAAGTGAATTATCATCCGATGTATTCATCAATTTTTTACATGCTCGATTGATTACTGTACGCTTGGCCATTTCTTGTGGGAATTTGCTGTGTGTTGAATCAGCACTATTTGGATTTTGTTTTGATTGTCCCCATGACTTTTTAATTTCTTCGATTGTCATAATTTCTGTGTAAACATTATTGTCATGTTCAATAACCGTGCAGTATGCTCCGATAATAGCTTTGTTTTGACTACCAAACTTTTGCTTGTGTGAGAGATTGCGAACTCGTCCGTTGACCATTTCATAATCAACTTCGTCGCCTTCGTAAATGACTTGGGCATCAATACTCTTAGCGCCGGTCACTCGTTTTGTTACAGCCATTGTTCCAAAATAGGAACGTTGGAAAGTCAGTGTCTTTCCATAAACGATGAAATAACCTTGCTTCTTTGCCGGATTTAATCCTTGGACGACCATATCTAGCAAACTATTGGCGATACTATCTTTAGAACAAACCTGCAGTGCTGGTCTGTAACCATCGTTTTTGCCTGTTTTGATTTCTTGCAACATCAGCCATGCTGATTTCATGGCATTTTCTGGACTGTAGTCAGCTGGGAAATGTAACTCTCCTGCTTCCTGAAATTCCTTCACTTTGTTTGCGACGATATCAACCGTATCTTTCTTGATCAGTGCTAATTCGCTCATTGTGATTCCTCCACTCGTAATGTTTTATCTTGCTCGCTAACGATCAGCGAAACGATTTGTGTATCGATTGCATTTAGCTTCGTAACTGCCTCGGCATTGTCCACGAATATTGGCGCATAAATGCCGTAATGCTCCGATAGTGTTTGGATAATATCTAGTCCGACATTGATTCGCATCGCATTGTTTAACGAACTATAATCGACTCCGTTATACGTTGTCTCGCAAACTTCTTGAAGACCTCCATTGATTTGGTTCTCAAACAATTTAAAGTTTGCTAGTTTGAATTTGCCATTTATCTTGTCGGTTAAGAGATCCACTTTCGCTCGAATGAATTCTTCGGTTAAGTGCAACTCGTGATCTAGCTTTTGGAATTCGGCTGCTAGTAATGATTCATTTTCGGTTAACTCCTGAATACGAGCCTTCAAGTTTTCAACATTAGCTTGCGCTGCAATGACTGTATTCTTCTCACGCATTTCACTTCGCAGATCTGCAATTTCTGATTCAATGCCTTGAACAACTTCTACCAATTCTTCTTTTTCCGATTGGATGGCAGATTTCAATTCATCAATTTGTGCATGTAGCTTTTTGTATTCTGATTCTTCTTTTACGTCCTTCACGTTCGACTCAAGACCATCTAACTCGTTCGCAAGGTTTTGTTCATCATGCATCAAATCAATGAAAATTAGCCGTGATTTTTCGAGATTTCCAGTTTGTATATGCAAGTCATCTTCAAGGGAAAGTTTTCGTTCTTTCAATGCATTACCTTCCGCCGAAATTGCCTGTAATCGATTGGATTTATTTAAATTAAATGCCTCGAGTGCTTTTTGTTTAACCTCATCCACTCTTTCTTTTTGAAGAGCCTGTCCACATGTTGGGCACTCTGTATTTCCGTGAAATTCAAAGCGTTCTTGATCAATAGAATTCCAGCGGTTCCTTAGCTCTTCCATTTGTCGATCAAGCTTCTGAATGTTCTCGTTTACCCACTTGATCTCTTCTTCATGTTTTTGGATTTCACGTTGTCCAAATAGAACATTCTGTTCAGCTTCTTGCCATTTCGCTTGTTTTTCGCGTAATTCTTTTGTTTCTTCATTCAAAAATTCATGTTCGAACGTTCTTAATGTTTGTGTCAATTCCGTTATATGGAGCTCTTTTTCTTTCACAGAATTACCATTACGAATGTTATTGATTTGGTTGTTTGCCTGGTCAATTTGCAATTGAATCCCAGCTACTTCACCTTTTAATTCATCGAGGTTTTCATTGCTTTCCGGAATAGATTTCGTGATTTCATCAATCCTTACTGGAATAGTTAGTAGCTCTTCATTTATTTTTTTTCGACGTTCGGCAATGACTTTACGATGATCGTCAATCGCGCGTCCTTTTAACAAAATAGGTAGTGCAGCTACTTCTTTGTTTGTGGCAAATACTTCTTCATCTGTCACATCACCACTGATCGTCAGGAGAATGTCACGACGATCTTTCCATTTCAGCTGCTCATTGAAAAATGTTGGGCTAGTGATCAGCTTGAACAAATCCTCTTTCACAATGGAATCGACAAATTCGGTGTATTCCTTTTTCTTCTTTGGCACACCATCGATGTAGTAATCCGTTTCATGTCCTGTAAATGTAGATTCAGCAGATCCTCGTTTCCGAGTCCACACTTCCTTGTAGACTTTCTTCAATTCAACTTCGGTACCATCAACTTCAAACAATCCTTGTACAGAGTGATTTAAGTTGTGTAGCTCGTTACCGTTAGCATTTAGTGTCTTAATAGAAAAATCCTTGTCGTTATGCGAATCCTTATCGAAAAGTAACCACACAAATCCATCAAATAACGTAGATTTACCAACCGCATTATCACCGTAGACATTGACTGAATTACCATTTAGAACTAGCGAAAAATTTTTAATCCCTTTGAAGTTCTCTAACTCCATTGAGAGTAATTTAATCGTTTTCAAATGCCTGCCTCCTTGCCCCTTATGAAAGAATGTTGTATTCTATAGGGGACTTCTTTAGTTTTAGGTCCACTGTTGGTAGCAGTGGGCTATTTTTGTACCAATAGCTCTGTCGTCCCTTTAAAAATCACTTTCTTCACTTCATATCCTTCTGCTAAATGCTCGTCCATTACTTACACGACAGATGATAGATTTGTGTCTTTCGTGTACACAAGCTCGATTGTTTTGTTAAAGCCATCCTCAAAGTGCGCTTCCCATAAGTAATACTCCTGTTCCACTTTCTCACCCCCTCTCAAGGATTTGTTTCGATTCGTCCTCTAACCTAGTAAAATCAACCACTAGACGATAACCCCAGTGCTTACAATATTCTCGTTGAAAATCGAGCATTTCTTTTAATTCCTTCTGCGTTAATCGAAGTTCCAATTCACCGACAACAGGTTCAAAGTGTCGTTGGAAATGTACGATGAACTCATTGTTTGGCAACTTCTTAATTGGTGCTATTCGAACTGTTTTTTCTGACATTATTACTCTCATAAATTCTCGATAAAAATGGAGATTTGGCTGTACAAGATTAATACAAGAATGATAGCTGCGATCAGGAAAAAACGTCTCTCTGTTTTGGACAGCGGTTCTACAAATAAGTAGTTCTCAATTCTTTTCATCATGAGATGTTCTCCACATTCACTCGGTATTTAACGGCCAATTCTTTCACGATAGCTAGATAGATTTCGGTTAAACGTGAATCATCTGCAATCGCATCTAGTTTAGAAACTTTGTTTACAGTAGACTTAGCGACTCCATTAAGTGCCATTACTTTTTTGCTTGTTCGTCACTCGAATACTTAACTTACACTTCGCGCGATCTTCAAGAATTTTGTAGCTTTCATTGCGAATCTCTTTGAACATGTCGTAACCGCCCTGCGCTTGAGCAATTCGATTTAATATTCCAGTGATTTTCTTGCGCCACTCGACAACCGATAAGCCAATAATCTCGTTAATGTTGTGTTGTTCTGTTTCAATTTTTCCGATACGACCTTCTTGTTCGTTTAACTTTTTCTCCATTTCCACCATGTTCTGTGCTTGGAGCAATGCGTACTCGGCAGGAGTTAATTGTTTCTGTTGATAGGAGCCCGTTTTTCGAATAGAGGGAATGACTTCCTTCGTGATCCACCGCTTAAAATCTTTTGCCTCTTGCTTACGACTTCCTAAAACCAAACTGTAAAGTCCTGATTCATTTACGAAATTTGTGTCACCTTGACGCCCTATGTTGAACATAGACCGTTCATCTTCATCTAGTCGTTGCAACGCTTGAGTAACATTTTTAATTTCAAGGACTTCGCAAACATCAGTTGCAGCAAACCAGATTTCTTCACCTTGTTGCAGTGTGCGTAATTCGTTGTTTTGAAACTGGAATACGTTTTGTAATTGATTCATTCTTCTACCTCTTTTCTTTGGTATAATTTCCCTATCTCATGTAGAGGGGAGGTGTTAACATGACTACTTACTTAATCTCTTACGATCTAATGGACAAAGATAAAAATTATGACGGTGTAGCCGAAGCAATTAAGTCTTGTTCCACCGGAGTTTGGTGTAGACCGCTTGCTTCTGTATTTTTAATCGAGTCCTACTTGTCTGCACAAGAAATATCAAATGCCATTAAGGCGAAAGTTGACGCTGACGATAAATGGCTAGTAATTGAAGTTAAAAACAACAAATATGGTGTTCTTAAGCGTGATATGTGGGAGTATATGAATAAAAATATGTTTATTTAGTTCCAGGACTTGCTAATTCGCCGTGGCATTTACCTTCAGAAGTCTCTGGTTCGAATTCTTCAGATAATTTGTTAATTTGAGTGATCGAGTAATTTTCTAAGTACACATGAGCAACTTTTGGAAGAGCCTGAATCTCTTCTGGAGTTGCTTGTTCTTTTTTCAACGACACACTAACAATCCACTCAGCTAATGCTTTAAGAACATCTTCACGAGATAACCCCGCGTATTCACTTGGTGTTTCCATGCCCTATTCCTCCTAGTGTCATTATTTTTATAGTTGTTAACAAACCTTGATATTTAATTAGGATCTAGAGGGTTAAAAGAAAGCACTCCTGTTTTCTTTCTTCCGTCAGCAGTCTCAAATTCATCAATTGATTTACATAATTGACCTAACCTATTTTCCTCAGTGGTTGTTCCAGCAACCTGTGGGGACTTTTCTTTTGTTGAGTAGTCTAATGCATCTTCAAAAGTATCTAAGAATCGGATTGACTCTTCTTTGTTTGCTAGAAGACAATTTAATAATGCTGAGAACTGCCTTTGCTCACGATCATTTAGCTTGCGTAGCTTCGATGCTATCTCACTTGTTCTTATTTCGATGACTTTCTTCGAACCGTTCATTAGACTACCTCCAGCTCTTTCACGTTTTCAAAATCCGACAAATCCTTTCCGGAGTTGCGAATCATGAAATCTTCCAATTCGATAGTGGATACTTTTAATCGACCAAGTTTTAGTGCTCTTAAGTGACCATGTTTAATCAAGTCGTACACTTTATTACGATTCACCTTAAGAATTTTTGCTACTTCTGTAACATCTAATAGTTGGTGCATGCTCTCCCTCCTGTTTCGGTTTTTCTGAAATCTAACCTAAAAAAATATCATCGACTTCACTTTCAAGTGCACTAGCTAACTTCTGCAAAGTTTCATATTTTGCCTTACGTAAATAAGCAACATCTTTTTCAAACAAGTGAATTGACCTAGCTGATATTCCAGCCTTTTTAGCTAACTCTACTTGAGTAATATTCAATCTTGCACGAAGAACATTTACTTTTTCTTTTTGTTTGAGTTCCATTTTTTCACCCCTTTCGACAAGTTCTGACTTTATCATATAATTCAGATAATCCGAAGTCAAGCATTTTATTTCAGATAAACAGAAAATTATTTTATATTTATATTTCACTTATTATGAAATGGTGGTATATTAAATTGTAAGAAAGGAGTGGGTAAAATGAGTAACTTTTTTGCCGACAATTTAAAATATCTTCGTTTAAGGCGCGGTATGGAACAAATAGAATTAGCAAACCTCTTAGGGAGGAAAAGTTCTTCCTCAGTGAGCGAATGGGAAAAAGGAACTTACACTCCTAAATCTGGGACAATTTCAGATATAGCAAAAATATTTGGAGTTACTTTATCGGATTTGATGGAAAAAGATTTAAGAGTGAACTTTAAAGAAATCAAACCACGACTCATTAAAATTCCCAAGGTAGGAAGAATTCCTTGTGGAGAACCAATTGACTCAGAAGAAAATATTGAGGGTTATCGGTATGAATTAGCAGAGGGTCTACCAGCTGGTGATCTGTTTGCACTTGAAGCTATTGGCGACTCAATGATGCCGACTATTTCAAATGGTAGTCATGTCATTATTAAAAAACAAACAACAGTTGATGATGGACAAGTTGCTGCAGTCCGTTTTAGGGAAAGTGGAGAAGTTACACTTAAAAGAGTTAAACGCCAAGGAAACATAATGTTATTGATTCCCGATAATAAGGATTATGACACAATCGTTGTTACTCACGATAACCCTGCAGACATAGTAGGTAGAGCAGTGCGTATTACTTTAGATATTTAATCTTTGGCCAAGGATTAAAATTAAAGGCGAGGAAACTCGCCTATTTTCACATCGAAGGGAGAGGTAAATATGAAAGGCGGAATCAGAAAGCGAGGAAATAGCTGGTATTACTATTTCGATTTGGGTTATGTAAATGGAAAAAGAAAACGATTAGAACGAGTTGCAAAAGGAGCTACTTCTAAAAGTGAAGCAGAAAGGATATTGCGTGATAAAATACGAGAATATGAAAATGCTGGTCATGTATTTACACCTACAGAAATTACTGTAGAAGATTTCTTCGCTTTTTGGATGAGGGAATATGTAGAAATGAAGCTAAAGCCTAACTCCGTTGAGAACTACCGAATCACCATTAAGAAACACGTCTTACCTGTACTAGGCAAATATAAATTGCGATCACTAACACCACATGTATTGCAAGAATTCCTTAATAACAAAATCAGAGAAGGATATAGTTATAAAACTGTTTCAATAATAAAAGGAATTTTAACTAAATCTTTAAGGCAAGCAGTTTACCCGTACAAATTTATAAACGAGACTCCAATGCAATATGTGGAACTGATTATGAGCCAAGAGCGAAAACCAACTAAAGAAAAACTAAAAATACTCACTGAAAACGATTTAAAGGTGCTTTTTTCGAACATTAAGGAAGGACACGCATTCTATATACCTTTTATGATTGGATACTTCTGTGGTGTACGTGTGGGCGAATTATGCGGGTTGGAATGGAAACATATAGATTTTCGAGAAGGTACTGTAACTATCGAACAACAAATGACGAAAGAATACTACCAAACAAAAGATGGCAAAAACAAAGCATTGTTTGTTGTCAGTAGTCCAAAAAGCAAAGCCAGTTATCGTGAAATAGCAGTAAGTGATTCATTGCTAGAAATTTTGAAGAAAGAACGAACTAAACAAAAAGAGAACCAGTTGCGGTATGGCGAACACTACGCAAAAGATTCTCAATATGATTTTGTTTGTAAAAAAGAAAATGGTGAATCATATACCCCTAACGTTATTAAATGGATTACCAGAAGATTCATCAAAGAAGAATTGGGAATCGACTTTAATTACCATTCACTTAGACATACTTTAGCTACTACGCTTATCGAAAATGGAGTGGAAACAAAAACTGTGCAAAGCATGCTTGGGCATAGTCGTTCATCCATTACACAAGACACGTACACTCATTTAACAGAAAAAATGACTAGACGAGCAGCAGATACATTAGACTCACTTTTTAAGAGTTTATAATCTAGGTGGAAACATGGTGGCAAAAGCACGTGATTCCACCCTTTATATTCTCTAAAATTACAGTAATACCAATGCTTTTACTCCTCGTCCATTTTTAGTACTGCCATAAACGCTTCTTGCGGTACTTCAACGGATCCGACTTGCTTCATCCGTTTTTTACCTTCTTTTTGTTTGTCTAATAATTTACGTTTTCGAGAAATATCTCCACCGTAACATTTTGCCAGTACATTTTTGCGCATCGCACTAATAGTGGAACGAGCAATAATTTTTTGCCCAATTGCTGCTTGAATTGGCACTTCAAATTGCTGCCTTGGTATTAATTTTTTTAACTTCTCCACAATCACTTTTCCGCGTTCATATGCAAAATCACGATGAACGATGAAGCTTAGCGCATCTACTTGCTCTGCATTCAGGAGAATATCCATTTTAACTAATTTAGATGTACGATACCCAATGAGCTCATAATCAAAAGAAGCATATCCTTTTGTGCTAGATTTTAACTGATCGAAGAAGTCATAAACTATTTCAGAAAGTGGAATTTCATAAATAATGCTAACTCGAGAATTATCTAAGTAATCCATCGTTAAGAAGTTTCCACGTTTCTTTTGACAAAGTTCCATCACGGCGCCAACATAATCATTCGGCACCATAATAGTTGCCTTCACATACGGCTCTTCTACGTGGTCAATCTTTTGCGGGTCTGGCATCACGGAAGGGTTGTCCACAAGCATAGAAGAGCCGTCGGAAAGATGTACCTCATAAATTACACTTGGTGCTGTTGTAATTAGATCAATGTTAAATTCACGTTCGATACGTTCTTGAATGATTTCCATATGCAATAATCCTAAGAACCCACAACGGAAACCGAAACCTAAAGCTTGAGATGTCTCAGCTTCAAATTGAAGTGCAGCATCGTTAAGTTCTAGTTTTTCAAGTGCTTCACGTAAATCGTTATATCGAGAAGATTCAATTGGATATAATCCACAGAATACCATCGGATTTAATCGGCGATAACCTGGAAGTGCTTCACTCGCTGGTTTAGCAACATGTGTAATGGTATCCCCTACACGAGTATCTCCAACATTTTTAATTGCAGCAGTTAAAAAGCCAACATCTCCAACTGTCAATTCTTCACGAAGCGTTGCTTTCGGAGTAAACACCCCTGCTTCAATTACTTCAAATTCTTTTCCTGTAGCCATCATGCGGATTTTATCCCCTGGACGAACTGTACCTTCCATAACACGAATATATGCTACCACTCCGCGATATGGATCGTACAAAGAGTCAAAAATTAACGCTTTAAGTGGTGCTTCTGGATCTCCAGTTGGTGCAGGAACTTTTTCCACGATTTGTTCTAAAATTTCCTCAATCCCAATACCCGCTTTTGCAGATGCAAGAACTGCTTCTGAAGCATCCAAACCAATCACATCTTCAATTTCCCCTCGAACACGTTCGGGATCTGCAGCAGGAAGATCTATTTTGTTAATGACTGGCAATATTTCAAGTTCATTATCTAGCGCTAAGTAAACATTTGCTAGCGTTTGCGCTTCAATTCCCTGCGCAGCATCCACAACTAATATCGCACCTTCACAAGCTGCAAGACTACGAGAAACTTCATAGGTGAAATCGACATGTCCAGGCGTGTCAATTAAGTGAAAGGTATACGTTTCACCATCTTTTGCTGTGTAACTTAGCTGAACGGCATTCAGCTTGATGGTAATTCCTCTTTCCCGCTCTAAATCCATGGAATCAAGCAATTGTGCTTTCATCTCACGTGAAGTTAAGGCTTTTGTTTGTTCTAAAATACGGTCAGCAAGCGTCGACTTTCCGTGGTCTATGTGAGCAATTATAGAAAAGTTTCGAATATTTTGTTGTCGCTTATTTCTTTCTTCCTTATTCATATGTGTGTCCACTCCTAATTAAACTAGTATGAATTATAGCAGTGAACACTCAATACATCAATGATTGTTGGAAAGGAGAACTCCTCCAATCTGCAATTGCTTGTGCTAATACAGATATTGTACGATTAATTTCTTCTTCTGTACTTTCAATTCCACCTATTTCTATCAGCACCATGTTTTCAGACAAATCTTGGTTGTATACCCCGTCAACATTATCTCCGGATTTCGAAATAACTCCCCTTGATATACCGGGAATCATTGTCTCTAATCGATTGGAAAGTTGGGTGCTTATTTCGTGATTTTTCCGGAAGTTTTTATTTTCAGCTCCTACAATGAAGGCAATTTTTGCGAATGAATTCGAATCCACTTCTATGGTAGACAAGTCATGTTTCGTGGAATCTCGATGCAAATCAATGATAAGATCATAGGGTTTTTCTCTTATAACATCTTGTAATATTGGTCGGATATTTTCGTATGCGCTCCTCATTAACACACCGCGTTTTTTCATTTCAAGCATATTATCAACAGGAAGTGTGTCCACATGTAATTGACGAATACCAAATTGAAAAGCGATCATATCACTTAGCTTAGTGATATTGGTAGTCGCATCATACACCATTTTTTTTCCTGACTTTGACTGGACAATGGGAATGTAGGATTCATGTGAATGTGTAAATAGTAATAAGATATCCGCCTGCTTTTCACTGGATTCAAGTTGTTTTGCTTGCTCCCAATTTGCCGCATAGGCTACCGGTGTATAATTAGGTGTGATGGGTTCCGATGATGGTAACGATGTTGGAAAAAATTTTCCGATTGCTATTGGTGTTAATAAAAGTACCAAATAGAGATACCCAACTAGCTTTAATTTTTTCATATAATGCACCCCCTCTTACTACCTTACGCAGAGGAGATAATAGCTAGAACTATTCACTCACTTTAGCCACTGGAGTAATAGACGAGAAAGCGATTTCTGATATCGACATAACCAAGCGTCCATTTCCTTTGGTGAAACAAATAGTTGTTGATCACGAAGTGGCAATAGCTCTTTCATTAGTTGTAATCGATCGGAAGGGCTCCATTCCATCCACTTGCCAAACAATGGTGTAAGTAATGATAGATTTCTTTCTGCAATGGTTACCTTTCCGTGCCGAACACCTGCCAATTTCTTGGATGGACTTTGTTCATTTTCATAGACATCTTGAAACGCGTCGACTAAATTCTCTATCGATTCTGCAACGATTACGGGAGCATCGACAACGGTAGGAACTCCTATAGCTATGACTGGACAACCCATCGTTCGAGCTGATATCTCTTTTCGTTTGTTCCCTATACCTGAGCCTGGGTGAATTCCGCTAGTTGTAAACTGAACAGTTCGGCAAAGACGTTCATGACTTTTTGCTGCTAATGCGTCTATTACAACAATGACATCCACCTTCAATTCATTCGCTAACAAGGAAATAAAATCACTTGTTTCCAATCCAGATTGTGCTGTCACTCCTGGGGCATATAAATAGATCTCTTTTTTCTCCTGTGAAGAACCTAAATAATGCTCTTGCAGCGTTTGAATTGTTGCTGGCCCAATAGAATCAGGGGTGATTCGCTTGTTTCCAAGACCAATAATAAGCATTTTTCTGGCGTCTGTTATCTTTTCTGATTGAAGTAGTTGTGACCACTCTTTCTCCATGGATTGTTCAAATTCTGCCCATCCTTGATCGTCATCCACATACAGTGTAGGAATCGTGATCGTGATATACTCTCCAGGCGATTTGCCAATTTTTCTGGCTGCATCGGGAGACACATTCATTCGTACAACCTTTACTCTTCCTGTTTTTATCTCATCATAGTGAATACCTTTTAAATCTTGGACGGTTCGTTTCTCCCCAGCGTTCACAAGTCGTATTCCATCAATCGTTTCATCGATTAAGTCTGTATAAGCGTTCCAATTTGTCACTACATTCACCTCCCAATTATTATTTCCAAGGTGTCAAGTAAATATTCTTTCCGCATCTCTATTGCTTTTTATTATTTCGTTTGCTAGAATAATGACTGATGTATGATTAATAAACGTTTCTGAAGTAATCATCTCGGACCTTATTTAGGAGGTGAAAGGTATGCCAAACATTAAATCTGCGATTAAACGTGTGAAAACAAATGAGAAAGCAAACGCTCAAAATTCACAAACGAAATCAACTATGCGTACTGCTGTGAAGAAAGCTGAAACAGCTGTTCTTAACAAAGAGGAAAACGCACAGGATCTTTTAAAATCTGCTATCCAACAATTAGATAAAGCAGCTTCTAAAGGCTTAATCCATAAAAACACAGCGTCTCGTAAAAAAGCTCGCTTAATGAAAAAAGCTTAAGATTTACTAAGATCAGCTGAACTTAGTAAAACAGCGCACCAACAATTTTGTCGGTGCGCTGTTTTTTTTGTGTTCTTTTTGAGATATTAATCTTTTAATAAAAATAACTCCAAAATACGTTCTCGTTTTAAGGAGGAAGTTTTTAATTCTAAATCATTATCTGCTAACCTATTCATCGCTACTAACAATTTTTTCTCCGACATTTGCGGCTTGCTTTCCACAATCAATTTAACTCGATATGGATTTACTTTTAATTGTTTAGCGATTTGGGTCACAGGATATCCTTTGTTTTGTAGATAAAGTACATTTAACTGCAATCTTACTTGAGATGCGAGTAACGCATTAATCATGATCGGCTCCTCTTTCTGCCTTAACAAGTCATGATATATTTGAATCGCCTTCGTTTTATTTCCTTTAAAATAAGCATTTAATAATTGAAATACGTCTTGCTCTAATGTTCTCGTTAATAAATTCTCCACAATTAATGCTGTAATTGTCTTCTCTTCCCCAAGGAAAGTGGATAGTTTTTCAATTTCACCAGAAAGTTGTAGTAGATTCGTTCCTAACGTTTCCACTAAGACTTGAATTGCCTCATCTTCAATTGCTTTACCGTGCTTTCCGACTTCATTTTTTATCCAAACAGAGACATCATTTGATTGAAGAGGTTTTACTTCCAGGACATTTGCAGTTTGCTTCATTTTTTTGGTCACTTTTTTGCGTTCATCTAATTTTTCATATGGTGCTACAAATACAGTGATAGAAGTTGGAGAAGGATTGTCCAACCATTCGTCCAAGTAGTCTAACTGATGACTTACTTTTTCCTTTGTTTTATCAGAAGCTTTTAAAAATGTCGCATTCTTCCCAATAATGAGCTTTTTATCCGCAAAGAAAGGCACTGTATTAGATTCTTCCACTAATGCTTCTACTGGCGTTTCTTGAAGATCAAAAATAGTCTTTTCTTCTCCGTCTTGCAATTGTAATGCCTTTTCTAGACGATGAATCGTTTCGTCGATTAAATATTGTTCAGTACCGATTAATAAGTATACTGGCGATATATTTCCCGCCTCTATTTGTTTCCATTCTTTTGACAGCATAATAACCCTCCACTATTCTTTTTATTATACAAAAGAAACGTGCGTTCATGAACAATTTGTGTCATGCTGAGGAAATAAGATAAATTCTTCGACAGAAGATGGATTTTTTAAAATGATTATTTTATAATAATAAAGAATTAGGAGGGGTAGCAATGAACGAATTTGAAAAAAATGTTCAAACTAAACGAAACGATGTCATCGATTCAGGAATTGGATTTGGAGTTTCCTTTGGTTTCTTTGCACTGATTTTCATCATTGCGACTGTTATTGACTATATCGGATCGTAATAATCAAAAAGGGGCTAGCTTAATTGCTAGTCCCTTTTTTCTATCTTCCTTCTTTTATTCGTTCATACGTTCCAGCCTACCAGAAGGATGAATAAAGAACGTAATGGATCCTATATCTTTTGTCAGAAGAATTTCACTTCCAACCGCTTCTAATTGAGCAAGTACGAGAGGATGTGGATGTCCGTATCGATTGGTTGCAGATACCGAAATAATACTATAGGTTGGAGAAATCGTTTCCATAAACTTTTTCGAAGAAGAAGTTTTGCTCCCATGATGCCCTACTTTTAAAATATCCACATGAGAAAGTAATGTATGTTCTATTAATTTCTTTTCACCTCGTTCTTCTAAGTCTCCTGTAAAAAGAACTTTTCGTTGAAAACCTTCCATTAGCACTACTAATGAATCATCATTCCCTTCGTAGTTGCCTTCAAATGGAGATAGATAGCGAAATTGAACACCTTGTAGTGCGAACCCCTCCCCTGCATATTTTTCACGTACTGGGATTTTCCTTTTATTACTGATCTCAATTGCCTTTTTCATCTCAGGTTCATTTTGAGTTCCAGGACTGATAACTAATTCTTTACTATCAATCAATTGTAAAAAATCGTCTAATCCTTCAATATGGTCTGCATCCGCGTGAGTTGCGATCACTTTTTCTACTTTTGAGATGCCTTTTCCTTGTAAATATTTCGCCACAACATCTTTTCCAATTGCGAACGTTTGATCTTTTTGTTTCCAGCTTTCATTTGACGTATAGGAAGAAAATCCCCCAGTATCAATAAGAATTGCCTTTCTTCCATGAGGAAGTTGGATAAAAATGCTGTCTCCTTGACCAACATCTAAAAATGTCACTTCTATGGAACGATTAACCAAAGGGGAAAGATGAAATAAGATAAGTGGAATTAGAAGAATCGCCAGTATTTTTCGAATAGATTCCTGTCTTTCCATCACCGCTAACGCATATAAAATGCAAATATACAGGATCACTATCCATATTAAGCTAGGTTTTCCAGGATTCCACGTTTGATACGGAATAGAGGCTGCAAAATACATGCACTCTTGTATAATCTGACGAATTGGAGAATAAACCTTCATGATTCCGACAAATATTCCTGATGGCAAATAACTTAACACAAAAAAGAGCAAATTTAATGGCAAGATAACAAGCGTAAACAAAGGAACAAATAGAATGTTCATCAGAAAAGAAGAAATGGAAACTTGAAAGAAATGAAATAGCAAGACGGGAAGTGTCATGAGTTGGGAGAGAAATGTAATCATTAGGGAAGTTTGCCAAAACGAAGTGAGTCGAGAAAAGAACGTTTGAGAATATATAAGCGCAAAAGTAGCTAAATAGGATAACTGAAAGCCAACTGAAAGAATGAATGCGGGTTTCACAAACAACAGAACAATCATGCTAAGCGAAAAAGCAATGGAAATAGCATTTCTTTTTTTCTTTAGGATAAACATTATCGCCGCACCCGCCATTAGCACAGAACGCCATACTGACGAAGAGCCACCAGCTAGTAACGCATAAAGGGGCAAACAAACTAACAAGGTATACAGCGCTTTTCGCTTCCTTATACCGAACCGGATCAGCATTCCGTATAATCCCCAGGCTAATAAGGATACGTGAAGCCCAGAAATCGCAAACAAATGGGATAACCCTAACGTTTGGTACGTCGCACGATCTTTATCATCCATAGATGATTTCCAACCAATTAATAAAGCTTTGGCTTCTTCGTTCCAAGGGGATGGAAACGTACGGTCGATATGTTTTCCTACAGTAAATCGATACGTTGACCATTTATTTAGAAATGTGTTCGAGTAGCCAACTTCGTACATCGTTTCAATAGAAATTTTCCCAGTAATAGATTCTTGTGCAAAGTATGCTTTTTCATCATAAGCATAGCGATGAACTCTTTGTTTAGGAATTACTTGAATCGCCTCAATTTGAACTAAGACACCAACTAGCGGTTCATTTTCAAAACGGATCTTATCTACTTCTTTGGGAATTTGGTAGGTTGCTTGCCATCTAGTACCGGAGTTGTCTAGGATGACACCAGATAAAGTGTTGCCGTTAATTTTATACGTGTCTGTCCATTCCATCACTCCATTATGAAACACCTTATTCGAATTTGGTTGCACGTAATGGACACGAACAAGAATGGTACATGAAATCACAAGATACAAAATAGTTGCAGCAACAGAATATCTTCTTTTCCAAAAAATGACCACCAAAAATAGATGTGCGAGTAGAAAAAATGGAGACAGAACAAGAGTTGCAGCAGAAATACAAGCTCCTACTGCAACGAATAATAGCCAATGTGACATGAGGATTTTATGGCTCGTATCATCACCTACTTAAAGTTAAATGTTTTTCTTCAAAAGGTATGTGAATCATATCCACACCTGCTTTTTCTAAAAGTTCCATTGCATACTCGTTATTTCGGTAGTTGTTTGCATAGATTAATTTTTTAATACCAGCCTGAATAATTGATTTCGTACATGGTAAACACGGAAAATGGGTCACATACATTTCCGCATCTTGTGTGGATACACCATATTTAGCACATTGTAAAATGGCATTCATTTCTGCATGAATAGTTCGAACGCAATGGTTGTCCATCACATAACATCCATGATCTATACAGTGCTCTCCACCAGAGATAGAGCCATTGTACCCAGCAGCCATAATTCGATTATCTCGAACGATCGTCGCTCCAACTGCTAGTCGAGTACATGTGCTTCGAAGTGAAAGCAGATGACTTTGAGCTAAAAAGAATTGTTCCCAAGATATACGTTCCATTTATGTTTTCCCCCTCCACTTTTTATTCAGTTTAGGGGTTTACAACGACTCCGTCAATTGACTATTTTCTTATTTAAGCGATAGACGTTCTTCAAATTTCGCAAATGTGACATCTCCGATTCCAGGTACTTCTTTCAACTCATCTAGCGTTTTGAATGGGCCATTTTCTTCTCTATATTGAACAATGGCATCCGCTTTTGAAGGACCTATTCCAGGTAATTGGTCAAAATCAGCACTTGTCGCTGAATTAATCGGTACAGCACCGTCTTGTTTTGAAGAAGTAGAGACGAATGGTAGCGTTAAAATGGGTTGTTCTCCTATAACTGGAACATAAATAATCATTTCGTCTTTCACAAGTTGAGCTAAATTCACTTGAGTTAAGTCCGCTTCCACTGTCACATCACCTGCTAGCAAAATGGCATCTTGAATACGTTTGCCTTCAGCTAATTCATAAACGCCAGGGGAAAGAACTTGTCCTTTAATGTCGACCATTAAGCTAGTGTGTGGTGTTGAATCTTCTGCCATTTCGTTGATGGTTGTAAGACCATCTGGAACTTCGGATGAAATTGATGGAAACGAATTATCAGGAATAATTTCTTCTTTTGGGGAAAAAGAAGTGAAAATATAGAGGAGTAAAACGACTGTAGGTGAAAGAAATAGAAGAAGAAGTACTTTCTTTTCTTTCCATAAGCTTTTCATTTCTTGCATAGTTGCAGAAACTCCTTACTGATTGGGATCAATGGAGTTCCTTTAACTATATCGAATATGGTGCAAGTTGCAAAGAGTTTATTTTCTTGCGAAGAAATATACCCTCTCTGCGTTTTCTTCGAAAGTCATTGTCTCTAGTGAGGTAACGACAGTCTCTATTTTAAACCCAACGGCAAGCAGCACATTGGTTAGAAATTCAGTCGAGTAACCTCGCTGAATATGTGTCTCATGAAATCGATGGAAGAGGCGATCGTCCTCATTCTTCACGAAAAAAGTTAAGTCTGACTCTACCATATCATGTTGTTGGTTTTTTTCTGCGTACCAAATGTAGGCAAGATTTTCATTTTCAAATGTATACGGGCTGCCTTCATGTAATGACGCCATTTTTTGGAGAGTATGACTGTCAAACACGACACATCCGTCCTCATTTAAAAACTGATAGAGGGTTTCAAAAAGTGAAGCAATTTCGTCTTCCTCCAGTAAATAATTCACAACGTCTACCGCTAGAATAAATGCATCCACCTGCTTTGGATAATCAAAATCTCGTATATCCATGCATGTAAGTGGAATATGGTGCTTCTTTTCTGTGAATTTAGTAGAAGCAATACTTAACATTTCTTCTGAAATATCGACCCCTTCTATCTGATAAGGATAGGACATCAGTTTTTCAAGTAAATTCCCTGTTCCACATCCTAATTCTACAACCGTCCGGCTCATCTGAGGTCCCAGAAATTCGGCAATACGTTTGGAGTAGAGTTCATAGGGAATGTCTTGCATCAATTCATCATAGATTTTTGCAAAGCGTTGATAGTGAGACATTGTTACGCCTCTAACTCTACATCTATTAAAGGGGCGTCTCCCCATAAACGTTCTAAGTTATAAAATTTACGTTCTTCTTGATGGAAAACATGCGCAACGACATCACCCATATCCACTAACACCCATCTTGCAGCGTCAAAACCTTCTAACCGTTTGACTTCATATCCTGCTTTCATTGCTTGGTCCGCTAATTCTTTCGCAATCGCTTGGACTTGGCGGTCAGAGTTCGCATGACAAATTAGGAAATAATCTGCCAGTAAGGAAACTCCTTTCATGTTTAATACGACAATATCTTCTGCTCGTTTATCATCAGCAGCTTTGTATGCAATTTCTAGTAACGATTTTTCAGTCATTCTTCACGTTTCCTTCCTTTTACCACATCATTATAACACGCCAAACTATCTGGATATATCGGTACTCGTTTTTTTATTAAATAGGATAAGGAATGCACAACGCATTCTTCAAATCCTTTGTGAAAATCTTTGTTTACTTGTTCTCTTAAGAAATCAACGCCAGGGAATTGGCGATTTGGCTCAAGTAAATCTGCTACATAGATTACTTTTTCTAATGCAGACATACCATCTCTTCCAGTCGTATGGAAACGAATAGCATTCAATACCGTTTCATCTGTTATCCCGAATTGCTCTTTTGCAACGACGGCTCCTACATGAGAATGCCATAATTCGACGTGAAATTCTAACAAATCAGTAGGCAAGTAGTTATCGAGGATTTGCTGTTTTAGCCAGTTCTTGTCTTCGAATTTCACAATGTCATGTAAAAGAGCAGCCGCTTGAACATCTTCCAAGTTAAGTGCAAAATTTTTGGAAAGAGAAATTGCCGTTTCTTCTACTCCTAATGTATGCACTACTCGATTTGAAGGCATGGCTTGCGTTACCGCTTCTAGAATTTTTTCACGCACGATACCACCCCTCCCTTATGATGATTTCCTTCACTTCATTTGGAACGAGAAAAGAAACATCCTGATTACGAGATAGTCTCTCTCGAATAATCGTGGATGATAGTTGAAGTTCTGGCGTATTAAAAAGTTCGACGGGAATCGTACTTTTCACCTCGTAAGTAGGACGTCTTACTCCAACAAAGTGAACTAGCTGCTGTAATTCGTCTATTTTATACCACGAAGGAAGATTTTCAATCATATCTGCACCAATTAACATGGAAAACACAGTATCAGGTTCTCGTTCCTTTAAAGCGCGCAGTGTTTCATATGTGTATGAAACTCCTTCTCTTTCTAATTCGATTGTCTCAACCGAAAAATATGGGAATGTTTTTGTAACTGCTTCTAACATTCGTACTCGATCTTCTGGTCGAAGCATCGCTAGAGCCTGTTTATGTGGTGAAATATTTGTTGGCATGAATCGCAACTCATCAAAATCTCCTGCATGGTACACTTCGTTTGCAAGGATGAAATGCGCTATATGTGGTGGATTAAAACTTCCACCAAAAAGACAAACTTTTTTCACAGTACATCAACCCTTTTTAGGCAACTCAATGCGCTTATTGTTTTTAGAAGCTTTGTATAAAACTACAGTTAACCCAATAAGCTGAACTAATTCTGCGTTCGCACCTTTCGCAAGTTGTTCCGCGACTGTTTGTTTGTCTTCTTCACAATTTTGAAGAATGCTTATTTTAATTAATTCACGAACTTCTAGAGCTTCCGCAATTTGTTTTACCATATGCTCATTTACCCCGCCTTTTCCTACTTGGAAAATGGGATCTAAATGATGTGCCTCGCTTCGTAAAAATCGTTTTTGTTTACCTGTTAACATGATTTCCTCCTAATGTTGTTTCTAATACGGAAACTATTTTTTCTGTGTTCGGATATTGACCAGTCCAAAGATAAAAGCTTTCAGCTCCTTGATGAACGAACATACCTAACCCATTTTGAACATCTAGTTGATGCTGCTTCGCTTGATGAAGAAATTGTGTTTCCCAAGGGTTATAAATAATATCACTTATTTTACAACTTCGCTTTAAAGTATCAAATTGAATTGGCCAATTTTCGGAAGAACGTAACCCGTTTGATGTCGTTTGAATAATAAAATCATACATGGAAAGGTCCCTTATATTTCTCCATTCGAGGACATTAGCTAATCGAAATTCTTTTTGTAAAACTAGTGCACGTTCTAGCGTCCTGTTGGTGATGTCTACATCCATATAGCCGGAGTTCTTTAGTGCATCGACAATTCCTCTCGCTGCTCCTCCTGCGCCTATGACAAGTCCTTTTGCCATACGCAATGATTTTCCAAAGTCGTTTTCAAAGGCTTTCACAAAGCCAATTCCGTCCGTGTTGTATCCAATCCATCCATTTTCGGTTTTTTTCACCGTGTTCACGGCGCCTATTGCTTGTGCCGATGGATCTATTGCCGATAAAAATGGAATAATTTTTTCTTTCAAAGGAACCGTTACATTAAATCCTTCACATCCTAGTATCGTCATCGCGTGAAGAGCTTCTTCTAAGTTTTCTGGTTCCACTCGAATAGGAATATACGTTGCATCGATCTCTAACTGTTCAAACCAGCTATTATGCATAATTGGGGACTTTGAATGGTCGATTGGTGAACCAATAACCGCATACCATTTTTTCATGAAAATCTCCTTAAATGAGAGATGGTCGAATTTGAACATTAACGCCTTTAGGAGCATGAACGGCAACGACAATATTTCCTTTATTTACCGTGATCCAACCTAGACCAGAAATGACGATATCTGTTTTGTCTTCCTTGACTCGAAATTCGTGTCGTACAAGCTCTGGAAATTGTTCCTTTGAAATTGGTCCAGGTGGCACGAGCATTTCACCTAAATGATTTTCATATAATGCATCCGCATTTTGAAGTTTCGTCCGATGAATCATCAAGCTATTCGATACATGTACTGTAAACGAACTCCTTGTACCTTGAATAAAATCAAAGCGAGCTACACCACCTAAATAAAGCGTTTGCTCAGGATTAAGCTGAAAAACTTTTGGCTTTAATTCACTTTTTGGCGTAATGACTTTCAACTCGGAAGCATCTAAAAAATGTGCCATCTGATGGTGATTAATAATCCCTGGCGTATCATGAAGTGATTTCCCATCTTCTAGCGGAATGTCGATGAGGTCAAGTGTAGTACCTGGAAAATGGGAAGTAGTGATAACGTTATTTTCCCCTGTTACGTTCTTAATAATACGGTTAATAAACGTCGATTTCCCTACGTTCGTACAACCAACCACATACACGTCTTTCCCTTCACGATATCGATCAATTGCATCCATTGCCTGTTCCATACCATTTCCTTTTACAGAACTAACTAAAAGCACGTCAATCGGTTTAAGTCCAAGTTTGTGAGCTTCTTGCTTCATCCAATGAATCACCCGATTCGGTTTCACCGATTTCGGTAACAAATCAACTTTATTCCCGATCAGTAAAATTGGATTCGAGCCTACGAATCGTTGTAATCCAGGTAACCAACTTCCATTAAAATCGAAAATGTCCACGATTTTAACGATAAGACCATTTTGATTTCCTAAGCTAGTTAAAATACGTAAAAAATCATCGTCGGTTAAAGAAACTGGTTGAATTTCATTGTAATTCTTTAATCGAAAACATCGTTGACAGATAACTGTTTCTTTTTTTAAAGAAGCCTCTGGTGCATATCCTACTTCATTTGGATTCTCACTTTGAATAGCTGCTCCGCATCCTATACAAACTACTTGTTCCATTAAATATCTTCCTTCCATGTTACATGCCCACGTCGTTTAAGCGATTTAAAAATCGCACGTTCTACCATTCGATTAAAGCGCGTAAAAAAGCCATCTGACTTTGCGACAGGTACAACAAGAATCGTATGAATACCTAGTCGATTTCCGCCGACAACGTCCGTTAATAACTGATCACCTATCATCACAACTTCTTCTTTACGCGCATCCAATAAATGCAATGCTTTTCTAAAAGCTTTTCCCATTGGTTTACGTGCTTTAAAAATAAATGGTATTCCTAGAGGATCAGCAAACGATTTTACCCGTAGTTCATTGTTATTCGAAACAATGATTACTTGAATCCCAGCGTCTTTCATGCTTTTAAACCATTCGATTAACTTTGGTGTAGCACCGGGTCTATCCCATTCCACTAATGTATTATCCAAATCTGTGATAATCGCGCGGATATTTTTAGATTTCAATCTTTCGGGCGTGATTGTAAAAACATCTTTTACAAATTCACTTGGTAAAAAGTAATTAGTCATTCCGTGACACTCCGATCAAATATTCTTCACATATTATAGCATATACCCGAGAGGCTCTCCGAACTTCACTATATCTCCTGCACGTAAATTCTCAGCAAACGCGAATTCTTCTTTTTTTGATAATAAAATCACCGTTGATCCAAAGGAAAAATAGCCTATTTCGTCTCCTTTTTTATAGATTGTTGTATCCATTAAATGTATCGAATTGACAAACATAGCACCGATCATTGCCAGCACGACAGAATGTTGGTCATTTTTCAACTCAACTATTTTACGAAAATTTTTGGAAAGTGGACGTTTGCCATATCGTAAGCCGGCTTTATTGACCGGATAGGAGGTTAATCCATACGTTTTAGTGGATACTCGGTTAGCTGAAAGTGGACTGTGGATACGGTGATAATTCGCGGGACTTAAATAACATACAATGTAAGACCCGTTAGCATACTCCTGTGCTAGTTCTTTTCCTACCATCTCTTCAATCGAATATGCTTGTCCTTTTACATGAAAATGAAAGGAGTCAGATAATGTTCCAAATGCTTCAATTTTACCGTCGACAGGACTGGTGAGAGTATCGGTAGAAGTGTTAACATTCCGCAAAGAAGAAGGAATACGTCGTGTAAAAAAATCTTGCAAGCTAGCATACGATTGAAACGACGAGTCTATTTCTTCAGTCGGAATTTGAAAGGTTTTCGCATATGAAGGGATTATTCGTTTACTAGCGGAGGATGTAACAAATTTACGCAAAAGAGTAGTCGTAAATTTCGTATTCGTTAGTTCGACACATTTTTGGTACATAAATGATTTCATGCTATTTCCTCCGTAAAAATACTCTATTCTTTTCAACCATTACATCATATAATGAAACTTAGTTTACCATCAAAGGAGCGCTCATAGTTGTACTTTTTAGAACGAATTGACCAAACGATTAAAAAAATTAAACTTCAAACTGCAAACTTTGTTACGTTGGCGAATTTATCATTTGGTGGAGCAGCTATTTTAACGTCCATTAATGAAAATTATAGTTATAGTGTTCTGTTCATTTTTATCGCGGCTTTATTAGATCGTTTTGACGGAATGATTGCTCGTAAATACAATATGGAATCGGAATTAGGAAAACAGCTAGATTCCATGAGCGATATTATCTCATTTGGCGTTGCGCCAGCAATCCTATTATTTATGACCGATTTGGTTCACTTTGGTGCACCGGGAATGGTCATGACCATTCTTTATATAGCAGCTGGTGCGCTACGTTTAGCACGATTTAATATTACGGAGTCAAATGGATACTTTACCGGATTACCAATTACCGCTGCCGGAACGCTATTAACGTTATCTTATCTAGGTATCACCTTGTTGCCTTCAGTTTTTTACATGTTCATGATGCCTTTATTGGCAATATTAATGATCAGTAACTTTCAATTAAAGAAAATATGACCAGTCTTCCTGTAAACGATCGCCAAGGTGGTGTGTTTACAGGTTTTTTTTAGATAATTTTTATAGAGGCATGTTCTCATTTTCCGACAACGTTCTACATAGGATAGTTGCAAGGAGGATTGACTTGTCAGGAATTCTTACTTTCGTTATACAATTATGGTTGGATTTCCCTGCATTTGTCGGTTATTTAAAAGGGCAGGCGTTTAAAAGTCCTTTGAATGAAAAAGAAGAAGCCTTATTTTTACAACGAGCCGCAGAAGGTGATGAACATGCAAAGAATGAATTGATAGAACGCAATATGAGGCTAGTTGCGCATGTCGTAAAGAAATTCCATCCCAAACATGAACTTTTAGACGATTACATCTCCATCGGTACAATCGGGCTCATGAAAGCGATCTCGAGTTTCACCCCTGAAAAGAAAACTCGCCTTGCGACATACGCCGCTCGATGTATAGAAAATGAAATACTCATGTATTTACGCACACAGAAGAAAGTGCAAAAAGACGTATCCCTCTATGAATCCGTTGGAATCGATTTAGAAGGTCGCGCACTACAAATTGCTGATTTGCTCCCTTCAAATGATCAAGATACCTCGGAACAAATCGAATGGAACGATGAAAAGACGAAACTTTATCAACATCTATCTAAATTAGAAGGACGAGAATGGGATATCATTGTCCGTAGATTCGGCTTGTTCGGTTTAGAAGAAATGACACAAAAGCAAATTGCAAAAGAACTTAATATTTCGCGAAGCTACGTGTCAAGAATTGAAAAAAGAGCACTAGTCCATCTATATCAACAATTCAAACATGAAAAAACTCCTTCGATCATGGAGAATCGAAAGAGCGAATAACTTCTAAGACGATTTCTGTTGAATGTTTTGCAGCGATCGGTAAAAATTCATCAAAACTAATGGAAGACTCTTTTCCTGCAATATCGGACAAAGCCCGAATGACAACAAATGGTGTTTCAAATTGATGACAAACTTGCGCCACCGCAGCAGCTTCCATTTCCGAAGCTTTAGCTAGTGGGAAGTGACCCCTTACGGATTCAACACGATCTGTGTCATGCATAAACGAATCTCCCGTGATGATTAAACCTCGTCCATACGAATGCTTTCCTATTTTCTTTACCGCAGCTTCTGCTAAGTCCATTAGTGATGCATCAGAAGAAAACCCTTCAGGTAATCCTGGCACTTGTCCCATCGCATATCCAAAAGCAGTAACATCCACATCGTGATGACGAACATCTTCCGAAATAACGATTGAACCAACGTCAAGTGCAGCGTCAAATCCTCCAGCAGAACCGGTATTTATCACAACATCTGGTTGAAATTCATGAAGCAATAATGTCGTACTCATAGCAGCATTTACTTTGCCAATTCCACTTTTTAAAAGGATGACTTCTTTACCCTCATAATAACCTGAAGTAAATTCACAATTTGCGATTGTTTTTTCTGTAGGTTGCTCGATTGCATGTCGTAATAATTCTACTTCTTGTTCCATTGCGCCAATAACAGCAATTTTCACGATAAACTCTCCTCTTTCATTCCCAACTTGCTTCATTAAAAATAGACAAAAAGGACGGCTATGTCAATAGGAGCCGTCCAACGTTTGTAAAGTTTCCACTTTTGTAGGCAACCAACCTTCTTGATCTACCCACTCTAGATAAACTTTGTATTTCTTTTCCTTATCATTAGAAGAAACAGTTCCCACCGATTTTTGTGGAGAACCACCATTTCCAATGTACCAAACAATCATGTCGTTTGGCGCTAATCCTGTTGCATAACTTAACGCGCTTACTTTTTCTTTCCAGTCGACGGAATTTTTATCGTAACTTGACACATGTTCACCAGTTTGAGAAGTTCCAATCGGTTCAAACTCTCCATTGGCTGGTGGAGTTTTAGTTTCTTCTGATGTATCATCCGAATTTTCATTCACTGGGGTTTCATCATCCGATTCTTCTGGTTCAACAGGTTCTGTCGTAATATCTGGTTCATCATTTTCTTCAACTGCATCCTCTAAATCCTCTTCATCCTCTTGCACTGTATCCTCTGAAACTGCTTCTTCGTTGTCGCGATTCGAGGCTGCTCTTTCCTCATCTCCACCTCGACTACTCCAGAAAATGATACCCGCAGTAATAATGATAAGTACCAATACAACTCCGATGAGAGTATTTAAGATTTTATCCGTCTTTGTTTTTGTTGCTCGATTATTTAATCGACTAGGCATTACTTGTCACTCCTTTTTCATACGATTCAAATTGTAACACAGTGCTTCATTACAAATGTGACGAGCAATTCTCAAAGAAGTTTCAACTTATTATCATTCCACTAGAAACCAATTTAAAATTTGATACCGTTAACAAAATTTTGCACGATTTAAGCTAATTAAAATGAAAATCGCCACGGAATGATTCCATGACGATTTCTATAATTGATGCACCTCGTACTTTATGTGATAGAAATAATTTTTACATCCATTTCGCCACCAGGAGTAAGTACTTTTACTTGCTCTCCTACAGAACGGCCTAATAAGCTTTTTGCAATCGGTGAATCATTGGAGATTAGTCCCTCTAAAGGATCAGCTTCTGCAGAACCAACAATCGTGTAGGTTTCTTCGTCTCCATCTGGAATTTCAATAAAAGAAACCGTTTTACCTAAAGTAACTGTTCCATTATCTTGTTCGTTTTCTTCGATGATGACAGCATTTCGAATCATCGATTCTAATGTCGAAATTCGACCTTCGATAAATGCTTGGTCTTCTTTTGCAGAATCATACTCCGAGTTTTCGGATAGATCTCCAAAATCACGTGCTATTTTAATTCGTTCTACCA
The DNA here is from genome assembly GCF_003595195.1 of Paenisporosarcina cavernae. Lineage (GTDB taxonomy): Bacteria > Bacillota > Bacilli > Bacillales_A > Planococcaceae > Paenisporosarcina > Paenisporosarcina cavernae. The sequence goes on from NZ_CP032418.1 coordinate 1,423,900, forward strand.
CTTCTTTACGTTTAACTGTTTTGAGGAATTCAAGTTCATCTTCTAATTTTTTCTTTCCTACAACTGTCATAGGATATTGTTTTTCGTTCGACAAAGTCTTCCACTCCTTAAACTACTTTACCTTCACAGGAAATATTCTCTTTATTCAACCGAAGAGAACACACTATCTGTTTTAGATAAAACGATTATATACTATCTGCTAAAAATACTATGCCGCTAGTCGTGAAACTATGCGGCATAGATTACAGGTATTTTGGTAATCTTTCACAATCATATTACAAGATGTTATCAGATTCAAGAATTGTTTTAATTTTTGTAACCATTAAGTCAATGGCTACTTGATTTTGTCCACCTTCTGGGATAATAATATCTGCATATCGTTTTGTCGGTTCGATAAACTGGTTGTGCATTGGTCGTACAACCGTTAAATACTGCTCTACTACCGAATCGATCGATCTGCCACGTTCATTAATGTCGCGTAAAATTCGTCGAATGATTCGTAAATCCGCATCTGTATCAACAAATAGTTTAATATCCATTAATTCTCGTAGTTTTTCATCTTCTAATACCAGTATTCCTTCTAAAATAATGACATCTTGCGGTTCAATATGGATTGTCTTAGAAGATCTTGTATGTACTGCATAATCATACACTGGCTTTTCAATCGCTTGTCGTTCCAACAATTGATGTAGGTGCTCGATTAGTAATTCGTTATCAAAAGCAAGCGGATGATCATAATTTGTTTGAAGTCTTTCTTCAAATTCTAAATGACTTTGATCTTTGTAATAATAATCTTGTTCAATCACTACCACTGCTTTCTCTTTGTACACTTCGTATATTGCGTTCGTCACACTTGTTTTTCCAGAACCAGAACCCCCAGCAATTCCTATGACAACGGGTTTCTTTTTGTTCATGTTTGAAGCTCCTTCCTCATCATGTTCATGGGATAAACAGGATGATCGCATTTAAATTGAATTACTTGTAGCGGATGATTTGCCGATTCCACTACATTCCCCTTGTCATCGTAAATAGTATCAATGGTGATCTCGAAATTGTCAATTTCCGGACCGAAAAACTCTACTTTCTCCCCAGGGTTAAATTTGTTTCGTTGCTGGACCGTGACCATCTTTGTTTCGTGGTCATAGCTTTGTACAAATCCCACAAAATCAATGTCATTTTTCTTGGAATGAACACCGAACATTTGTTGCTCGTACCCAGGTTCATTTTCAAAAAAGGCACTAGCTGTTTCCCGATTCGCACATTTAGCCAATTCTTCGACCCACTCTGGTAAAATTTCAAAGCTTTCTGGATTGTCGAAATAGCCATCTATTACTTTTCGATAAACTGAAACAACGGTTGCAATATAATGAATCGATTTCATTCGACCTTCAATTTTAAGCGAATCGACACCTAAATCCATCATTTTTGGAATCGATTGCAAAAGATTTAAATCTTTCGGGCTCATGGCAAACGGAACAGCTTCACTAGTAACAGCAGGTTGCTCGCTATAAGCATCCGTTAAAGCATAATCCCATCTACAGGACTGACAACATCCGCCACGATTTGAATCTCGGGCAGTCATATGATTCGAAAGCGTGCAACGTCCACTATATGCGATGCACATCGCACCATGAATAAATGCTTCGATTTCGATCGGCACTTTCTCTTTCATGAGTCTAATTTCTTCAGCGCTTGTTTCTCGCGCCAAGACAACCCGATGTAAACCTTCTTGCTTCCAGTACTCTACTGCTTTATAGTTCGACAAAGATTGTTGTGTGCTCAAGTGAATCTCTAATTTAGGCGCTGCGATTTTACACGTTTCGATAATTAAAGGATCTGCAACAATGATACCCGTAATGCCAGCTCCTTGTATGGAAGCTAAATAAGTATCTAATCCGTCCATGTTTTCATTATGAGCGAAAATATTTGTTGTAACATATATTTTCGCCTCATAATTATTGGCAAATTCCACAGCTTCTTTCATCTCGTCAATTGTAAAGTTCCCTGCATTGGAACGTAGTCCGAATTCTTGACCTCCGATAAAAACCGCGTCTGCTCCATAGTGTATTGCGACCTTCAATTTTTCTAGATTTCCAGCAGGCGCAAGTAATTCTGGTTTTTTTCGCAACTTTTTCACCTCCTATTTGTTCGTTAATAAACGGTCTCTTTCCAAAGAAAACCAGTATCCATTTTTCGATGTCTAGGTTGGATTTCATTCAATTGGTCAGCCAGATTTTCTTTTATTTCCTCATAAGTCTCAGCTGATTGATAGTAGGCGTCTATCGCTTGACGGTATCGTTTCGTTACTTCCGTTACATATGCTTCTTCATGTAGAATCCCATCAATTTTAAACGCATCTACACCAGCCTCTAGCAATTCGCTTAACTCTTCCACTAAACAAATGTCACGCGGACTGAAAATATGGGTACCATTGGAATCCTCTAATATCGGGTAATATTGGTCGCGTTCTTTATCGTATAAACTCATCATTCCGGTGGAATGTTGAGGTTCTATTTTCATCGCTTGTTGCAAGTACATAAAATAGTTACCTATTAGGGCACGCTTCGACTGAAACATGCATGTCATGCCATGAACTTGCACTTCTAGTTCCACTGTTGCATGTTCTTTCATTTCCAAAATTTCATCTAAATTTAACTCTCGTGCAAGGACAGCTCGCTTCGCGCCTCTTTTTCCCCAATAGTTTGCGGTAAACCAATTTGTTGCAGTCGTTTCCGCATTCCACGTTAATTCAAATGGTTCGTCTAATTGACGATTTATTTGGATGACAGCAGGGTCTCCAAAAATTAAACGATCTATAGAGAAACTTTGAAGAGTTGTCATATATGCTTCTAACTCTTCAATATGTTCATTATGAAAAATAGCATTGACGGCAACGTATAATTTTTTTCCGCTCGTTCTCACAAGAGTCGATGCCTGTTTAATTTCTTCTATGGAAAACTCCCCAGGTAGTCGAAGTCCAAACCTGCTTTCTCCAACAACGATTGCATCAGCCCCAGCATCAAGTAAATGCTGTATATGGTCGTATGAATGCGCAGTGACAACTAATTCCGTCTTCACAAACGTTCCTTCTTTCTCGAAATAATAATCCCATCCCCTACAGGTAGAAAAGCAGAATCAAATTCCGGATGAGTCATGATAAAAGTTGTAAATTCTTTCAATTTTCGGATCATTGTTCGCTTTCTTTTTGGGACTTCTTCTAATGTAGAAGTAGTCAACCCATGCATTAGCATATTATCACAATAAATTACGCCACCTGGTGCTAGTAACGCGGAATATTTGTCAAAAAAAGCACGATATTGTCCTTTTGCAGCGTCGATAAAAATAGCATCATAAAAAGAATCCGAAAAAACAGTCGGATCAATATCTAAAGCATCTCCTACTATTACTTCAATATGGTCATTTTTTGATGCTCTTTCCACATAACGTTTTGCTACTTCCGCACGTTCTTCGTCTCGTTCAATTGTTGTAATTGTCACGTTTGGAATCTTTTCTGCCATTCGTAATGCAGAATAGCCGATCGCTGTTCCAATCTCTAAAATAGACGATGGTTGTTGAATTGCAAGAACCTGAAGCAAGGCTTCAATACCCACGAGACTCATAATTGGCACATGGTTATCTGATGCATACGCTTCCATTTCTTGAAGCAAATCACTTCTAGGTGGAATGAAATTTTCAATATAAGTGTCCACTTGTATCACTCTTTTCGCAAAAAGAAGAAGGAAGAGAAATCCTTCCTTCTTTCTTCATAAATTCATGTTAATCGATATATTTGCTCTTGTTTTCTAAATGCTCTTGATAGGTTGTTGCAAAATGATTTTTTCCTTCTGAATCAGCAAGGAAATAAACAAAATCTGTATCTGGTGCATTCAATACTGCTTCAATAGAAGAAACACCGGCATTTGCAATTGGTCCTGGTGGTAACCCAGTGTGTAAATACGTATTGTAAGGACTTTCTGTTTCTAAATCATCCAATAACACTCGGTCTTTATGTGATCCTAACGAATAAAGCACTGTCGGATCCGTTTGAAGTGGCATTGGAGGTTCTGCATTCATTCGATTATAAAATACACTTGCAATTGTTGCTCTGTCAGAGGCTTCTGTGGCTTCTTCTTCTAACAACGACGCAAATGTCAATAACCAATGAACGGATTGACCTTCTGCTAGCATTTCCGTATATGGGGTTACGGCTTTTTGCGTTGCCGTTAACATTTGTTCCACAATGGAACGTAATGTTGGATTTTCTTCATAAAAATCATACGTCGCGGGAAATAAATAGCCCTCTAAATTATAACGGATTGCCTCATTTGATACTTCTTCCGTAATAAGATTAGGATATTTAGCTTTCATTTCTTCAATAAACCCTTCATCCGTCACTAAATCCATGAATTCATCCGCCGAGTAATTCGTTTTAGAAGCAATGATATCCGCAATTTCTTCTAAGTTTACACCCTCACGTACGGTTAACTTGAAAACTGGCTCGCGATATACTTTTCCCGTTTTTAAACTTGTAATTAATTCATCAAATGTCATAGATTGAGTTAACGCGTAATCCCCTGCTTGGAAATCAGACTCATTATTAAACTTCGCATAATATTTAAATATTCTCGCGTCGCGAATAATGTTATTTTTCTCTAATAAAGCAGAAATCGAATCTAAATTCGATCCTATAGGCACATTAATTTCAATAATATCTTTTGCATTTTCATTAACCGGTTGTAAGCCTTCCTTCACATAATTATACCCAAAGTAAGCAGCTACACCGACTACTAAAAAGAGGACCAGCACAATAATAAATACAATTTTACGTACTATCTTTACTTCCTTTTTCTTTTCTTTCATACGCTCGAACATAATCTCTTTTTTTGATTCATTTTCCAATTGGGATTCCCCCTCTATCTTTTCCTATTATACAGTTGTCCACTCAAAAGCAAAAGTAAGAATACGAGGAAAAATGGATAAATGCGTCGTAAATGTACTTACTTTGAAATACTGTGTCATGAACTAGTAAATGATACGTAATTCAGACGTTCTTCTACCGAAAAAGTTTCGAGTCAAAGTTATATTGGAGCTAGCGGAAAATCAATCGTTTCATCTTGATGATCGATTCTACAAGGATAGCGTTTGATTCATTGTATAGACCGCTCTATTCCTGCGCATAATTTAAAAGTAGATTTCAAGTCTTTAGCTTTTTTCTATTATGGGAATTTGAAATGAAAAAACGACCAACAAGAATCGTTGGTCGTTTCGCTATGACAAGTATACCTTAGTTTTCTTCCTCTTCTTCTTCATCTAAGAACGTGTTTAACATTTCTTCAATCATTTCCCACTCTTCGTCTGTTTCAATTGGAAGAAGTTCTCCATCTGTTCCATCTTCGTTAGGCATGAACGCTGAAGCATGGATTTCAATTTCGCCATCTTCATCTTCATCTGCGCCTACCGGATAGTATAGTACGTAAGATTTTTCAAATTCTTCTGATTCAAATGTAAAAAGCACTTCACAAAGTTGTTCGTTTCCGTTTTCATCTACTACTGTAATATTTTCTTGTCCGTGTTCCATGTTTGCTCACCTCATATTAGATTTGCTATCTAAATAGCCTTGTAAAATCATCACTGCGGCCATCTTATCGATGACTTGTTTGCGTTTTTTTCGACTCACATCTGCACTAATTAGCATTTTTTCCGCTGCCGATGTTGTTAATCTCTCGTCCCAAAGTGTAACAGGGTGGTGAAAAGTCTCTTGTAAGAGCTCTGCATATCGTTCACTCGCTTCTGCTCTTGGTCCGATCGTGTTATTCATGTTCTTCGGATAACCGACGACAAATTCTGTTACTTGATGTTGGGAAACAAGTTCTTTTACTCGTTCCATTCCAAACTGACCGTTCGCTTCATCGATTTTAATCGTTTCGATTCCTTGAGCAGTCCACCCCAGGGCATCACTAATGGCGATTCCTACGGTTTTTGTTCCAACATCCATTCCCATTATTCTCATTACTTTTCCTCGTTATTCTTCTTAATATAAAATTTCACCAGTTCTTCTAAAATCTCATCTCGTTCTAACTTACGGATTAAGTTTCTAGCATCTTGATGACGAGGAATGTAAGCAGGGTCACCTGAAAGTAAATAACCAACAATTTGATTGATGGGATTGTACCCTTTTTCCTCAAGCGAAGTATGAACATGTAACATCACTTGTTTTACTTCCTGTTCCACCGATTCTTCAGGGAAATTGAACTTCATCGTTTGGTCAAATGAACTCATGATCAGCACCTCACTTTCCTAGCAGTCCTTGTAATACCCGAATTACTAGTACCATTTCAGTATACAGTATTGTTCTTACAAGTTAAATTGATTTGACATAATCATACACAGATTGAAGTGCCGCATCAAGTTTTGAAGGATCCTTTGCACCAGCCATCGCCATATCTGGTCGACCGCCACCTTTTCCGTCACATTGCATAGCGACGTGATTGACGAGTTTCCCTGCATGATAATTTGTTCCCTCTAAATCTTTTGTTACGCCGGAAATAAGCATTACTTTTCCTTCATTGACCGCTGCAAGCAAAAGAACTCCTTTAGATACTTTCGATTTCAAGTCATCCATCAGTTGACGTAATTGGTTGTTGTCTTTTGCCTCCACTTTTGCACTTAATACTTGAACTTCTCCAAAAGTTTGTATTTGATCGAGTAAATTGCCAGATTGGTTACTTGCTAATTTTGAAGAAAGTGATTCATTTTCTTTTTGTAGCTGCTTCATATCTACCAATAGAGCATTTACTTTTTGAATGACATCTTTTTTCGTCGATTTTACTAACGATGCAACTTCATCCAGTTGTGATTCTTGTTCTTTAAGGAATAAAAATGCAGATCTACCCGTTACTGCTTCAATTCGACGAGTACCTGCTCCAATTCCACTTTCAGATACCAGTTTAAATAAACCAATTTGAGAGGTACTTTGAACGTGACAACCACCACACAACTCAAGTGAGTAGTCTCCTACAGAAACCACACGAACAATATCTCCGTATTTTTCCCCGAAAAGAGCCATTGCACCCATTTCTTTTGCTTCGTTAATGCCATGATATCCAGTGACAACTTGTAGGTTTTGCCAAATTGCTTCATTTACTTTAGTTTCAATACGTTCTAATTCCTCTGGGCTCATTTGTCCAAAATGAGAAAAGTCAAAACGTAAGCGTTCAGGACCAACGTATGAACCTGCTTGGTTTACATGTGTACCTAAAACTTCTTTTAGTGCTTGGTGTAGTAAATGAGTTGCTGTGTGATTTTTGATGGTTTCATTTCGTAAATCCATATTTACAGTTGCTGTCACTTCATCTCCAATTGAAAGTTCCCCCGATGCAACGAAAGCAGTATGGAGATTTTGTCCATTTGGAGCTTTCTGAACATCTTTAATCTCAACAGTAGCCATATCACTTACTAGCTGTCCTTCGTCTGCAATTTGTCCGCCGCTTTCTGCATAAAATGGCGTTTCATTCAAAATAAGTTGTACGGTATCACCTTCCTGAACCGAATTAACGAGTTGTCCATCTTTTACAATGCGCACGACTTGAGAGGTAATTGTTGTCGTATCGTAACCGACAAATTTGCTTTCGTCTTTAAGGTTACCTAGAACTTCTGATTGAACTTGCATGGAGTCGACATCTTTTCGCGCAGCACGAGCTCTATCCCGTTGCGAATTCAGTGCTTGTTCAAAGCCAACCATGTCCACAGTCATACCTGATTCTTGCGCAAATTCTTCTGTTAACTCCACTGGGAATCCATACGTATCGTATAGCTTAAACGCATCTTCTCCTGGAATTTTAGTAGAATTTACCTTTTGTTGTTGTGCGATCACTGTTGTTAAAATATCTAGTCCGCCTTGCAACGTTTCGTGGAATCTTTCTTCTTCTGTTTTCATTACTTTCATAATGAAGTCCTTTTTCTCCAATACTTCTGGATAGAAGTCGACCATAATTTCCCCTACTACCGGTACGAGTGTATATAAAAACGGACGATCAATTCCCAATGTCTTTGCGTAACGCACTGCACGTCGTAGTAAACGACGTAACACGTATCCTCTTCCTTCATTGGACGGAAGTGCACCGTCTCCAATGGCAAACGCAACAGTTCGTACATGATCGGCGATCACTTTGTATGCAACCATGGAAGAATCATCGTGACCATAACTAACGGATGCTAATTTTTCGGTTTCACGAATAATTGGCATGAACAAATCAGTCTCAAAATTCGTTGGAACATCTTGAACAACACATGCCATACGTTCTAATCCCATACCTGTATCAATGTTTTGTTTTGGAAGTGGTGTGTACGTATGGTCTGGATTATGGTTAAATTCAGAGAATACAAGATTCCAGATTTCTAAGTAACGCTCATTTTCTCCCCCCGGGAACATCTCCTCTGCCGGGTCGTTTTGACCGTAACTTTCACCGCGATCATAAAATATTTCTGAGTTTGGCCCACTTGGACCTTCCCCGATATCCCAGAAGTTACCCTCTAAACGAATAATTCTGTCTTCTGGTATACCAATAAGATCTCTCCACATTGCATACGCTTCTTCGTCTTCTGGATGAACCGTAACGGACAATTTTTCTGGATCAAATCCCATCCATTTTTTATCAGTTAAAAATTCCCATGCCCACTCAATTGCTTCTTTTTTAAAATATTCTCCAATTGAAAAGTTGCCAAGCATTTCAAAAAAAGTATGATGTCGAGCGGTAATTCCCACGTTTTCGATATCATTTGTTCGAATCGATTTTTGAGCGTTTGTGATACGTGGATTCGATGGAACTACACGTCCATCAAAGTATTTCTTTAATGTTGCAACACCGCTATTAATCCAAAGTAGTGATGCATCATTAATAGGAACTAGTGGTGCACTTGGCTCAATTGCATGCTCCTTTTCTACGAAAAAATCTAAGTATTTTCTTCTAATTTCTGCTGCTTTCATGTTCATCTTCCTCCTTTTACATAATAAAAAGCCCTCATCCCTAAAAAGAAGGGACGAAGACTATACGTTTCGCGGTACCACCCTAGTTACAGTATACATACTGTCGCTCGAATTGCCTTAACGCGGCATACGGCAGGGATTAGCTGCACTCCGAAGTAGCGTGTATTAAACGATCTGGTGATGTTTCAGCACTTCCATCACTCTCTAAATCAGATTCCTTTATAATACGATCTCCATCAATGTTTTCATTTATGTTTGAATTATAGAAAAGTTCTTTGTTGATGTCAAATGGTTCTTTACATAAAATCGGTGGGAGAAATATTGTCCATACCAATCATCGGGTGAATAAGTAAATAATTCGTTTGTTGTAATCCCTCAATCTCTACCACTGGTTCTTCTGACTTATTCGCTGAAGTCATTCCTTCACCGGATAATCTTTCCTTTAAGGAAGTAAGTCTTTCTAAATCCGATGTTCGACTCACACCCATGCGGAACACAGATTCTTCACCGCATAGGATTAAGAAATCCTTTGCTCGTGTAATAGCTGTATAAAGCAAATTTTTTCGCAGCATTTTGTGATAGGACCTGACAACAGGCATTATCACAATTGGAAATTCCGAGCCTTGCGATTTATGAATCGAACAACAATAAGCTAATGTAAGTTGATTTAAATCGCTGCGAGTATATGTTACTTCATTCCCGTCAAAATCAACGACGATTAATTCTTGTTTTTCTATGGTTTCATTCGCTCGGAAAATACTAATAACTTCTCCCATATCTCCATTAAAGACATTACTTTCCGGTTGATTCACGAGCTGCAATACTTTGTCTCCGATCCGATAAATCGTATCTCCAAATTGTACTTCTTTTCTACCAGTTGTATTAGGATTCACCATTTCTTGAATCATTTTGTTTAATGCATCTATCCCTGCCGGACCTCTGTACATTGGTGCAAGCACTTGAATATCTTTCATCGTATGCCCTTTTGATAACGCACTCTTCACAACTTGTTCTACTACTTGTGGAATTTGCTCAGTGGAAGCTGGTAAAAAAGAGCGGTCAGAAGTTTTCTCCACAAGAGAGGGAGGTAATTCATTTCGTTTCATCTGATGGGCAAGCTCTATAATAGATGAGCCTGAACTTTGACGGTAAATATCCGTTAATTCCACGGTTTCAATTTTATTCGAAGCTAATAAGTCCTTTAACACTTGTCCTGGTCCAACTGGTGGTAATTGATCTTGATCTCCTACAAAAACTAGTTGTGCAGATTCAGGAATAGATTTTAATAACTGATGTGCTAGCCAAGTATCTACCATCGACATTTCATCTATTATGATGAGCTTTGCTTCCAATAATTTTTCAGTTTCTTCTTCTTTTTCTTGACCTGTAAAACCTAATAAACGATGAATGGTGCTGGCAGGTAACCCGGTGGACTCTTGCAGTCGTTTCGCAGCTCGCCCTGTCGGAGCTGCTAAAACGATTGGAAACGGAAGATCTTTTTTACGATACTCTGTCGGATCAAGCGTTTCACCATGTAAATTGGCGAAAACCTCCACTAGTCCTCTGACAACTGTCGTTTTCCCTGTGCCAGGGCCGCCTGTTAATAATAAAACAGAAGAATTCATCGCTTTTTCAATCGCGTCTACTTGTGTATTGGCATATTGAACGCCTAAATTTTCTTCTACTTTACCAAGTGATTTTCGAATATCAGCTACTGGAAATTTGTCGCGATCACTATTCGTCGCGATCAACGCTTCCATTTTGGACACAATTCCTACTTCTGAAAAATAGAGAGAAGGTAAATAAAAGTTGGTTGACTCGCCGCAGAGTTTACTTTCCTCTACAAGTTCTAGTGCAGCAGACGTAATCGATTCGATCGTCACATCATTCGAATGACTGGAATGCAGCAATTCTTGAACTTGTGGCAAAAGATTTTCTGCTGGGACATACACATGTCCTTCCTGTAAAGAAGCAGTATTAATCGTATGTAAAATCGCTGCTTTTATTCGAGAAGGATGGTCTCCAGAAATACCTAATTTATAGGCTAATTCATCTGCTCGATGAAACCCGACGCCTTCTACATCCTCAATCAATCGATATGGGTTTTCTGTTAAAGCGGATACTGTTTCTTCTCTATAGGTTTGGTATATTTTCATCCCTAACTGAGCACCAAAACCCCATTCGTTCAATTGTATGAGAACTTTTTCTAAACCGAGATTTTGTTCAATTAGGTGTTTCACTGATTCCTTTTTTTCTTTTTTGATCTTCACGCGATTTAACGCTTCCGGGTCATCCATTATTAGTCGTAAAGCATTCGGACCTAATGTCTTAACGATTTGCTCCGCCGTCTTTTTCCCGATACCAGGAAATAAATCACTGGATAAATAAGTTACAATTCCTTGCTCCGTTTCTGGAACTTCTTTCGAAAACTGTGTGACTTGGAATTGCATGCCATATTTCGGATGATTTTTTATTTCCCCGTTAAATCGGTAAAGTTCGTCTTGCATGAGGGATGGGAAATAACCCGTAACAATCAGTTCCTTCTCGTTGTAGTCCAAATCAGTGTCTTGGACTTTCAATTTTATAATCGAATACAGGTTATTCGCATTATGAAATATGGTGACGACTGGTTTGCCAACTACAAACAAAGATCTTCCCTCCCTACTGTTTCATCGATAACATATCGTACACATAACGTGCTTGGTCAAAGTTCGGTTGTAATGTGACTGCTTGGTGTAAATGATGTTTTGCCGATTCGATATCTTCAGTCGAAACTGCGTACAATACACCAAGATTATAATGGGCATCTGCATTGTTTTCATCAAGCGCAAGTACGACGAAGAATTGTTCTTTCGCTTCTTCAAACATTTCAAGTGTCGCTAAACAAATTCCAAAGCTCAGCTGAATTTGAATATCTTTTTTTTCCAGTTCCGCCGCTCGTTGATAATATGGTAAAGCAAGCTTTGTAGAACCCAAATTATCTAAGGATCTTGCTAACATATAATAGGCGTCTGCACTCTTCAACTCATAACGAATGGCTTTTTCATAGAGCTTTGCCGCTTCTTCTAAACGTTCACTTTCAAAATATAAATTAGCCAATCCGTAATAAGCAGTAGCTGCTGATTCATCTAATGTGATGGCTTTTTGAAAAAATCGCTCAGCACGTTCTATCTCATTCATCCGAGCTAGTAAATTACCAAAATTGATATATCCAATAGGATCGTTCGGAGCATCCTCAATCGCTTGATTAAAATGAATCGCCGCTTTTTCATAATCTTTCTCTTGCACAGCTTGAATTCCTAATTCCATTTCCGTCATATGAACCTCCAGCTTAGCCGACATACTCTAATTTTTTCCCATGTTTAAATACTTGATCAATCGTTCCTCCACCTAAACATTCATTTCCGTTATAAAAAACGACCGCTTGGCCAGGGGTGATTGCTCTCACCGGTTGATGAAAGGTGACAGTAGCTTGATCATTTCCCACTAATTCGACTGTCACATTTATATCCTCTTGTCTATATCGGAATTTTGCCGTGCAATCAAACACTTTTTCAGATGGAATGGATGTTGTGAAACTAATGTCTGTTGCTGTTAATGCTTCAGAATAAAGTGCTTCATTGTCAATATGCTGACCGACAAGAAGCGTATTCGTATCAAGTTCTTTCCCTAGAACAAACCATGGATCCCCTGCTCCACCAATTCCTAGTCCGTGACGTTGACCGATTGTGTAATACATAAGTCCGTCATGCTGTCCCATCACTTCACCTTCCATCGTTTTCATTTCCCCTTTTTGGGCAGGCAAATAATTCGATAGAAATTCTTTGAAGTTACGCTCACCGATAAAACAAATACCCGTAGAGTCTTTTTTTGTCGCGGTAGAAAGATCTGCTTCTTTCGCAATTTCACGTACTTGTTTTTTCTCTAAATGACCAATTGGGAACATTACTTTCGATAATTGTTCTTGGTTTAATTGATTTAAAAAATACGTTTGATCTTTGTTATGATCTGCACCACGTAACATTTTCGTTACGCCGTTTTCTCGGACAACTTGCGCGTAATGACCAGTTGCCAAATAATCAGCACCAAGTTTTAATGCATGCTCTAAAAAAGCCTTAAACTTAATTTCTTTGTTGCACATAACATCGGGATTTGGTGTTCTTCCAGCCTTATACTCTTCTAAGAAATACGTAAAAACTTTGTCCCAATATTGTTTTTCGAAGTTAACGGCATAATACGGAATACCAATTTGATTGCAGACTCGGATAACGTCTTCATAATCTTCCGTAGCTGTACATACGCCATTTTCGTCTGTGTCATCCCAATTCTTCATGAAAATGCCTATCACATCGTAGCCTTCTTTTTTTAATAAGTATGCAGCTACGGATGAGTCGACACCTCCAGACATACCTACTACTACTCTGGTTTGTGATTTATCTTTTTCTTGCATGGTACTTCACCTTTTTCTCATTTATTTCACAAGTCTATGGATTATCTGTGATGTCATTTTTGCAACATCTACTATATCTTCTTCCGTCAAATTCTCACCAAAACTAAAGCGAATAGAGTTTTGCAATTTCGGGGAATTCTCCGAGTGCATGGCAACTAGTACGTGTGATGGCTCCACCGCCCCAGCAGTACATGCCGACCCACTTGAAACAGCGATTCCTTCCATATCAAAATTGATTAGAAGAGTTTCTACGTCTGTTCCATCAAAGCTTACATTTAAAATATGTGGAAGACAAAACTCCTTCGAACCATTTACGGAAAATCGTACGTTTTCCTTTCTCCAAGTGGAAAGTAACAATTCCTTAAAATGAAGAAAACGTTTTGTTTTTATCTCACGTTCTTTTTCCAAGATTTTTACTGCTTCTGCAAAACCTATAATTGCCTGCACATTTTCTGTACCTGCACGGCGCTTTCGTTCTTGACTGCCACCATATGTTAATGATTGTAAAGGTGAATTTTTTTTCGCATAAAGCGCACCAATTCCTTTAGGACCATTAATTTTGTGGGAAGAAATGGAAAGTAAATCGACGCCTAAATCGCGGACGTCCATGTCTATCATTCCATATGCTTGAACTGCATCCGTATGAAAATATAAAGGAAGATCTTTTACTAATGATCCAATTTCTTTAATTGGCTGTATCGTTCCTACCTCATTGTTTCCGTACATAATGGAAAGAAGAATGGTATCTTCTCTTAGAGCATGTTTCACATCATTTAATGAAATTAACCCTTCAGAAGTTACAGGTAAATAAGTAACCTCAAAACCCTCTTTTTCCAGTTGATGAAAGGCATGCAATACAGCATGGTGTTCTATTTCTGACGTAATGACATGTTTGCCTTGATCTTTCATTGCTCTTGCAATCCCCAGAATGGCGAAATTATCAGCTTCCGTTCCACCAGAAGTAAAGATGATTTCGTTTAAATCTGCTTGAATACTTTTAGCGATCGTTGACCTTGCATCGTCTATATGTTTTCTAGCTTCTCGTCCAAAAGAATGAATACTAGACGGGTTCCCAACAATGTGTGTACTGTTGCTCATCACTTCTAAAACAGAAGGATGCAGAGGAGTTGTTGCTGCATGGTCTAAATAATAAGTTTTCACTTGTTTCTCCTCCTTAAATGTAGTACATATACCCATCATCTAAATCCGTGTCTGTATAATTTGCTAAGTCTTCTATTGTTGTTGTATCTAATACGTTTTTAACAGCATCTCTTATTTGAATCCATAAATGTTTCTGTGCAGCAGCTTCCTCTTCAATTCCTTCGACGGGTTGAATAGGACCTTCTAAAACACGAATTACATCACCAGCTGAAATAGCACTTGGTTCATTTCCAAGCATATATCCGCCATATGCACCTCGTACACTTTTCACTAAACCATGATTACGAAGCGGCGATACTAATTGTTCTAAATAGGCTTCCGACAAATCGTTCTCGGATGCGATCTGTCTAAGTGGCACTGGCCCTTGTCCATACGTTTTGGCAAGCGCAATCATGATGGTCAAACCGTATCTACCTTTTGTTGAAATTTTCATCTATTTTTCACTCCTGAATACGACAAAATAACTTTCCATAGTATATCATAATTCAAGCATATTCCCTGTGAAATGACTTTTCGCAAGTTACCTTCTATAATTAATAGAACAGATGTACGGATTGGAGTTGTCTTATATGCACCAAGAACCCTTAGCGTATCGAATGAGACCAACAGCACTTGATGAAGTAGTCGGACAAGATGCAATTATTGGACCATCGACTGCACTTTACAAAATGATACAACATGGACATGTGCCATCTATGCTTCTATATGGTCCTCCGGGAACAGGAAAAACGTCACTCGCATACGCCATTGCTGGTTCCAGTAATCTACCTTTCTATGCCTTAAATGCCACAAGAGCTGGAAAAAAAGATGTAGAAACAATTGTCGATGAAGCACGTTTACAAGGAAAAGTCATCCTGTTTTTAGACGAAATTCATCGCTTCAATAAACTTCAACAAGATACTTTGCTTCCACATGTTGAAAACGGTTCAATCATTTTAATTGGAGCAACAACAGAGAATCCATTTCACGATGTTAACCCAGCTATACGATCTCGTTGTGGTGAAATTAAGCAATTAAGTCGTTTGGAAACAAAAGATACTGTTACATTGTTAAAAAGAGCACTAACAGATAAGTCGAAAGGGTTAGGGAAACAGGAGATACAAATTACAGAAGAACAAATCGAATCTATCGCAATAGCGGCTTCTGGTGATGCGAGAAAAGCACTAACTTTGTTGGAATCCGTTGTAAGTGCAAGTGATGAAGAAAATGGCGTTTTACTTATTGAAGATTCTCTTTTGACACAATTAATGAAACGTATAGGAGTTTTTGGAGATAAAAATGGATCCCATTTTTACAACCTATTATCTGCACTTCAAAAATCTGTACGCGGAAGTGATGTAAATGCAGCTATGTTCTATTTAGCACACCTACTGGAATCAGGTGATTTAATAGCTGTGAATAGGAGACTTTTGGTGATGGCGTACGAAGATATAGGCATGGCAAATCCAGATGTTGGTCAACGAGTACTAGCAGCAGTTCAATCAGCAGAAAGGCTCGGAATGCCAGAAGCAAGAATTCCATTGGCCAATGCAGTTGTCGAAATGGCATTATCTGAGAAATCGAATTCTGCCTATAAAGCCATTGATCAGGCAATGCGCTCTATTGAAGAAGGATCGATTGCAGACATTCCGAATCATTTAAAAGATACCCATTATGCTGGTGCAGCTGCACTTGGTCACGGAGGTTACCAGTATCCGCATGATACCCCTATCGGAACATTTGGTGGCTGGAATGCTCAGTCGTACTTACCCGACAAATTAGTAAAATCAACTTTCTACACGCCAGTCTTAGCTGGCGAAGAAGTGAAAAAAGCAAAGATTTATGAAAAACTTCAAACATTTCGAAAGCAAGCTGAAAAGTGAAAAATCGACCACTCCTTTGAAGGCAGTGGTCGATTTTTTATACTCGTTTTAAAGGGATATCTTTATTGATGTCATTTACAACCCAAGAAGCAGCGATTAAACCGGCTACAGAAGGAACAAAAGCGTTCGAAGAAGGTGGCATTTTTGCTTTCCGAATTTCCGCTTCTGGTTTTCCGACAGTTTGAACGACATCTTCTCGTACAATAATAGGACTTTCATCGGAAAAAATAACAGGAATCCCTTTGTGGATGCGGTCTTTACGTAGTTTCGTTCGTATCACTTTCGCAATAGGATCTGTATGGGTCTTGCTAATATCTGCGATTTTAAAACGTGTTGGATCAGTTTTGTTCGCAGCTCCCATACTCGAAATAATCTTGACATTCCGTTTTAAACACTCTTTCATTAAGTGTATTTTAAACATAATTGTATCGGAAGCATCGATTACGTAATCAGGTTTCATGTCAAAAAATTTTTCATATGTTTCCTCTGTGTAAAACATATGTAAATCATGTACCTCACACTCTGGATTAATATCTGCAATTCGCTCTTTCATCACTTCAGATTTCGAGCGACCGATAGTCGACATGTATGCTACTAACTGACGGTTTATATTCGTTATGTCTACGTCATCTTTATCAACTAATATAATTCTCCCGATACCACTTCTTGCACATGCCTCAGCAGCAAAGGATCCAACGCCGCCGATTCCAAGTATAGCAACTGTAGTATTTTTTAAATTTTCTAATCCTTCTTTACCAACTGCTAATTCGTTCCTTGAAAATTGATTTAACACCTTTTTACCCTCACAATCTCTATCTGAATACTCGTCTTTAAGTCGAAAAAAATCCTCTAGCATAGTGCTAGAGGGTTAATTGGTTAAGTAAGACGAATCCCAATCGTGCCGTCATTGAAAGCATATCGTTTTGAACCCGCACTCAGCAGGTGGGTACCCTCTTTATGACTTAAAGCGTCCCCTGGGGGCGTGCTCGCTACCATAAAAGAAAAGTTCCCGACGATAGTATTGTTCGGTCAAAATCGATTGAAATAAAACGAACACATCAGGATTCGTGTTACAAGTATCGTATCATCATTTACTGCTTTTTTCAAGCATTATCGCCGTCTGTTTTCTGATCATTCTGAATTTGAACCGAAAGACTCAATTCCTTTAACTGAGCATCGGAAACAGCACTTGGAGCTGCTGTTAAGATATCACTTGCACTAGCCGTCTTCGGAAATGCGATTGTATCGCGTAAGTTAGTTCTTCCTGCGAGTAACATGACCATACGGTCTAGTCCAAATGCCACACCACCATGAGGAGGTGTTCCATATTCAAAAGCTTCTAATAAGAAACCAAATTGTTCTTTCGCTTCTTCTGTTGAAAACCCTAAAATAGAGAACATTTTTTCTTGTACTTCACGGGAATAAATACGCAGAGAACCGCCGCCTAATTCATAGCCATTTAATACTAAGTCATAAGCTTGAGCTCGAACTTTTTCAGGAGCCGAATCCATTAATGCCAAATCTTCTTCAAAAGGCATAGTAAAAGGATGATGTGCTGCATAGTAACGTCCTTCTTGGTCATCATACTCAAAAAGTGGCCAATCGATGATCCACAAAAACGTAAAAGTTGATTCATCAATTAATTGAAGATCACGACCTAATTTTGAGCGTAGAGCTCCAAGTGCATCCGCAACAATAGATGGCTTATCTGCGACAAATATTAGTAAATCTCCGCTTTCTCCATCTACGCTTTCTAGCAAGGAAGTAGCTTTTTCGCCTTCAAAGAATTTAGCAATAGGGCCATTTAGACCTTCTTCCGTCACTTTCATCCATGCTAAACCTTTCGCACCATATCTACTTGCAAATTCACCTAATGAGTCGATATCTTTTCGAGAATAGTTTTCTGATGCACCTTTTACATTAATCGCTTTTACTTGTCCACCGTTCTCAATTGCTGAAGTAAATACTTTAAAAGAGGAATCTTTCATAGCGTCCGACAAATCAATTAATTCTAAACCAAAACGCACATCAGGTTTATCCGATCCAAAACGATTCATCGCTTCTTGGTATGTCATGCGAGCGAATGGAATCGTAATATCGATGCCTTTTACCTCTTTCATCACTCGTTGCATCATTCGTTCATTTAATTCCAAGATTTCGTCCATCGACATAAAACTCATTTCCATATCGATTTGTGTAAATTCTGGTTGGCGATCTGCACGCAAATCCTCATCTCTAAAGCAACGTGCAATTTGGTAATATTTTTCAAAGCCAGAAACCATCAGCATTTGCTTAAATAACTGAGGCGATTGAGGCAAGGCATAAAATTCACCTTCATGAACTCGACTTGGAACTAAATAATCACGAGCACCTTCTGGTGTGGACTTCGTTAAAATTGGTGTTTCTACTTCTAAAAACTGTTCGTCTGTCAAAAAATTTCGGATCGTTCTTGAAATGTCTGAACGCATTTTAAACGTTTCATACATCGCTGGACGGCGAAGATCTAAGTAACGATACTTTAAACGAAGGTCTTCGCTCACATCTGTCTTATTTTCAATGGCAAAAGGAGGATTTTTTGCTTCATTGATAATCGCTGCTTTTGTTGCAATCACTTCTACTTTTCCTGTTTTCATGTTTGGGTTTACTTGGCCATCCTGTCTAGCTACAACTTCCCCTTGAATCTCAACAACAAACTCATTCCGTAGTTTGTCCCCAACAACCATTAGTTCATCCGACTGATCAGGATTAAACACAATTTGTACAATTCCATTTCTGTCTCTTAAGTCGACAAATATTAATCCACCTAAGTCCCGGCGTTTTTGTACCCATCCTTTTAATGTTACACTTTGTCCAATTTGGTCTTCTGAAACTTCTCCACAACTATGTGTACGTTTACTCATGTTCATTCCTCCTGAATTTATGACACCAATTTTTTTAGCTCATTTAACCCATCTGCTAGTGAAAATTCTACTGACTCACCAGTTTGTAAATTTTTCGCCTTTGCAATTCCGGTCTCCATTTCTGTTTCGCCTATTATAATTGCGTATGTTGCTTCCAGACGATCCGCAGATTTCATTTGAGCTTTCACTTTTCGATTTAAGTAATCTGTTTCGGCAGATATTCCGTTTACACGCAAATTATGAGTAAGCTTAACCGCCGCGACTTTCGACTCTTCATCCATCGCCGCGATATAAAATGATACGTTTTCTATAGTTTGTACAGCTTTTCCTTCTGCTTCAAGCGCTAACAATAGTCGCTCAACACTCATCGCAAAACCAATTCCTGGTGTGTCATCAGGACCACCCAATTCACTAACTAAGCCATTATAACGGCCACCACCAGCGAGTGTAGTAATAGACCCGAATCCTTCTCCCTCACTCATAATTTCAAAGGCAGTGTGGTTATAATAATCTAATCCTCGAACTAAGTTAGGATCTAATTCAAATGGAATATCCAATTCGTTTAAATAAGCTTGAACTTTTTCAAAATAGTTTTTCGAATCTTCATTTAAGTAGTCCGGTAATTTTGGTGCAGTGGCCATTAATTCATGGTCTCGATCTTTTTTACAATCTAAAATTCGTAGAGGATTCTTGGTTAAACGACTTTGACAATCGGAACAAAATTCCCCAATTCTTCCTTCAAAGTGTTGAATAAGTGCCTCTTTGTGCGCGTTTCGACTTTCGGCATCCCCTAATGAATTCAAAACTAACTTCACTTTTTCAAGTCCCATTTTTTTATAAACGGACATTGCCAATGCCATAACTTCCGCATCAATTGCAGGATCATTGCTTCCAATCGCTTCAATGCCAAATTGAACGAACTGGCGATAGCGACCTGCTTGTTGTCTTTCATATCGAAACATTGGTCCTAAATAATACAGTTTAACTGGTTGATTCACCCAACCGAACATTTTATTTTCCACATACGAACGAACAACCGATGCAGTACCTTCCGGGCGAAGTGTTAAGGAGCGATCTCCACGATCGGTAAAGGTGTACATCTCTTTTTGCACGATATCCGTTGTGTCACCTACGCTGCGCGTAAACAAATCTGTGTGCTCGAAAATCGGGGTACGGATTTCTTTGTATTGAAACACATCACAAGTATCACGAATTACTTTTTCAATAACTTGCCATTTGGCAGTTTCCTCTGGTAGTAAATCTTTCGTTCCTCTAGGAATTTGTATCATTGTATTTTCTCCTCCTTACAAGCTTCAAACGATTATCCATTTAGGTAAATAAAAAAACTCCCGCCACTTGCACAAACTGTGCAAGGGACGAGAGTTATGATTAACTTCCGCGGTTCCACCCTAATTGATATGCAGTTGCATATCCTCTTCATTCCGGATAACGGTCGGTTCCGTTTTTGCCTAGTAAATAGCAGAACTATTTTTCGACAAAAATCCTATCAGGTGTTGTTCGTTGATGGGCACCAATAGGAAAGATTTCAGCCTAGTCTTTCCCTCTCTTGAGAGTGATTCCAAAAACTACTTTTCTGGTCATCGGCATTGTGTTATATCTAGATTATACCTTATCATAAAGAGACACGTTAGACATGTCAATGTTTTTTGCATTGATTTATAAAATTATTCGAAATGAGATGAAAAGGAGGAACTGATTTGATCTGTTGGAAAAAATTGCGATTGTTTTTATGTATCTTATTCTTACTTTTTTCGACAACCATACCTACCATTAGTTATGCACAAGATCCTGAAATAGAAATTAATGTTCCCACTTTAAAGGTTCGAAATGGTCCTGGTTTAGCCTACGCGATTGTTGATCAAGTGAAAAAAGGCGATACGTATCGCGTTTTAGATAAGCAAAATGACTGGTACCAAATTGAAACAGCTACCACAAAAGGATGGGTTGCTTCTTGGTATACAACTAGCAAAAAATCGTCTACACAAGAAAAAGTATATACCGTTATTTCTCAGGTAAATAAATTAAATGTCCGCTCCCAAGCTTCCTTAAACGCTGCAGTATTAACGCAAATGAATGCGGGAAATGAGGCATCCTTTGTTCAAACAAACGGGGATTGGACAGAAGTAGTTTTTCAGGGACAACAAGGATTTGTTGCTTCCAAATACATAACAAAAGAAACACAAAACAACAATAAACCAACACCTGAAAAAGTAGACAATCCCTCTTTTGAAGTAAAGGTTTCCGCATTAAACGTACGTTCGAAAGCGGATCTATCTGCAAAAAAAGTTGGCACGGTAATAAAAGGTGATCGATTTACCATTTTAGATCGTAAAACGAATTGGGTGAAAATCCAACTCAATAGTAAAAACACGGGATGGGTGTTTAGTTTTTATGGAACAGAAAGCGAACTCCCCCCTACCTCTTCGACAAAAACCAAAATAGAATCTAAGACAGTAACCGTGGTTTATAACGGCACAAATGTACGTAAAGAACCCTCTACTAATAGTGAAGTTGTTTATAGAGCTAGTGCTGGAGAAACGTTTACTGTTAGTGGAAATGAAGGAGGTTGGTATAAAATAGACGACTCTTCATTCGGTACTGCGTACTTGGCGAATTGGGTCGTCTCGAGTGAGGAAAAAAGTGTCTCGGAAAAGCCTGTTGAAAAGCGAAAAAAAGGGACACTTAATGGAGTAACAATTGTCATTGATCCCGGTCACGGAGGCAATGATCATGGAACGACAGGTGCAAGAGGTACAGAGGAAAAAGGTATTACCTTACAAACTGCAGAACTATTATATTCGAAGTTATCACAAGCGGGTGCTAATGTCGTATTAACTCGTGAATCAGATACTTATGTAGGCTTACGTAAGCGTGTATCCATTGGACATCAGCAATCAGCGGATGCATTTATTTCTCTTCATTATGATGCGACCGATAGTAGTTCCATCAATGGTTTCACCACGTACTATTTAAATTCCTACCAGAAAGAATTAGCGCAAGCCGTTCATGAGCAATTGAAAACAAAAATTTCCTTGCGAGACCGTGGTGTGCAACGGGGAAATTATTTAGTGCTTCGTGAGAATAAACAAAAAGCAATCTTAATTGAACTTGGATTCTTAAGTAACCCTTCCGAAGAGCGAACTCTTGTCACGGAGCAATTTCGTGAACAAGCAACAATTGGCATTTATGATGGTATCATTGCATTTTTTGACCAGCAATTAGCGACAGAAAATTAGATAAACAAAAGAAAATGTGAATATGCAAAAAAATCCAATCAATCTCGATATTCTTGTCAGAATATCGAATAATTGATCGGATTTTTTTGTTACATATTATTTTAGTACGTTTATTTCGATTCTACAATGACGGTTACTGGTCCATCATTTATTAAAGAGACATTCATCATTTCTCCGAAAATTCCGGTCTCTACGTTTAACCCTTTATTTCGCAAAAGCTCATTAAATGAATTCCATAAAGGCTCCGCATGATCCCCTGGCGAAGCTTTCGCAAAACTAGGACGTCTGCCTTTCGTCGTATCCGCGTATAACGTAAACTGCGAAACAGATAAGACCTCTCCACCAACATCAAGTAAAGAATGATTCATTTTACCTTCTTCATCTTCAAAAAGACGTAAATGAGCTATTTTCTCTGCTACATATTCAAGTTCTTTCAACGTATCTGTGTGAGTGATTCCTACGAGCAACATGTAACCCGACGCGATCTCACCTGTTATTTTCCCTTTAACTGTTACCGATGCTTCTTTTACTTTTTGAATTATTACACGCAAGACATGTCCCTCAATTCGTTATTCGCTGTACGGAATAAATATCTGGAATCGATTTTATTTTTTCAACAATTCTGTGTAGATGAGCTATATTCGTAATCATAATCGTCATATGAATGGTCGCAATTTTGTCTCGATCTGCTTTCCCACTCACAGCAGAGATATTCGTCTTCGATTCATTTACTACTTGCATCACTTCGTTTAACAAACCAGCACGATCAAATGCGGAGATCTCAATATCCACTTGGTATTCTTTTCGCGTAGGTGTATTCGTATGTTCCCATTCGACGTCAATCAAACGCTCGTTTGTATTGGACTCTTGTACGTTTGGACAATCTGCTCGATGAACAGATACACCTCGACCTTTCGTGATGAACCCGACAATTTCATCTCCTGGGACAGGACTACAGCATCTAGAAAGTCGAATCAACAAATTATCGATTCCTTTCACTACCACTCCTGATTCCGTCGACTTTTTAATCGTCGGCGATTTCATCTCTTGCGTGATTTTTTCAAGCGCTTCTTCTTGGTCACGTTGCTTCCGCATTTTATCGGCTAGACGATTGACAACTTGCTGTGCAGTTATACCGTTAAATCCAACTGCAGCATACATATCATCTTCGCCTGCGAAATTAAATTTTTCACAAACACGTTTAATATTTTCATTCGATAATACTTCTTTTACTTCAAAATCTTGTGCTTTAATCTCTTTTTCAATCATTTCGCGACCTTTATGCACATTATCGTCCCGTAATTGTTTTTTGAAAAATTGTTTAATCTTATGTTTTGCTTGAGAAGACTTAGCAATTTTTAACCAATCTCGTGAAGGGCCAAATGACTGTTTTGATGTAAGGATTTCAATAATATCGCCTGTATTTAATTTCGTATCTAACGGCACCATCTTGCCATTTACTTTAGCACCAATGGTTTTATTGCCAATTTCAGAGTGAACTCGATACGCAAAATCAATGGGTACAGACCCAGCAGGTAATTCCATTACATCCCCTTTCGGAGAGAAAACATAAACCATGTCGGAAAATAAATCGAATTTTAACGATTCCATAAACTCTTCTGCATTCGAAGACTCGTTTTGAAACTCTAAGATTTCACGGAACCAAGTCAACTTCGAGTCAACGGAGTTTGAATTTGTATCAACATTCTTGCCTTCTTTGTACGCCCAATGCGCTGCTACCCCGTATTCAGCAATGCGATGCATTTCTTCCGTACGTATTTGAACTTCCAACGGATCCCCTAGTGGACCAATAACTGTCGTATGAAGCGACTGGTACAAGTTTTGCTTAGGCATAGCAATGTAATCCTTGAAACGGCCAGGCATAGGCTTCCAAAGCGTGTGAATAATCCCTAGAACTGCATAACAATCTTTAATACTTTTCACCGTAATACGAACAGCAATAAGATCATAAATCTCATTAAATTGCTTATTTTGTAATACCATTTTTTTATAAATACTATAAATATGTTTCGGACGACCATACAAGTCTGCATCAATTTCAACATCTTTTAATTGATGATCGATTTCATCCATGACTTCCGTTAAGTAATCTTCTCGTTCATTACGCTTCCGCTTCATCAAGTTAACAATCCGATAGTATTGTTGAGGATTTAAATAACGGAGCGATATATCTTCAAGTTCCCACTTAATCGTTGAAATTCCCAATCGATGTGCAAGTGGAGCAAAAATTTCTAGTGTTTCAGCTGCTTTTAGACGTTGTTTTTCTAGCGGTTGAAATTTCAACGTACGCATATTATGTAGTCTATCCGCTAGTTTAATTAAGATTACTCGTATATCTTGCGCCATCGCTACAAACATTTTTCGGTGATTTTCTGCTTGCTGCTCTTCTTTCGACATATACTTAATCTTGCTTAATTTCGTAACACCTTCTACAAGCATGGCAACTTCTTCGTTAAATTCTTCAACTAATTTTTCACGAGTAACCTCTGTATCTTCTACGACATCATGTAAAAAACCTGCAGCGACTGTTGCAGGGTCCATTTGAAGCTCCGCTAATATACCTGCTACTTGAACAGGATGAATAATATATGGCTCACCAGATTTTCTAAACTGTTCTCTATGGGCAAACTCCGCCATTTCATATGCTTTCTTAATGACTTCAACATTTTCCTCATTCATATAGGTCGAGACAAGCGCGAACACATCTTCTGCTGTCATAATTTGATCCTTCGCCATTTCTGTACCCGACTCCATTCCGATTTCAACTAGTATAAAGACTATTTTATTAGAAAAACACAACGAGCACAAGGATTGGGCGAGGAGATGTTTTTCTTATACTGATTTCCTCCATGCTTTTCGAATCTAAATCAGTGCTAGAAAAACACAACGAGCACAAGGATTGGGCGATTTGCATATCAAAAAAACCATGAACACTGTTCATGGTTTCACTGAAATTTACACTGCTTTATCTAATAAATCGAGTTATTAATATTCGATTAACGTACGAATGTCATACCCTTTTAGCTTGTCTCTTCCGTGTAAGTATGAAAGCTCTATCAAGAATGCACATCCAGCGACAATTCCGCCCATTTCTTCAATCATTTTAATAGTGGCTTCCACTGTCCCGCCTGTTGCAAGCAAATCATCAACAATTAACACGCGTTGTCCAGGCTTGATGGAATCTCTATGCATTGTTAATACGTTTGTACCGTATTCTAAATCATATTCAGCACGAATTACTTCGCGAGGTAATTTTCCTTCTTTACGAACTGGTGCGAAACCAATACCCATTGCGTAAGCAACAGGACAACCAATGATAAATCCACGAGCCTCAGGACCAGCAATCATGTCAATATCCATCGTTTTTGCATATTCTACGATTTGGTCTGTTGCATATTTATATGCTTCCCCATTGTCCATGATAGTGGAAATGTCTTTGAAGCGAATTCCTGGTTTTGGCCAATCTTCCACAATTGTTACATATTGTTTTAAATCCATCTTTCTTGTTCCTCCTCGGAAACGGTTCGCACCCAATTATTTTGCTCGAACCATTCTTTCAATTCCTTTTTCGGTGCATATAATAGTCTTCGTGCTAAATCGGACTTCATCATGTGTTCTTGATAAACAAGTGATTCACTTAAGTCTCGTTTCGGTGCATTTGAGACAGTTTCAACAAGTCCATTGTTTATTTTAACAAAACCAAGGTCAAAAAACACCTTTGTCATGAAATTCAATTTACTTTTACTCCAACCCTTATGTTTTGCGAGTTCATCAATATGTTTTTCCAAATAAAAAGAGTCGCGTTTTAATAAAAATCCATAGTACCACTTAAATTGATCGCGGGTAGGAATACTTTCTAAATAAACATCATCCGACACATAAAAATGTGTGTAGACTTTGGTTGTTGGAATAGCAGTAAATACTGCTTCTAATTGTTTTTCCGATTCTGGCATATCTAGAAAGACGACATTTTTTTCATCAAGACTTTCTTCAAGAGATTCAATATGATGTAAAGGCAAGCTAAGTACACTTTCAAATTGTTGTACGGATGCTCGATTAAAATAAACAACGATCGAGTTTTCTTTAGGAATTAAATGTTCCCATCGATTCACTTGTCGGACCCCACGAATATCATGAAGTTGCCATTCTAGCGCTTTCACATCTTTTACTAAAAGTTGGGCATTTTTCTTCCCATTCCACTCATTAATTTGTAAATCCCCTATTAATGATATCTTTGTTTCAGGATATAATTCGTCTGCTAAGTAACTCTTAAAGAACGCAATACAATCTAATGTTGCACCATTCGATTCAACGACCATTTTTACATGCTGTGATGTGGAACCAATTTTACGAATAGAAGCAACTTCGGATTCTTGTATGTGAAAAATTGGTTTCGGAAAGTCCATTCCAAATGGTTTCAGTTGTTGAAATGACTCTATTTCTTTCACGGAGATTTCCGGTAATGTGAGTGTGATGTCTATTTTTTCAATTGGAATCAAATCTGTATCTGATAAAACATGTTGGGCTTGGTCATTTAAACGTGTTCGAAGTTCGTCAACGTCTTCTTTTTGGAGAGTCATTCCCGCAGCCATCGGGTGACCTCCAAAATGAGGCAAGATATCCCCATTTTTGGATAATTCGTTGAATAAATGAAATCCTTCTATACTTCTTGCGGAGCCTTTCGCTATCCCTTTTTCATCATCTATTCCTAAAATTACGGTTGGCAAATAATATTTGTCGACTAATTTAGAAGCGACAATTCCGACTACTCCTGGGTTCCATCCACTCTTGGCAATGACTAACACTTTAGTCGATTCAGTCATAACTTGTTCGGCTAGCTCTGTCGCTTCTTCTGTCATTTTCGCAACAATAGCTTGTCTTGCTTTGTTTGCTTTATCTATTTCTTTAGCTAAAAATGTTGCATCATCCATCGAAGTAGAGAGTATAAATTCAACGCCAGGTTTTGCATCACCAAGTCTTCCTATTGCATTAAGTCGTGGACCAATGGCGAAACCAATTGTTTCTTCGTCCGCCTTAAGTAAGTCGAATCCCGCAATATTTGCTAATGCTTGTAACGCGAAACGCTTAGAGCGTTGAAGTATTGCAATACCTTTTTTAACTAAATATCGATTTTCACCTTTTAATGAAACCAAATCAGCAATAGTACCGATTGCAACTAAATCGAGCAATTCTTCTGGAACCCGGTTTAAAAGAGCACAGGCAAACTTAAACGCTACTCCAACTCCTGCTAATTCAGTAAATGGGTAAACTCCTTCCGGATGCCGAGGGTGAATAATAAAATTGGCATTTGGCAAAGTCTCACCTATTTCATGATGGTCTGTAACAATCACATCTACCCCTTGCAGTCTGGCAAACTCAATTGCCTCATGACCTGAAACACCGTTATCCACCGTGATAATAAGAGTAACATTATCTTTAATCGCTTGTTTAAACAAATTTAGGGATGGACCGTAACCATGGTCAAATCGGTTCGGTATCTCATAAGTAGCATTTGCCCCTAATTCATGTAAAGCACTTAGCATGACAGAAGTACTCGTAATGCCATCTGCATCATAGTCTCCGTAAACAAGTATTTTTTCTTCAAGTTGTATTGCTTGTTGAACTCTTTCGACTGCTTCTTTCATTTGGAATAAAAGAAGCGGATCGTGAAGAGATTGTTCGTCCATTTCCAAGTATTCTTTCATTACCACACTATTTGTTATTCCTTGTGAAACAAAATATTTTACTACAACAGGAGAGAGATTGCTCTCCTTTTGCAATTGTTCGACAAGTTGTTCGTTAATCTCTGGAGTTATCCATCTTTTTTTTGATTTAAGCAATGCAATTTCACTTCCCATAAAAAACACTTTCTTTGTACAAAGAAAGTGTTTTTTGAATTCATCCGTGACATTTTTTCCTTTACCAAGTATAGCATCATCTAAGTAGTGGAAAAAGTATCTCGATGGTATTAAATTGTTGTATTTTCATCTGTTAAGATGGCATCTTCTTGAATAGAAGAACTTTTTTCATACGCTGCAATCTCGTTTTGTTTCGTTGCAAGTAATCCTTCTTTTTCAGCTAACTCTTTCTCTAACTGGTTTACTTTACGCTGTAAAACAAATGACCGAAAGATTGCAACGGAACCACTGATCAATGCACCGAGTAATGCTGATCCTAAAATGACCAAAATAAGTGGCCATTCAGCAGTTCCAAACGCATAGTTTACAGGAACTGTATCAACATTCATCACTGCAAAAATTGCCACAATAACCGCGAAAAGCAATGCCATTAGTAAAGACCATTGAAATTTCATGTCTCTATCCCCTTTTTGAACTTCCTATACCTCTCATACCCATCAGTTATTGGATCGTAAACTATTAGATATTAAACGACTGGTTCATCTGAACCCCATCTTTTCTCTTGCGCTTCAACATCAATTGGTCCTTTTGATCGTAATTCACGACGTTTAAGAACAAACCAAAGCTGAGCTGCAATGAAAATGGAAGAATACGTTCCAGCGATTAATCCTATCAATAAGGCGATAGAGAACGGCCGGATTGCTTCTGCACCGAATAAGATAAGCGCTACAACTACTAAGACGACTGTTAAAACGGTATTCACTGAACGTCCCAACGTTTGTCTTAACGATTTATTCACAATAGAAGCAAGTTCTTCTTCTGTCGTAATCTTTTTCGATCGATTCATGTTTTCACGTATTCGGTCAAAGGTAACAATTGTGTCATTAATTGAATAACCGACTATGGTTAATACTGCAGCAATGAATGTAATATCTACTTCTAAACGGATAATGCTAAATACAGCAATCATAAAGAATACATCATGTAGTAAGGATACGATAGCCGCTACACCCATTCTCCATTCGAAACGAAGAGCGGTGTAAATTATGATTCCGATTGCAGCTATTGCTAGCGCTTTAATCGCATTTTTCACTAGCTCTTTTCCAATTGTAGGAGAAACTGTGCTCACATTAGAATCTCCTCCGTATTCTTTCGATAAATCGGTTTTGATTTTATTAACTTCCTCTTGATTAAAGTTTTCTTTATAGCGAATAACTCCAATGTTGTTATTGTCGCCGGATATGACGATATCGTCAGAAGGTTGTTTAATTTCTTCTAAGAAAGAACTTAATTCATTTTTAGAAATAGATTGCTCAGCCATGATATCCACGCGAGTACCACTAGAGAAGTCAATTCCTAAGTTCAGTTTAAAAATACTTAGTAGAACAGCTCCGATGATTATTAATAAAATGGAAGCAGTAAAGAATTTATTTCTCGATTTAACAAAATCAAATCGGTCAAACTTTGTTGGTAAATCAAGCGTATCAAATTGTTCTTCTGCAGGATGAATCGCGTTCTTCTTTACTCCGAATAACCAAGGTTTTCCTTCAAAGAATCCACTTTGAACAAGTAAACCAAGTAATAGACGTGATCCCCATACAGCAGTGATAAAGCTTGCTAATATACTGATGATTAACATCAACGCGAAACCTTTAACAGAACTTGTACCAAAATAAAAAAGTACTGCTGCCGCTATGAGAGATGTTATATTCGCGTCTAAAATAGCAGAGAACGATGATTTGGCCCCTGTTTGGAACGCAGATTTAATCGATTTTCCGACTTTTAACTCTTCTTTAATCCGCTCATATGTGATGATATTCGCATCTACTGCCATACCAACACCAAGTACAATTGCTGCAATACCAGGAAGTGTAAGTACCCCATTAATTGCTTGGAATACAAGTAAAATTAAATAGACATATACACTTAATGTAATCATTGCTACAAATCCAGGTAGACGGTAATAGAACAGCATGAATAAGAATACTAATGCTATACCGATGATACTTGCAAATATTGTTTTATCAAGTGCTGTGGCACCAAACTGCGCACCAACAGATGTTGAATAGATTTCATCAAGTTTTACAGGAAGTGCACCAGCATTTAAAATACCAGCTAGATTTTTTGTTTCTTCTGGTGTAAACGCGCCTTCAATGATGACATCTGAAGAACTTATACGTTGTTTTACAGTAGGATTGGAGATGAATTTCGGATCTTCCGCTGTCAATTCTTTTGCATAGGAATCGACGCCTTCCTCAAAATCTAACCAAATAACTAGCACGTTATTCGGTGCTGGAATGGAACTAATTTGTTCTGTTACTTGCGCAAATTTAGATGGATCTTTTAATTTTAATGAAACAATTGGTCGTCCATTATTATCAAACGTCCCTTGTGCTCCACCTTGTTTTAAATCATTTCCATCTAACATTAAATTATCTTCATAATCTCGGAAAGACAGATTTGCCTGAGTAGAAAGCAATTCCCTTGCTGCTGCTTGGTCTTTCACCCCAGCTAATTGAACACGAATTCGATTTCCGCTTTCAATCTGGATATTTGGTTCACTGACACCTAGCACGTTAATACGACTTAGCAATGCTTTTGCCGTATCATTTACCATATCCTCGGTAACTTTCTCTCCATCTTTTAATGGCTCTACTTGATACAAGACTTCGAAACCGCCTTGCAAATCTAGTCCAAGCTTAATATTGTTTAGTACACCTTGAGCGGTTGTACTGATCGAAGCCGCAAATACTACGATGAGCAGTAAAAATGCGATTATTCGGCCTCTTGATTTCATATGTAATATTCCTCCTCATTTCGTGGCACCTACGTGCCTCAACGAAAAAACGCACAACACTAACATTATGAAACAGGGAATGGGTCGTGTCAAATGGACTTTCCGTTTTCTTCCTCTTGGTCTTCCTGTGATTTAGATGACTGGAGTAACACGTCTAATTCTTCTTTATTCAACTCGGAGAACCAGTTGGCAGTGCGGAATTCTTCAATTTGAGTATGTGTCATATATGCTGCAGGAGACGTTTCCATAATATCATTCACTATTTCATACAAGCGCATGTCTGCTAGATTTTTTTTACGCCATTTTTTTTTGACCAAATAATTCCATATATCTTTTTCAGAAACTGTTGTGTATTGGTAAAGATGAAATTCTTGTTTTTTGCTTTCAAGCGCTGGTAAGACATTTTCATAAATCTCCGCTTCGTAGCTCGACATCTTTTCACGTTCCTTCCGAATGTTGTATCTGAGGTATTACTAGCATACAAATATTGTAGCGGAAATTCTTTGTCTTGAGAAGGAAGGATACATATGACGTCATTTGTAAAAGGAACCATTGTGTTAATGTTTACCGTTTTTCTATCGAAACTATTTGGATTTGTGTTTCGAATGCAATTCGTTAAATTTGCTGGGGAAGAAGCGATCGGCTATTACTCGACGATTTATCCGACGTTCATCTTTTTTCTTTCATTTGTCCAAATCGGACTTCCTATCGCAATTGCCAAACTAACTGCGGAACATTTAGCGAAGAAAGAACATTCACTTGTTTCTGCCTTAACAAAAAAGACTTGGACACTTTTTGGTTTATCGTGTGTTGTGTTACTACCGATCTTATATTTTTTAACGCCATTCATCGCTACTGTGTTATTAAAAAACGAAGCACTGGCTTCCATTTTAATTATCGCTTTAATAACCGTCCCTTTTTCAACTGTTGCTAGTATTATTAAAGGATATCTTCAAGGGATGAATAAAATTGACGTGACCGCATGGGCTGGTCTACTAGAACAAGTAGTCCGAATTGTTCTTGTCTCCTTTGTATTACCAGTCGTATTAAATCCTGGCGACCCATTATCCAGTGCGGAATATGCGATGGGGATTACGCTCATTGCAGAAATAATTTCGCTCTCGTATCTATTCTTTCATTACAAAATGAACGCCGTAAAAAAATCGGTAAAAGTGCAATATCCTACTCGACGAATTTTACAAATAGGAATACCATCCTCTGGAAGCAGACTTTTCGGGTCATTTACATGGTTTTTAGAACCAATTGTATTCATACATGCATTAGGTTTAGCGGGGATCACAGCCGTTGCTGCAAGCGAATTATACGGAACAATTTCAGGTGTATTAATCCCATTGTTACTTTTTCCAGCATTTATCCCATATGCTCTATCCGTTGCATTAATACCTGCTGTCAGTGATGCAAAAGCGCGTGAAAAGAAAAGCTTATTACAAAAAAGAATTCATTTGTCCTTACGAGTTTCTGCCGTTTCTGGCTGTTTAGCTGCAACGGTGTTCTATTTACACGGGGAGCATATTGTCGAAGTATTTTTCCATCTTTCTTCTATGGGGTATTACTTGCATTTATTAACCCCTATATTTTTCTTTTACTATATTCAAAGCCCTCTGCATGCTATTTTGCAAGCCTTGCATGAGGCAAGAGCTGCTTTTTATAATTCTGTTTTTGGTGGTATCGGAAAATTGTTTTTGTTATTTTATTTAGCTTCTCGTCCTGGTTTGGAGGAATTTGGAGCCATTTTAGCGATCGGTTTCGGAGTATTACTAACCACTTTCTTACATGTCGCCACTTTGCGTACACGTAAAGAGACTGGGGTTGGATACTTTTTCTTCTTTTGGACATATACCATCTTTCTCTTAACTATTTTTATACGTCCTGTCATTTGGCCATTAGGTGAACTTCCTTGGATCGCTGACAGTTCGGTCACTTTGTTGTTAGCTATTCTTATGTTACTTCTTTCTCGTCAAATTAAATTAACGGATTTTCAAGTGGGATGGGAGTTATTTAAAAAGAATCTTCCTTCAACTGAAAAATAAACTCTGGTTCTTCGTACACGGCAAAGAAGATATCGTTTGCTTCCACTTGATGTTGGTCAAGAAATTGTTGTAGCCATTCCGTCGTTTTTTGCATGGCTTTTAAATGATTTTGTTGAATTTCTCCGTCCACAATTAATGGTAAATGTAAAAGGGACTCCCCTTTTTTAAAGATAGAGAGATTCCCGGAAGATTCTAAATATGCATAAGCTACTTCCGATATAGAGCCGACTTGTTTTTCTCTTAATTGTTGAAAAAGATCATCTAAATTATAACGCTGTTTATGCATTTCTTTTTGCATGAGTATCCCGTCACGAATAATTAGCGATGGATCACCATCGAGTAAATCACGAATCTTTTTATTTTTCATGCCAATAAACGCTAAAGTGCGTTGAATAATGAGTAACATCACCATCGGAAGCACCGCGACTAGAATAGGTCTTTTGACATCATCTATTGCAAAAGATGCTACCTCTGCAATCATGACAAAAATGACTAAGTCTATCATGCTGAGTTCTCCTACTTCTCGTTTACCCATCCACCGTAAAATGATATATACCAATGCGTATAAAAAGAAAGTTCTCCAAACAATTGTTAAATATAATTCCATCCTTTTCACCTCTACTATAGCATGTGAAAAAGGATGAAAAGCTAATCGAACTTCGAGTAAAAAGGCTGTCGATTCGACATTTTCATGTTCCTAAACGAGAACAAAAAACATTATCTGACATTGAATGTATTTAATATAATCTCTGCATGCATACGTTTTCCTTTTCTCCCTATTGCAGACGAAAAAAAGCTGCAAGATGAACGAAATTGTTCTCTTACAGCTTTATCTTAACTAGTTAGTTTCTGAAAGAATGCGAGCTACTGCTGCACGTTCAAATTGCATGCGATTGTTGTCACCAACTGTTAAAAAGACCGTTGTGTCATCAACCGCGTCAACCGTTCCATGAAGACCTCCAACCGTTACGATACGATCGCCACGTTTTAAAGAAGATTGCATAGAAGCAGTTTGCTTTTGTCTCTTTTGAGCTGGACGTATGATGAAAAACCACATAACAACAAACATCAATATAATGGGTGATAAACCAATTAACGTTTCCATTTCTCTTGTTTCCCCCTTTCACTCTCTATACTCTTCAGTATACTAAATTTAAAAGTTTTTTGCATTCGGTTTGTTATACCCATATTCTTCAAAAAACTCGTGTTTAAAGTCGAGTAAACGGTCTTCTCGAATAGCTTGACGTACTTGTTTCATCAAATTCATCAGGAAATACAAGTTATGATACGTTGTTAAACGTAGACCAAATGTTTCTTCTGTTCGAATTAAATGACGGACATATGCACGAGAATAGTTTTTGCATGTATAACAATCACATTTTGGATCGATTGGTCCAAAGTCACGTTCATATTTCGCACCTTTTACTACTAAACGCCCTTGACTTGTCATTAACGTACCATTTCGAGCTATACGAGTAGGTAATACACAGTCAAACATGTCAATTCCACGAATAGCTCCATCAATTAACGAATCCGGAGATCCAACCCCCATTAAATAACGAGGTTTATTTGCAGGTAGATGCGGTGTTGTAAATTCAATCACTCGATTCATCACATCTTTCGGTTCTCCAACCGATAACCCTCCGATAGAATAACCTGGGAAGTCAAGTGACACTAAATCTTGTGCACTCATCTTACGAAGATCTTCAAACTCCCCACCTTGGACGATGCCAAACAAGCCCTGATCTTGTGGTCTAGCATGGGCTTTTAATCCTCTTTCTGCCCAACGTGACGTACGCTCTACACTTGCTTTCATGTAATCATACGTTGCTGGATATGCGGGACATTCGTCAAACGACATCATAATATCGGAACCAAGTGCATTTTGAACTTCAATCGCTTTCTCTGGACTCAAGAATAATTTATCGCCATTTAAATGATTACGGAAGTGAACGCCTTCCTCTTCAATTTGACGAAATTCACTTAAGCTAAATACTTGGAAGCCACCAGAATCCGTTAAAATAGCGCGATCCCAGTTCATAAATTTGTGAAGTCCACCCGCTTCGCGGATAATTTCGTGACCAGGACGAAGCCATAAATGGTAGGTATTACTTAAAATGATTCCTGCTTCCATCACTTTTAAATCTTCCGGCGCCATTGTTTTCACAGTTGCTTGCGTCCCAACGGGCATGAACGTAGGTGTTTCAAATGAGCCATGTGGAGTGTGGACTATTCCAAGTCTAGCTCCCGTTTGTTTATCAGTTTTAATTAATTCATAGCGGATTGCTGTCATGAGTTTGTTCCTTCCTGTGGATCGTGTATAAACATTGCATCTCCGAAACTAAAAAATCGGTATCGATTGTCAATGGCTTCTTGATACGCTTGAAGGATAAATTCCCTCTTGGAAAACGCACTGACGAGCATCACTAAAGTCGATTTCGGTAAATGAAAATTCGTTAAAAGTGCATCAACAAATTGAAATGTATAGCCTGGAAAGATGAAAATAGATGTCCAACCACTATTTTCGATCATTTTTCCATTATTTGCATTTGCAACTGTTTCAAGTGTTCGAGTACTCGTTGTTCCTACGGCAACAATTCTTCCTCCATTTTCTTTCACTTTGTTCATCTTGGCAGCTTCTTCTTTCGACACTTGGTAGTATTCCGAATGCATCTCATGCGAATCAACATCTTCCACAGATACAGGTCGGAATGTACCAAGCCCAACATGCAACGTAATATAGGCGATTTCGACACCCTTGTCGCGAATTTGCGATAATAATTCTTGGGTGAAATGCAGCCCCGCTGTTGGTGCAGCTGCAGAGCCTTTTTCTTTCGCATAGACAGTTTGGTACCGCTCTTGATCCTCTAGTTGCTCTTTAATGTACGGAGGAAGAGGCATGGAGCCAAGTTGATCTAAGATTTCGTAAAATATTCCCTCATAGTGAAAGCGTACTTTTCGACCACCTTGATCTGACTCCCCGATACACTCAGCCTTCAACAAACCGTCTCCAAATTCGACAACAGTGCCGATTTTTACTCGTTTAGCTGGCTTCACTAAAACTTCCCACTCGTCCGTTTCTCCCTGTTTTAACAGTAAAAATTCGATTTTAGCGCCAGTATCCCTTTTCTGTCCAATTAATCGTGCTGGAAGTACACGTGTATCATTTAAAACAAGACAGTCTCCTGCTTGTAATTCCTCTAATATTTGAGGGAATTTTTCGTGGCTAGTTTCACCCGTTCGTTTGTTTAACACAAGCAATTTGCTCGCAGTACGGTCTAATAACGGTGTCTGTGCAATAAGTTCTTCCGGTAAATGAAAATCAAAATCTTCTACTTGCATATATCTCTTCCTTTTACTTTTTTTCTATAAAGGCTCGGCCAAAATGATCGTATGCTTCCTTCGTAACAACTCTTCCTCGAGGTGTTCGTTGAAGGAAACCAATTTGCAACAAGTATGGTTCATACACATCCTCAATCGTCGTAGATTCTTCTCCAATACTTGCTGAGATAGTGTCTAAACCGACTGGTCCACCTTGGAACCGATCCATCATATGAAGGAGCAATTTATGGTCAATATGATCTAATCCTAAAGGGTCTACTTGTAATAGCTCTAATGCCTCTTTTGCAATCGTTTCCGTAATAGAACCATTTGCCCTCACTTGAGCAAAGTCTCGCACACGCTTTAGTAAACGATTTGCAATACGAGGAGTGCCTCTAGATCGACTAGCTATCTCACTAGCTGAAATCGAATCCACTTCCGCTCCAAATAAGCTTGCACTTCTTTCCACGATTTGTGTTAAATGTTTCGTCTCATAGTATTCTAAACGCAACAATACGCCAAAACGATCACGAAGTGGTGCTGATAAAGCTCCTGCTCTTGTCGTAGCTCCTATCAATGTAAATGGAGGCAATTCAAACCGAACACTTCTAGCTGTAGGTCCTTTACCAACGACAATATCTAAGCAGAAATCTTCCATAGCAGGATATAAAATTTCTTCTATCGAGCGGTTTAGTCGATGAATTTCATCGATAAATAATACATCTCCTGGTTCAAGTGAACTCACTATAGCTGCAAGATCGCCCGGTCGCTCGATTGCAGGACCACTTGTCATCTTAATTTGTACATTCATTTCATTCGCAATAACAGCGGCTAATGTTGTCTTTCCAAGACCTGGAGGACCATATAATAACACATGATCTAAACTTTCTTGCCTCATTTTTGCCGCTTCTACAAAAATGTGTAAGTTGTCTTTTACTTTATCTTGTCCAATATATTGAGACAGAAATTGAGGTCTTAAAGATTGTTCAAAACGATCATCAAATTCCGTCTGACTACCTGATACCATTCGTTCGTCCAATAAGACCCTTCCTCTCTACGATAGTTTTAATAATAATTGAAGTGCTTTTTTCATGTATGCATCCGTGGAAGATGCCTCTATTTCTTCCAAAATAGGTTTCACTTTTGCTAGTTCCTTTTCCGAATACCCAAGTGCCGTTAGGGCTAACAGCGCTTCTTCTAATGAAGGATTGTCCACCTTCCCTCCGATGTGCTCTTCCATGAAAATCCCTTCGGTAGGAATGGCTGAAGTTAACTCTCCTAACTTCCCTTTTAAATCTAAGATCATTTGTCTTGCGGTTTTCTTTCCAACACCCGGAAATTTCACAAGAAACCCCTCATCTTCTCGTTCAATCGCATCGACTACATGAGATGGTTGCCCTGTCGCTAAAATGGCTAACGCACCTTTTGGACCAATTCCTGAGACTTGAAGAAGCTTCCGAAAAACTTCCCTTTCTTGGACATTCGGAAATCCGAATAAAATCTGCGCATCCTCTCGAACATGCAAATACGTATAAATTTGTACTTCCTCCGAGGAAATGGAAAAGACATACGGATTAGGTAGTGCTAACTGATATCCAATCCCATGTTGCTCTAACGTTAGGTATTCTGGTGTGATTCTTGTTACTTGACCCTTTATGTAATCGTACAAATCGATCGACTCCTAGTAATGGAAAGAATGATTTCAAAAAAAGACGGTCGCAATCGCGACCGCGCATACTTATGTGGACGTTCTCTCCACTTAATTGTACCACAAATTTTGAAATTGAGGCATTGCCTTCTGCGTAAAAGCCCTTAACCTTGGAATAGCAATTGGCAACTGACTTTCTGGAAGTTTTGCTGCGTAAATCCACTCTCTCATAATTTCATTAGGTATTTTCAAATAATCGACCAATTCTTCCGCTTCCGGAAACTCGTAGATAAGCTGCGGAAGATGATAATTCATATAAGGCAAAAATCGGTGAAACAATAGAATTTCTTCCTGCTTTTCATTTCCCAGGCAAGCGAGATCAAAATCGATTAAATACGTTTCTTTTTCTGCAAAAATAAAATTGTGATGGACGATATCTCCATGCAACAGTGTGTTGGAGTCAGTCGAAAAAGGCGTCAATTTTTCAGTAAACGTGGATGCAGAAGATGCGATCAATTGAAATAACTTTTTTCCAAGATAATGTTCAATGAAATCTTGATATTTATGAAATTGATCAATGCGATATGACCACTTCTTTATTAAATCAAAAGGAGGGATGTTTCCCACGTTTTGCCAATCGATCACTCGATTTGTGTTATGCAGTTTTTTGAGCGCATTCCAAGCTCTTTTTCGGATAACGGACGATTCGAACTGATGAACACTGTTTGTTTGTACCCATGGTTGCATAATTTCAAGTGACGTAAAATCAGAGGATAGCGGAAGAATATGTGGAAAGTTTATCTCACTTAGGGATTGATGAATATCGACTACTTTTTGGAAAAGATAATACGAATCGTACCTTTTTAAACTTTTCTTCTTTGTCCCTGATTCCACTCGCCACACATTTTCTTTCAACTGAATTCGTCTTGTCGGATTCACATGAAATAAGGGTGTTGGCCAGGATAGTAAGCTGGGTGAATCGGAACTAGCTGACAATGACATGCGCAACAATACATTGGTGGCGGAGCTTGCATTCCAGGTGGTAGCATTGGATACTCTCCAGGATAGGGTGCAGCATTCGTGTTCATCTCTGGTGATGTATACGTTGGTTGCATTGGGGGCTGGACTTGTTGACTCATATTTTGTTGCATCATTCTACACGTACAAGGTCTCGGTGGATTCATTTGACAACCGCATAAGGGCTTTTGCATTGGGGCTGTCGGTTTTGGAGCAATTGGCGCTTTCGGCATTTCAGGTTGCTGAACGGCTTTCGCTACTGGGGGTTTCATCGGTATAGGAGCTGGCGCAGGAGTAGTAGGTTGTTTTTCTTGCCACGTAGTCGAAGCTTCTAATTTCCAGCTTTCCATATGAATAGATAACTGGGTATCATGTATATCACTATCAAGTATGGGTACAGTTGGCAACGTTTCAGCTTTCGTTTTTTCCATTTTTTTAGGAATATCTACTGTAGGTAAGGTCGATGTTGTTGGTTTTCCTCCAGTAACCGGTACAAACACTTTCATTCCTGGCACAATGTAATCAGGATTTGCCAAATGAGCATTTGCTTTTTTTATTTCTTCAAACGGAACATTGTGCATTTTTGCAATTTTCCA
Organism: Paenisporosarcina cavernae; assembly: GCF_003595195.1. Classification (GTDB taxonomy): domain Bacteria; phylum Bacillota; class Bacilli; order Bacillales_A; family Planococcaceae; genus Paenisporosarcina; species Paenisporosarcina cavernae. Next base: position 1,463,825 of record NZ_CP032418.1, read on the forward strand.
CAATGTGTCTCCTTTTTGGACAATATGAATATTCACGATCTTCCTCCTTCATTTCTTAAAGTATGTTCTTGTCAGAGTTTTGGTCACAAAGTATCTTTCCATGTTAAACTATGAAAAACAACGGATGAATACGACTGAAAAGGAAGATTTGAATGAAAAAAAAACCTGGTGATGTAAGACGGGAGAAAATTTTAGAAATTTTAACAACAGCAGTTAATCCGATTAAAGGTGTCGAACTTGCCACCCAAACTGGAGTAAGTCGTCAAATAATTGTTGGGGATATCACCTTACTAAAAGCGAAAGATATTCCAATAGTAGCGACTAGTCAAGGCTATATTTTATTGCCAGAGCAATCCGATCAACCTCATTTTGTTAAACAAATTGCTTGTCATCACGGACCAGCGGATTCGAAAGAAGAGTTATACACGTTAGTAGACGCTGGAGTAACAGTAATGGATGTTACTGTTGAACATCCTGTTTACGGGGAAATCAATGCCTCTATCATGGTCTCGAACCGTGTTGAGGTAGATGATTTTATACGAGAAGTGGAACAATCAGGTGCAAGCTTTCTATCCGAATTAACGGGTGGTATCCATTTGCATAAAATAGCGGCCAATAAAGAACAATCCATCCATATCGCTATAAAAGAAATGCGACGAAAAGGGTTTTTAGCTGAAGACGTCTATTAATTAGCACTTATAGAGTTTAGCTAATTTCTTTTCACCTGTTAGATGTGTTTCATTAGAGATTAATGTATGTGATTTTTTCCACTGGATACACGAAAAAAGGATGCCTGAGTATTTTCAGACATCCTTTTCTTATGGATTGATTTTGGTAACATGATAACTCCCCAATGATTTAACCTCACAGCCTAGCATTTTTAGTTCTTCTAATGCTCCAAACATCATTGGATGCGATTCATGTTCGAGAAGATCGATGACAAAGAAATAGTGACCTATTCCGGTTTTTAATGGCCGTGATTCAATCTTGGATAAATTAAGTTTTCTCCAAGCGAACACCGACAATACTTGATGCAAAGCACCCGAACGTTCATCCTCAGGAAGCAAAATCATCCACGTTGTTTTAGGTTCTTCTAACCTATTTGTAGAAGGTGTTTTCGACAACACAAAAAATCGGGTATGATTTAAATGAAAATCGTGAATATTTCGTTCTACAATCGTCAGTCCATACTTCTTTGCTGCAAATTCATTAGCAATGGCAAGAGAGTTTTGACTTGGATGTTGAGAGATGTGTTTTGCAGCAGCTGCAGTTGACGCAGAAATTTCATGTGGCACACCACGGAAACGACTTGCCAAGTATTTATGACATTGTGCGATTGCGTGCGAATGCGACAAAATAGATGTCGCCTGCAAAAAATCTTTTTCATTAGCAGGATGACATAGTAAATGTTGGGCAATAGGAGAAAGAATTTCATGTTCTACTTTCAGTTGAACATCATGATATAAATAATCAAGTGTTATAGCAACTGTACCCTCGAGAGCATTTTCAATCGGCACGACAGCAAAATCTACTTCTTGTTGCTCCACTGCATCCATACAATCAGATATGGTTGGATAAGGAACGAGCAACTCATTGGAATAAAGAGCATTTGCTGCTACATGCGTAAAAGATGCTTCTGGTCCTAAATAACCTATACGATATTGCCACTGCTCTTTTTCCAACTGGTCCACTCCTCGCCTTTACTCGATAAATTCAAATTCAAACTCAAGTAGTCGAACTGTATCGCCATCTTTTGCACCACGTTCGCGAAGGGCTTCATCTACACCCATTCCACGAAGTTGGCGAGCAAAACGACGAATCGTGTCTTCACGAGAGAAATCAGTCATTTTAAATAAGCGCTCAATAGATGATCCACTTAACACGTATGCACCATCGTCGTCACGAGTAATTTCAAATCCGTCACGTTCTGATTCAAACTTGTACATAACCGATTTATCTGATTCTTCCTGTACTTCATGCAGAAGGAATTCACCTGTAACTTCCAGTAAATCTGCAATCGCAAACAGTAACTCAGAAAGACCTTTACGCGAAATTGCAGAAATCGGGAAAATTTTTATGTCTGCTCCAATTTTTTCTTTGAAAGCTTCCAAATTTTCTTCCGCACCCGGCATATCCATTTTATTTGCGACGACTAACTGTGGACGTTCCGTTAGACGCAAATTATAGTTTTTCAACTCTTCATTAATAGTTATATAATCATCGTACGGATCGCGCCCTTCCATAGCGGACATATCCACTACATGGACGATTACTCGCGTTCGTTCGATATGACGTAAGAATTGATGTCCGAGTCCAACACCCTCACTTGCTCCTTCGATTAACCCTGGCAAATCTGCCATAGCGAAGCTACGCCCATCTTCTGTTTGTACCATTCCTAGATTCGGCACAATCGTTGTAAAATGATATTCCGCAATTTTAGGTTTAGCCGCAGAAACGACAGATAAAAGTGTGGATTTACCTACGCTTGGAAAGCCAACTAGGCCAACATCCGCTAACACTTTAAGTTCTAATACCACATCTAATTCTTGACCTGGCTCTCCTTTTTCAGATAACTCAGGTGCGGGATTTTGAGGAGTAGCAAACCGTGAGTTACCTCTACCTCCACGACCGCCTTTTGCAACAACTGCTTGCTGACCATGTTCTACAAGGTCTGCAAGAATCGTTCCATCTTCTGTCATGACGACAGTACCCGGAGGAACTTTGACAATTAAATCTTCTGCTCCTCTACCATGCATTCCCTTACTCATACCATGCTCTCCGCGATTTGCTTTGAAATGTCGTTTATAGCGGAAATCCATTAATGTACGTAATCCTTCTTCCACTTCAAATATTACATTTCCTCCACGGCCACCATCACCACCAGCTGGGCCACCATTAGGAACATACTTTTCTCGACGAAACGCTACCATACCGTCTCCGCCGTCTCCACCTTTTATATATATCTTGACGTGATCGACAAACATATTAGTTACCTCCTGTTTCCATTAATAATTGAATTTCTCTGTAAGTGAAGCCATCTAGCTTTTGTCGTATTTGACAGTCCTTGCATTCAAAAGGTGTCTCCGTCCATTGTTCCCATTTTCCTTCAAAAATCACATTAACGGTAAAAGAAGCATTGTGTTGTACCAGTTGAAACGTAACTTTTTGCTCTGTGTACGGATCAATTACGTTGTTCATTTGTTGTAAAATTGATTCAAAAAAAGACACGAAAGGTTGATCGTGCGATTCTTCGATTGGATGTGTAATTGTCATTTCAAACGCAAAATCAAATGCTGGAAATCGCCAATTCACTGTTTGGAACCATTCTAATAGAACTGGTAAGCCAAGTTTTTTTAGTGAAACAGCTTCTTGTGAAGATTTTGTGTAGGTTGAAATGATCCGTTTTGCCTCATCCACACGACCTAGGTCGAGATTCATTTGAATGAGCTGTAACTGATTGAGAAAGTCATGCTTTGCGAAACGCAAAGCTTCGTTTACCGTTAATCTCTTGTACATGAACGCCACTTCCCTGCATTTGAATGAAAAAAGGACTGCGTAAACGCAGTCCTTCTAGTTGTCTGAATTAAGCTTCTTGAGCAACTGGATATACACTTACTTGCTTTTTGTCGCGGCCAAGACGTTCAAAACGTACTACACCATCAACTTTAGCGAATAAAGTATCATCTCCACCACGGCCAACGTTCAAACCTGGATAAATTTTTGTACCGCGTTGACGGTATAAAATTGAACCACCTGATACGTGTTGACCATCAGCGCGTTTAGCGCCAAGGCGTTTAGATTGGGAATCGCGTCCGTTTTTTGTCGAACCTACCCCTTTTTTCGATGCGAAAAACTGAAGATCTAATCGTAACATCATCTGTTTCCACCTCCTAGGTTTGGAAGGTAATTTTTATATATTTACCGTAATCATGTTCAATCGTTTGTAAAGAAACAATCATAGCGTTCAACAAAAGTTGAATTTTTTCTTGTTCTTCCTGATCTAAACTTGCTGGTAGGGTAACAAAAAGATATCCACCTTCTTGACCTTGTTTTACGACTGGTATCGTTTTCGTGAGACTTGCAATCGCATTTACGCTTCCAAAAGAAACCGCAGATGCTGCCGCGCATACGAGATCGCTACCATGAACCGCAAAATTAGCATGTCCAGACATTTCGAACGAAGTAATGAGACCAGATTGATTTTTTGTGACGTTAACTTTAATCATCGTTCCCTCTTACAACGTGATATCTTCGATCACTAGTTTTGTATAAGGTTGACGGTGACCTTGTTTACGACGATAGTTCTTTTTTGATTTGTATTTGAAGACTGTGATTTTTTTACCACGACCATGTTTAATAGCTTTCGCTTTAACAGCAGCACCTTCCACGAATGGAACGCCTACTTTCACGTCATCTCCACCTACGAATAACACTTTGTCAAAAGTGACAACTTCGTCAGCGTCTACAGCCAATTTCTCGATGTAGATTTCTTGACCTTTTTCCACTTTGATTTGTTTACCACCAGTTTCAATAATTGCGTACATTTACCTGCACCTCCTCTTAGTCTAAGACTCGCCTTCACTGAGGTGACCCGTAAGGATACTTAAACCTCTTCAGAGCGGTTGTAGCGTGGGTGCTACAAACAATAACATTAAAATATTATCACACGTACATCACACAGTCAACCTACTCTGCATGAATTTGTTGAAACTAGCTTCATATTTTCGAAATTGCCATCTTTTCAAATTTTGAATCGCGACAAATAGAAAGAAAAATTTTAAGGGAATTGGAACAAATGATAAAGTAATGCACAAAATGGGAACGAAAATAGAAATGACACTCCATCTATTTTGTCCATGTTCCGTCAAAAAAAGCCGAATCATTTGCCCGCCGTCTAAAGGAAAAAATGGTAATAGGTTGATCAGTAAAAACGAAACTTGTAACTTCATTAACTCGCTTTGACCCAAAAACTCCAAAGGGTAGATCACAAAAATAAATACTAGCGTAAACAATGGACCTCCAAGAATGGTCAGACTCTTCTTCCATTTTCCAACAGATTGAAAATAATAAAGATCCAGCTCCGCACCATACAGATGAAATACACAGCTACGAATAGGAATACGGCATAATTTCGCAAAAAGAACATGTCCACTTTCATGGACCAACAATGTCACAATATATAGACTATAAAAAGCATATTGTTCAGTTAGAAGTAAATACATAAAAAAGGTAACTAATAATGGATGAATGCGAAACTTATCGCCCATCTTGCGCGATTAACCATTGAGCGGTTTCCTCTTTAGATAATACCTTCCCGTCTTTCTGAACTTGAATATATAAATTTTCCCCATTTAAAGAGGCAATATATTCTCCAGCAGACACTGCAGAGTACGGTAAATGTTCAAAATGATCTAAAAGCCCAATCGTCACACTTGTGTCATCGGCAAATTCAATCGAAATAGTTTTGCCAGTATTTTTATTCTGACCAGTATACGTAATAAGACCATCTTGAGGGAACGAAAGCGATAATGTCGAGTCGTAAGTAATCACATATCCATCTAAAAAAGATTGGATAGTCTTAAATTGAGACATACGAGATGCATTTTCTTGCCAGCTAGCAGTAACTGGTATTTCATTCTCTTCCTCAAACATCCCTACTACTTTGGATTGAGCTTGTAAAAGATTCGTTTGGAAAGTCGGTGAAAAATTCCACACTTTTCTTGCAATGGAGTTGTCCCCGTCCCTTTCTTCTAAATAAGAGGAACCAATAAAAGCAACAATCAATATCAGCGCTACTTGTAATTTACGAAATTGCATGAACACATCCCCCTTTCTTCAAACTATGCCTTGAAAGTGGGATTGATTAATGAAAACCAAAAAAACCATTCGACAGAAAGAGTTACCTTTCACTCGAATGGTTCCGCGTTCTAATAGTTCATCGTTACTTAGAGAAAATGGACTTTAATTTCCCCATAACACCTTTACGCTCTTGTGCCATGGACATTAAGGGAACCGATTCGCCTAAAATTCTACGAGCGATATTGCGATAACCCAATGCAGCTCGATTCGACGGATCCATTACCACTGGCTCTCCCTTATTAGAAGAAGAAATAACATTTTCGTCGTCTGCAACAATACCGAGTAAATCAATGCTTAAATGCGTTGTAATTTCATTCACATCTAATGCATCACCCGTATTCATCAAATGTTGACGAATTCGGTTAATGATTAACTTTGGAGGTTCAATATCTTCTTTCTCCAGTAAACCAATGATACGATCTGCATCCCGCACGGCAGATATCTCTGGCGTTGTTACAACAATTGCGCGATCTGCCCCAGCAATTGCATTTTTAAAGCCTTGCTCGATCCCTGCAGGACAGTCAATGACTACATAATCATATTCTCGTTTTAACTCTGTCACAAGATTTTTCATCTGCTCAGGATTCACAGCACTTTTATCTGTCGTTTGAGCAGCTGGTAATAAAAATAATTTATCGTCAAAGCGTTTGTCTTTTACTAACGCTTGATGCACTTTACAACGTCCTTCTACGACGTCAACCAAATCATAAATGATACGATTTTCAAGGCCAAGCACTACATCTAAATTTCGCAAACCGATGTCGGTATCAATTAGACACACTTTCTTTCCTTGAAGAGCCAATGCAGTTCCTAGGTTCGCCGTTGTCGTCGTTTTTCCGACGCCACCCTTACCTGAAGTTATTACGATCGCTTCACCCACATTAGTATCCTCCTTTAAACGTTGACAATTCCGGTCGTATGTTTCGTAGTTCTTGTAATCGATCAATCGCAATTGACCCATTAGAGTGTATGTAAGCACATTCCATTTCTGGTTGTTCAGATAATACGGCCAGTTCATCTGTCATCGTTTCCATTTTATCCGCTATCATTAAATGAGTAGCTTCTAGCCAAGATGCGGCAATCACTGAAAGCTTATTCCCTGAAGAGCCTGCATGCGCGATTCCTTTTAATCGTCCAAGTACATAAATACTTCCACCCGCTGTCACTCTGCCATTCGGGTTTACATCGCCGACAACGACTAAATCGCCTTCTGCTTGCACCACTTGTCCCGATCGAACGATTCCAATATATGTTTCAGACTGACCTTCTAATAGTCTACGATTGCTTTCTTCCATCGTAATAACATCGCTCTGCACTTTAGAAACGCGAAGATGAGGAGATCGATGAATAATGGAAATTAGCTCTTTCACCTGTTCTTCCGAGCAATAACGATGTCCTAGTTGAAGTAATACTTCCGCTTTTCCATCAAGCCCCGAATCGGAGACTTTACCCGACAATTCTTGTAAAACGTCTGTATACGCACATTGATCGTCTAGTCTTAGCACCAAACCATCTTTCGTACCTTTAATCGATACAAGATTTTTTTTCGTCAACTGCGTCACCTCACGTTTCTTCTTACGTTAATTGATTTGTTCTTTGTAGATGTCTTGCAGATATTAAATACTTAAATGCCCATCCCAAAAGGAATAAAAACAGAGAATTCGCTATCATCGTTGGCATTAATCGCGTTCTTAGGAAAACGTGCATAGACACATCCGTTTGACCGATTAACGAATAAAACTGATATAACAAAAACTCTAGTCCCGCAACAAGCACTAATGTCAAGATTGTTGTGACAAATAAATGCTGGTGGACATATCGCACGATAAATGCTGCCACTAAGCACATTAAAGGATATAAAAAAGCATACAATCCAATAATATCAATGAAAAACATATCATACAATAGGCCAAAAAATAGAGCATAGATCATCGCTCTACGAGTATTGTAATAAATGGAGATAAAAATAAGATACATAATGGCAAAACGTGGTATTAAAGAAAAATACTCTTCCTCAATTTTAATTGGCGAGAATAATCCAAACACAGGCTCTAAGTAAAATAAAACTACCGCAATAGCAGGGACGATCCAACGAATCATTTTTTCGTCCCCTCACTATCAGTGGTTTCCGTATCAATAAATTGACCATCCACTCCATTTGCAGTTGGCATTAAGCGTTTCACGATCATCACATGATCCAACAATGCAAAATCAGCAGAAGGTTTCACATAGGCTAGCTTTGTTAAACCGTAATCGTCTGTCGTAACTTCTGTGACTTCTCCTATAGGTAACCCTTTTGGAAAAATTCCACCTAAACCTGAAGAAATAACTTTTTCTCCCACTTTCACTTCATCCGCAGAATCGATTCGTTTTAACACAAGTTCTCGTCTTTCCTCATCATAGCCTTCTATTAAACCAAACACTTCTTTTTTTCCTGCAATCAAGGCGGAAACTCGGTAATTCGGATTATTGGTAGAAAGCAACTCAATAGTTGATGTAAAAGGAGTCGTAATAATTACCTTCCCGATTAAACCTTGTGCAGTAATAACCGCCATATTCTCTTCAATGCCATGAACTGTTCCTTTATCCAAAATCACTTTTTCTTCCCACTGATCGGGATTTCGAGCAATAACGGTTGCTTGAATCGGATCATACGCACGAAGATCTTCCTCTTTATCCACAATTTCTCTTAGTCGACTGTTTTCAGAAGCTAGGACATTCACTTCTGCTTGAAGTTTCGCAAATTCATCTAATCTCTCTTTTAACTGTTTGTTTTCATCGTATGTAGACAAAATTGAATCAACATTGTCGAACATTCCCATTATGTAATGTGTTGGCTTTGCAAATAGCGATTGTCCAAAGCCAACAACATCTTTCACAATTTGTTCTGGTAGAGAAGCGTGATCTCGATCTCTTAAAGAGAAACTGATTAATGCCACGAGGAAGATAAATCCAACTAATAAGAGGATTAATCGCTTGTTTGAAAAAAACTGTGGCATCGATGTCCCTCCCTCTTATCTCATTTGTTGACGTATTTCATTCATATGATCTAACGCTTTACCTGTTCCAATAGCTACACAATCAAGTGGATTATCTGCGATAAATACAGGCATATGTGTCTCGTCACTAATTACTCGATCTAAGTTTTTCAATAGTGCTCCGCCACCTGTCAAAACAATACCACGTTCCATAATATCAGCTGATAATTCTGGAGGAGTTTGTTCCAACGTTTTCTTTACGCCATCAATAATTGCAGAGATAGACTCTCGAAGAGCTTCTGCAATTTCTTTAGAAGTGATTTCAATCGTTTTTGGGAGACCAGTCAATAAATCACGTCCGCGAATATCCATACGATCTCCGTCACCAACGACACGAGCAGAACCTATTTCCATCTTGATCGACTCAGCAGTTCGCTCACCGATTGTTAAATTATAGGTTTTACGGATATAGCTAACGATAGCTTGATCCATCGCATCACCAGCGACTCGAACAGACTCACTAGTTACAATCCCACCAAGTGAAATAACTGCAACCTCTGTCGTTCCTCCACCAATATCAACGACCATACTTCCTGTTGGTTCCCAAACAGGTAAATCCGACCCAATTGCCGCTGCAAATGGTTCTTCAATCGTAAGTGCTTCTCTTGCGCCAGCTTGTCTAGCCGCATCAATAACTGCGCGTCGCTCGACAGAAGTAATTCCGTAAGGAACACAAATCATCACGCTTGGTTTTTTAAACGAACTCCCGGAGGATTTCAACGCTTCTTTTAAATAGTATTGAATCATACTAGATGTAATATCAAAATCCGCGATAACGCCATCTTTCATCGGGCGAATAGCTACAACAGAGCCTGGAGTTCGTCCAATCATATTTCGCGCATCGTCACCAACGGCAACAATGTCACCCGTTAATGTATTTTTCGCAACCACAGATGGTTGACGTAATACGATCCCTTTTCCTTTAATAAATACCAATGTATTCGCTGTGCCAAGGTCAATCCCGACATCTTTTGATCCAAATCCAAACACTACATTTCTTCCTCTCTTCACTAGCCGGTTTCATCTCAGCTGTCATAAAATCATAAATCTCATTATAACGGAAGAAGAACGAAAATTACAGTGTCACATGTACCCCTTTTCTTTTAAACTCACAAATTGATGATCTCCAATAATGACATGATCTAATAGTTCAATCCCAATGATCATTCCCGCTTCTTTTAAACGCTTTGTCACTTCGATGTCTTCTGGGGAGGGAGTTGGATTACCGGATGGGTGATTATGCGCACAAATAATCGATGCAGCTGACCGTTTCACCGCTTCTCGAAACAATTCTCTAGGATGCACAATGGAAGCATTCAAGCTTCCGATGAAAATCGTTTGTTTATGAATCACTTGATTCTTTACATTGAGAAATAATGCTAGAAAATGTTCTTGGTGTAAGGAAGACATTTCCGTCATTAAATAGGTTGCCGCATCTTTTGGCGAACGAATTGTCCACTTGGAATCCGATTCTTTTTGCGCAAGTCTTCTTCCCAGTTCGATCGCTGCCAACAACTGAATTGCTTTTGCTTGTCCAATTCCTTTAATGGCCACTATTTCTTCAATAGTAGCCGTTTTTAATCCATGTAGTCGTTCAAAAACGGTCAGCACTTTATTGGCCAAATGAAGAACGGATTCTTCTTTCGTTCCAGTTCTCAATAAGATAGCAATTAGCTCTTGATTAGAAAGGCTTTCTGCACCTTGTCTTTTCATTCTTTCTCTAGGTCTGTCTTCCACGTGAACATCACGTATCATTAATGGTAAATGCGTTGTACTTGTCATCCGTTTTTCTCCCCTTCACTTTTGTCACCAACATCATAAATGGTAGAAAAGGATTTGAAAATTGTGTCAAAAGGGAGGAAATTACAAAACAAGCCGTTTTGAAGCTTAAAATGAAATTTTCACACATGAATTTTTACTTACATAATGACTTAATAGCTGTGCTTTTTGTATGCCTAAATCGGTTGTAAGCGTTGATAGACTAGCGGTTAGCTCTTTCCAATCTGGGGGTAAATTAACGGTCTCGGTACTATCCTGAAAATAAAATTTTGCCGTATCCGTTTCTGATAAAAGACTTGCAAGGCGTTTGAGTCCTTCTTGATCACAACTAGCAGTAGAAACGGTTATTTTTTTCACGAATGATTGAGGGCCTTTCACTATTTTCCCTTCTTCTAAGTCAACAGTATCCCATACGTAATATTTATCGCTGATTGGAAAAATAGCGGGAGGAATTGCCGCATCACTAGTCGAAACTGACTTCGCACCCTCTATAGAAGAAAATGCACCAAGTTGGTTCGCAAATAATGTTACTTCCCCTACTGCACCATCTGGGGGAAGCTCGACTTGTACTGGAATTTCCTCCAGAGCTTCAGGTTGCTTTTCCGTTTCTCCTCGAATAGAAGACCAATTGAGTAATAAAGCAAAAAGTCCAATCGTGACACACCCTACCAAAAATCCGTGTAATAAGGCGAGTATAGTTGTATTAGCATGCGATTTCTTTTTAATTGGCATTTCGATTCACTCCTTTAACAGAAATCGTACCAATCCAAACAAAAAAAAAGACAAGACTTATGTCGTCTTGTCAAAAAAAGTTTTCTTCTTAAAAAAACAAATTCAGATATGATTCGAGTAATTGATTTCCATGAAAATAAACTATTAATGCCCCGATTGCGATAAATGGACCAAAAGGAATTGGTGTTTTTCGATCTTGATGGAATAAAAGTATCGAGATAACGCCAATGAAAGCTCCAATAAATGAAGCGATAAAAAGTGTCATTAAAACACCTTTACTTCCTGATACGAGCCCAATGAGGAGAAACAATTTGACGTCGCCACCACCCATTCCACCTTTTGAGACGATAGCAATTAACCATAATAGGAAGAACCCAATAATCGCACCTGCAAGACTTTCCCACCAAGGATCCAAGGGAGAGATGATTCTTCCAGCAAGAAGCATTAATCCTAATATGATAAGAACTTTGTCGGGAATAATCATATACACTAGATCACTCACAGTGATAATGACAAATAGCGACACATAGAGAAGAGCAACAATTAATTCACCAGAAAATCCTTCTTGTAGATACGCATATACGAACAGAATGCCAGTTAGTAATTCCATCAGAGGATAAAAAATTGGAATGGACGTTTTACAATGACGACATTTCCCTCCAAGAAACATATAGGAAAATACGGGAACTAAGTCCTTCCAAGTTAACCGATGTTTACACGTTGGACAGGTAGATGGTGGATGAACAATTGACTCGTCATTCGGGACTCTGAGTCCTACCACATTATAAAATGAGCCGAAAATTAAACCGTAAAGAAAGAAAAGTATACTCATGGAATTCGAAGTACCTGACCTGTTCTGACGGTATTTCCGGATAGGTTATTTGCCGTCTTAATGATTTCTTCTCCGTTACGATTCCCGTAAAACTTCATCGAAATGGAGTAAAGTGTTTCTCCAGATTGGACCACGTGCGTTTTAATCGGTTTCTCGACTGGTGTAGTTACAGCGTGTTGATTTGATTGATTAGCATTTGACGAAGACGTTTGTGCATCTTCAGTCGGCAAGTTTTCCTTACTAGCCTCTTGTAGAACAGTTGAATCAGATATTGTCTCTGTAGAAGAATTGTCACTCTCTACCGTTTCTTCTGCATCGATAATCGGATTTACTTTATCGGACGGTTGGCCACTAGAAGGAGTAGGTAACGGAATATCCAGTTGAACCAAAGGAGCGAAATAAGCATAAAACTGGATGGAATACGTCAACATGTCTTCCATTGGACCTTCTCGAGTTTCATTTTCACGAATACCTTCGAAGGTAAACGATTGCACATAATAGATCCGTTTTAATTTGTCCATTTCCGATAAAAAATCTAACATGGATAAATAATTAGCGGATTGAATGGTCACATCAATAAAGATTTTTTCTAGACCTATTGGTTCTACCATCGTTTGATCCGCGTTTTCATCTTCAAAAATCGTTTCGTCCTCAACAACGTCAGAAGGTACGTTTTCTTCATTAAACGAAATGGAATCGACCAACGATGAAGAAGCAATTGCCGCTTTTTCTAAATCGAGTATGATACTCTCTTCTCGAGATTGAATCGGTACATGCTCCGCTAATACAACTAACTCTTCTTTCGCAATCTCTTCTTCGCTGGATGGTTTTTCTACGAAAGACGCAGCAGCAACTTGTTCTTGTAACAATTCTTTCCGTTCTTTTTCAGGCTGAAGGAGGAATAAGTAAGCGAAAAGAGCAATAAGTGCCGCGACAAAAATCCCAGCTAATATGTATATCCAATATCGACGCTCGATTGCCATCATTGTTCACCCTCCTTGTTTGCCGAAGCATCTCGAAGAGCTTGTACGTTTAAAGTTATCGAATAAGTAGCAACAGTTCGTGGCTCTACAAACGTTTCTTCATTAACAGCTGTAACGTCAGAAACGTTTTCTTTATCAATCGTGGAAATATTAATCGAATCGATATAGGGAGAATTTTCGACTGCAGTTAAATAATACGCAGCTTGGGAATTCGTGTCGAACTGAGCAACAAGCGAAATAACGCCATTTTCTGAACTAAAACTTAGAAAGTAACCACGTTCTGGCAGTCGCTTCGCAAGATCTATAAGTAAAAGGACATTTGAATAAGGCTGCGTCGCTGCCCAATCCACTAAAGCCTGGTACTTTTGTCGTTCCGAAGGCTCCACAACCTCTGCATTCACTGGACGTGTGAGAACATCTTGAAGACGCTGTTCTAAAACTAGTACTTCCTTATGCTGAGATTGATACGACATCCAAACCCAAATGAAAACAGCAAAAAAGAGTAGTGCCAAAAATCCAAGAAGGAAATAGCCTACTTTTGGTTGAGCGTCTGTTTGTATGAGGTTAATATCTGCTTGCATGCAAACTACTCCTTTATTTCAACGACAACCCAATTAATTCCGCGAACGAATCGGGAATTTTTTTCTTCGTCTTCGTTCCCCAAGCTTCATCATGTAACATGGAAACATTTGCGGTGTCTTGTGAAGCATAATACTCTTTTAATTCGACAAGCTTTGGATGATCCCCTGCTATACATATCGTATCAATTTTAGAAGTACCTGCTTGAAGGTTAAATTGATAGAATGATTGAATTCGATCAATTTCCTTGATCATCATTTCTTTGTGTGACTGCAATGTCATTTCATCTTCAAATGACTCTAGATATTGAAATCCAGAACGAGACTCGAGAGCGGAATACGCGTTTAACGCTTCCAAATCCACTGTTCGAACATATAGAGGTTCATGCTGATGAAAAAGACTCAACTGAATAACATCAAACTCAGCGTGAACTAATAGCACATGTGACGTTTCTTCTAATTGCTTTTCGTATTGAAAAACACGATACAGATTTAAAAAAGGGACGTCCATGACGATTGGTCGAAGTTTTGCTTGTTGCACAATGGATACGATTCGATTAACAGCCTCTTCTGGCACCGCAAGCGTATTTACTTCCCACGCACCGTCTTTTTCAGAGGATCCAACAATTTCGATGATCGGATCTTTAAATGGCAAATGAAAAGACTCTCCTAAATTCATATAGAGATGTCCTTTCCATTCATCCGCCGGAACATCAGATGGAATCGTCGTAGAACGAAGTAAAAGGTCATGCGCCGAATACGAAATGTACGTTTTCATTCCTGTTAACTTCAACTGTTTTACAATAGTACGTAACGTCTTCGTTACTTCCTCCGCTTGCGAAATCTCACCATTCTCTGCCCATTCTTCCTGCAAAATCTTTTGCACAATATGGGTAATCTGATGGTGTTTATTCCCAACGAGTAGACGAATATATCGACTTGTAAACGTGATGAACACTGCTGGATGCTTTCCCCAATACGACGACAAATCGATCCCCCCTAAACCTAACGCTGAAAATGAACGTAACCCTGTATGTATAGCAATAGTTTTAAAAACTATGTCGATGAATAAAATAACCCCCCTGCTAAAAGCAAAGGGGCTTGAAATTATTAAGGCATAACCGGCTTGGTATCTGAATTTAATTTCGACTCTGAAATTGCATTATAATAAGAGTGACTTCCGTCAAAATTATAAAGAGTAATCAAATATTGATTTGCATTTTTAGTGACTTTGGAAGTACTATAATAAGATTTACCATCGAATGAAGGATCAGCAGGTACAGCGTCTAAATAGCCAGCATCCACAAGTTCTTGGAGTGTCACACTATTAGTTCCTGTAAAATCAGAATTTTTGAAAGTGCCATCTGTTTTCCCTAATTTTGCAGCATTAATGATTAACAATGCATTCGAGCGGTGAGCATCTTCTTTCGAGTTATCAATAATATTCCCAATCGCAGGTACTGCAATGGCAGCGATGATTCCTAGAATAACCACTACTGCTAATAATTCAATAAGCGTTAGACCTTTTTGATTCTTTAAGTGCTTTAACCATTTTCTCACGAATAAATTCCCCCATTAGATTATTTTTGAAATCGGTGGGTGCACTAGTTGCTCAGAATCACCAAAGTGCCCAAATACTGGTAAATCTTCATTGCATCGACCTTAGTAAACTATACCTATAATATAAGAAACTTAAACCAATTTACAAGTGCTAATGTTCCTTTTTTGTCGATTTAGTACCATAAATGTCGAATTTATTGCACTTCTGTCAAAATTGTAAAAATTGGAATCATAATAGACGCGACAACAGAACCAATAACAACTGCCATGAACAATATTAATAGTGGTTCTAGTAATGTTTTCAATTGTTCTGCACTTTGATCCACTTCTTGTTCGTAGAAATCCGCTACTTTGCCAAGCATAAAATCCAACGTCCCTGACTTCTCACCTAAATTCATCATTTGTGTGACAAAAGGTGGTATTGCCCAATGTCCCATTAACGGCTTTGAGATAGATTGACCTTCTTGCACACTTTTACTAGATTGGAGGAGCAAGTTTTCGATTACTTTATTGCCAACGACATTTCCAACAATGGTTAACGATTGAGTAACAGGAACACTCGCTTCGTATAATGTAGATAGTGTTCGCGTCATTCTAGCTAATATCGCTTTTTTTAGTAATGGTCCGAAAATAGGCATGCGCAACAAAGCAGTGTCGATGATTAATCGTCCACTTTCTTGTTTTCGAACGAATAGGAATAGTGTGATTAGCCCTATCACTAGTATTCCAATGAACCACCAGTAGGAAGAGACAAACGCACTCATTCCTAAAAGTAATTTTGTCGAAAGCGGTAACTCTGCCCCAAACGAAGTAAACATGGAAGCAAACCGAGGCACGATAAATCCTATTAAGAAAAAGATGACGATAATCGACACCACAAGCAAAACGAGTGGGTACGTCATAGCTGCTTTCACTTTCGCTCTTGTTTGATGCGATTTTTCATAGTAAATCGCTAAACGATCTAAAATCTCGTCAAATTGCCCCCCCACTTCTCCAGCTCGTAACATGTTCGAAAAAAGTGACGGAAATACTTTCGGGTGTTTAGTTGCTGCGTCTGAAAAAGGAATCCCCATTTTTAAATCTTCTAAAATCAGAGAAAGAACTCGCTTCATTTTTTTAGATGTTGCTTGTTCTTGTAAAATACTCGTAGCATCGAGAATTGTAATACCTGCTTTGATTAACGTGGAAAATTGACGGATAAATAATACTAGTTCTTTAAATGAAACTTCTCGTTGAAAAGAAGGAAGCTCTGCATATAATAGCCCTTTCTTTTCCTCAAGAGTTCGGACAGCTATTTGTTTTGTGACAAGTATTTGCCTTGCTTCTGTGCTGGACGTCGCTTTGACATTCCCTTTGACGAACTTTCCTTGTCGATTTCGACCTTCGTATACAAAGTATCCCATGTTAAATTGTTTTCTCCATTAAGTAAGGTCCGACCACTTCTTCGTCTACTTTTCCTTCATCAATTAAACGACTGATTTCGGATTCCATCGTCCTCATACCAAGCGAGCGACCGGATTGAATAACGGAGGTGATTTGATGAATTTTTTCTGTACGAATTAAGTTTTTCACTGCTGGAACATTGACTAAAATTTCAAAAGCGCCAATACGTCCTTTGCCTTCTTTTTTCGGGAACAGGCGTTGGGACACAACCGCTTGCAACACAGAAGCCAATTGAATACGAATTTGCGGTTGCTGAGATGGTGGAAATACGTCAATAATACGATCAATTGTCATGACAGCATTTGTTGTATGGAGTGTTGCAAACACTAAATGGCCAGTTTCAGCTGCGGTAATGGCAGTTGAAATCGTTTCTAAGTCACGCATTTCACCTACTAAAATTACATCAGGATCTTGTCGCAACGAAGATCGTAATCCCGTGGCAAATGATTTTGTATCAAAGCCTACCTCTCGTTGGTTGATCATACAAGTTCCATGACTGTGAAGGTATTCAATAGGATCTTCGAGTGTAATAATATGCTTTTTCATTGTTTTGTTCATTTCGGCAATCATCGAAGCTAGTGTCGTGGATTTACCAGATCCCGTTGGGCCCGTTACTAATACAAGACCTTGCGGTTTCATCGAAATCGAGCGCAATACTTCTGGGAGGTCTAACTCTTCGTAGCTAGGAATGTGTGTTGGAATAACTCGAAACGCTAAACTAACACAATCCCGTTGATGATACGCATTTACACGAAATCTGGAGACTCCCGGTAGACCATACGAGAAATCTAGTTCCCCTTTTTCTAAAAATTTCGTCCACATATCATCTGAAAGAATCGACTTTGCCATCGATTCTGTATCTTCCGGTTTTAACGAATCCTTGCCAAACTTTTTCAGTTCTCCGTCTAGTCGCATAATTGGCGGCATTCCAACGGTTAAATGGACATCTGAAGTACCTAGTTCATACGCTGCTTGTAATAACTGATGTAAATGCTCACTCATTCGTTCACGTCCTTTTTATTCGTTGGTTACTTTTAGCACTTCTTCAAGAGTCGTGATGCCTGCTTTTACTTTTAATAAACCATCATCTATTAACGGGATCATGCCTTGTTTCATCGCTTCTTTTTTCACATCTTGCATACTCGCTTGATTAAACAGCATGGACCGAATAGTATCTTCTACAACGAAAATTTCATGAATACCGATTCTTCCTTTAAAGCCAGTGCCACGACACTTGTCACAGCCTTTTCCAAATGAAATCGTGGAAAGATCAATCATTCGACGCTCAAAAATCTTCTTCTCCATTTCATTCGGCTCCCTTGTTTCGACACAATGAACACATATTTTCCGAACGAGTCGTTGCGATACAACTCCACTTAACGCAGAAATCACCATGTATGGTTCTACATTCATGTCTAATAAGCGCGGAACTGTACTAATTGCATCATTTGTATGTAATGTACTTAAAACAAAATGGCCAGTTAAAGCAGATCTTACTGCAATTTCAGCCGTTTCTTCATCTCGAATTTCTCCAACCATAATGATATTCGGATCTTGACGAAGTATCGCCCGCAATCCAGCTGCAAACGTCAATTGTATAGAGGGATTTACTTGGACTTGGTTAATTCCTTCAATTTGATATTCTACAGGATCTTCTATCGTGACAATATTTGTTCCTTCACTATTTAAATGTTGTAATGCTGAATATAACGTGGTCGTTTTTCCCGAACCTGTAGGGCCGGTAAGTAATACAAGTCCAGATGGTTGTTCAATTAGTTGAATAAAGGATTGTAAATAGCGTTTATTTAAATCTAAATTGTTTAATGTTTTCAATCCTTTTGCTGGATCTAAAATACGAATAACTACCTTCTCACCATTAATCGTGGGTAATATTGATAAGCGCAAATCGTACGTTTGATTTCCCATGGTTAGGCGTATTTTACCGTCTTGTGGCAGTCGTGATTCGGTAATATTTAGATTCGCCATGATTTTCAGTCGGGCAACCAATGAAGCAAATGCCTCTCTCCCTAGAACGCGATCTCGTTTTAATACGCCATCAACTCGGTAACGAACGATTAATTGATCTTCGTGAGGGTCTATATGTATATCTGATGCACCTAAAGCTATCCCCTGAGAGAAGAGTTGATTCGATAATTTAATAGCAGGTGCTTCTTCCGAGTTGTCATACGCGGCTTCACCAGCCGTTTCGTACAAAATCGATTCACTTGTTTTCGTGAACTTTTCAATGCTGTCTAAAATGTCGTTTTTAGAAGAAATGACAGGGACAACTTTAAAGCCTGTCCGTAATTCGATGTCGTCAATTGTCATATAATCCAGTGGATCGGCCATTGCTACAGTTAACGTGTCATCCCTTTTAAGAATCGGCAAGGCATAATTTCGAATGCTGTATTCTTTTCCTACAAGAGACAACAGAGTTTCATCAATTGGATACATCGTCAAGGAAACGTGCGCAATTCCTAACTGGTACTCTAGCACTTCTATTAGCTGCTGATCTGTCAGAAACCCACGTTTAACTAATGCATCCCCTAATCTTTCTTGTGAAGATTTACGCTGCAATGTTTCAACTAACTGTTCTTGCGTAATAATATTCGTTTCAACAAGTAAGTCTCCTAAACGTTTTCGTTCCGGCATATCAAACGACCTCTCTGTGGGTAAATGTTGTATACTTCTAGTATATAAGATACAGTAGGTAAATTGATAGAAACTTTTGACAAAGGGGGATGTTAGATGCAGCGAAATGAAGGTTTTACATTAATCGAAGTATTAGCTTCTATCGTGTTAATCAGTCTCCTCTTTTTGTCTTTTTTTAGTTTATTTCCTCACATTTCATTTTTAAATGACAAGACGGCAGAGAATTTAACAGCTGCAACCGTCGCAAAAGAGATTCATGCGGAGCTGAAACAGCAAACCTATACATACTCTCCAACTCAACCTATTACAATCATCAACAGTACTCCGCCAACAGTAGACGGAAATATCGTGAGATACCAAGGGTCATATAGAGGATTCGATGTAACGATCGAAATCGATGGAAACAAAATCTTTAGCGGACAAACAGTGGAGTTAACACAAGTCCATGTGAAGGTGTATGATCAAAAAGCTCGTCCGATTGATGAGACAACGAACCCTTTAAGTGAAACATATGGATATGTTGAGGTGTCAAACAATGAAGAATGAAAAAGGAGTTACGCTCGTTGAATTACTTGCTTCCATCGTCTTAGTTGGGTTATTCGGCACTATTATATGGACATTATTTTTTCAAGGTTTTTCTTTTAACGAAACAGAAGTTTCCAAGCAACAAATCCAACAAGAAGCAACGCTACTTCTAAATGGAATAGATGCCGTTCATCAAAAAGGGAAACCGTATAGCATTACTGTTACTCCAACGAGTGTTATCCTGAGTGATACAAATTCGAACGAGATTTTATTTGAAAGTACTAGACAAGGAATAACTTATGAACTAGTTTCCATAACAAAGAATGACGTAGTCCCTAAAACGGAAAGTTTATCAATTGATCTACTCGTTAAAAGTGAGCGAAATACTAACCTTACAGCAGAAGTAAAAACCACATTTAGGAAACTGAAATAGGAGGTGCCAGATGAAACAACTTACGAATGAAAGAGGTTATACGTTACTGCTGACGTTAGTTATTGCAGTCTTAATCGTAGGATTCATTAGCCTCTTATTAGCTGGTACGCTCACCCAACAAACACAAGTAGAAAAAACAGATCACAATTTTGTAGCAGACGATGTTGCCGAAATGGGAATGGAATATTATCGTGCCGATATTTTAAATAAGTACGTGATAACTGCAAAGGAAGTCAAAACTGCCATACAGGACGCTATAACTACGAATCCAGAAAAATATGTTACAGCAACTCAAGTTCAACAGTTAGAGCAAGAGAAAGAAGAAGCGGGTATTAATAGCCTTCGAGGATACATAGAGGCTTATACATTATCGAACCATTTAGTAGAAAAGGATAAATCCGAATTTCAATTATATTCTGTTCCCAAAACCTCACTTGCATCGAATGCTGTACAAGTTAAAATCGAGCTAAAAGGAAATTATTTAGAGGCGGTTCAATTAAGTACACTCTCTCTGTTATTACCCATCAACTTAGTAAACACTAATTTTAATGGCGGAAGTGGAAATGGTTCAGGCGGAAATAGTTATGATCAGTTATTTCCAACTCCCGATTTCCAACTTCCTGAAAACATTTCAGCATGTGATGACGCATTTTCAAATTCACCTTGCAAAATTTATGATACAAAAGTCAATTTATCAACTATTCCCGACGACACAGTTGTCTATTTCGTAGGTAATCTTTCTGCAAATCAAACACTTATGGGATTAGACGGAAGAAATGGAACATTGTACTTATTAGGAAATTTAGATATACAAAATTCCACCAATATTGAAAATGTGAATGTTTTTATTCAAGGAGAGTCCTCCTACAATCATTTAGAGGCAAAAAACGCTAAATTCTACTACGGAGATGACTTAGATTTTAAAATTGAAACCACATTTACGAACTCTATCATTCGGATTGCAGGCACCGCAGTTCAAGGTAGCAATTCGCATGGAAATAAAGGAATAGAGTTGGATCATTCTACGTTGTCATTTGAAGGTGCCAACAACACAATTAGTAAAATCACGATGAATCATAACGCAAAGGTTTGTGTTGCAAATAATACGACAATTGATGTGATTGATCATTCAAGCGGCACTATTTACGTGAAAGAAGGGGTTACGTTCTCTCCATCCACCCATTTATCAAAGAACTATGTGCAAGTACTTTCTGATGCTGAATTTACCTCCACATGTATTGGGACACCCTCTGGTGGTAGTACTTCAGTTAAAACTGATATAAATGTTAACTTAGAAAACATTACAAACGACGTAGAATATGATATTCAAACTCCTGAATAATAAAGCAAGTTAGCATTAGAATAAAAACCGAACGATATCGACGTACTTCTTCCGTGTCGAAATCGTTCGGTTTTTTTAAGAAACTAGATGCTATCGAGATTGAAAAGCTTCACTTGAAACTTCGTTTTTTTATTTCATCAGACTTCTAGCTTTTTATTTCCCAACATGATGCTGATCATCCTTTTCGATTGAATCCGGATCATCCGAATCGTCCGTACCTCCAGGAGGTGTTCCTGTTGGATTCGAGTCGTCATCTGTTGAAGGTGTTCCTGTGGACGGTGTTGTAGGAGTGTTTGTCTGTCCTCCGGAAGAATCATATGTTGAACCAGGGCTTGCTGGTGAACCATTTTGTTCAGGTGAAGCCACTTCTTGTAAGCGGTACTGTATTTCATTGATTGGAAAATACGTATCAACAGATTGAACAAAAGTATCTATTTCGTCACTACCTATAAAGATTGTTCGGGATACTGTCACTTCTCTTCCTTCTTTACCAAGCTCTGTTTTCACTAAATATGGATTAGTGACAAGCTGGATTTGCACACGAAACGGCAATACGTTTTGATCACTTTTTTGTGCAGTTACGTGTAAGTCTGTCATTCTGGAACGAATTTCCACGCTCAATGTAGAGCCAGAAATGGATGACTGAATGGTGATGGGATAGCCATAGCTATTTTTGATGACGAGATCAGTCGTTTCCGAAAGATACGCTTCCGTTCCTAGTGGAACATTGTATTGATTTGACTCACTAATACTACGAGAGACTACTTCTATCGGTGCATTCAATGATGCAGCATAAAGTGTAGATGCAAGTTTCGTTTTAAATTCAGCAGAATAAAGCCCAGTTGGATCGTCATTAAGTAACGTGTTCAAGGAAATCTTTTCACCAATGGGTACGGAAATTGTCGAGTGGTTCCGAATCCAATTTGTTGGGCTTTCGTCTTGCACATTTATTGGAAGAGAAGCATCACTTATTGTCCCTTCATCTGCTGACACTTCTGACATGTAGCGGATGAGATTTACTGGAACTGACGACTTCTCATAGTGAGCCGCTTTTTCTGTAAGAAGTTGCTTTAGTGCTTGAAAATCATGCTGTTCTTGGGCATGCCTATATCCGATTTCTTCTAGTGATTGTTGCAATTTAACCTCGTCAACTAACACCAACAAGTCGTTTTGAGTGCCATTTTTTGCTTCTGCTATCGAGTTTTCCATATCAAATTGAATGACCTCCGGATTTAACAGCACTTGTTTAAAAAGGACTTGCATTGAAATTGGATAGTTTTCTTGCCAATTAACTATGTCCTTTTCGAGTACTTTTTTTGCTTGCTGCGGGGTCAAACCAGAAACGTCTGTTTCGCCAATGGTAGTACCGTCTTCAAAAGGTGAATTTACCGTTCCGAATATAGCAGAAGAGACAGTGGAGAAACCAAATGTTCCAGCCAATAAAATAACGCCAATTAGAAGAGTGATGAGGAAAAACTGTATACTATTCTGTCTTTCCACGTGTATCTTCCCCCTTCTCTTCTTCACTCCATAATTTTTCCATTCGTTTAGACATCCATTGATCGGAAAGATCCTCTAAAGGATGATCGATTGCAAGAGTTGGCGCAACTTCTCTTTTAGATTGCACAATATCAGTTGTAAGCGGTTTTTCCATTCGAAGAGATTTCACAAATAATGATGTATCATTTGTAGAAGTGACTTCTTCTAAATCGTTCCCAACATGAAAAGCTTTGGAATGAATATATGTATTAGATGTTTTATCCCAATGATTCCGATCATACCAAAGATGCTTTTTTCCAAGTAAAATGGCTAGTGCTCCGCTTAGCAGAATAAAGAACAGTACACCGATTAGAGGGGTATATAAAATTCCTATCCAAAATGCTAGTAAAAAACTGCCCACAGCACTTGAACCCAGAAGAACTGTATGTTTATTACGATGGAATCCGGGGACAAACAATAACACGATGACGACACATACGAGACCAAATATCATTCCTATGAGTAATTGCATAGTTAATCCCCCCTTTCTTCTTATTATACGATTTAACGGTATCGGTACACCAGTTGAATATGTAACATCCAAACTTTCTTAATAGAAAAAAACCATCTTCCACATTGCATGTGAAAATATGGTTTTTTCGTGTTATTTTATATATTCTGCTACCCGATTGCGTCCTTCTCGTTTCGCCCCAATATACAATGCTCGATCGGCATTTCGAATAAGCGACATTCCTTCATCACTATCCTCTGGAGCTGTTGAAATCCCAATACTCGCAGTAATAGTCACTTCTTGTATTTGAGGTCGATCCGCTAGTCCCATATTAATCGCAAATGGTGTTTCTTCAATTACTTTTCGAAGTCTTTCTGCTAGTTCCAATGTTTTTTGTTTGGACATATTAGGAAGAAGAACGACAAATTCCTCTCCGCCATAGCGTGCAAGAGTGCCTAGCTCTCCTAACTCCCTTTCAAGAAGACGAGAGAAAGCGACTAGTATTTCATTTCCACTTTGATGACCATACGTATCATTGATCATTTTAAAATGGTCAATATCTAACATCATTAATGATAATTGTCGTAGCTTTCCATTTAATAACTTATTCATTTCAAGCTCTAAACAATGATCAAAGTAGCGATAATTATATAGTTTTGTAAGACCGCACCGTTCGCTCTTAGACACTGCATCTTCCACGTACTTCGCTTTTTCTAAGGAAACAGCAAAATAGCTACATAATAGCTGTAAAATCTGAAGTTGATGCGTTTCAAAGGCAAATTTCTTCGTCGAGGCTAACAAGAAAACTCCTTCGATTCGTTGGTTACGGCTTATGGGAACAGCCATAATGCTTTCCACATTATCTGGTAAATACGTAAGTGGAATATGATTCCATTCTGAACGTGTGTGATACAAGTAAGATTTGTCTTTTTTCCAGACCCTTCCTGGTATCGAATTGACTAAATCCTTTGATGAAACAATAGGTTTTGCTTCTTGACCATTTACGTAAGCGAACATCACGTACATTTCATCTGATTTTCTTCTAATATCCACTATATACGAGAACTCGGTGGGAAATAATTCGTTCACGCGTTGTAAGAAAATATTAAAGATCTCATCCACAGTATGTTTACCTGCGAGTTGTTGACCAATTTCACTTGCGACATTTAAATCGTCATTAATCTTCTCAGAGCTGTTATACATCCGTACTACTAGTGATATCATCACAAATGGAATACCAAGAAGTAAGAATCCAATGACTCCTACATGCAGATTTAGTAAATAAAGCATAATTCCAAATGGAAGAGTGATGACCATTCCTGCGTAATCCCATAAAGTATCGATACTCATAAATTTGGCATCTGGATCTTTAAAATATTTTAAATAACCAAATAAAAATAAATGGTTGGCAAACATATTCACAAGTTGGAATATAACGGAGTACAACAAAATACTTCCAATTTGGGCATTTTCTCGATCAAATCCAAGGGAATAGACTGCTAAACCACTGACAACCGAAACGGAAAAGAACATAAGTGAGTTGAAAAACATCCGATAAAATTCATCTTTTGAAAATAATTTCAAATAAAAGAATAAGGGAATAATCGCAATCTGCATGACAATCATTTCAACTAGAATTCCATATTGCAAAAAGACCGCTAAGTTGACCCACTGAATCAACATAATAGTTGTTCCTGCAACTTTAAATGGAAGAATAGATGCAAGTAAAGCCAATGCTACATATGCGAGTAAGATGCCCCAGTTCACTTCATCTGGACGGTCGAACTGAAAAAGAGAATACGTGGAAATCGGCACTATTGCTATCCACATAATGATAAAACCGATCCGTTGACCCCAAGTCACTTCCATAGTCTCTCTCCTTAGTTCAAAATGTTTACAATATTTTCACTTTATCAGAATAAAAATGATTTGTCATTCAGTTTTTTCCGATTTTTTGAACAATCGAATGGTTTCTTGATAAATCTCTGCCAGTAAATAAAGAGATCCTACAACAATAGTCACATTTTCTTCTTGAAGCGATAGTGTCATCGCCTCAAAAGGGTTGTGGATGACTTGTTTGTATGTAGCATGTGAGAGCTCGGCTAATTCTTCTGGTTTTCTTGAACGTTCCTCTTGGAATGAAACAAAAGTGAATGTTGTACTGACTGTTTCTAAAGACCGTAACATGGCAGAAGCATCTTTTCCTTGAATCATTCCGACAATAAAATGCACGTTGTTTTCTAGTCCCAGTTCTTGAATCGTCTCCACTAATTTTTCGATACTTGCAGGGTTATGTGCGCCGTCTAAATAAAGGCGATCATTGACTTTTTCAAACCGAAGAGGCATATGTATGGTGGCTAATACCTGTTCTGCTACTTCCTGTTGGAAAGAAAATCCTAACGAAGTAGATAGGAGTTGTACAGCAAATAAGGCTAATGCTGCGTTCTGACGCTGGTGCTTACCGTTAAGCGACAAAGCCCCATGATAAGGAGGTACTTCATTCCCAAAAACAAATAGATCTGACTGATTCTCACGCGCGTAGTCACGAACAACTTTCATGGCATCCTTTTGAAGTGGCCCGCAAATAACAGGACGGTTTGACTTAATGATGCCTGCTTTATGTGTCGCGATTTCCGACAAAGTTGTGCCTAAAAAACGTTCGTGATCCTTTGCGATGCTAGTAATGACACTGACGAGCGGTGTGACAACATTCGTACTATCTTCCAATCCTCCCATTCCAGTTTCAATGACTGCTACCTCAATATTCGCATGTCGAAAAGTAAGGAACGCAACACACGTCAGTAATTCAAAATCTGTCAGCTTCCCGCTAAGATTTGTCCTAGATATTTCTTCGAAGGCTTCATTTAGTTCTTTTTCGGTAACATCGTTTAATCCTACTTGAATCTGATCATGGACATCCACGAAACTTGGAGAAAAAAATGCCCCTACGCGTTTCCCATGAGCAAGTAAAAGTTGCTGGATCATTTTCACGGTTGACCCTTTTCCGTTCGTTCCTGCCACATGAATCACTTTAATAGCACGTTCAGGATGACCAAGCACTTTCATCGCCTCCTGCATGGAAGTCAAGCCTGGCTTGATCTCTGGACTACTTTGAATTTGCCACTGTTCTTTATAAAGATTAAATTTTGGTATCACTATCCACACCGCTTTCTTTTCGTGCTACTATCACAATATGGTGTAATTATACACTTAATCAGGAGGGCGAACGATGCGTACGTGTTGGATAATTTACAATGGCAGTTTACAATCAGAAAAGTTTATTGATCAAGCCCATTTAGTGGGAGAAGCGGCTACGAAAGTTGGCATTCAACCTATCTTTTTACGAAATTATGAAGTTCAAATGGATCTTCAGGGGACGATTAGTTCTCCTCCTGACTTTGTCATCATGTTAGACAAAGATATATTACTCGCAAATTATTTAAAATTAGCAGGAATACCTGTATTTAATGATCCGGATGTTATTGAACGCTGTGACAATAAAGCTAAGCAGTATTTAACACTTGCAGCTCATCACATTCCAATGCCAAAGACAATTCTTGCTCCGAAAGTGTACCCCGATTTCACCATTGAGGAGTCTGGCTATTACGACACGATATTACATGATTTAGGTCTCCCGATGATTATTAAAGAAGGAAAAGGATCGTTTGGGATGAAAGTATATTTAATCGAAACGAAAGAGCAATTTATGGAAAAAGTTCGAGCACTCCGTGGAATCGATTATGTATTTCAGGAGTTTATCGCTTCAAGTCGTGGCAGGGATATTCGAGTGAATGTCGTGGGAAATGAAGTTGTTGCCGCGATGTATCGCTATTCTGAAACTGATTTCCGTGCAAATATTACAAACGGTGGAAAAGCACTTCGCATTGAGTTAACCGAAAACCAACAAGAAACGGCGATTGCTGCTGCAAAAGCTGTTGAAGCGGAATTTGCCGGTGTAGATTTATTATTTGGTGAAAATGAAGAACCCATTGTATGTGAAGTCAACGCCGCAGCGCATATTCGGAACATATACACTGTCACTGGGATTAATGTTGCCGATTCTATGATTGCTTACATTCAAAGAAAATTAGCAGCGGTTCAATCATGAAGGCTGCATTAGTATATGAAGAAACAGAAGCGATTCGGAATCAAGATTTTATCAATCGTCTCATTGGAGAAGCTTCTAAACACTCCATATCTATGTCACTAATTCGAGATGGTAAAGATGAGATTCCAGAAGATGTCGATTTTGTTTTTTTTCGAATGAGAAACCCGAAACGATCTCAAGAACTTGAAGCGAAAGGATATTACTTGGTGAATCGTTCTCAAGTAAATGTCCTCGCAAATGACAAATGGAAATCGTACCAACTTGCATTGTTGCAAAACATACCAGTTGTTCCGACGCTTCTCTGGAAAGAAAATACAACTCTTTCCTTTCCGTGTGTTGTAAAAAGCAGGTATGGCTATGGTGGTTCAGATGTATTTTTACTGCAATCGTCCGAGGATTATCAACATCTAAATATTCCTTTTTCCTTTGAAGAAGCTATTGTTCAGCCTTACATCGAAACAAACGCAACCGATATTCGTGTATTTATGATTGGCGAAGAGGTTCAAGGTGCTGTTAAACGACAAGGAAAGGACTCCTTTAAATCCAATTACTTACTGGGTGGTTCGGTGGAAACCTTTAGTTTAGCATCATGGCAAATTGATCACGTAACAACATTAGCGAAAGCCATTAAAAGTGATTATGTCGGATTTGACTTCTTGCTGCTCGAGGATGGAACGTGGTTATTTAATGAAATGGAAGATCCGGTGGGTGCGAGATCGTATTACGCAACAACGGGTATAGATATTGCTGTTCCGATAATGGAACATATTTATACAAAACTAAGTAAGTAAGCGATGCGACCAATTTCGATTGGTCGTTTTTTTATAAAGAATCGATCTTCTTGCCCCGAGAATCGATCGCCTCAACCAGAGAATCGATCGGCCCCCCTTTTCCTACCTCCAAACATAAAGAAACTCCCCATCCGAAGTGGATTGAGAGTTTCTCATCGCTATGCTAAGTTTTTCAATTCGTCAATTCGTTTTTGGACTGCTTCGAATTTTTCAAGGTAGTCTTTTTCTTTCGCACGCTCTTCCGCGACAACTGCTTCTGGTGCTTTTGAAACGAAACGTTCATTTGAAAGTTTACCTTGTACAAGTTTTACTTCTTTTGCCCATTTTTCCAGCTCTTTTTCTAGACGTGCTGTTTCACTTACTACGTCAATTAATCCTACTAATGGCAAGTAGATTTCTACTCCTGTAACGACGGATGACATTGCCTGCTCTGGAGCTTGCAAGTCTTTACCAATCACAAGAGGTTCTGGATTACAGAATTTTTCTAGATAAATCGCATTTTCCTGTAAGATTGATTCTGTTTGATCGTCTTTTGCAGAAAGGTACAGCGGAACTTTCTTGCTCATTGGTGTTTGAACTTCTGCACGAATTGTCCGTACTGCACGAATAATTTCAGATAATACTTTCATATCTGCTGCTTTTTCTGGATTCGATAAAGCTGGATCTGCTACTGGCCACGGGGCAACTGTAATAGACTCACCTTGATGCGGAAGCTTTTGCCAAATCTCTTCTGTAATGAAAGGCATGAATGGATGCAATAAGCGCATTGTTTGATCTAAAACATATGCTAATACAGAGCGTGTCATTTGTTTCGCTTGTTCATTTTCACCATAGAGTGGTAATTTAGACATTTCAATATACCAATCACAGAAATCATCCCAAATGAAATTATAAAGTGTACGACCAACTTCTCCGAATTCATATTTATCGGATAGTTTTGTCACTTGCTCGATTGTTTCATTCAAACGAGTCAAAATCCATTCATCAGCTACAGATTTTTCGCCTTGTAATGAAATATCTTCATAGCTCATGCCTTCAATATTCATTAAAACAAATCGGGAAGCATTCCAAATTTTGTTTGCGAAATTCCAAACAGATTCCACTTTTTCTATGGAGAAGCGCAAATCTTGTCCTGGTGAAGAGCCGGTAGATAAGAAATAACGTAGGGAATCCGCTCCGTATTGATCGATAACATCCATTGGATCGACACCATTTCCGAGCGACTTAGACATCTTACGTCCATCCTCTGCACGTACAAGTCCGTGAATGAGAACATCGTCAAAAGGACGTTTCTGTGTAAATTCAAGTCCTTGGAAAATCATGCGTGATACCCAGAAGAATATAATATCGTATCCTGTTACTAAAACATCCGTTGGGTAGTAACGTTTAAACTCTTCACTCAACTCATCTGGCCAACCCATAGTGGAAAATGGCCATAGTGCAGAAGAAAACCACGTATCTAACACATCTTCGTCTTGCTTCCAGTTTTCACTATCTTTTGGCGCATCGCTTCCAACATAAATTTCACCAGTCTCTTTATGGTACCAAGCTGGAATTCGATGGCCCCACCATAATTGACGAGAAATACACCAATCACGAATATTTTCCATCCAACGTAAATACGTATTCTCAAAACGATTTGGTACAAAGTTTACTTTTTCAGCACCAGCTTGTAGTTTAATTGCTTCATCTGCGAGTGGTTGCATTTTAACAAACCATTGTGTAGATAAATATGGTTCGACTACTGCACCACTGCGTTCTGAATGTCCAACCGAATGTAAGTGTTCTTCGATTTTGAATAAAACACCCATGTCTTGTAAATCGCTTACGATTTGTTTACGACACTCAAAACGGTCCATTCCTTCGTACTTACCTGCACGTTCATTCATTGTACCGTCTTCATTCATTACTAAAACACGTTCTAAATTGTGACGATTCCCAATTTCAAAATCATTCGGATCGTGAGCAGGGGTAATTTTCACTGCACCGCTTCCAAATTCCATATCTACGTAGTCATCTGCGATAATTGGAATTTCTCGTCCAGTTATCGGCAGTTTTACCGTTTTTCCAATTAAGTGTTGATAGCGCTCATCTTCTGGGTGTACCGCTACAGCAGTATCTCCGAGCATGGTTTCAGGTCGAGTTGTGGCGATTTCGATTGAATCCGTGCCATCTGCTAGTGGATATCGCATATGATAAAATGCACCCTGTACGTCTTGATAAATAACTTCGATATCAGATATCGCGGTTTTTGTTGCTGGATCCCAGTTAATGATATATTCTCCGCGATAGATGAGTCCTTTTTCATACAATTTCACGAAAACTTCTTGTACAGCTGTTGAGAGCCCTTCATCTAGCGTAAATCGTTCACGTGAATAGTCTAGACCTAGTCCTAATTTAGACCATTGTGCACGAATGTGAGAAGCATACTCTTCTTTCCATTTCCACGTTTCTTCTAAAAAGTTCTCCCGGCCAAGATCATAACGAGTTGTACCAGTTGCACGTAGTTTTTCTTCTACTTTAGCTTGTGTCGCAATCCCGGCGTGGTCCATCCCAGGAAGCCACAAAGCATCATACCCTTGCATCCGCTTCATTCGTACTAAAATATCTTGAAGAGTTGTATCCCATGCATGGCCTAAATGTAGTTTCCCTGTTACGTTCGGTGGTGGAATGACAATTGTAAAAGGTTCTTTATCGCTAGTAGGATCCGCTTCGAAAAATTTTCCTTTTAACCACCACTCATAACGACCTTGTTCAATTGCTTTAGGATCGTATTTGGTTGCTAAGTTTGTTTCTTCTGACATGGTTGTTCCTCCTCTGTCTTATCACTCATTTTTTTGGAAAACAAAAACTCCCTCGCCTTATGTTACATAAGGACGAAGGAGTTCGATTCGCGGTACCACCTTAATTCGCAGCTTTAATAAGCTACGCACTTCATAGAAATAACGGCTTTCCACCGGTTTTTGCTACTATATTCACAAAAACAGCTCCCGGGTGACATTCAATGATGTTTCAGTAGGGATTCACACCATTCTCCCCTCTCTTTAACTGAACACAAAATTTACTATCCCGATCAAAGCAATTTCGATATGTCATTCTGTTGATTGAAATTATTGTACCCGAAGTATTCCTGCTTCGTCAAGTAAAGGAAAGGAGTTGATCTTATGCGAAGATATAATCCTCATCTGCTGCCTCCATGGTTACGAAAATGTCGCTTTTATTGTAAAGATATTTGTGTACCAATCTTTTGTTTTCAATTTATACGGGTAATTTTTATTCCAACGACATTAGACGTATTTCTGCTTATTATTCTGTTGTTTCTTGTTTTCGCTTTTCACCACGATATGTTGTGAGAAAACTTTTGGAATATGATTCTTTTAATCGATGAAATGGTAAGTCCTTTTTACTAACTCTCGGATAGTCGCAATGGACAACTGCACCGATTTCTACTAGAGCGTTCTCCTTTACACTTACAACCGGATCTTCTATTCGTAACGCTGGTGCTTGTTCCGAGGGTGGGCATTCAACATATAAAGGGATTGCGTACTCAAAATAACCCACTCCATTTTTAATAAAGTCAATATCCTCAATTACGATGCCAGCTTCCCTCTCGGATGGTTCTTGTGCTTCCCGAATGTTAATTTCACAAGATAAATGATAAATTCCTTTCGCTTTCCATGCATCCTCACTTTTTTCCCAACTCGTAACGGGTACAATGCGACATGAGACAACTTCCGTTATTTCACCAATTTCTGGTACTAAACAACACGTTTCTTTTAATTCAAAAGAATAATTCAACAAAACCCCTCCTCTCATCAAATGTATGAGAAGAAGGGTTTTTTCATGTTTATTTCGCTAGTTTTTCAAAAACTTTTTCAAATGCTTGGACTGTTTTTTCAATATCTCCCTCTGTATGTGCAGTGGACAAAAACATTCCTTCAAATTGAGATGGAGGTAAATATACTCCCTCTTCTGCCATTAAACGATAGACATCCGCAAAAAGTGTTAGATCCGCCGTTTTTGCTTGATCGTAATTGGTTACTTTTTCATTCGTGAAGAAGAACCCAATCATTGAACCGGCACGATTTACACGATGAGGAATGTTATACGTAATCGCAGCTTTTTTGAAACCTTCTTCTAATAAATCTGCTAAATGATGAAAATGATCATAACTTTCCGGTGTTAACTTGGACAACGTAGCTAATCCTGCTGCCATCGCTAGAGGATTTCCTGATAATGTTCCCGCTTGATAAATGGGTCCACTTGGAGCAATCTGTGACATAATTTCTTTCTTCCCACCATATGCACCAACAGGAAGGCCACCGCCGATTACTTTCCCAAGACACGTCATATCCGGTTTCACATTATAGTATCCTTGGGCACAGTTGTATCCCACACGGAATCCAGTCATCACTTCATCAAAGATCAGAACGCTTCCGTACTGAGTTGTAACTGCACGAAGGTGTTCAAGGAATCCTTTATTCGGTGGAACAACTCCCATGTTACCTGCTACTGGCTCGACGATTACTGCAGCAATATCATCCCCAAAGCGCTCAAATACTGCAGTGATTGCAGCATCATCATTATAAGGAACAGTGATGGTATTTTGAGCAATCGATTCAGGAACCCCTGGGCTATCTGGTAATCCAAGTGTTGCAACTCCTGACCCTGCTTTGATTAATAAACTATCACCATGTCCATGGTAACAACCTTCGAATTTCACAATTTTGTTTCGACCAGTGTATCCACGAGCTGCACGCAGTGCACTCATCGTAGCTTCTGTACCGGAAGAAACCATTCGAATCATTTCCATAGATGGAACTCGCTCTTGTACAAGCTTAGCCAATTCTGTTTCAATTAACGTTGGTGCACCAAAACTAGTACCGCTAACTGCCGTCTCTTGAATTGCTTTTACTACATCCTCATCTGCATGCCCTAAAATAAGTGGTCCCCATGACAGGACATAGTCAATGTATTCATTCCCATCGATATCTATCATCTTTGAGCCTTTACCTGATTGAATGAATATTGGGTCCATATTAACCGATTTAAATGCACGTACTGGGCTATTAACGCCACCAGGCATATATTCTTTTGCTTCTTTAAAGGCAGCTATCGATTTGCTATAATCTCGGGTCATTTTGCTCCTCCTAACCATTTCGCAGCATCTTTCGCATGATACGTCATAATTAAGTCTGCTCCAGCTCGTTTCATACTAGTTAATGTTTCTAACACAATCCGTTCTTCGTCAATCCATCCGTTCGCTGCTGCTGCTTTGATCATGGCATATTCTCCACTCACATTATAGGCAACAAGAGGTAACACAAAATTGTTTTTCACATCACGTACAATATCCAAGTAAGAAAGTGCTGGTTTTACAATTAAGAAATCCGCGCCCTCTTCGACATCAGAAGCAGCTTCTCTCATTGCTTCTAAGCGATTTGCTGGATCCATTTGATACGTTTTACGGTCCCCAAATTGAGGTGTGCTATTCGCAGCATCGCGAAACGGACCATAATAGGCACTCGCATATTTCACCGCGTAAGACATAATAGGAATATGTTCATACCCAGCCTCGTCTAAACCGTAACGTATTGCTGCAACAAAACCATCCATCATATTGGAAGGTGCAATTATATCAGCACCTGCTTTTGCTTGTGCTACCGCAGTTCGTGCTAATAAATCAAGCGTAGGGTCATTTAACACTTTTCCATTTTCAATTACACCACAATGACCATGGTCGGTATATTCACATAAACATGTGTCTGCAATAACCATTAAATCTGGATGACGATCTTTCGCAAATCGAATTGCTTCTTGGACAATTCCATGATCATGGAATGCTTGTGATCCAATTGCGTCTTTCTCGTGTGGAATACCAAATAAAATCACAGAAGGAATGCCAAGTCGAACTACCTCGTCTAATTCTTCTCCTAGATGGTCTAATGAAAATTGGAATACTCCTGGCATGGAAGCAATGGGGTTTTTGATGTTATCGCCTTCTGCAACAAAAATTGGATAAATGAAATCATCCACGTGTAAACTTGTTTCTTTTACCATTCGACGCAACGTTTCAGTATGTCGTAATCTTCTATGTCTTGAGAATTGTAAATTCATCATTCATCCTACTTTCTATATACGATTTCCTGCAGAATATTCTCCCACGTAAATTTTTCAGGTTGATACGTTACGTGATAGCCGATTTCACGTAACGCTTTTGTCGTGACATTTCCAATGGAAGCCAATTCAATGGTTGAATCGATTGGTAATACCTTCTGAAGCTGACGGGCAGCTGAAGGACTACCCAAAACGACTATAATCGCAGATGATTTGTTTTCTGCTATGGTTGTACGGAATTTTTTTAATTCCGCAGGATTGCTTGTCGTGTTGTATATCTCCCACTCATCCACCTCGGACGGTAATTTTGTAGGAATAAGATCACTCGCCAAATTTCCTTTTACGAAAAGGACTCGTTTCGTCGTATATGGAAATTCTTCTACGAAAGTCGTCGCGTTATAGGTGGATGGCATAAAAGAAATAGTATATCCAAGTGTTTCTAATTTCGTTTTCGTTTTTTCTCCGACAACTGCGATTTTTGCATGAACAGGTCTGTTAGCTACAATTGCATGAAAGATGCGAACGGCATGTCCACTTGTGAAAATAATCCACTCATACTCCTTCCAATGTTCATTCACAAAATCAGGTACCGCATGTGAAGTTGGAGAAATTTGAATCAGAGGGTGACGCACGGTACGCGCACCAAGATCGGATGCTTTCTGTATCACTGTTTGAGGAACCGATGTTCCCGTAAAAATAATCAAGTGATTTGCAAGCGGGAAGGAATTAGACATTTAAATCTGCCTTTACTTGCTGGATTAGATCATATGCACCTTCTGCAGAAATTTTCGCAGCAATTTCTTTTCCAAGTTCTACCGGATTTTCTCCCTTCGTAGATTCCTTGTAGAAGACGTCACCTTCAGGTGAAGCAACTAATCCCGTAAAGGTAATTTCATTGCCATCGGTTGTCGCAAATCCTGCGATTGGTACTTGACAGCCGCCATCCATTTTGTGTAAAAAAGAACGTTCTGCTTGTACAGCTTTCCATGTCGCTTCATCTGTTAATTTTGCAAGTGATGCTAATAGCTCTACATCATCTTCGCGACATTCAATCGCTAAAGCACCTTGACCTACTGCTGGCAAACAAATATCCGTAGATAAGTACTCAGTTACCACGTCTTGACTCCAACCTAAGCGATTTAAACCAGCTGCTGCTAAAATAATCGCATCAAAATTTTCGTTTTTTAACTTATTTAGTCGAGTATCCACATTTCCCCGAATCCATTGAATTTCCAAATCCGGTCTAACTTGAAGCAACTGTGCACTTCGACGTAATGAACTTGTCCCAACTACTGCACCTTTAGGCAAATCCATTAGTTTCACATGATTGTTCGCTATGTAAGCATCGCGAGCATCTTCGCGTGGAGGAACACATCCTATGACAAGACCATCTGGTAATTCAGAAGGCATATCTTTCATGCTATGCACAGCAAAATCTATTTCTTTCGAATAGAGAGCTTGCTCAATTTCTTTCACAAATAGCCCTTTACCTCCTACTTTTGATAGTTGTACATCAACAATCTGATCACCTTTTGTCACAATTTCTTTAATATCAAATTCAAAAGGAGCTCCAGATTTCTTCATTTCTTCTATAAACCACTTTGTTTGGGTTAATGCTAATTTACTTCTACGTGATCCAACAATAATTTTACGCAATGTGAACATCCTTTCTATAACCAAAAATGAAACTCAGACAGACGACTTCCTAAGAAAAAGTTTAATAGAACAACTAAAAATGCATAAATATGTGCCCATGCATATTGTGTCCCTAGTAACGCATTTTTATGGTGCCGATATAATATAACACTATAAAAAATGAGCAGAATAAATGATCCGACAATTTTCATATCAAACAACGAAAAGGAATCAAGTGATAAATAAGCCCATTGCATACCTAATATGAGACTAAGTAATAACGATGGAATACCAATTATCATCGAAATGGTCATTCCTTTTTCCGTTTGATCTAGCGACGGCAAATTTCTCCATTGAATAGTCCATTTTTTCTTTTTTAATAATCGATATAAAAGTTGATACAACACGGAAAAAACAAACGATAATGAAAATGCGACATAGGAAATGATCGCAAACGTCACATGGATGAATAATAGCTCCGAAACTAAATTTTCACCGACTGGTGAGCGCTCGAGTTGAACTGGTGCAAACGTATGAATCATCATCATGACAAAACCAATAATATTTAACGAAAAAACGAGAATTTTCACCTTATACGTTAAATGTAACACAAGCGATAAGGTGATCAATAACCAAGCGTAAAAGTAAATCCCCTCAAAGAGTGTCAAGATGGGAAATCGATTGGTCTCCATCATATATAAAACGAGAAAGATAGACTGTAATACCCATACAATGGATACTAGGTAAAATCCATATTTCTCTGCACGCTTATTTTGATAGAAGAAATCGAGAAAGTATAAAACGAGGCTGATTGCGTATAGAACGACCATACCTTCATGCAATCTTGCCATGGTGATGTCTGTCACTTAGATTCCTCCTTCCACATAAAAAAGGCGTTTCGCAATGACAGTGTATCCTGCTTTTACGAAAACGCCTCCTTTGTTGTATCTTTTCAATCGTCCCTTGTTCATTCATTTTAATGGGTATAAATTAATAAATCCACTCTGCACTTTTTTGAGCCGTTGTTTCATCAGCCTTTTGAGCTTGGCGAACCTTTTCCAGCTCTTGTTGCCGTTTCTTTTCTACTTGAACTTCCTCTTCTATCCCAAAAATTTGTTGGAATAAAGCCAGTTGTTCATTAGCTTGCGAACTATTTGCAAGTTCTTTCGCTTGAAGAATAGGATCTTTTAATAATTGATTGATAATCGATTTTGTGTGTTTACTTAATATTTTACGCTCACGGTCCGTTAAGTCTGGCATTTTATTTTCAATACTAGCCATTGTTTCTTCTTGTATGGTTAACGCTTTTTTTCGTAATGCAGAGATAACAGGCACTACGCCTAATGTTCCAACCCATTCATTAAATTCAGTAAGCTCTGACTCGATCATTTTTTCAATCTCCATCGCAGAACGTTGTCTTTCTGCAAGATTCGCTTCTACTATTCCTTGTAAATCATCAATATCATACAAGAAAACGTTTGATAACTCTCCGATTCTTGGATCCAAATCACGAGGAACTGCAATATCTACCATGAATATTGGACGTCCTTTGCGAAGCTTTTCTACGAATTGCATTAACTCATAGTCAATAACGAATTCAGTAGATCCAGTAGAACTAATTAAAATATCCGCTTCTAGCAACGTGCATTGAAGCTCCGATAAATGCTTTGCTTGTCCACCAAATTTAGTCGCTAATTCTTGTGCTTTTTCAAAGGTACGATTAATCACCGTAATTTTTTCTGCCCCACTACCTTGCAGATTCTTAATCGATAATTCGCCCATTTTACCTGCGCCAAGAATGACAACATGCTTATTGCGAAGCGATCCGAAAATTTTCTTTCCAAGTTCCACCGCAGCGTAAGAAACTGATACGGCATTTTCACCTATTGCCGTTTCCGCATGTGCTTTTTTAGCAAACGTAACTGACTTTTTAAATAGTTCATTGAAAACAGTTCCTGTTGAACCTTCTTTTTGACCATTTAAAAAGCTAGACTTCACTTGTCCTAAAATTTGCGTTTCTCCTAATACCATGGAGTCAATTCCAGAGGTAACTTGGAATAAATGACGTACTGCTTCATCTTTTTCATGTTGAAAAAGATAGGCGGAAAACGTCTCCATCGGTAAATCAAACCATTCGGACAAAAATTTCTTAATATAATATTTCCCGGTGTGTAGTTGGTCGACCACCGCATAAATTTCAGTGCGGTTACAAGTAGATACGACAACATTCTCCAGAATACTTTTTTGTTTTTGTAATTCCTTCATTGCATCAGGTAATTCAGCCTCTACAAAAGACAATCGCTCGCGAATTTCCACTGGTGCAGTTTTGAAGTTTACGCCCACTACTATGGTATGCATGGTCACATGACACCTTTCCGTTCATTTTCATCGTACTAATTATAGCATAAACCCTCAGTTTTAAAGGATTTAATTGTGAACAAGGTATGAATTCCTGTCAGAAAACCGTTCATTTAGAATCATTCTAATTAAGTCTATCAAACCTGCATTGTTCATGCAAAGACAAGGCTTAAAGCGGAACATTTCAGGAAGCC
Organism: Paenisporosarcina cavernae; assembly: GCF_003595195.1. Classification (GTDB taxonomy): domain Bacteria; phylum Bacillota; class Bacilli; order Bacillales_A; family Planococcaceae; genus Paenisporosarcina; species Paenisporosarcina cavernae. Next base: position 1,502,774 of record NZ_CP032418.1, read on the forward strand.
TAGCGTTCTATATAAAATACGATTTATTGGAGAGGTTTACGATGTTCGATGCAACAAAAGAATTTATCGCAAGTTTTCTAACCGTAACAAGTTGGCTTCTTGTGCCAATTATATTGCTTCTTATAGTTGGTACTTTAATTGATTGGCACTTACTATTTGTTTTAACTGGAATGGTACTATTGTTTGTTAGTATGCGAATAATCGCCGATAAGTTAACAAAATATGTTTCAAGAAATGGTTGATTCCTTTCAATCCATAGAAAAGAGACATGGCATCTACGCTTACCATGTCTCCTATTTGAATTACTATCTCTCTATTTCTAGTTGCATACGACGCTCAAGTTCCGCCCAAGCTTCATCGAATCCTTTTCCTGTCTCAGCGGAAAAAAGAATGAGTGTATCATGAGCTTCCATATCTAATTCTTCCCGAATCATTTTCCGGTGCTTTTCCCACTTACCTTTTGGGATTTTATCTGCTTTTGTCGCGATAACCACACACGGAATATTATAATGTTTCAAGAAATCATACATCATACAGTCATCATCACTCGGTGGATGACGTAAATCGACGATTTGAACTACTGCTTTTAATACATCTCGACTTGTAATGTATTCTTCAATCATCCGTCCCCATGCTTCACGCTCTTTTTTGGAAACTTTTGCATATCCGTATCCGGGAACATCCACGAAAAACAATTGTTCTTCAATTTTATAAAAATTTAGCGTTTGTGTTTTCCCGGGTTTAGAAGAAATTCTGGCCATACTTTTTCTGCCGATCATCTTGTTAATAAAAGACGATTTCCCAACATTCGAACGACCAGCTAAAGCAAACTCTGGAAGTCCACCTTCTGGATATTGTTCAGGACGAACTGCGCTAATTACTAATTCTACGTTATGGACTTTCATGAGAGTCCTCCTTCTAACGCGATACGAAGAACTTCATCTGCTTGTGATACTAATTTAAACGTTAAATCATCACGAACACTTTCTGGAATATCTTCAATGTCTCGTTCATTGTCTTTCGGTAAAACAATTGTCGTTAAACCTGCGCGGTGAGCGCTTAACGTCTTTTCTTTCACACCGCCTATCGGTAATACTCTGCCACGTAACGTAATTTCACCTGTCATCCCAACTTCACGTCTAATAGGTCGCTTAGAAAGTGCAGAAACTAACGCTGTAGCGATTGTGATTCCTGCCGATGGACCATCTTTTGGAACTGCCCCTTCCGGAACATGAATATGAATATCACATGTTTCATGAAAATCAGCATCGAGTCCAAATTCTTCTGATTTTGATCGCACGAAGGACAGAGCAGTTTGAGCAGATTCCTTCATCACATCGCCTAATTTACCGGTTAATATTAATTTCCCTTTACCTGGAGAAAGCGATACTTCAATTTGTAAGGTATCTCCACCAACAGTCGTATAAGCAAGTCCTGTTGCCACACCAATTTGATTTTCTGTTTCCGCTTGTCCGTATCGGAACTTGTGCTTTCCAATGAGCTCTTCCAAATTTTTCGTTGAAATAATCATTTTTTTCTTTTCAGAAGAAACAACGATTTTTGCTACTTTACGACAAATAGACGCGATTTGACGCTCCAAGCTTCGAACTCCTGCTTCACGTGTATAATAGCGAACTAAACTCCGAATAGCATCTTCTCTAATTTGTAATTGAGACTTGGATAGTCCATGCTCCTTTAACTGACGAGGAACTAAATGGTTTTTCGCAATTTCTATTTTTTCCATTTCCGTGTATCCAGCAATCGTGATAATTTCCATCCGATCACGAAGTGGACCTGGAATGGTACTTAAATCATTTGCCGTAGCAATAAATAGAACATTTGATAAATTATATGGCTCTTCTAGATAGTGATCACTAAAGGAATGATTTTGTTCAGGATCGAGCACTTCTAACATCGCTGCAGAAGGATCACCTCGAAAATCATTGGACATTTTATCAATTTCATCTAGTAAAAAGACTGGATTAATCTTTCCAGCTTTTTTCATGCCTTGTATAATTCTTCCTGGCATCGCACCTACATACGTTCTACGATGTCCTCGAATTTCCGACTCATCTCGTACTCCACCTAACGAAATTCGTACAAATTGGCGTCCAAGTGATTCCGCAATGGATCTTGCCAACGACGTCTTTCCTACTCCTGGAGGGCCTGCTAAACATAAGATCGGGCCACGAAGAGATTGAGTCAATTGACGAACAGCTAAGTATTCTAATACTCGTTCTTTCACTGATTCTAATCCATCATGGTCACGATTTAATATTTTTTCGGCATGGTGTATATCGAGTCGATCTTTTGTAGCGTCTGACCATGGTAAAGAAACAAGCCATTCGAGATAGTTACGAATAACGCCACTTTCCGCAGCTGCTGCAGGAAGTTTTTCATAACGATCTAATTCTTTCAACGCTACTTTTTTCGTAGATTCTGGCATTTTGACGTCTTCGATTTTTTTCTTCAGATCGGCAATTTCACCAGTTTTTCCTTCTTTATCGCCTAATTCCGTTTGAATTGCTTTCATTTGTTCTCGCAAGTAAAACTCTTTTTGAGTTCGCTCCATGGCTTGTTTGACTCGTGCGTTAATTTTCTTTTCCATTTGAATAATCTCTTGCTCATTATGCAAACGATTCACTAACCATTCTAAACGCTCTAGTACGTCAAACATTTCTAATACTTCCTGTTTCCCACTGATTTTAAGTGGTAAGTACGATGCGACCATATCAGCTAATCTACCAGGTTCTTCAATATCAGCTACAGTAGCGTACGTTTCAGATGTTACTTTTTTAGAAACTTTCGAATACTTTTCGAAATACTCCAAGAGCATTCTCATTAATGCCTCATGCTCAGACGTTTTATCTGTAGAATCGTCATAATTTTTAATCGTTACTTCTGAGAAAGTATCTCCTTCCTCGTAATGACTCCATTTTGCACGATTTAATCCTTCGACAAGAACTCGAATCGTTCCGTTCGGAAGTTTAATCATTTGATTTACTTTTGCTAACGTACCCACTTCATACAAATCATCTGATTCCGGATTTTCAACATTCATCTCTTTTTGAGTGGCAAGAAAAACTAAACTATCTGATAGCATTGCATGTTCCAGCGCAGCTACAGAACGTTCTCTTCCTACATCAATATGTAATACCATCGTTGGGAAGACCATCAACCCTCTTAGTGGTAATAATGGTACTTGTTGCTGTTTCTTTTTCACCATACAGGAAGTCACCTCCATTCGATTCTTTCCCATTCCTGCGACTCTCAAACATATGGAAGAAAAAGCCGACTAGCGACATTATGCGTTAAAAACGTAAGTCGAAGTCAGCTTTCCTATCACATACTATGCAGACGTTTTTTCGTCGTTTACTTCTAATACAGTGCCATCCTCCAAGATCAATTTCGGTTGAGCTTGATTCGTAATCGCTTCTTTTGTAATAACACACTCTTTAATATCATCTCTTGAAGGTAATTCATACATAACATCAAGCATGATATTTTCGATAATAGATCGTAATCCACGAGCTCCAGTTTTTCGTTCAATGGCAAGTTTTGCAATTTCAACCAATGCATCATCTTCAAATGTTAATTGTACATTATCGATTTCAAGCATTTTTTGATACTGTTTTACTAATGCATTTTTTGGCTCAGTTAGAATTTGAACTAAAGCAGCTTCGTTCAACTGTTCTAAGTTTGCTAAAACAGGTAAACGACCAATAAATTCTGGTATTAATCCGAATTTCAACAAATCTTCTGGGATTAAAGCAGACAATAATGATGCCGCCTCTAATTCATCTTTATTTGGATCTGCGCCAAAACCGATTACTTTTTGACCAAGACGACGTTTAATAATTTGTTCAATTCCATCAAAAGCTCCACCTACGATAAACAGAATGTTCGTAGTATCAATTTGAATGAATTCTTGATGTGGATGCTTGCGACCACCTTGTGGTGGAACACTTGCAACTGTTCCTTCTAAAATTTTCAGAAGGGCTTGTTGAACACCTTCACCCGATACATCACGCGTAATTGATGGATTTTCGGATTTACGTGCGACTTTATCGATTTCATCGATATAAATAATTCCTTTTTCTGCTTTCTCCACATCGTAATCAGCTGATTGGATTAATTTAAGAAGAATGTTTTCTACGTCTTCTCCTACATAACCTGCTTCAGTTAAGGAAGTAGCATCCGCAATTGCAAAAGGAACATTTAAAATTCGTGCTAATGTTTGAGCAAGTAACGTTTTACCACTACCAGTTGGTCCAATGATCACAATATTGGATTTTGATAGCTCCACATCCTCGATTTTGCTAGATGTATTCACACGTTTGTAATGATTATAGACAGCTACAGATAAAGATTTTTTCGCTTTTTCCTGTCCAATCACATACTCATCTAGAATCGCCATTATTTCTTTTGGCTTCGGAACTTCTTTAAACTCAGTTTCTTCTTCTGTACCTAACTCTTCTTCGACAATCTCCGTACATAACTCGATACATTCATCACAAATATATACACCTGGTCCTGCAACCAGCTTTCGAACTTGTTCTTGGGATTTACCACAGAAGGAGCACTTTAAATTACCTTTTTCATCGTTAAATTTAAACATTCGATTCACCCCTATTCAAGCCACAATCTTACAAGATTAATTCCTCATTATCAAGGAATTCGATTGAGCAATATGTATTCTATGTAGGATGGAAAACAAGGCACGGATTTACACCCGCGCCTTGTTCCATTTATTTCATTATCTTACTTAATTTTTGCGTTATCAACTAAGAAGTCGATTGTTTTTTGCATTTTTAAATCATTTTCTAAAGCAAATGTGCCACCTAATGCTGTGCGAATTTGCTCTGTTGTCATGTTGAATTGTTGACTCATTTTTTCCATTTCCGCATTTACTTCTTCTTCTGAAGCTGTAAATCCTTCTGCTTCAGCAATTGCTTCTAATGTTAAGGAAACACGAACGCGTTTCTCCGCATCTTCTTTCATTTGAGCACGAAGCGCATCTTCGTCTTGACCAGAGAACTGGAAGTAAAGGTCTAAATTCATTCCTTGCGATTGAAGACGTTGAGCGAAATCGTTCATCATACGATCTACTTCTGAATCGATCATTGCTTGTGGAATTTCCATTTCGGCATTGTCTGCAGCTTTTTCTACTAACTCATCTTTTAACGCATTGTCAGCAGCAGTTTCTTTTTCTTTTGCTGTACGTTCTTTCAATTGAGCACGTAAAGCATCCATTCCTTCAACAGTTCCATCAATCATTTTCGCAAATTCATCATTTAGTTCAGGAAGTTCTTTTCCTTTTACTTCTTTAACTGTCACTTTAAACGTTGCTTCTTTACCCGCTAATTCTTCTGCGTGGTATTCTTCTGGGAACGTTACAGTGATGTCTTTAGATTCGCCAGCTTTCACACCAACTAATTGCTCTTCAAATCCTGGAATAAATGAACCAGAACCGATTTCTAAATCGTGGTCTGTTCCTTTTCCGCCTTCAAATGCTTCTTCACCAAGGAATCCTTCAAAATCGATTGTAGCAGTATCGCCTTCTTCGATTGCTCCATCCTCTTTAACGACCATTTCAGCGTGACGTTGTTGTTGATCTTGTAATTGAGCATCAATTTCTTCGTCTGTAACAGAAGCGTCTTCTTTAGATACTTCTAAACCTTTATAGTCGCCTAACTTCACTTCAGGTTTAACTGTAACTTTCGCTGTGAAAATTAAGTTTTCCCCTTTTTCCATTTTCTCAATATCGATTTCAGGACGATCAACAGGGTCAATTCCTGCTTCGTCAACTGCATTCGCATAAGCGTCAGGTAAGATGAAATCTAATGCATCTTGGTATAAAGATTCTACACCGAAACGTTGTTCAAACATTTTACGTGGCATTTTCCCTTTACGGAAACCAGGTACGTTAATTTCTTTTACTACTTTTTGGAACGCTTTGTCTAAGCCTTCATTTACTTTTTCTGCAGGAACTTCCACCGTTAATACTCCAGTGTTTCCTTCTTGTCTTTCCCATTTTGCTGTCATCTATAAAACCTCCAACTGTTAATTTCGCCTGTATGAATCATATATTTACGATGATTTTACAACTAGTCTAGTATAGCATAGTTCACATTTCTTTCAACTTTTTCACTGTATTCTACTTTCAAAAAAACGCTCCAAATCTAAGATAGGTGTGTGCTTTTCGAAATTCTCTACGCCGCTACTAATAAATAACGATTCAATGTAGTTTGTATAACGTGAAGCAATTGTAGCAGGTTCTTCTTCAGAGATAGGGTTTGGATAACAAAGAAGGAAGTGCCGAATGACTATTTCCTCTGCCATTTCCAAAAAATCAGGATGCTGAGCTAATTGTCGGTGCAACGCTTCTAGTACTTGTCGATTTGTTTCTAAATGAATCGGTAAGTCTAATTCTGCCGGAGTCACGGTTATTTTTTTTCCGAATTTGATTATATCTACATCGTTTGAGACCTTCAATTCAACAAGTGCCATTAGCGCGAATGACTTGGACAACTCTGGTAAGTCCGAATGACCTGCAACTTCCATTAATATTGGGACGCTAGCTTCTTCCGATTCCTTCGTGAGATCCGAGATGAATTGTTGTTGCTGTAGCTCTGTCCACGAAGTAAACTTTTCAATTTCAAATGGAATCACTTGCTTTTTCTCCATTAGACGCTTGCTTAAGTCGAGCAATTGTAGAAAGGTTGGTCTTTTCGAGAAAGGCAAAATGTTTTCTTCTAGCAATGGTTCAATAATTGTTACCACATCTTTGAAATTGCGCAGCTCCATTAAGATAGAGACATATAACTCAATGGATTCTACATAATTCGACGACCCAACTTGCAAGATATTTTCGACGACCTCTTTCGCTTCTAATAATTCCTTCATTTCGAATAAACACACAGCATATATGAATAAATCCGCTTCTTCTAAGTTCATCAAAGCACTCGCTTGTTCAAAGCACTCGATCGCTTCTTCAAACCGTCCACTTTCTGCAAATTGTTTTGCATTTACTAAATATTTTTCAGCGGTGCCTGGAAATAGCACAAGATTATTTATACTTTTATTTTCTTTTTTCATCGTTCCACCGCCTTTATCACATATATACTCATTCAAAGAGTATCTGCAAATGTCACTCATTTCAAGTATCAACAAACTCTTTCGAGTATCAGTCGTTTCGATTTCACGGGCAATAAAAAAAGCGCTGTTACTCCCATAAACGGAAATAACGAGCACTTTTTCTTCATCTACCATCAACCTGCAGATGAACTTACATCCCGGGAGGGATTCGAACCCCCGACCGACGGCTTAGCTTACCACCATGGCTTTCGCCACCAACTTGTGTTGTTTGTAGTCTGGACTATATCTTCACCATTTCAGGTGCGACACGTGTAGTCTCTACGGAACCTCACGATAATCATTAGCATGCAATATATTAAGCTTTTGATTATTCTTTGGTGCTTTTACCCTCAAAATTTTAATAAGCCATATTGACCTGTTAAAATCTTAATCCTTTAAAGCATCTAAATCCCCAGATGAGATCGTAAGTTTCCTCGGTATTACCATCAGCTTACACTGTTAAGGCTTCACCGATATAGTGTCGTCCACTTTATAGGTTTCTGTTTCCCTATAAAGGCTCCTATTGTCTTGAAGGCCGTTGCTCTATCCTGCTGAGCTACCGAGACATGTACATTCACTTCATTCGAAAATGAAAGACAATACTTATTATAGAAATCGCCTGTTTAAAAGTCAACGTTATTTTCCCATTCTTTTCGGAGATTAGCTATCGCGTGTCCTCGATGGGAAATTTTCGCCTTTTCTTCAGCAGAGAGTTCTGCCATATGTTTGTTTAATGAATCCACGAAAAAAATAGGATCGTATCCAAAACCGTTTGATCCTTTTTTCTCCATAGCAATATGGCCTTCACAAAAGCCTGCATAGGTTTTTGTTGGCATATTTGGTTCCGCTACAGCAATAACACAACGGAAACGGGCAGTTCTTTCAGGGGATGGAACATCTTTTAAAGCATCCAACAGTTTTTCCATATTTGCTTCATCAGACTTCTCTTCACCAGCATATCTAGCAGAGTAAACTCCAGGCTCACCATTTAAAGCATCTACTTCTAAACCACTATCATCCGCGATAACAAATGTTTGTAAATGATTTGCAAGTGCCTCCGCTTTTAAAATGGCATTTTCTTCAAACGTCGTTCCTGTTTCTTCAATGTCCATTTCTTCCGCAACATCGTGTAGGGTTTTTACCGTATATCCCATTGGAGAAAAGATAGCTTCAAAGTCTTTTGCTTTTCCTTTGTTTTTTGTTGCAATAATTATTTCTTTCATGCTTCTACACCTACTTCTTTATCAATTAACGTTGCAATCTCACCTAAAGCTTCTCGTTGGTGATCGATTAAACGATTAATTCCTTTTTCAGCGCGATCCAGCAAAGCGTTTAGTTCTTTTCGAGAAAATGTTGCTTCTTCACCTGTACCTTGTATTTCTACAAATTCTCCTGAAGACGTCATGACAACATTCATGTCGACTGCCGCTGAAAAGTCTTCTTCATAATTAAGATCCAATAATACGCCTTGATCTTTAACAACTCCAACACTTGTTGCCGCTAAATAGTGTGTAATTGGAAAAGATGTAAACGCGTCCTTTTCGTGCAACGAATGGATAGCAAGTGCTAGTGCGACAAATGCTCCTGTGATAGAAGCCGTTCTCGTTCCACCATCTGCTTGAATGACATCACAATCAATCCAAATTGTTTTCTCACCAAGTGCTTCTAAATCCACAACACTTCGTAAAGCTCTTCCAATCAGACGTTGTATTTCCATTGTGCGTCCAGTAATTTTCCCTTTACTCGCTTCGCGTTGATTTCTCGACACGGTTGCTCTTGGAAGCATGCTGTATTCTGCTGTTATCCATCCTTTGCCTTGTCCACGTAGAAAAGGTGGAACACGGTCTTCAATTGTCGCATTACAAATTACTTTTGTTTTTCCTACAGTAATTAATACCGATCCTTCTGGATGCATAATAAAATTTGTTTCCATGCTCACATTTCGCAATTCATCAAACTTTCTTTCATCGATTCGCACGAACAAAATCGCCCCTTCCTTTGCTTACTATAAGTGAATTTGTTTTACTTGAGCTGGTACATTTGGTAACCAAGCTTGAACGATTTCTGTAAACATTCCCACTGATCCAGTTGTTAAGAACTCATAGTGGGCAACATTCGTCATTTCATTTGCCAAATGATAATACGCTAGTAATTCTTTGACATTTTGAGCGGTTTCTTCTGCTGAGGAAACTACTTGAATGTTACTGCCGAGTTCTTTCTCAATCAAAGGTTGCAATAACGGATAATGAGTGCATCCTAAGATGACTGTATCAAACGCTTGTCCTATTAATGGTTTAAGGGACTCATGCACAATCTTTTCCGCAAACTCCCCTTCGTATTCATTACTTTCTACTACTGGGACAAATAAAGGACATGCAAAAGGAACGATTTCAGCTGATGTTGAAAGGGCTTTTATGGCAATTTCATATGCACCGCTTCTCACCGTTCCAATTGTACCCAATACTGCGATCGATTGTTTTTTTGTTGCTTTCATGGCAGCTCTAGCTCCTGGAAAAATAACACCAACAACAGGGAAATCACAATATTTTTGCAACGATTCCAATGCAACAGCTGTTGCAGTATTACATGCAACGACCAAAAGCTTGATTCCTTGTTTCGCTAGATACTCTGCCATTTGCCAAGTGAATTGTCGTACTTCCTTTCCAGAACGTGGTCCATACGGACATCGTGCTGAATCACCCAAATAGATAATATCTTCGTTTGGGAGAATACGCATTAATTCTTTTACAACTGTCAGTCCACCAACTCCAGAGTCGATGACACCAATAGCAGATTTTTGTATACTATTTTCCATCTTCTTTCATTTCCACGTGCAGTTTCTGTAATAGTTTAGACAACGCATCCATCTCTGTTTGTTCAAAAGAAGATAATATATCTTTTAAATATGCTTGTCGCTTCGCAATTACTTCTTCAATCACACGTTCGCCTTCTTGTAATAGATGAATTCGTACAACGCGTCGATCATTTTCATCACGAACCCGTTTGACTAATTCGTTTTTTTCCATACGATCGACTAAATCAGTCGTAGTTGAAAATGCTAAATACATTTTATTCGATAAATCGCCAATCGTCATATCACCATGTTCAAATAACCATTGTAGTGCGATAAATTGAGGTGGAGTAATCGTATAATTACTCAAGATTTCTCTACCCTTTTGTTTGATAATGCCGGAAATATACCGTAATTCTTTTTCAACGAATGCTACTCTTGTTTCATCTAGTAGTGTTCTATCTTCTACTGCCATTGAATAGTTCAACTCCTATTTCGGTCTATAATTTCATCGGTTAATCTAACGACAATTCGCCAAGCCTTAATAATTCAATAATTGCTTGTGATCTTCCAGAAACACCTAGCTTTTGTATCGTATTCGAAATATGATTTCGAACTGTTTTTTCGCTAATAGATAGTTTTTCGGATATTTGTTTAGTCGAATGATCTGATACAAGCAAATGAAAGATTTCCCGTTCCCTAACAGTTAATAATGATCGATGTTGGTAATCACTTGCCACCTATGCCCCTCCTAATAACTCTTCTGTCTAGAGTATGTTAGAAAAAGGGAGAAGGTGAAGACAATTAGCCCATGGAAGTAAAGAGGTTTTTTTCTTCTTCCTTCCAAGGAACACCTTTTCCAGTTTTACGACTAATTTGAACAATTGTTCCTCGTCCCGTAAAACAAATATCATCTTGGGCATTTTTAGCAACATAATGAATATCGATCGATGAATTTCCAACCGACTGAACTTTTACATAAATTTTCAACTCTTCATCAAAAAACACCTGTCGAACGTAATCACATTGTAAGTCGGCTACTACAGGTATTGTTTCTCCTTTAGGGTTTAACCAATCGCTCATCAAGCCAATATGTTTAAAATACTCAATTCGAGCATACTCGAAATAAGCAAAGTTTGTTGTGTTATTTAAATGTCCATACATATCCGTTTCACTGAAACGAACCTTTACAGGGGCATAAAATGAAAATTCTTTTACCCATTCATTTAGATCTTTAATATAATTCGCTTTCATAATTTCCCTCCATTTCCCCTAAGTGTACCAAAAAAAAAGAACCTTTCACAGTACAGTGAAAGGCTCTTAAAAACTATTTTAGTCAACCATATGATCGCTTCCGAAGAAGTTTTTAAACATTTGAACAGAAGTATCACGGTTTAATGCAGCAATTGACGTTGTCAAAGGAATACCTTTTGGACAGGCAACGACACAGTTTTGCGAGTTCCCGCAATTTGCTAGTCCTCCATCACCCATAATGGCATTTAAACGCTCATCTTTGTTCATCGCACCTGTTGGGTGCGAATTGAATAAACGAACTTGTGATAGTGGCGCAGGACCGATGAAATCTGAACCGCTGTTTACATTAGGACAAGCCTCTAAACAAACACCACAAGTCATACATTTTGAAAGTTCGTATGCCCATTGACGTTTACGTTCTGGCATACGTGGTCCTTCACCTAAATCATACGTTCCATCGATTGGTACCCATGCTTTTACTCTTTTCAAAGAGTCAAACATGCGCGTACGATCTACTTGTAGATCACGTACAACCGGGAAAGTTTTCATAGGTTCTAATTTAATTGGTTGCTCTAATTGATCAACTAATGCCGTACAAGATTGTCTTGGACGTCCATTAATCACCATCGAACAAGCTCCACAAACTTCTTCTAAACAGTTCATGTCCCATGTTACAGGAGTTGTTTTCTTCCCGTCATAATTGACTGGATTTCGACGAATCTCCATTAAAGCAGAAATAACGTTCATATTAGGACGATAATCAAGTTCGAATTTCTCCCAATATGGCGCTGAATCTGTTGTATCTTGTCGTAAGATTTCAAACAGTACCGTTTTTGTAGCTGTTGCTTGTTCTGCCATTTTAGTGATCCCCTTTCGAAGAATAGTCACGTTTACGTGGTGGAATCAAAGAAACATCTACATCTTCATAATGGAAAATAGGAGCTCCTGTAGAAGGGTCGAATTTTGCCATTGTTGTTTTCATGAAGTTCTCATCATCACGTTCTGGGAAGTCAGGTTTGTAGTGAGCTCCACGACTCTCATCACGATTTAACGCACCAAGTGTAATAACACGAGCTAGATAAAGCATGTTCTTTAATTGACGAGTAAATGTCGCACCTTGGTTTGACCATAACTGAGTATCGTTAATATTGATATTCTCATAGCGCTCCATCAATTCAAGAATTTTATCATCTGTAGCTTTTAAACGATCATTGTAACGAACAACGGTTACGTTATCTGTCATCCATTCTCCTAATTCTTTATGGAGAATGTAAGCATTTTCTGTTCCATCTAATTTTAGCGTGTCATCCCATTTTTTCTGCTCTTCAGCAATTTGTGCATCAAATACAGATGCATCCATATCTTCCGCATGAGAATTTAAACGTTGCATATATTTCACAGCATTAGGTCCAGCTACCATACCACCGTAAATAGCGGATAATAATGAGTTAGCACCTAAACGGTTGGCGCCATGTTGAGAGTAATCACACTCACCAGCTGCAAACAATCCTGGAATGTTCGTCATTTGATCATAATCTACCCATAATCCGCCCATTGAGTAATGAACTGCAGGGAAAATTTTCATCGGAACTTTACGTGGGTCATCGCCCGTAAATTTCTCATATATCTCAATGATTCCACCAAGCTTAATATCAAGCTCTTTCGGATCTTTATGCGATAAATCTAAGTACACCATGTTTTCGCCGTTAATGCCTAATTTTTGATTTACACAAACATCAAAAATTTCACGAGTTGCGATGTCACGAGGTACTAAGTTTCCGTATGCAGGATACTTTTCTTCTAAGAAATACCAAGGTTTGCCGTCTTTATATGTCCAAATACGACCGCCTTCACCCCGAGCTGATTCCGACATTAGACGTAGCTTGTCGTCTCCTGGGATTGCAGTTGGATGAATTTGAATGAATTCTCCATTAGCATAATATGCGCCTTGTTGATACACAATGGAAGCCGCTGAACCAGTATTAATAACAGAGTTCGTTGATTTACCAAAGATAATTCCAGGTCCACCAGTTGCCATAATAACAGCATCCGAACGGAATGCGCGAATTTCCATTGTTGTTAAGCTTTGTGCTTTAATACCACGACACACACCATTTTCATCTTTTAAAATACCTAGGAATTCCCATCCTTCGTATTTTGTTACTAAACCATTCACTTCATGACGACGAACTTGCTCGTCAAGTGCATACAATAATTGTTGCCCAGTTGTCGCACCAGCAAATGCAGTACGGTGATGTAACGTCCCACCGAAACGCCGGAAATCTAAAAGACCTTCTGGAGTACGGTTAAACATAACCCCCATGCGATCTAACAAACGGATAATACCAGGAGCAGCATCTGCCATCGCTTTGACTGGCGGTTGGTTCGCTAAGAAATCTCCTCCGTAAACTGTATCGTCAAAATGTATATCAGGAGAATCGCCTTCTCCTTTCGTATTAACAGCACCATTAATTCCACCTTGTGCGCAAACGGAGTGTGAGCGTTTTACTGGAACTAATGAAAATAATTCAACTGGCGTGCCTTCTTCAGCAGCTTTAATCGTTGCCATAAGACCTGCGAGGCCACCACCGACAATGATCAATTTACTTTTTGCCATGTTTTCTCACTCCTCTAATTAATGTAGTAATTGGTTCACTTCGAGCATTAAACAAATGCTAATAACGCCTGAACACCTACTACAGAAAGAGCCAAGAAAATGACCATAGTTACATATGTAGCGATGCGTTGTGACGCAGGAGATTGAGTGAAGCCCCAACTCACTAAAAATGACCAAATACCATTTGCTAAATGGAATGTAGCAGAAATTACTCCAACAATGTAGAAAGCTAACATAAATGGATTCGCTAAAATATCTTCCATCATGTTGAAATTTACTTCATCTGCACCAATAGCCACTTGGAAACGTGTTTCGAAAATATGCCATGCGATGAATACTACTAAGAAAATACCTGTAAAACGTTGAAGAACGAACATCCAGTTACGGAATGTCCCGTATCGTTGTACATTGTTCTTCGCAGTAAACGCGATATAAATCCCGTAAAATGCATGAAACATTAGTGGAATGTAAATGACAAACCACTCAAGAAATAAAAGGAAAGGCAAACTTTCCATAAAGTGTGTTGCAGCGTTGAATGATTCAGCACCTCTAGTAGCAAAGTGGTTGATGACTAAATGTTGTGTTAGAAATAGTCCAACCGGAATGATACCAAGTAATGAATGCAGACGTCGCCATAAAAACTCGCTGTCTTTGAACAAATTAGTTACCCCCTCGGCACGTAAATAAGCAGTAGAAAAACACTTTCGAATATAACGAAAGCATGATTGACTGCGTATTTCATCATGGTACAATATTATGACATATTTATTGTACTCCCATCATTTTTGGTCGTCAAGGTAAGGTAGGCGCGGAAGTACTTGGAAAGTAAGGTGGAAATGACAATGACAGAGCAACGTACGAATGAATTTGGGTATGAATTACTGCGGGATCATGTTCTGCCTACAGTACTGGGAAAGCATGAAGCAGACATTCTATATTGGGTCGGAAAAGATATTGCACGAAAATTTCCAATGTTTTCGATGGAAGAAACAACAGATTTTTTTAAAGAAGCAGCTTGGGGGGACCTACAATTACTCAAGCAGACAAAGGAAGAAGCAACGTACGAATTAAAAGGGCTCGATCATGCACTTAAAATTTCGGAACGTAATTTCCGTCTCGAAGCTGGATTTCTAGCTCAGACACATGAAAAATTATCAGGTTATTTAACAGAATGTATCGAAGAAAAACAAAGTGCCGATAAATCTGTACGCTTTTTCTTAAAGTGGGATCGACACAGTATTGTCGAGAAATAGACACATGTGGATCAAGTGTAAAGCGGGAGTTGCCCAATCATCCATTGGACTACCTCCGCTTTTTGTTATATAAGATGGTAATAAAATTTACTAGTATAAATGCATATTCTTATCCTGAAACAAACAGGAAGGCAAGTCTTTCAAAGACTATTTAGCTATTAGTAAAATTTTTTTTCGATTTTTTCTTGGTAGTTTTTAAACATACTACTATTCGTTTGCACGCCTTTTTTGGACATCAACTGGTTCATTTTCGCCATGCGTTCGTTATAGACTCGTTCTAAATCCGTCTTCTCTTGGCTGTTTGCTTTGGAAATGGACACCTTTAAATCAGCAAGCTCTTGTTGTATAAAAAGCGCTTCATCGTCATAACCTGCGTTCTTCATGATCCGCATAACCATTCGTAGATTTTCAGGTAAATGAGCAAATTCATCGGGTGGTAATGGTTTACCTTCACCATGAAGGTTATCAAAGGCACCTTCTTCTTGTGCTTTTTTTATCTGTAGCTCAATTAATTGCCAATTCATTTCCCTTCATCTCCTGTCAAATAATCGATATACAGTAAGTATACATTAATTTACATTTTCAAGTACTTCATGGAGATGAAATTCCTCGTGTAATACTTCCGCTGCTTGTACCATTTGTTCTTGTGGAACAACTACGGAAACCTTGATTTCGGAAGTGCTGACCATTTTTATCGGTATACCTTCCACTCGTAATCGATCAAACATTTGGGCCGCAACACCTGGGTTTGAAACCATTCCCGAACCAACAATCGACACTTTCGAAAGTCCCGCCTCAAAATCCAAGCTCGTATACCCAAGTGCATCTTTTTCTTGCTGCAATACTGCCATCGCATCTGCAAAATCTTCATTTTTAATGGAAAATGAAACACTCGGCGCAATCCCTTCTTGAATACTTTGAACAATAATATCGACATTTACATGATGCTTCGCCAGTGTTGTAAATATTTTTGCAAGAGAGCCATTAAAAGGTTTCACATACGAAATCGTCATTCGGACAATTTCTTTTTCAAATGCAACACCACGCACGACTTGATTTTTTTCCATTTCCGTCTCCTCCAATACTAAAGTACCTTCATCCGATGCCATGCTAGAACGAACCCTTAGCGGTAATTGATAATTTTTTGCAAATTCGACGGAACGAGGGTGCAAAACTCCAGCACCTAAATTAGCCAACTCTAACATTTCGTCATAACTAATTTCTTCCAGTTTTCGGGCAGACGTTACGTATCGGGGATCACAGCTATATACGCCGTCTACATCCGTATAAATATCACATCTTTCTGCATGTATCGCAGCAGCTAGAGCAACCGCTGTCGTATCTGATCCCCCTCGACCAAGTGTAGTAATCTCTCCATCTATATCTACTCCTTGAAAACCTGCAACAATCGCAATTGTTCCATTTTCAATAGTTTGAAGAATTTTACACACATTCATTTCTTCGATTCGTGCATTTCGATGCACCGATTCTGTTATGATTCCTGCCTGGGAACCAGTAAAAGATTTAGCTTCTACTTCTAATTCATGAAGAGCCATCGTTAAAAGAGCGATCGTGACTTGTTCACCAGTTGCCAACAACATATCCATTTCACGCTTAGAAGGTGTAGAAGTGATGCTTTGCGCTAAATGAACAAGTTGATCCGTTGTTTTCCCCATAGCAGAAACCACCACAATTACTTCGTAACCGGACAATTTTTGACTCATTATTCTTTTTGCAACGTGTTGTATTCTTTCCGGTGTTGCAACAGAAGTTCCTCCAAATTTCATGACGATTTTTTTTGACATGACGATTTCTCCTTTGAGATCTAAAAGACTAAAAAAAGACAGCACATTACGTAAAACGTAAAGGCTGTCGTTTGCACAAACGAAAAAATCGTTGTGTGAGATAGCCCTCCAGAATCTTATGATTCTGACAGTCCAGTATTTTTTCAATACAGGACCAGCACAAACAATTGCAAGTTGTTTATACTTCGGCGAATTTCCCTTTCCCATTTCCTCTTCGGAGTAGCTGCTCCTCTTAAACGGTACTGATGATTTTCGCACCTCTATCATCACTTTTGAAGTGATAGTATTCAGTGACTCTAAATTATCATATCCTTATTCGTTTGACAATGCTTCTTGAGCAAAATAGGCATGTACATTTTCTGCTATCTGTTGTGGAAGGCCCGAAGAAATTAGCTCCTCCACGGATGCTTCTTTCATGCGTTTGATTGATCCAAAATGTTTGAGCAGCATCGTTTTCCGTTTAGGACCTATTCCTTCTAAACCGTCTAAAGCAGAGGTAATCGATGATTTACCTCGTTGCTGACGATGAAACGTAATGGCAAACCGATGCACTTCATCTTGTATTCGCTGAAGTAAATAAAAACCCTCACTTGTTCTAGGTAAGGAAATAATTTCAGGTGGCGATCCATACAGAAGAGACGCTGTATTATGTTTTTGATCTTTTGCTAGTCCCGCAATTGGTACAGATAATCCAAGTTCATCTTCTAGTATTTCACGAGCAGCTTCTAACTGTCCTTTCCCTCCATCAATCACAATTAAATCTGGCAAAGGTAGCTCGTCTTTTAACACTCTGGAGTACCGTCTCCTAATAACTTCTCGCATTGCACCATAATCATCATGCTTTGCCGCAGTTTTGGTTTTATATTTACGATAATCTTTCTTGTACGGACGACCGTCCAAAAAAGTTACCATTGCCGAGACAGCGTCCGCCCCATAAATATGAGAATTATCAAATGCTTCAATCCGTAAAGGAGGGTGAATATTCATTGCATTACCAAGCTCTTCTACGGCACCGATCGTACGCTCTTCTTGGCGATTAATCAGTTGGAATTTTTCTTTCAATGCAATTTCCGCATTTTGAGTCGCAAGTCGAATTAGATCACGTTTCTTCCCTCTAGATGGAGATTCTACTTTCGTTTGTAAAAATTCTTTCAGCAATACTAAATCAATGGTATCAGGAACGATGATTTCTTTCGGCTTCAAATGATTCGCTCGTTCATAAAATTGACCGACAAAAGTTAAAAATTCTTCCTCTGCATCTTGATAAACTGGGAATAATGAAACATCTCGTTCGATCAATTTCCCTTGTCGTATAAAGAATACTTGAACACACATCCACCCTTTATCCACCGCATAGCCAAAAATATCTCGATCCGTAAAATCGTTTGTCGTCATTTTTTGTTTTTCCATCACGGTTTCAATATGTTGAATTTGGTCCCGATATTCTTTTGCTCGTTCAAATTCTAAATTTTCTGCAGCAGCAGACATTTTTTCTACTAATTCCTTTTTGACTGTTTGATATCCACCGTTTAAAAACCGAGCCATTTCGTCAATCATTTCTTTGTACGTATCTTGTTCAACAGATTTTACACAGGGTGCTAAGCACTGTCCTAAATGATAATACAAGCAAACTCGATCGGGCAAAGTTGGACATTTTCGCAAAGGATATAAACGATCTAATAACTTTTTAGTAGCATTTGCTGCATACGCATTCGGGTAGGGACCAAAATACTTCCCTTTATCTTTTTTTACTTGTCTTGTCGTGATTAATCGTGGATGTTTTTCTGCTGTAATCTTAATATATGGATACGTTTTGTCATCTTTTAACATAATATTGTACTTCGGATCATGCTTCTTGATTAAATTCAATTCTAATATCAATGCTTCAATATCAGATGACGTCACGATATATTCAAAGTCAACAATCTCATTTACTAAACGTTGTGTTTTCCCATCATGACTACCAGTAAAATAAGAGCGTACACGATTTTTTAATATTTTTGCTTTCCCAACATAAATAATCGTACCTTGTCTATCTCTCATTAAATAGACACCGGGACGATCTGGAAGTATTGCACATTTCTGTTGTATTAAATCATTCATTTAATCACCTATTTATTACATGAAGTATGTAAATAATTTATCTAATCTATTTCAATATATTGTGATAGCTTAATACTTAAAAATAATAATCATCGGCTATTTTAATTTGATAAAGCTTACTTACCTTATTCTACCCTAAGTGATGAGTGCCAGTTAAACTATCTTCAATGATGCCTATCTGTCAAATCATTTTAACAAGAAGTTTGAAAAAAACCGGATGCAGTTGCATCCGGTTTTCTTCTTATGCGTGTTTGTTTACTAATTGAACTAGTGCTTCTTTAGGTTGGAAACCAACGACTTTGTCAACAGGTTGCCCATCTTTGAACAATACTAATGTAGGAATAGACATAATCCCAAAAGAACTTGCAGTTTCTTGGTTCTCGTCTACATCAAGTTTCACGATTTTCAATGAATCGTTCATTTCTCCATCAATTTCTTCCAGCACTGGCGCGATCATTTTACAAGGTCCACACCATGGTGCCCAAAAGTCTACTAATACTAATCCATCTGCGATTTCAGATGAAAATGTTTGATCTGATCCATGTACTATTGCCATGAAAAATTCCTCCTTTGCAAACGCAAAATCTATTCGTAGTATATCATTACCCAGAAACTTGGGCGACTAATCTGCTCTTACGCGTTTGCTTTTAGTTTTTTGAATTCTTCTGTCAGCATTGGAATGACTTCAAATAAGTCCCCTACGATCCCATAATCGGCAACTTTGAAAATGTTTGCTTCAGGATCTTTGTTGATAGCGACAATAATTTTTGAATTGGACATACCAGCCAAATGTTGAATCGCACCTGAAATACCTGCTGCGATGTATAAATCAGGTGTTACTACTTTACCTGTTTGACCAATTTGAAGTGAATAATCACAGTAGTCTGCGTCACAAGCACCACGAGAAGCACCAACTGCTCCACCTAATACATTCGCTAGTTCTTTTAGTGGTTCAAATCCTTCTTCTGATTTTACACCACGACCACCAGCAACAATTACTTTCGCTTCTGATAAATCAACGCCTTCTGTTGATTTACGAACGACTTCTTTAATTACAGTACGTAGATTTGTGATTTCGGCAGAAACAGATTGTACATCGCCAGTTTTTCCTTCTTCTTTTGCAAGAGGTTCGATATTGTTAGGACGAATTGTAAAGAAATTGATGCCGTCTTTAATTTTCACTTTTTCAAACGCTTTACCAGAGAAAATAGGACGAACGAAAACCGCGCTGTCTCCTTCACCGTCAATAGATGTTACATCGGATACAAGTCCAGATTGTAATTTACTTGCGATTTTTGGAGACAAATCTTTCCCAAGTGCTGTATGACCAAACACAACTGCATCTGGCTTCTCTTGTTCGTAAACTGCCATAAATGCTTGGCTATATCCATCGGATGTGTATGTTTTTAAATGAGGATGTTCCACAGTTACGACACGATCAGCACCATAGCTAATCATTTCATTTCCTAAAGATTGAACTGCGTCCCCAACTAATAATCCTACTACTTCGCCACCGCCGGATACTTTTTTTCCTGCAGCGATTGCTTCAAACGATACGTTACGTAGAGCACCTTCACGTACTTCACCTAATACTAATACTTTTTTAGTCATGTTATTTTCCCTCCTACTATTTCGTCGGCTTTCTTACACTACTTTTGCTTCAGAACGAAGCAATTGAACTAATTCTTGAACTTGTGAAGATAATTCTCCTTCTAACACTCGTCCAGCCTCTTTTTTAGGAGGTAGATAAATTTCAATCGTTTCTGTTTTCGCTTCTACATCATCTTCATCGATATCTAAGTCATCTAACTCAAGTTCTTCTAATGGTTTCTTCTTTGCTTTCATAATCCCAGGAAGTGAAGGATAGCGTGGCTCGTTTAATCCTTGTTGAGCTGTAACTAGTAATGGCAATGAAGTTTCAATTACTTCTGAATCTCCTTCTACATCACGTACAATGGAGACAGTTGAGCCATCAATTTCAAGCTTTGTAATTGTCGTTACATAATTAATACCTAGTAAATCAGCTACACGTGGGCCTACTTGACCTGATCCTCCATCAATAGCAACGTTACCCGCTAAGATTAAATCAGCTTCTTTGTCTTTTAAATATTCCGACAAGATATATGCAGACGTAAATTGGTCCATCTCTTCGACATCATCTTCTGTATTGATAAGAACGGCTTTATCAGCACCCATAGCTAGAGCAGTGCGAAGTTGCTTTTCTGCTTCTTCTCCACCCATGGTAATGACTGTTACTTCACCACCATGCGCATCGCGAACTTGAATAGCTTCTTCAATCGCATACTCATCATATGGATTGATGATGAATTCAGCACCATCTTCTTGAATTTGCCCACCAGAAACAACGATTTTTTCTTCTGTGTCAAATGTACGTTTTACTAATACATAAATATTCATGTAATAACCCTCCAATTAAAATATTATCGACCAACAAATGTCGGCTTTCTCTTTTCAATAAACGCTTGGATTCCTTCTTTTGCATCTTCCGACACAAATACAGTACCAAACGACTTTGCTTCAGCTTGTACTCCTTCGTCAAATTGAGAAGCTTTAGCAAATTGAAGCATTTCAATTGCCGCTTTAATCGCAACTGGGCTTTTTGAAGCAATTTTCGTTGCAATGGCAAGTACTTCATTTAGCAAGTCTTCATCTGCAAAGAAAGCGTTTGCAAGACCAAGCTGAACTGCTTCTTTCCCAGTGATAGGATCGCTTGTAAATAACATTTCTGCAGCTTTTGGATAGCCAACATATCTTGGCAAGCGTTGTGTTCCTGCAAACCCTGGAATTAAACCAAGTTGCAACTCTGGTAGTCCTAGTTTCGCATTTTCCGTCACATAACGAAGATGACAGCTCATTGCTAACTCCAGTCCTCCCCCTAATGCTGCACCATGAATGGCAGCAATCACAGGTTTAGAGAAACGTTCTACACGTTCAAAAATTTCTTGACCGCTAGAAGCTAATTGGGAAAATTCTTCACCAGTAGAGATAGACGTAAATTCTTTAATATCCGCACCAGCGGAAAAGAATTTGCCTTCGCCATGTAGCACAATTACTCGAACCTCTGGATCATTTTCAACTTGATCAAGTAGTTCGTTCACTTCTAAGATTAGTGCTCTAGAAAGTGCATTTGCAGGAGGTCGGTTAATCGTCACCTTCGCAATATAATCTTGTATATCCCAACTTAAATATTCCAAACGTGTACACTCCTTTATTTAGCTTGAATGCCGTGTAATAAAAGCTGTTGGACTTTTGGCGCAAGTGATAATAAATCATATTTTTGTTCATTCATCACCCACGTAGTTATCGTCTCATCAATTGTACCAAACACCATGTGTCTCGCAAGTCTGATGTCTAAATCTTTATTAAATTCCCCATTTTGAAAACCTTCTACTAGGATTGAATCAAGTAAAAGTAAGTATTCTCGAAGAACATCATTAATTTTTAGACGCAAGTCTTTGGAGGACTGCCGTAATTCAAGTTGAGTGACGATAGCTAAATGAGGATCAGTCGCTAACACTCGAAAATGGTTATCAATCATTCTCAATATTTTTTCCGAAGAGGAAATCTCATCATCTAGAATTTTCTGTAGATTTTCGACGAATAATCCCATTTTTTCTTGGAACACGGATATTAAAATATCTTCTTTATTTTTGAAATACAAATAGATGGTACCGTCAGCGACACCAGCTTGTTTTGCAATTTTCGATACTTGCGCTTGATGATATCCATTTTCTGCAATAACAATGACCGCTGCGTCGACTATTTGTTTGTATTTTGGTTTCTCTCGTTTCATTCGCATCCGCTCCAAAAAAAATATGAAAATATGAATGACCATTCATTCATATTTTCATATTAGTATACATCTATTTTTCCTGTCAAGAAACTTAAGACGACTTCGCCTCAGATTCTTTTAGTTTTTCCTTTTCTTCATCTACTAAAGTGCGTCGAAGAATTTTTCCAACTGCTGTCTTTGGCAATTCTTTACGGAATTCATAAATGCGTGGAACTTTGTAGGCAGCTAGTTGCTCTCTACAATACGTATTTAACGCATCCTCTGTAACCGTTTCTCCTTCTTTTAACACGATATACGCTTTTACCGTCTCTCCACGATAAGGATCAGGAATTCCTGCCACAACACACTCTTGAATGGCCGGGTGCTCATATAAAACTTCTTCTATTTCGCGTGGATAGATATTAAATCCGCCAGCAATAATCATATCTTTCTTACGATCTACGACATAAAAGTACCCTTTTTCGTCCATATATCCGAGGTCACCAGTTAATAACCATCCATCACGCATTGTATTATCTGTTTCTTCTTTTCGGTTCCAGTAGCCCTTCATAATTTGAGGACCTTTTACGGCAATTTCACCAATTTCACCAGGAGCTAGCGGTTCCGTCGAATCCATTTGGAAAATTGCTGCATCTGTATCTGGCCATGGCACACCGATTGATCCTTTAATCCGTTCGCCATCCCACACAAAGTTTGCGTGTGTTACAGGAGATGACTCTGTTAATCCATAACCTTCTACTAGTTTCCCGCCTGTCACTTTTTCGAAATTTTCTTGCACTTCCACCGGAAGCGGTGCAGATCCACTCAAACAGGCTGAAATAGAAGACATATCATATTTCGCAATATCTGGGTGATTTAATAAGGCAATATAAATCGTTGGTGCACCTGGGAATAAAGTAGGCTTTTGTTTAGCGATCGTTTTTAATGCCGTGTCTACATCGAATTTTGGAAGAAGTACCATTCGATTACTTTGCATGACAGATAATATTAAGACCGTTGTCATTCCATATACGTGAAAGAATGGCAGAATTCCTAATATCGTTTCTTCCCCTTCGTTACACTTATACAGCCACGCATCGCACATAGAAGCATTCGAGATTAAATTTCGATGCGTTAACATAACTCCTTTTGGGAAGCCAGTGGTACCCCCAGTGTATTGTAAAATCGCAATATCTTCTTCAAAATCATACGTCACTTCAATAGGATCAATGATAGTTCCTTTTAAAATTTCGAGGAACAAATGATTGGAACCTCGATGTTCAACATGTACAGAGAATCCATATTGTTTCTTTTGTATAAATGGATACACTAAATTTTTGGGGAACGGTAGAAAATCTTTTATACCGGTAATAATGACATTTTCTAAATTGGTTTCTTTCATTATTTTGGTAATACGGGGATATAAAATGTCTAAAGAAATGATGGCTTTTGCTCCAGAATCTTTCATTTGATAGGAAAGCTCACGTTCTGTATACAATGGATTCGTTTGTACAACGATTCCACCAGCATATAAAATTCCGTAAAATGCCATGACATTTTGTGGACAGTTTGGCAACATGATTGCCACACGATCTCCTTTTGAAATGCCAAGTCCCTTTAAATAATGCGCGACTTTCATCGCAGACTCGTAAAGTTCTTTATACGTTACATCTTTTCCAAGAAAATGTATGGCGATTTTCTCTGGATGTTTGTGATAAGCGCGCGTTAAATATTCTTGCACAGGAATTTGTTCATAGGACAAATGTTGTGGAATTGCTTCCGGATATTGATTTAACCATGGCCTTTCTAACATAACGTCTCCCCCTTATAATAAGTTATTAGAATATTCCTATTTTTATTATAAAGAAGATTGAAGGCGCTTTCAATCGGTAAAGGAAGTTATTCGACATTTATCGAACGTTTCTTTTCTCCACGTCAAAAAGAGAGCATAAGAAGACTCTCTCACGCTCTCAACAATTGTCCTTTTAAAAAAACAAATAGCCGATTCCTACTAAAATGAAAAGTATACAGCAGATAAATAATATCTTTACGAGTGTTTCCAATTCTGTCACATCCTAAGAAATACTAGCACCTATTACAAATGAAAGTCCCACACTTAACATGAGAGATATTAAGCCAACCGAGCGATTGTCTCGCTCAATCTCCTCATCAATTCGAAACTTAGGTGTTAAAAATTCAAACAAGAAATACCCTACTAATAATAAAAAGAATCCAAACATTCCCCAACCTAGCATTTCAACTAAAGATTGGTGCGTTTCAATTGAATAGCGAAAAATATTGGCAACGCCAAATATTTTTCCACCTGTAGCCATAGCGACTGCGACATTTCCTTGCTGAATTTGCTCCCAATTTTTGTATTTCGTTACAAATTCAAAAATGGCCATCGATACAATTAAGCATAAAATAACGACACTAAAATAACCTGCTGTTTCAACCAGTGGATGATTCCAAAATGAAGGGCTCATCGACTTCCCCCTTATGAGACTTTATTTTAATTGTACCACTGTCACGCCATAACCACCTTCACCGGCTTCACCAAATCGGTAGCTCTTCACTCTCGAGTGTCGCTTGAGTAATTGCTGGATGCCAGTACGTAAAGCACCTGTTCCTTTTCCATGGATGATTGACACTTGATGGTAATTAGACAGAATGGCGTCATCTAAATATTTTTCCGTTCGTAAGATTGCGTCTTCAAATCGTTCTCCGCGGAGATCTAACTCTAATTTAACAACTTCTGTTCGCCCTCTTACGGTATTCGCTGAAACCACTTGTTTTTCTTTTTCAGGCTTTAGAAACTCTAAATCCGACTCTTCTCGTTTCATTTTGAGTATTCCAATTTGAACAACCCACTCGTTATTGGACACTTTTTCGAGTAATACTCCTTTTTGTCCGTAGCTTAAAACTCGTACTTCGTCTCCAATGGCAAGTTGTTTTTCTCGTTCCTTGGCTTCTTTTGCTTTCTTCAGCACTTTATTGACAGGAGTTGCCTCTTCTAAGCGCTTTTTTGCATCGATTAGTTCATGTTCTTTGACGGCATATCCTTTTTTCTGCATTTCCCGCAGTTCCCGAATGACTTTTTCAGCTTCCATCTTGGCGCTATCCACAATCGATTTTGCTTTTTCTTTTGCCTTTGCTTGTAGCTGCTCTTTCTGTTCGTCATATTCTTTCAGTTTTTCAGTCAGAGATCGTTGCAATTCTTCTGCATCGGCAAGCACCTTTGCTGATTCTTCCGCTCGCGATTCCGATAATTTACGACTTTCCTCTAACGATGCAATCATCGACTCTACTTCTGAACGGTCTGTTCCTGTAAACGATTTAGCATGCTGAATAACCGATTTCGGTAATCCTAACCGAGTCGAAATTTCATATGCATTACTCCGGCCTGGTACTCCGATTAATAAGCGATACGTTGGACTGAGTGTTTCGACATCAAATTCCACACTAGCATTTTGCACACCATTTCGGTTATATCCATACGCCTTTAATTCAGGGTAATGAGTAGTTGCCATCACTTTTGCTCCACGATTAGCTACTTCATCTAAGATGGCAATGGCGAGTGAAGCACCTTCTTGTGGATCTGTTCCCGCACCTAATTCATCAAAAAGAACTAAACTGTTTGCATCTAATTTTTTTAAGATATCCACAATATTCACCATATGAGAGGAGAACGTACTTAGCGATTGTTCGATGGACTGTTCATCTCCGATATCTGCAAATACTTGCTCAAAGACAATTATTTCAGAACCATCTAAACAAGGTATAGGGATCCCAGCTTGTGCCATTAATGTACAAATTCCAACGGTTTTTAATGTAACTGTTTTTCCACCTGTATTTGGTCCTGTGATTACGATAGTAGAGATTTCAGGCTCAAATTCAATTGTATTCGTCACCGCTTCTTTTTTGGGCAATAACGGATGACGTGCGGAAACGAGCTTAATTCTCCCGGAATCACTGATAAATGGACGGGTACATTTTTCTGCCTGTCCGTACTTCGCTTTTGCAAAAATAATATCTAGCTCACTTAACAGTTTTACCATATGAAAAATTTCACTTGCTACTTCTTGTACTTGCAAGGACAAGGCTAATAATATTTTTTCTATTTCTTCCTGTTCTTTCATCCGTAAGCGTCGAACTTCATTATTTGCTTGAACGACACCATCTGGTTCAATGAAAAGTGTTTGTCCAGATGAAGATTGATCGTGAACAATTCCACCAAAATTCCCACGATATTCTTGTTTTACTGGAAGCACATAACGATCATTTCGAATCGTGACGATACTGTCGGATAACATTTTGGATGCATTTTGTCCTCGTAAATAGCTATCTAATTTTTCTTTCACACGAGATTCCTGTGTCCGAAGCTGCTGCCGAATCGAACGCAAGTTACTACTAGCACTATCCATGACATAGCCATTTTCGTCGATACATTGGTTAATCTCATGCTCCAAGCCTGTAAGGATGGGAAGTTGCTTAATTTTTTCGATAAGAAGTGGAACTGAAATTTCTTGATCTTCCTCAATCTCTTCAAAAAAACGGCGAATAATTTTACTCGCACGTATAGTACTTGCCACTTCCACTAGCTCCATACTACTTAACATCCCACCAATTTGTGCACGTTTTGCGTGAGGTCGAACGTCATGAATGCCCCCCATTGGAACATTATTTTTCACTCGCAAAACCGACAGTCCTTCATCTGTTTCGTCTAATAAAGTCATCACTAATTCCTTATTAGTAGATGGTTTTAAATTTGTAATATGTTCTTTACCAATACTTGATGTACAAAAGGTAGCTAATTGTGCAATTACCTTATCATATTCCAGTGTTTTCAATGCTTTTATTTCAATCATTCAAAACACCTCCTTATTTCCGTTGAATGTATGTTAAAAATCTTTTTAGATCCCATGTATTTACGACATTTTCTTTGTGTAACCATGCTTTTTGTGAATAACGAACACCGACATCCATAAAAGAAAGCTGTTCTACACTATGTGCGTCTGTGTTTATCGCAATCGGAACTCCACGTTCTTGTGCTTGAATTAAATACTCAGTTGCTAAATCTAATCGATATGGATTGGCATTTAGCTCCAGTATTTTCCCATATTTCGCAGCCCATTCAATTAGTTGTGGAACATCAGGGTTATACCCTTCACGTTCACCAATAATTCGCCCAGTTGGATGGGCAATCATATGCACATATGGGTTTTTCATTGCGGTTTCCAATCGTTTCATAATTTTGTCCTGACTTTGAGTGAAACTGGAATGAATGGACGCGATCACAAAATCTAATTCAGCGAGGACATCATCTGGGAAATCTAACGTTCCATCTGGCAAAATATCCATTTCTGTTCCGTGTAGCAAATGAATCTCAGGAAATTCTTTTCGTATCGCATGAATTTCTTCTGCTTGTGCTTTCAAACGTTCCACGGTCAGTCCATTCGCTACTTTTAAAAATTGAGAGTGATCGGTAATTACCATATGCGTATAGTTCAACTCAATAGCCGCTTGTACCATTTCTCGAATCGAATGCGCGCCGTCTGACCACGTCGAATGCATATGCAAATCAGAAACCATATCTTCCAATGTCAACAGGGAGTCCAATTCTGATTGTTTCTCAAACTCTTGACCGTTTTCTCGCACAGCTGGTGGGAAAAAAGGAAGATTAAAATGCGCATAAAATGACGCTTCTGAATCAAAGTAGGTGATACTTCCATCCGATTGTTCCACACCATATTCACTGATTTTCTTCCCTTGATCTTTTGCAATTTTACGAAGCACAATATGATGATCTTTTGAGCCTGTAAAATGGTGCAACGTGGATGTGTAAGATTCAGGTTTCACTAAACGAAAGTCTACATCTATCTCTTCATCATACCCCAACGTGACTGATACTTTTGTCGGACCAGCTGCAATTACTTCATTAACAGGTAGTTCTTCCAATAATTTCTTTTTTACGTCTTCTGGGTTTTCGGTTGCTACAACAAAATCTAAATCTTTACTCGTTTCTTTTGTTCTCCGGTAACTTCCAGCGACAGAATAGGACTCTATCTCAGAAATTGTGCCGAGTATATGTTCAATCATATGGACGATTTTTTCCATCACCCATATGGGCTGTCGCTCTCTTTTTTCGCCAAACGCCTCCAGTTCTTTGATCAATTTCTGTACTGTTTTTGCACCAAATCCATCGAGCTCCGCTACTTTGCCGTTTTGTAACGCATCTTGTAACGATTCAGCAGAATCGATTCCCAATTCCGCATGTAATTTGGCAATTTTTTTGCCACCTAAGCCTTGGACTTTTAATAATTTCACAAGACCTTCAGGAACTTCTTTTTGTAGTTCTTCTAGCTCCGATGAGGTACCTTTTTCTAACAGTTCAGTGATCACGCTACCGGTTCCTTTTCCAATCCCTTTAATACTAGTAATGTCATCTATTTCAGCAAGACTTCTTGAATCCAGTTCAAGAGCTTGAGCAGCTTTGCGGTAGGCTGATACTTTAAAACCGTTTTCACCTTTTAACTCCATTAAAATGGCGATCTTTTCTAACACTTGAATAATTTTTTTCTTGTTCATTGCTTAAAGCCCTCCCTCGGACGTGAAATACATCAAGAAAAAACTAGCAAATGTTTTCTGCCAGACTTTCTTCTTATCCTACCATAATCATACATGGTTATAGATAAATCGAAGAACCTCTTCTGGGGAAAACAACTGCTAGTCTTTATTACTTACATGCAACATACTACTTAACGTAAATGTACCACCATTCCTTCACCTTTTCAGATAAAAATGGTGTATGCTCTAACATAAATTTGGATAATAATGATGCATCCATTCTCGATTGAATCACTTCAAGTGGTAATAGCGCCAAGACATAAAGTAGAAGGAAGATAATAATATAAAATTCAATAAATCCTAAAATAGCTCCTGCTAATTTACTGATTGCACCTAATACCGGTAAATACTTTAAGAAATCAAACATCGACGCAATCAATTGAAGCGCGAATTTGACTACAAAGAAGAGTAAGGCAAAGGCAATTAATTGATAAAATGTTTGGTCCAAGTCTAATTGATCAATTGCTAAAGTTAGTCGTGAATCTGAATCTACCGCTGGATATGGAATCCATAGCACAAATTTCGCTGCTAACTCTTTGTAATACATATATGCGACAATTAATGCTATAACAAATCCAGTCATGTGAATGAGCTGCACAATTAAGCCGCGTTTTGCTCCAACAAAAAGTCCTGCTAATAATAAGATAAGTATCAGTAAGTCAATCATTCGTTCAACCCTTTAATTGTTTTATTTCTGCTTCTAGTTGTTCTACTTGTTCTTTTAATTTAACATAGTCATGTATCGCATTAACAGCTGTTAATACAGCAAGTTTTGAGCTGTCTAGTGAAGGATTCATCGAATTGATTTCTCTCATTTTATCGTCAACCATTGTTGCGACAAGTCTCATGTGGCCTGTAGTTTCAGGACCTACCATTTTGTATGTTTGTCCATAAATCTCCACTGATATGCGATTTTTGTGTTGCTCTGACAAATGAGTACCCCCTCTTCTAGACCTATTACTTATAGTAACATGAAACGAGAGACGAAGGGAATATTCCAATAGAATGGAGAATGAAATTGTCAAATATAGTAATTCAACTTTCAGGTAAGGAACTTGAAAAAGTAAAAACATATTACCTAGAAAATAAAGTTGATCGAAATGCACCAGGTTTAATTTTCTCTGCAAAACTACCAGATGTCGTAATTTCCATTTATCGCTCTGGCAAAATCATGTTTCAAGGCGCTGGTTCAGAACGAGAAGCATCTCGATGGAATATGGACGTTCAGGGATCGACATCATCTATTCGTACGACTCATTTACCAGAAAACCTATCCACAAGCTCCGTCATCGGTTCTGACGAAACAGGAACTGGAGATTTCTTTGGTCCTATGACGGTAGCCGCATGCTTCGTCCCACATGACAAAATCGCTTTATTAAAAGAATTAGGTGTCAAAGATTCGAAAAACCTAACAGATACTCAAATGGTAGACATGTCCGAACACATTAAAGCAGCATGTATTTACAGTGTGTTAATTCTTGGAAATGTAAAATATAACTCGCTTCAGCAAAATGGTTACAACCAAGGAAAAATGAAAGCAATGATGCACAACCAAGTGTTAAAACATGTCTTACGAAAGATAGCACCAGATAAACCCGATTATATATTAATAGATGAGTTTGCAAAAAAAGACATCTATTATCGTTATATAGGAAAAGAGCCAGAAATCATACGCGAAAATGTATACTTTTCCACAAAAGCGGAAGGGTTACACGTGGCAGTAGCAGCTGCATCCATTATCGCTCGAGTAGCATTTGTCGAAGAAATGAACCGCCTCAGTCAATCGGCGGGTGTTACCCTTCCAAAAGGAGCAGGGCCAAAAGTTGACGAGATTGCTGCAAAACTTCTACTCTCAAAAGGAAAAGAATTTGTTTCCACCATCACAAAATCTCATTTCGCCAACACAGAGAAAGCTTGGTCATTAGTGAAGCAAAAAAAGCGAAATACGTAATTTATTTCTCAGTTTCCAAAAACATGATTGGCCGTAATATCGCGTGAGATGTTTCTGTGATAGCATCTACTTCTGAAGAAAGCATCTACTCCAGAGAATCGATCGTCTACTCCTGAGAATCAATTGCTCACACCCGAGAATCGATCGTCTACTACTGAGAATCGATCCTTACCTTAACGCTTATAAAAAAATCCAAGATGTGCCACATTTCTATTTCAGAAATGCGACAACAATCTTGGATTTTTCTTTATCCTCTTAGTTCCGCGTTAGCTTCTTCTTTTAATTTTTCTAATACGGTCTCATGGACAGCAACAACTTCTTCATCTGTTAAAGTGCGTGTATCATTTCCGTAAGTGAGGGAGAATGCAAGAGATTTCTTTCCTGCTTCCATTTTGTCCCCTTCATATAAATCAAAGACATGCACTGATTTTAACAACTCGCCACCCGTTTTTGTAATGATGGTTTGTAATTTACCTGCGGAGACATCTTGATCGACGACTAGTGCTATATCCCGTGTAATGGATGGGAATTTCGCCACTTGTTTATATACAAGCTCTTTTACTGGGAAAAGTAATAGTTTTTCCAAGTTCAATTCAGCTACATACGTTTCTTTTAAATCAAGTGATTTTTGTTCTTTAGGATGAAGTGCTGCAATATAACCAACCGTAATTTCTGCTAGTTTTACAATAGCAGTTCGTCCAGGATGTAAGCCGTCCATTGTCCCTTTTTCATACGTAACGTAAGTGGACAAGCCGAGTTTCACCATTAATCCTTCAACAATTCCTTTCAGAACATAGAAATCTACTTGTTTTTGTTCTCCTTGCCATTGGTGATCTACCCATTTACCAGTTGCAACAATAGCTACATGTTCTTCTTCGTATGGTTGATCGCTTGTTTCATTACCAAGAAAGACAGAACTTGTTTCAAATAAGGCAACAGAATCGTTTTGTCGCGCAACATTGTATGAGGCAACTTCAAGTAAATGTGCAACAAGTGATTGTCTTAATACGCTTCGTTCTTCACTCATTGGCATTAAAAGTTTAGTAGTTTTCGCTTTTTCAAGTGCATATTTATGAACAAGTGCTTCGGATGTTAATGAATACGTAATTGCTTCAAACATTCCAGCACCTTCTAAGTAGTTTCGAACCAGTCGACGTTTCGTTTGATACGCACTTAAACCGCCTGGTAATGACTCTCCTACAGGCAATGTCAATGGAATTTGATCGTACCCGTATATTCGAGCGATTTCTTCCATAATATCCTCTTGAATCTGAATATCTTGACGACGAGTAGGTGCTTTGATTGTCAACAATTCGTCTTCTAAAGTATGCTCGAATTGTAAGCGTGTAAGAATCGCACTCATTTCTGAAGCTGAAATGTTCATCCCTAGACGTTTGTTGATATAGGATGTCGAAACAACGACTTCTTTTTCTGACTTGTCTAATTGATCAAATACAACGCTTCCTGAAAGAACTTCTCCGCCAGCGATATCAGCAATCAATTTTGCAGCACGTTCAGCTGCTAAAGCCACTCGGTTAGGATCCACTCCTTTTTCAAAACGACTGCTTGCATCACTTCTTAAATTATGGTCTTTTGATGTTTGACGAACGCTTGAAGGGGCAAAGTACGCTGATTCAAGCACAATTGTTGTTGTTCCGGCATGGACCTCTGAATTAGCTCCGCCCATTACACCTGCGACCGCAACGGGTTCAACGCCATTCGTTATCACTAATTGATGAGGGCCTAATGGTCTTGTTTGTTTATCGAGAGTAACGATTGACTCTCCTTCTTTCGCTTTTCGCACAACAATTTTATTCGTTTTTAATCGGTCATAGTCAAACGCATGAAGTGGTTGACCTAATTCCATTAACACATAATTCGTTACATCGACTACGTTATTATGAGGTCGCACTCCAGCGGCCATCAAACGTTGTTGAAGCCAAATAGGAGAATCCGCTATTGTCACGTTTTTAATCACTTTCGCGATATAAAGTGGATTTGCATCCATCGCTTCCACTTGCAATTCAAGCGCACTCTCTGCTGACGTTTCTGATTCGGTATAAGTTATCTCTGGGTAGCGAACGTCCTCTTGGAGAATAGCTCCTACTTCATATGCTACTCCTAGCATACTCATCGCATCGGCTCTATTTGGTGTTAAGCCTAATTCCAAAATCGTATCATCTAATCCCAATACTTCTTTCACGTCTGCGCCTGGTTTTGCATCACTAGGTAATACATAAATTCCATCTGTATATGCTTTTGACACTAATTTGGAATCAACACCAATTTCTTGTAAGGAACAAATCATGCCATGCGATTCTTCTCCTCGAAGCGTCGCTTTTTCAATTTTCATTCCCCCAGGAAGTATTGCACCCGGCACTGCAACAATGACTTTTTGTCCAGCGGCAACATTTGGTGCACCACAAACGATTTGATTGGTGCTGTCTCCAATATTTACTTGGCAAATATTTAATTTATCTGCTTCGGGATGTTTTTCGCAATGAACAACTTCTCCCACTATCAAACCTGATACGTCACTTGCTAATGTCTCAATACCATCTACTTCAATACCTGAACGCGTTATTTTATCTGCTAATACTTCAGCGGAAAGATCGTTCGTATTGACATATTCTTTTAACCATTTCGTGGATACTAACATAATCTTCCTCCTTAAGCCTCTACTCGTTGAAATTGTGATAAGAAACGAACATCGTTCGTGTAGAAATGACGAATATCCTCTACGCCATATTTCAACATGGCAATTCGCTCTGGCCCCATTCCAAATGCGAAACCGGACACCACGGTAGGATCATACCCTGCCATTTGCAAGACATTCGGATGTACCATTCCTGCTCCTAAAATTTCAATCCACCCAGTTTTTTTACAGACGTTACAACCCGTTCCTCCACATTTAAAACAGGAAATATCCATTTCTACAGATGGTTCAGTAAATGGGAAGAAACTTGGACGTAATCGAATTTCACGATCTTCTCCGAACATTTTTTTCGCAAAAACAGACAGTGTCCCTTTTAAGTCACTCATTCGGATGTCTTCACCGATAACAAGCCCTTCGATTTGTGTAAATTGGTGAGAATGCGTCGCATCATCACTATCGCGTCGATATACTTTTCCTGGACAAATAATACGAATAGGTGCCCCGCCTTTTTCTTCCATTGTGCGTGCTTGCACAGGGGAAGTATGCGTACGTAGTAACGTCTCTTCCGAAATGTAAAACGAATCTTGCATATCACGTGCCGGATGCCCTTTTGGCAAATTAAGTGCTTCAAAATTGTAATAATCTTGTTCCACTTCTGGCCCTTCTGAAATGGCATATCCCATACTAATGAACAGATCTTCTATTTCTTCAATTACACGTGTTAATGGATGGTGATTTCCTGTTGAAGCTTTTCGACCAGGTAATGTGACATCAATCGATTCTTTCGATAATTGTGCTTCTAATTCTGCTTCTTCTAAAACAATTTGTTTCGCTTCTAAAGCGGATGTCACTTCTTCACGAACAACATTTACAAGCGCCCCCATTTTTGGGCGTTCTTCTGCAGATAATTTTCCCATTCCTTTTAATAATTCGGTAATAGGTCCTTTTTTCCCTAAATACGCTACTTTTACTTCTTGTAATTCACGTGCGTTGGTCGCGGAAGCAATTTTTTCAAGTGCCTCTTTTTTTAATTCTTGTAACTGTAATTCCATTGAAATTCCTCCTTTTGGACAATAAAAAAACTCGTCTCCTATAAAAGGGACGAGGTTAATGATCGCGGTACCACCCTGATTATCATACGAAACGTATGATCACTTCATTGACATAACGGCGTCTGACCGAATCACCTTTACAATTTAATGGTCCTGGTGTCTGCTCACGGGGTGAACTTCCAAAAACAGCTACTATCTACACTTTCAGTCATGTTGTAGACTCCCTAAAAATAGCTAATTTTTTGTACTTTTCCCGGTCACTGCATGTTTCTGTTATGAATATGTGCTTATTATAGACTCTTTTGATACAACCTTCAAGAGGCGCTGGAGAAATCGGTTAAATGATACAGTAAAATACCTGTTGCAACAGCTACATTCAACGACTCTGCTTTTCCTAGAATCGGAATTTTAACATTCAAGTTTGTCGCCTCTAATAATTCAGGTGACAACCCTGCTCCTTCATTCCCCATGATTAATGCAAACGAATCAGTTTTTTGAATTTCTTGCACAGAAGTAGCTCGAGCAAGGGATGTTCCGTATACTTGGATATTTTTAGATTGTAATTTTTCCACCCATTCCATTAATTCCCCACGAACGATTGGTAAATGGAAGTGTGATCCTTGCGCAGAACGAATTGTTTTTGGATTATAAGCATCTGCAGTGCCTTTTCCGAGTATGACTGCATCAATACCTGCGGCATCCGCTGTACGTATCATCGTCCCAACATTTCCGGGGTCTTGCACCGCATCGATTAATAGGAATTTTTTAAAGTCTGTTTCCTTATTTAAATCGAATGTCGGCTGCTTGCAGTGAGCGAAAATCCCTTGACTATGTTCAGTATCTGTCAGTTCTTTTGAAATTTCGTGCGTCACTTCTATAATCGAGATTCCATCTAGATTCCATTTAAAAGGCAAATCGGTACCCTCTCGAATAATTAATGTTAGCACATTCTCCGGCGTTTTTAAGGCTTCTTCCACTAAGTGATGACCTTCTACTAAAAACTCGTGGTGTTTTTCACGTTCCTTCCGAGTTGAAACTAATTTTCTCCAATGCTTCACGAGACCATTTTGGCTTGATTCTATTTTTTTCATTCGACTTACTCCGCCTTTTTTCTTTTCAGTGTACCAAATTGACGTATAGCTAGCGAGGTTTCTGGGGAAAATAAATTGCGGAGGGATGTTTATGGATTTTCAAATTAGGGATGCAATATCACAAAATATGTCAGGAAACTCAGCACAAGACATTCGAGAAGTTGTGGAAGACGCAATTGCCCGAGGGGAGGAGCATTTACTTCCTGGATTGGGCGTGTTTTTTGAAAAGTGGTGGAACGCTGCTTCAGAACCTGAAAAAGATACCGTTTTAAAAAAGCTTGAAACCCAATTTCATTAACACCAAGAAAAGTAGAGTGAAATGCTCTACTTTTTTCATTTTAGAAATGAGTACATAAAAAAAGCAAAGTATCGTTTTTCAACCATACTTTGCTTATGAAAATTTAGTTAAAAATTAAGTTGTGAACGGTGTCTTTATCTAGTTTTTTGATTACTGCAACTAATAGTTTTACTGCGTTCTCATAGTCATCACGGTGAAGAATTCCCGCATGAGAGTGGATGTAACGAGTAGCTACACCAATAGAAAGAGAAGGAACTCCATTTGTTGTTACATGGATCGCACCTGCATCTGTACCGCCACCAGGCATTGTTTCAAATTGATACGGGATATTATTTTCTTCCGCAGTATCAATGACTAAATCACGAAGCCCTTTATGTGACACCATTGAAGCATCATATAAAACTATTTGTGGTCCATCACCCATTTTACTATTGGACTCTTTCGGTGTAATCCCTGGAGTATCCCCAGCGATACCTACATCAACTGCAAAACCGATATCAGGTTTAATTTTCGTTGCAGCAGTTCGAGCACCACGTAATCCAACCTCTTCTTGTGCAGCTCCAACACCATACACAATGTTAGGATGCTTTTCATCTTTAAGTCCTTTTAAAATATCAATGGCAATTGCACACCCAATACGGTTATCCCAAGCTTTAGCTAATAACAATTTTTCGTTATTCATCACAGAAAACTCAAAATAAGGTGTGACCATATCTCCTGGAGATACTCCCCATTCTTTCGCTTCTTCACGAGAAGATGCCCCGATATCAATGAACATATCTTTAATATCTACTGGCTTGTTACGAACATCTGCTGGAAGAATATGCGGTGGTTTTGAACCAATAACCCCTGTAATTTCTTTCCCTTTACGTGTTGTAATTGTCACACGTTGAGCAAGCATTACTTGGGACCACCAGCCACCAACTGTTTGAAACTTTAAGAAACCTTTATCATCGATTTGGGAAATCATAAATCCAACTTCATCCAAGTGACCAGCTACCATAATTTTCGGACCGTCCGGATCTCCCACTTTTTCAGCGATTAAGCTTCCTAAGTTGTCTGAATCCATACGATCTGCATATGGCTCTATGTATTTCTTCATCACGTCGCGTGCTTCCTTCTCATTGCCAGGAATCGCTTTTGCATCTGTTAATTCTTTTAACATTGTTAACGTTTCATCAAGCTTTGTCATTTATTTCGCCCTCCTAAATAGTCACTACGAAAAATAGTATAGCGTATCCTCTACTAATATTCAAAATATTCGTTAATAATTCGTTTGTTGGCGTTCATAATTTTTTTCATTCTTTTTCTTATACGCTTCGATTACATCGTCATACGAAAAGTGTAGCAAATTCGCAATAGCGACATATTCTGCCCAAACTATCTCATACTGACTTTTAGTAGGATGTTGAATAAACGAGATAATGGCTTGTTGCGTGAGAAGAAATGCATTCGTTAAATCGTTTCGCTCGGGTGCCTTCGGCCAAGCAGTCAACTTATCTAATGATTTCTCGATGCCTAACGAGAGGATGAAATGAATGGAATCGACATATTCTTCCAAAACTATTTCTCGATCTGAGGGACCTTTACTACTCCAAAATTTAAAACATCTTGTCTCATTTGCAAGTTCTGCAAGCTCCACTAACAGAGCCAGACCCTTTTTTTGAAATACGTCTTCTTGAATAGCACGATTTTGTTGTATATATGCATCTAACTCTTTTTGCATGTCAAACAATTGTTTCAAATCCATGATGAATCCCTCCTACAGGTTGAAAAGAATGTATCCAAAAATAACGATCTGTACGATTGCTAGAAATGGTAAGCCCCACTTAAAAGAAGCATGTTTTGTTTTATGTCTAAAGTAATTCATTCCAAGAAAACTCCCTATTGCTCCACCAATTATAGCAACGATCCACAACGTTTTCTCAGACGTTCTATACTGATTTTTTCTTGCTTTTCGTTTATCCATTCCCATCATAACAAATCCAACTGCACTCGTAACTAGTATGTATAAAAGAACAAATTTCATCGTTCCGGTTCCTTCCTTTCTTTTGACTTCGATTTACAATAGTATAACTGTCAGAAAAAAAGAATATGAAAAAACTGGCTCTATAATTAGAACCAGTTCAATGAAAATCTTATTTAAATGATTTTTTAGCAGCGTCTGCGAATTGAGCAAATGCTTTTGCATCAGTTACAGCGATGTCCGCTAACATTTTACGATTAACGTCGATACCTGCTAATTTTAATCCGTGCATTAAACGGCTGTAAGATAGTCCGTTCATACGTGCAGCTGCGTTAATACGAGTAATCCATAATTTACGGAAAACACGTTTTTTGTTACGACGGTCACGGTATGCATACATACCTGACTTCATTACTGCTTGGTTCGCTACTTTATATAATGTATGTTTTGAACCATAATACCCTTTTGCTAATTTAATGACCTTTTTACGACGCTTGCGCGTTACTGTTCCGCCTTTTACGCGTGGCATGATACATTACCTCCTGCTTTTTCGATTGATAGTACGAACTTACTTCATGTAAGCGATAAGTGTTTTAATACGTTTTAAGTCTCCAGCTGATACTAAACGGCCTTTACGAAGGTGACGTTTTGCTTTTGTGGATTTGTTAGCGAATAAGTGACTACGGTATGCAGATGCACGTCTCACTTTTCCAGATCCCGTTTTTTTGAAACGCTTCGCAGCGCCACGGTGTGTTTTCATTTTTGGCATGTCGAGTTCCTCCTAAACTGTTCGTTACAATTACTTTTTCTCGTTCTTAGGTTGTAACACTAAGAACATACTGCGGCCTTCCATCTTCGGTTTTTGTTCAACCGTAGCGACCTCCGCACATGCTTCAGCAAAACGATCAAGTACACGTTGTCCAATTTCTTTATGCGTGATAGCACGCCCTTTGAAACGAATCGACGCTTTTACTTTGTCCCCTTTTTCAAGGAACTTGATCGCATTACGTAATTTCGTTTGGAAATCATGTTCATCAATTGTAGGGCTCAAACGAACTTCCTTCAATACGATGACTTTTTGATTTTTACGAATTTCACGATCTTTCTTTTGCTGCTCGAATTTGAACTTGCCATAGTCCATAATACGTGCGACTGGTGGCTTGGCTTGAGGAGCCACAAGGACAAGATCCAAGTTAACGCGTGCAGCGATTTCAAGTGCTTCATTGCGTGTTTTTACTCCTAGCTGATCGCCATTTTGGTCGATAATTCGAAGTTCACGCGCACGAATGCCATCGTTTACATACATGTCTTTGCTAATATCAATCCACCTCCAAGTAGTGTCGCGAATACAGGATTTGGGACAAATCCGGTCAATAAAAAACGGACGGACATAAGATGTCCGCCCGCCGATATGATGACGCACTCATGTGCGCTAAGTTCATCGTGTGCCGACCTGTAAACAACATATGCTGTGTCAATCAGGTGAGAAGCGGGCAGCCTCTTCTTGTACCACAAATTTGTATTCATTAACCTTACTAACGATATCATGTTACTTGTCGTTCGTCAAGGTTAGTTTCGTAATTCTTTTTGAAGTACCTCTGCAAATTGTTCAAAAGTAAGTGTTTCGGAGTTTTGTTCTCCATATTTACGTATGTTTACCGAACCACTTTCTACTTCCTTATCACCTATTACGAGCATGTAAGGAATTTTTTGCATTTGGGCTTCTCGAATTTTATAGCCTAGTTTTTCTTCCCGATCATCCATTTCGACGCGGCAACCTAATGACTGTAATTTTTCGACAATCGATTTTGCATAATCAAAATGTGCCTCATTGGAAACAGGGATGACTTGTGCTTGAATAGGTGCTAACCAAGTAGGGAATGCACCTTTATATTCTTCAATTAAGAATGCGACAAAGCGTTCCATTGTCGAAACTACTCCGCGGTGAATAACGACTGGACGATGTTGCTTTCCATCTTCTCCAATATACGAAAGGTCGAATCGCTCTGGTAATAAGAAGTCTAATTGTACTGTAGAAAGTGTTTCTTCTTTTCCAAGGGCAGTTTTTACCATTACATCAAGTTTAGGACCGTAGAATGCAGCTTCTCCTTCTGCTTCAAAATAATCAAGTGATAACTCATCCATCGCTTCTTTTAACATCGATTGCGCTTTATTCCACATCGCATCATCATCAAAGTATTTTTCCTTATCTTCTGGATCGCGATAGGAAAGTCGGAACGAATAATCTTCCAAATTGAAATCTTTGTACACTTCAATGACTAATTGCACAACACGCTTGAATTCGTCTTTGATTTGATCTGGACGAACAAAAATATGCGCATCATTTAATGTCATACCTCTAACTCGCTGTAACCCTGTTAACGCTCCGGACAATTCATATCGGTGCATTGTTCCAAGCTCCGCTATACGTAGAGGCAGGTTACGGTAAGAATGAATACCATTTTTATAAATCATCATATGATGTGGACAATTCATTGGTCGAAGCACAAGTTCTTCATTATCCATGCTCATGACAGGGAACATGTTCTCTTGATAATGATCCCAATGACCACTTGTTTTATAGAGATCGACACTTCCCATTATTGGTGTGTAAACGTGATCATAACCAAGCTTCACTTCTTTATCCACAATGTATCGTTCGATAATGCGACGAATTGTTGCACCTTTTGGCAACCACATTGGAAGACCTTGGCCAACCTTTTGAGAATTCATAAACAAATCGAGTTCTTTCCCGATTTTACGATGGTCCCGCTCTTTCGCTTCCTCTAATAAACGAAGGTGTTCTGCAAGATCTTCTTTTGTGAAAAATGCAGTTCCGTAAATACGTTGCAACATTTTATTGTCGCTATCTCCACGCCAATATGCACCTGCGATACTTAATAATTTGAATTCCTTAATTTTACTTGTAGACGGTACATGAACTCCGCGACATAAGTCGATGAAATCACCTTGTTCATACAAGGATACTTGTTCATCTGCAGGAATCGCTCCGAGTAACTCTACCTTATAAGGATCTCCCATTTCCTTAAATTTGTTATATGCTTCTTCACGGGATACATCGTGTCGAATAACTTCCACGTTTTCTTGCACGATTTTTTTCATTTCTTTTTCAATCATTGGTAAATCGTCTGCAGTAATTGGTTCCGGAGAATCAATATCGTAATAGAATCCTCCTTCAATAACTGGACCAACACCAAGATGCACATCTTTAAATAAACGCTTTACCGCTTGCGCGAGTAAATGTGCCGTACTATGGCGCAAAATTTCCAACGCCTCTTCAGAATCAGGTGTGATAATCGCAATTTCACCATCTTCAGCTAATGGTGTTTTTAAATCGATCAGTCGTCCGTTTACTTTTCCGGCTAATGCTTTTTTGCGTAATCCTGGACTGATAGAAGCTGCTACATCTTCCATAGAACTTCCTTTAGGATACTCTTTTACTGCCCCATCTGGGAACGTTAACTTTACCACTTCTGACATTTTCCTCACTCCTTTTGACGATTTGGAACACAAAAAAACCCCGTCCTATAAAGGGACGAGGTAACAATTCGTGGTTCCACCCTTCTTCCTTCTTCTACATGAGAAGACGAAGCTCAAGCCCTACTAACGAGAGGTATCCGTCGCAAACTACTCCGAGTTCACTTGCGAAGCTCCAAGGGGGTAAAAGAACCATCGTACGTAAGAAGTTTGCAGCCAAGACTTCTCTCTCTAAAAACGTCGTTTGGAACTTTCGTGTCCTTTTCAAAGCATTTCAATATAGATATGATGCTATTTTAAACACACCTGAAGGAGAAATCAAGTATTTCTTTACATCAATATGACTTCTTCTTTGTCTGTTAACACTGCTTTTTCTCTCGAATGAACTGGAACGCCAAGTAAATCACATGGTCTACCAATTATATCAATCTTACCGTCTTTAAGTTTGACGATTCGATCCGCTATAGCGTGTGCATCATTCTCATCGTGCGTAACAAAGACGGATGTAATGTTGGCGCGCTTTAGAATTTCGCGCAAATCTTTCCGAATTTTCACCTGCAGCTCGGCATCTAAATTACTAAATGGTTCGTCTAGCAACAAAAGGGAAGGATTAGGCGCAAGAGCGCGTGCAATAGCAACACGTTGTTGTTGACCTCCACTCAACTGATGTGGATAGCGCTTAGCGAATTCTTCCATTTCTACAAGTGATAATACTTCTTGAAGTCTAGTAAAGCGTGCTGATTTCGATAAATGGCTCACGCCAAACAATATATTGTCTTTCACTGTCATATGTGGAAATAACGCATAATCTTGAAAAACCATACCAATTCCTCGTTTTTCAGGTTGCAAGAAGTGTTTATTATCAAAAATCACACGATCTTGGATTTGAAATACTCCTTGAGAAGGAGTTTCTAACCCAGCTAGTAGACGAAGAATCGTACTTTTTCCACTCCCACTTCTACCAAGAATAGAAATGACTTCACCCTTATCTATTGTCATTGAAAAATTTGACAGTGTTTCACTCTTAGCATTTTGATACGTAAAACAAAGATTTTCAATCGAAATATACAAAGTCATCTACTCCTTCTCTAGAAATTTATGAAAAATAATGATAGCTAAGGCACTTATTCCAATAATCAAAAGCGATGCTTGAGATGCTTCCATTATTTTTTCATCACTTGCGTACTGAAATGCTTTTGTCGAGAGTGTATCGAAATTAAATGGCCGTAAAATTAATGTCAAAGGAATTTCTTTTAAAATATCAATAAATACTAATAAAAATCCACTAATGATAGCACCTTTTAACATAGGTAAATCGATTTTTAAAAACGTTTTCGTATAGTTCGCGCCTAGTAACCTCGATGCATCTCGAAAATCAGTCCCGATTTTCTCGAAACCTGATTCAATTGAGTTGAATCCGATCGCAAAGAAGCGAATAACATACGCTGCAATCAACATCATCAAACTGACACTTAACACTAGCGTTGTAGAGAAACCAACGAAACGATAAACAGGGACTAATTGTTGATCGATAAAAATAAACGTTGTTACGACTCCAACTGCAATTACCGCTCCAGGTATAGAGTAACCGATAATGGACAGTTTAGGGAAAAGTGTAACGAGCTTTCCTTTCACCATTCGAGAGAAATTCCCCAAAACTAAAGCAAAAGTAATTACCATTGTGGCACTTATTGTCGCGACTAAAACGGAATTTTTTACCGCTAAGAAAAAAACACTTTGCGGAATCGATCCAAATGTTAAGATTGTCCAATCAATTAATTGTACTAACGGTATGGCAAATGCAAAACCAAAAATTGTCCAACCATATAAAGAGGCAAAAATTGCTTTCATCCCCTTTAATTTCACC
The DNA here is from genome assembly GCF_003595195.1 of Paenisporosarcina cavernae. Classification (GTDB taxonomy): domain Bacteria; phylum Bacillota; class Bacilli; order Bacillales_A; family Planococcaceae; genus Paenisporosarcina; species Paenisporosarcina cavernae. Next base: position 1,546,533 of record NZ_CP032418.1, read on the forward strand.
ACTGGTAACGGACGAATTTTAGTAGTGGAGTAACTATATTGCCTCTTACCTCGTAAGAGCTTTTCGATAAACAATACCAGCACTACAAATCCCATTAGATAGGCTGCAAGTTTAATGGAGGTATCTAAATCGCCTAATCCAAACCACGTTTGAAAAATCCCCGTCGTAAAAGTTTGTATGCCAAAGTATTTCACTACCCCGTAATCATTTAACACTTCTAATACGACTAGACTCGCTCCACCAATGATGGATGCTCTACTTACCGGTAACACAACACTCCAAAAAATTTGGAAAGAATTTTTTCCGAGCACGCGAGCACTTTCAACTAAAGAAGCTGCTTGTTGGGATAAAAACACTCTTGTAATTGTATAAACGTATGGATACAGAAAAAGTGTATAAATAAATACCGCTCCAGGAATGTTCATGATGTCAAAATAGCTTGGATTTAATTGAAGACCAAATTGATCTCGTAAAGTTGTTTGGATAATCCCTGTGTAATTTACTATCCCGTGGTACGTATAAGCTCCGATGAACGGTGGGATTGAAAGTGGCAAAATTAATGCCCATTTAAAAAAGTTTCGAAATGGAAAATCATATTGCGCAATCATCCATGCGAGACTTACACCAATAAAAATAGTAAAGATACTTGTTAAAATAATTAAGAGAATAGAAGTTGTTACATAGGAATTTAAGACATATTCTTTCATATGTCGCCAGTTATCATTCGGCTCAGTTACAAATCCTGTTAAGATTGTCAGGTTAGGCAAAACGAGCAAAATCATGATGATCGTTGCCGTTATAGTCCACGTATTTACATTTGCCAATCGTCTTTGCATAAGTTTAAACCCTCACAATCCTAATCACAGGAAATCCCTTGTCGAAAATTCGACAAGGGGAACAACCTTCTATTTATTTCCAGCCCACTTCATTGAACATTAGAATGGAAGCTGCATTATGCTCGCCTAAAGAGGATAACGGAATATCTTGTTCTTTGAAATCTCCCCATGAAGCTAAAAGTTCAGTAGGTTCTACTGCAGCATTTACAGGATATTCATAATTTGCTTCAGCAAAAGTTCCTTGTGCTTTCTCGGAACTTAAGAACTCAAGTAATTTTATCGCATTATCTTTGTTTTTTGCATATTTTACCACTCCGGCCCCACTTACGTTAACGTGTGTACCAGTCGTATCTTGGTTCGGGAAGAAAATCCCTAAACCTTCAGCTACTTTTACTTCTTCTTGTTCTTCGGAGTTAAGCATTTGACCAAGATAATAGGTATTCATAATTGCCACATCACCAATTCCAGCAGCAATTGCTTTCGCTTGATCTTTGTCTCCTCCTTCAGGATCACGGGCAAAGTTTTTCACTAAATTTGCAGCCCATTTCTTCGCTTCGTCTTCTCCATTAATTTCAATGAGTGAAGCTAACAACGATTGGTTATAGACATTTTCAGAAGAACGGACTAACACTTTGCCCTTCCATTCTGGTTCAGCTAAAGCTTCGTACGTAGATAAGTCTTCTTCTTTTACAGTTTCTTTGTTATAAACAATAACACGTGCACGTTTTGTTAGTCCGTACCACATCTGATCTGTGTCTTGAAATTTTTCTGGAATTTGTTCGTCTAATGTTTCACTTGAAACAGCTTGTAATACTCCAGCATCTTTCGCTCGGAATAAACGACCTGCATCTGACGTTAAAAATAAGTCCGCTTCCGTTGCATCTCCTTCACGCTTGATACGCTCAAGAAGTTCGTCTGCTTCCCCTTTAATTACATTTACTTTAATACCCGTTTTTTCTTCAAACTCTTTGTATAGTTGATCATCAACATCATAATGACGGGCTGTATACAGATTTACTTCTGGACCATCATTTTTCTTTTCTTCAGAGTTGTTCTTAGAAGATGTAGAATCATTTCCACATGCAGTTAATACAACTAATAAGAAAGCAATTAAAATACCTAGTGACTTTTTCATTAGATTATCTACCTACCTTTTTATATGTTTTGAAAATCATTCTCATTTGTAAGTATATTTCATTGAGAATCATTGTCAACTATAAAGAAAATGTTGTTATTTTCAGTAGATTAGACTGATTATTTGGTAGGTGTTATTCCAAGAAGTATTCAGCTGAATCTAATCAAATTCGTTATCCGATACAAGGAAATGTTAACGACATCTTTGTTGCGATTCTGCATGCAAACATCCATGTTTTTCTCCTATTTGAAGCAAGGAAAATTTTTCTAAACAAAAAAGAACTCAAAAATGAGTTCTCTATTATCTTTCATCTCTTCTGTTTTTTCCGCTAAGCATTATCGGTATAGTTATCGCTCGTATTCTCTCCATAATACGTCCAGCTTTCACTAGTTCACGATCTCCTTTTCCATTATAAGCAAGGTGCTCTTCCAAGGAATCATAATCAAAATTGGATGTTATAAATGTCGGTAAGTTTTCCGCCATACGGTAGTGCAGAATCGTGCCAAGTATTTCATCACGAGTCCAATTGGAAAGAGATTCAGCTCCCATATCATCTAACATTAGTACAGGCGCTTTTTTCACAAAGTCGACTTTTTCAGATAAAGAATGATCCTGTATCGCTTGCTTCATTTCTCGCAAAAATTCAGGAACATACACTAAAACAGATCTAATTTTTAACTCCGCTAGCTCATTTGCAATGGCGCCTAAAATATACGATTTCCCAACGCCGAACTCACCAAATATGTAGAAACCTTTGCTTGGTAGTTCCCCTGTTTCTTTGACTTGTTGAATGAATGTTTTCGCAGCTTCCCCTAAATCAATTCTAGAGTTGTGATCAAAACGAAAGCTACTTAATCTTGCGGATAGTACATCTTTTGGCATATGCATACTAGCAATTTGAGCCGATACAGCATTTCGCTCTTCTTCCACAATCTTATTACGGCACTTGATATACGTTAGATCAATTGATCCTCGTTCAAGTTGGAGTTGAGGTAAATGTCCTTTTACCACATTTTTGCATGTTGAGACACTTTCACAGGCAGTACAATCGTGATGCTGAGACGTGAATTCATATAGTTTTCCTAAACCACGATCTACTACATCTTTCGTGATCACATCACTATTTTGAGACAAAAACGATTGAACGCGCAAATCTTCCAATATTTCTTCTTTCATTTTCGCGTAGCGCTCAGAAAAAGCAGGAGCGTTAACCACACGTTTTAGAGTTTCACTAATTGGTTCCATTTACTTCTCCTGCCCTTCTGAAATACCTAAGTCAGCCATCAGTTTTCGACGTTTTTCTAAATATTCGTCCGTTACTTGATCCTCTGGCTGCGCCTTTTTGTCCTTTCTCGCCTGCTTCGCTTTTTCAAACCATTCTGGAACGATTTCTTCTCTACCATTTCTGTTTTTATGAAAGAATTTTGTTTGTTTTGTGGAGGCTTCATTTTTCCACTCAAGGTACTGATCGTGTTCTTTTCTTGAAATCTCTATCGCTTGAGCAGCAGTTACGATATTTTCTCGCTGCCAGTGCGATGCAATTTTCATCACATAGTTTCTATTTAATTTCATTTTTGCTTTAATCATCACAAATTGGATAAGTGCATTCACTACGCCAGGACTAAATCCATATGTCGAAACTAGGCTATTCGCAAGTTCGACATCGACAGGAAGCGGTTCTTTCCCGTTTGCAATATCTCGCAATAATTCTATTGGTGGAATTTCCTCAAAATAAGCAATTAACTGTTCATCTTTTGATTCAGACACCGGTGCAGGTACTGAGGCTTTTTTAACTGCTGAAACCGATTGAATTTTTGGAGGGGTAGTTGACACCGTTAATTTATAAAAATCTGCTGCATTTTTCACGAGCAGTTCTTCGATTAAGCGATTATCTTCGTTAATACTCATTAAAACAATTTTTTGCATGTCAATGGCATTTAAGTTGTACAAGAACGCCATTTTAGCAATAAGCATTTTTTGATCGATACCAATATAGTTTGTGGGAATGAGCTGTTTTTTCAAACCTTCAAATAGAAGATCAAAGTTGAATGTTGTCCAATCAAAAGCTGGGCCAACTTTTTTCTCTGTCAGTAAATCAGAATCTGCCGCTAGCAATTCTTTTTGAAGATGAATGTCTACTTTATTGGTAAAAACATCATGGAAGTTACGAGAGACATCCTCATATGAATCCTTTGTTTTTACTGATTCAAGCTGGAAAAATTCGCGTAATTTCCGGTATACTTTTTCATCCGTGCTTCTAAATAGCATGGTAGACAAAATAGGTTCTAAGAAAAACTGATTCCCTGAAACTGGTGCAAGAACTGTATACGAAAATTCCCGCAGATCCTGACCATCGCGTTTGTGCGTTTTAAGTAGCCCAATTGCTTCTAGAGTAATTCGAGCTTGTAAGAAATCGGATAGAGACAGTCCAGTCATTTCCATGAAAAAGTAATGATTCAAAGAGGACATTTTGCTTACTTCAGCAGTAGACCACATTGCAAAGTACGTATTTAATGCAGGAGATCCAATAATCGGACGATACAATAATGTAGCAACCTGTCGATGTTTATCGGATAAATCGGTGGAGAGTTGTACAGTACAACTATCGATTGCTTGCAATTCCTTGAATAATTGTTGCACAACTTACCCTCCTACTCAATCGGATTTTTCTTCAGTAAATCTTTCAATTCATCTATAAATACATTTATATCTTTAAATTGTCGATACACACTAGCGAAGCGAACATAAGCAACTTCATCAATAGAAGATAACCGATCCATCACCATTTCGCCAACTTTTTCTGATTTCACTTCAGATGTACCAAGTTTGCGTAATTCTTTTTCAATAGAAAAAACTGCATCTTCTAAAACATCATAAGAAACTGGTCTTTTTTCGCAAGCACGAATTAATCCTCTGACCACTTTTTCGTGACTAAACTCTTCCCTCGAACCATCTTTTTTCACAACAATTAATGGTGTTTCTTCTACTTTTTCAAAAGTAGTAAAGCGAAATCCACATGCTTCGCACTCTCTTCTTCTTCGAATCGACTTATTTTCATCTACTGGACGAGAATCTACTACTCTCGTTTGTGTGTTCACACATGATGGACATCTCATCAATCTTATCTCCTATACTTTTACTTCCGTAACATTTCTACTATCGAACTTCTATTATAACAAATGATAGATCGATCACAAAAAAGTTTTCTTCACATTTTTTGGATGATCCATAACGATATAAAGCAAAAAGCAGAGGAATAATCCCCTGCTCTTGTATGTTTGTTAACTAAGCATGTACTATTTCACGAGCTTGATCGATCTTTACTGGTCCAATGCCGCGTGGCACTTCGACCATTTCACGATGACCAGATAGAAGTGCATCCGCAATATAATTTGCAGCAATAGTGGGATCTAAATCTCCACACGTATACACATCAATGCTAGCATAGCCATGTTCTGGGAAGCTGTGAATTGTTAAATGTGATTCAGATATGATGACTACACCACTTACACCTTGAGGTGCAAATTTGTGAAATGCCACTTCGCGAATCTCAGCACCTGACTTCAGTGCTGCATCAACAAATGTACGCTCGATAAATGACATATCATTTAACTTCTCGAAATCGCATTCCCAAAGTTCAGCAATTACATGACGTCCCATTGTTTCCATGGTTCGTTTCCCCCTTTGATAAAATATTTTTACAACGAACTATCAAAGTCGACTACCACGGGGGAAAGTTAGTCCAGAGAGGTCCTAACCCTTTAAGCAGCCAAGTGTCCCTATTAAGTACACGAATCACATTATAATTCGTAGCAGAAGACAATGCAATATAAAAAATTAAAACATGATTGTATAGTGTGAATTTTGATAGATTTTGCAACTAACATTAAGATAAAAAAGCTGCACTATGAGTCCATTAGGATCACATAGTACAGCTTTGAACTATCACTTAATTTGTCACGGTTTGTTTTAATGCTGCACTTACTTTTTTCGTTAAATCTACAACTCGAGCAGAATAGCCCCACTCATTGTCGTACCATGCTAACACTTTGACTTTGCGATCTCCAATGACCATTGTAGAAAGGCCATCTACTACAGCTGAGCTAGTATTAGTATTAAAATCGATAGATACAAGCGGTTCCATCGTAATATTTAATACGCCAGCCATCGCACCCGTAGACGCTTCCTCAAACGCACGATTTACTTCCTCAACCGTTACGGACTTCTCTAAGTCAACTACTAAATCAACTAAAGAAACATTTGGAGTTGGAACTCGTAATGCCATTCCGTGAAGCTTTCCTTTTAATTCAGGAAGAACTAAAGAAAGAGCTTTCGCCGCTCCTGTGGAAGTAGGAATGATGGATTGGGCACAAGCACGCGCTCGACGTAAATCTTTATGTGGATTATCTAAGTTCTTCTGATCATTCGTATAAGCATGTACAGTTGTCATTAAGCCGTTCTCTATGCCGAATGCATCATTTAACACTTTAGCTACTGGAGCTAAACAGTTCGTCGTGCAACTAGCATTCGAAATAACATCATGTTGTTCAATATTTAAGACATCATCATTTACACCCATAACGATTGTGACATCTTCATTTTTACCTGGAGCCGTTAAAATTACTTTTTTCGCGCCAGCTTGTAAATGAAGAGCTGCTTTCTCACGTTCATTAAATTTTCCAGTTGCTTCAATAACGATATCAATTCCTAATTCTTTCCATGGTAAATTTAATGGATCACGATCACTCACAAGCTTTACTTTTTTGCCATTAACAACAAGAGAGTTTTCTTGTGGGATAACCTCCCCTTGAAAAGTACCATGATTTGTATCGTATTTAATTAAATGAGCAAGAGTTTCAGATGGATAACTTGCATTGATTGCGACAATTTCTAACGAGTCATCTAAAATTGCTTGTCGAAACACCATTCTACCAATTCTTCCAAATCCGTTAATAGCTACTTTCGTTGACATATTCATCCTCCTGAAAACTGGGTTATACTGATAATCCTATTTCTGATAAATAGTATAACACATATAAAATGGAGGTAAACATTATTCTATCAATATCTCAAAGTTCTATTATTCTGAAATCGGGACATCAAACGTCCCAATTTAAAAGAATCTTTTCGAGTTGTTTTTTGGAAGATTCAAGTGAATCGTTGTTATAAATTACCGCATCAGCCAGCTTTACTTTCTCCGAAATTGGTAATTGTGAAGCGATTCGCATGTTGGCATCTTCTAGCGATAAATTGTTCCGTTTCATTAATCGTTCTAACTGTATCTCTTCTGTCACAGATACGACCAAAATTTTATCAACAAAATGCTGTAATTTCGATTCAAATAATAATGGGATATCCATTACAATTGTTTCGTGCCCCGATTCTTCATGTTCCTTTTGTTGACGTAACATTTCTTGTCGAATCGCTGGATGCATGATGTCGTTCAATTTTTTTCGTTCAGCAGGATGGTTAAAAATAATCGATCCTAACTTATCGCGATTCAACGAACCATCTTCAAGTAACACTTGTTCTCCAAATATTACTGCAATTTTTCCAAGAGTAGGCGTACCGATTGCTACGACGTCTCTAGCCACCTGATCTGCATCTATGATCGGATACCCTTTCTCTCGCAACATAGAGGATATCGTACTTTTTCCACTTGCTATACTTCCCGTTAAGCCAATGATCATGTTACCCCTCACTTCTGACAACTTGTGCAATACCACGAGTTTCTTCCTGCAATTACTTTTTGTAAAACTGTCTTTCCACATGTTGGACAGTTTTTCTTTCCATACATTTGAAGCCTGTCTTGCATGGAACCCGCTTCTCCATTTATCGAACGATAATCGGATATTGAACTCCCACCTGCTTCAATACTTTCTAGTAGGACGTTTACAATTGCTTGAAAAAGTTGTCGCCTTTTTACAATACTAATTGTCTTCACACGTTTAGTTGGTAGTATTCTCATTCTGTATAACGCTTCCGTTGCATATATATTTCCGCAACCCGATACTACCTGACCATCCATAATCGTCTCTTTAATTGTTTTATTAACGTACTTATTTTCTTTTGACCGTTGGATAAAAAATTCTTCCGCTTTTTCATCAAATGGTTCTGGAGCGATTTGAAGAAGCGGAGAATGCGACTGTTCATTCTCTAGCAATCGCAATTCACCAAATCGTCGAATATCTGAATAGACAAGATAATGACCATCACTCAGCAAAAACGTAACGTGACGATGCTTCGCGAACTTTTCTTCTCGTATGTCATGAATGTCCTTCACGTAAAACCACGCGCCAGTCATTCCGAGATGATTGACTAAAAGCGCTGAATTTCCCTCTTTTGTTAAATGAAAATAAATGTACTTTGCTTTTCGCGTAACGGCTTTTATTTCCCAATGAAGCAAAGCATTGGCAAACTGATCCGGATCCATTCCTTTGATAATCGCTTCTTTTCCATTTTCATGGGAAAGTTGAATAGTTCTTGAGATTTCTATTTCTTCCAACCGTTTATGTTTCACAAAAGGTTGTAAAGAACGAACAACCCCTTCTACTTCTGGTAATTCCGGCATATTTTCACCTACTTTGTTTCGTACCAAGTGTTGCCAAAAGCTGCATCTACTTTTAAAGGTACATTTAACTTAACGGCATGTTCCATCACTTCAGGAACGAGCTTTTGTAATAGTTCTAGTTCTTCTTTAGGAGCCTCTAAAATTAATTCATCATGTACTTGTAGCAACATCTTCGCTTGAAGATTCTCTGCCTTTAAACGATGATCCATATCAATCATTGCTTTTTTTATAATATCTGCAGCACTACCCTGTATCGGTGTGTTCATCGCAGTTCGCTCTGCAAAGTTCCGTAAGTTGAAGTTCGAGCTTGTGATATCTGGTAAATATCTTCTGCGATTCATAATGGTTTGAACATACCCTTTTTGTTTTGCATCTTGCACAATATCGTGCATGTATTGTTTAACACCAGGGAAAGTTTCTAAATAACGTTCGATAAATTCTGCCGCTTCTTTTCTCGTAATGGATAAATTTTGCGACAAGCCGTAATCACTAATTCCGTATACAATGCCGAAATTTACTGCTTTAGCTGCGCGTCTCATTTCACTAGTTACATCTTCTTGGGACACGTGAAATACATCCATTGCTGTTTTCGTATGGACGTCCATATCTTGTTGAAATGCTTCAATTAATGATGCGTCACCAGACATGTGTGCAAGTACACGTAATTCGATTTGAGAATAATCCGCAGCGAAAAGCACCCAATCCTTCTGAGACGGAATGAAAGCTTTTCTAATTTTTCTTCCTTCTTCTAAACGTATTGGTATATTTTGTAAATTCGGTTGAATAGAACTTAGTCTACCCGTTTGCGTTAAGGCTTGTTGATAACGAGTATGAATTTTTTCATCCGTTCCAATCTCTTTTAGTAATCCTTCAATGTAAGTCGAATTTAATTTTACCAACTGTCGATACAAAAGAATTGGCGCAATAATTTCATGCTGGCCTTCTAATTTTTCCAGTACATCTGCTGCAGTGGAGTAGCCTGTTTTTGTTTTTTTCAATACAGGCAGTCCTAATTTTTCAAACAACAACACACCTAATTGCTTTGGTGAATTACTATTTACTTTTTCACCAGCAAGTGTATTAATTTTCTCTTCTACTTCTGAAATACGTCGAGTTAATTCTTCCCCTAGATCTACTAGTGTTTTCCGATCAACTTTGATCCCTTCTGCTTCCATATCTCCTAAAATCAAAGCAAGAGGAAGTTCCAGTTCAGCGTATAGCTCATACTGATTATTTTCACGAAGTTTTGCTTGTATGGCATCTTTTAATTGCCAAACCATATACGTTTTACGAATAACGTGGTCCGCTAAATCAGTCTGAGATGGAATTGCTTTTTTAGCACCTTTTCCATAAACTTGATCTTCACTGTTGATATTTCGATACTGGAACTCTTGCGCAAGACTTTGTAAATCAGCTGATGAGATTCCTGGATTCGCAATATAGGATGCTAAAATAAAATCGAATGTGATACCCTTCACATCGATTCCCAATCGGTGGAGAGCTGCAATCGTTGCTTTTGAGTCTACTGCTAATTTTTTGGTATCACTTGATTCTAACCATTCTTTTAAATCTGGTGAGGAGGAGAGTATGTCAGGAGTAATAAAATACGACTGTCTCTCTCCGGTCAATCCAAATCCCAGAATTTCGGCGCTGTGATAGTGTTCATCATACATTTCAATGTGTATTGCCATTTCTTTTTCAAGTAAATCTTTCGTCAAGCTTGAAACAATCTCGTACGAAATTTCTTCAATTGGTTGTGATTCTTGAACATACTCGCTTTTTTCTAATAAGGAATTGAACGATAACTCTTTCCAAATGTCGATGACATCGTCTTCATTTGCCCCACTATATTGCAAGTCTTCCATGTTGATCTCAATTGGCGCATTTGTTTCAATCGTTGCAAGTTGTTTGCTCATGATTGCCTGCTCTTTATTTTCGGTTAAGCGTTCTTTTAATTTAGCACCACTTATGCTGTCGATATTTTCTAACACATTTTCCACAGATTGATACTCAACAAGCAATTTAATAGCTGTTTTTTCTCCAACTCCTGGCACACCAGGAATATTATCAGAAGAATCCCCCATCAAGCCTTTCATATCAATAATCTGTTGCGGTGTAAGTCCATACTTTTCTTTTACATGTTCAGGTGTATACACTTCTAAATCGGTAAGCCCTTTTTTCGTAATGTATACACTAGTCGTGTTAGATGCGAGTTGAGTTAAATCTTTATCGCCGCTGACTATAATCACGGTATCTCCTTGTTGTTCTGATTGCTTGCTAAACGTACCAATGATATCATCTGCTTCATAATTTGGTAATTCGTATTCTCTAATCCCGTATGCTTTCAAAAGCTTTCGAATGTAAGGAAATTGCTCGGATAACTCAGGAGGTGTCTTTTGTCGTCCACCTTTATATTCCTGAAACGTTTCATGGCGAAATGTAGTTTTCCCCGCATCAAAAGCTACCAAAAGATGCGTTGGTTTTTCGTCTTCCAGGATTTTTTGCAGCATGAGCGTAAATCCATATACCGCATTAGTATGTATTCCTTTATCGTTCGTCAGTAAAGGTAACGCAAAAAATGCTCGGTACGCTAAACTATTTCCATCTAATAAGACTAGTTTATTTTTTGTCATTCCCAGTCCACTCCTTACTTCGGTAAAAACACCGTGAATTTTGTTCCTATTCCAGGCTCACTTTCCACTTGGATCGTCCCTTTATGCGCTTCTATTAAATGCTTTACAATAGCCAAGCCTAGGCCAGTGCCACCTGAGTTTCTACTTCTTGCCCGATCCACTCGGTAAAATCGTTCAAATATTCGGTTGAGTTCTTCTGAAGCAATTCCAATTCCTTCGTCCTCAATAGAAAACAGGACTTCTTTCTCTCGATTTTCAATGGCGATCTTGATCGTCGTACCATCTTGGGAGTATGTGACGGCATTCGATAGTAAGTTTACCACGACTTGCATTAGACGATACCGATCGGCCGATAAGAAAACATCCTCATTCGAAAGATACACAATGGAACAATTTTTCTCTTCTACTCGAGGTGATAAAATTTCCACTGCTTCTAAGATAATCTCTTTTAAATTCACATTCACTTTTGTTAAATTAAAATCCTGTTGTTCTGCTTTTGATAGTTCTAATAAATCATTGATAAGTAATTGTAATCGATTGCTCTCTTTGAAAATAATTTCGAGAAAATTTAATAAAGCTTTTTCATCTTGGTATGCACCATCTAAAAGTGTTTCAGAAAATCCTTTTATTGCAGTAATTGGTGTGCGTAGTTCGTGTGAGACATTCGCCACGAAGTCTTTACGTATTTGTTCCAATTTCATCAACTCTGTTATATCGTGAGCGACAATGACAATCCCCAACCATCTCCCATGTTCCCCTATTACAGGAGATCCAAAGACATCTATACGATTTTGTAAACCAGAATATTGAATCGTCATTTGCTGTCTTTTTGAGTTTTCCGTGAGAAAAACTAATTCAATAAACGATAAGATTTCTTTTGGTAAATGTAGCTCCTGCAAATATTTAGGAGACTTCCCTGAATGTACACGGAAAAGCTGTTGGAAATGTTTATTCATTATGGATATTCTTCCATCACGATCAATCATTAATAGTGCGCTATCCATTGTCTCAATCAACGTGTTTAATCGTTCTTTTTCAAGAAGACGTCTGTCCGATATTTCTTGTAAATTTCGCGCAAGAACGTTCATCGATTTACTTAACGATTCAGTAGCAGAATTAGGCAATTCGAAAACACGTGCTCGATAATTGCCTTTTGCTAGTTCAATTGCGGTAGAGGATATGTGATCGAGATGATCAAAATAATTACGTGCAAACCGATTCACAATGAAGAGGAAAATAACAAGTAACACGATGAGGAGTGATACTACATAAAATACAATCCCGATTTTTTCTGTCCCTATGCGTAAAGATGTAGGAGAAGAATTCCCAGATAAAACGGGAAAAAGCTGACTTATTACAATTCCTAAGCCAGCTAGAACAACAATAATGCATGTATTAAACGCAATCATCCAATTTCTGTGCAATGATTTCATTGGTTTTTCGGCTCCTCAAACTTGTATCCCATTCCTCGAACCGTTTTAATATAACTAGGTTTTTTCGTATCTTCTTCTATTTTTTCACGTAAATGGCTTACGTGAACATCCACAATTCGTGTGTCTCCTGCAAATTCATAATTCCAAACAGCACTTAATAATTGGTCACGTGTTAGCACTCTGTTTTTATTCTCCACTAGATACACGAGGAGTTCAAATTCCTTCGAAGTAAAATCTATCTTTTCGCCATTTAAAAGTACCTCATAACGGTTTGGATATAACACTAATTTTCCAAAGTCTAATTTTCGATCTTCAGAAGAGAGATCTTTCTCATTCAAATATCCTGTACTACGACGTAACACAGCCTTTACTCGAGCAGAGACTTCACGAGGACTAAATGGTTTTGTCATGTAATCATCGGCACCTAATTCTAGTCCAAGTATTTTGTCAAGTTCATCTTCTTTGGCAGTTAACATAATAATAGATATTGGAAGTTTTTTCTGACGAACTGCTTTACATACTTCCATTCCATCTAACAGTGGTAACATAATATCTAATACCATTAAATCTGGACGTTCCATTTCTGCAAGTGTAAGTGCCTCTTGGCCGTTACTGGCTGTTATGACTTCGTAACCAGCTTGCGTGAGATTGTACTCTATGAGCGTGACAATAGAAGGTTCGTCATCGACAACTAATATTTTTTTCGACATTTTCTTCCCCCATTGGTCTAATTAGAAATTTTCCATCGCATGAGAAGTCAGCTTGTTTTCAATTAACGGAGGAGAACACCAAACGTCCCCTTCTATCACAACGTCTCCTTGCTGATCATGCGCGATGATGGAAACATTTACTTTATTCGATGATGGTTGTACGTCAGTTACAGTTAGTAAAAATTCAATTGTTTCATAATGATATACTGCTTTTGGGAAACGTAAATGCTGCTCTAATATATGAGAACCCGGACCGGGTAAGTATTTTGAAATGGCCGATGTAACAATGCCGGTTAACATAATAGTTGGAACAATAGGTTTTTCATAAGAAGTTTGAGAAGCAAAATCGTGCTGAATGTATAAAGGATTCCCATCATTCGTTAAACCTAAATATAACAATAAGTCTTTATCTTCGATTTTTTCGGTTAGTTTCAACTTTTCTCCAACGGAAATTTCGTCTATTTTTCTGCCTAATTTTCTTTTTTTCCCCAATAACATAGTCATTCTCCTCTCCCATCTTCACTTGCTTTAATAGTACCAATAAGCACAAAAAAAATCGAGCAGGTTCCCACCTACTCGACGTGATTAGTTACGTAGACTATTCATAACAGAACGAACTGATTCTGCCGATTTAGAAAACGCGCTTTTTTCTTCATCTGACAACTCTAATTCGATGATTTGCTCAATTCCCTTTGCACCTAATACCGTTGGAACTCCGATATAAATCCCATCAAACCCATATTCCCCTTCTAAATAAGCAATGGAAGGAAGGACACGTTTTTGATCGTTTAAAATCGCTTCCGCCATTTCAACTAAAGCAGCTGCCGGAGCATAATAAGCGGAACCATTTCCAAGTAAATTGACAATCTCTGCGCCACCTTTTCTGGTTCGCTCTACAATTGCCTCAATTTCAGATGGACTTAGTAATGTATCAATCGGAATTCCACCAGCGTAAGAATAGCGGATTAACGGAACCATATCATCTCCGTGTCCACCTAAAACGAAACCAGTTATATCTTGAGGAGCTAGTGAAAGTGCTTCTGCAACAAATGTACGGAAACGAGCTGTATCAAGTACACCAGATTGACCAATGACGCGTTCCTTTGGAAAACCAGATGCTTGAAAAACGGTATAGGTCATTGCATCAACTGGATTAGTCAAAACAAGTAGAATCGCATTTGGTGAGAACTTTACAATTTCTTTTGTGACTGATTGCATAACTTGTTGATTTGTTTGAACTAAATCATCTCGACTCATTCCAGGCTTTCTTGCAATTCCAGCAGTAATAATGACAATATCAGAATCTCGCGTATCCTCATAACTCGAAGTACCCTTAACAGACGTATTGAAGCCTAAAATAGGACCAGATTCCAGAATATCCAGCGCTTTTCCTTTCGTAGGATTTTCATTTTGAGGAATATCGACTAATACGACATTTCCTAGCTCTTTCTGAGCAAATAGAAAAGCAGCTGTTGCACCTGTGAAACCTGATCCAATGACAGAAATCTTTTTACGTTCGTTTGTCACGTTACCCTCTCCTAAATAGATAAGTTGAACCCCGCCGAACCTAAAAAGTTGGCGGGGTAAATGTAACTGATTACATGAAGGCTATTATAGATTTTTGATTAATTCGTCTGCAAACTCAGAACATTTCACTTCTTTAGCACCGTCCATTAAACGAGCAAAGTCATATGTTACGACTTTAGATGCAATTGTTTTTTCCATAGAATCCATGATTAATTTAGCTGCTTCCGTCCATCCAAGGTGTTCTAACATTAAAACTCCAGAAAGGATAACAGAAGAAGGATTTACTTTATCTAATCCAGCATATTTTGGTGCAGTACCATGAGTTGCTTCAAAGATTGCGTGACCTGTTACATAGTTAATATTAGCACCAGGAGCAATTCCAATCCCACCAACTTGTGCAGCTAGTGCATCCGAAATGTAATCTCCATTTAAATTCATTGTAGCAACAACATCAAACTCGCTTGGACGAGTTAAAATTTGTTGTAAGAAGATATCTGCAATAGAATCTTTTACTAAAATTTTACCAGAAGCTAATGCATCTGCTTGAGCTTTGTCTGCTGCTTCTGCACCTTTTTCTTCTTTAATTTGATCATATTGGTTCCAAGTGAACGTTTTATCACCAAATTCTTGCTCTGCAACTTCATAACCCCAAGTTTTAAAAGCACCTTCAGTAAACTTCATAATATTCCCTTTGTGTACTAACGTTAATGATTCACGGCCTTCTTTAATCACATAGTTTAAAGCAGCACGAACTAAACGTTTTGTTCCTTCTTCAGAAACTGGTTTAATACCGATACCTGAAGTTTCAGGGAAACGAATTTTGTTTACTCCCATTTGAGTTTGTAAAAATTCGATGACTTTTTTCACTTCATCTGAACCTTTTGCATACTCGATACCAGCATAGATATCTTCCGTATTTTCACGGAAAATAACCATATCTGTATCTTCTGGACGTTTCACAGGTGATGGGACACCTTCAAAGTAACGTACAGGACGTAAACATGTATACAAGTCTAATTCTTGACGTAGTGCAACGTTAAGAGAACGAATTCCCCCACCCACTGGTGTTGTAAGAGGTCCCTTAATTGCAATTAAATACTCACGAATCACTTCTAAAGTTTCTTCTGGTAACCATTCGCCAGTTTTGTCGAATGCTTTTTGTCCAGCTAAAACTTCTTTCCATACAATTGATTTTTCACCATTGTATGCTTTTTCAACAGATGCTTCTAATACACGAGAAGCTGCAGCCCAAATATCTGGACCCGTTCCGTCTCCTTCAATATAAGGAATAATTGCATTATTTGGCACGTTTAATACGCCATTCTCAACTGAAATTTTACCGCCGTTTGTCATATAAATTTCCTCCTAAATACTCGTTCTTTCTTTCAAAAGAAATCAGTTATTTTACAGCTTATCGTTCATTCACGGGAACATATTTTTGCATTCCAGGTCCGATATATTCCGCACGTGGACGGATTAAACGGTTGTTTGCATATTGTTCTAAAATATGAGCTAACCAGCCCGATACGCGAGAAACTGCAAATATTGGTGTGAATAAATCATGATCAATATTTAATGAATGGTACACAGAAGCAGAATAGAAATCTACATTTGGTGGTAAATTCTTTTGTCCTGTTACGATATCTTCAATTTTAATTGACATCTCATACCATTTTTCTTCTCCACGAAGTGCTGTTAATTTTTTTGACATTTCACGTAAATGCTTAGCACGTGGATCACCTTTACGATATACGCGGTGACCGAAGCCCATAATTTTTTCTTTGTTGTTTAATTTTTCTTGGATGACAGAATCAACGCGATCGACAGAGCCGATTTCCATTAACATTTTCATTACTTGTTCGTTAGCTCCACCATGTAACGGTCCTTTAAGAGCGCCAATCGCAGCTACAACGCCGGAGTAAACATCAGATAAAGTAGCTACACAAACACGAGCAGTAAATGTCGAAGCATTTAACTCATGGTCTGCATGTAATACTAGAGCTTTATTGAATGCTTCCACAGCGATGTCTTCTGGCATTTCTCCCGTTAACATATAAAGGAAGTTCGCTGCATAGCTTAAATCCGATTTCGGTTGAATTGGCTCTAAGCCTTTACGAACTCGTGCAAAAGCGGTAACAAGTGTAGACATTTTTGCTTGAAGCTGAATTGCTTTTAAGTAATTCGCTTCGTCAGACATGTCTTCTGCTTTCTCGTCATATAATCCAAGCATAGACACCGCAGTGCGAAGTGCTGTCATTGGGTGCACTTTCTCGATTGGATACGTTTTAAAATGAGCTAATACCTCTTCTGGTACAGACATATTATCTGCTAATTGTTGTTTTAATTCTGCAAGTTCGTCTGCTTTTGGAAGACGTTGGTGCCATAGTAAATATACTACCTCTTCAAAACTTGCATGATCTGCTAAATCATCAATATCATACCCTACGTATGTAAGAGTGTCGTCAATAATCGAGCTTATCGCTGATTGAGTAGCGACAATACCCTCAAGACCTTTTGCTGATGACATTTGTATCGCTCCTTTTCTAATATTAGCCATTCCTCTACATAAAAAAATGCAGACGGAAGGCTCATCTGCTTTTATGAACCGAATATGAAATCACTTACATAGCCATTATAATCAATTTTGACTTCTTTGTGAATGAAAACGATTATTTTTAACTAATTTGCTGAAGGATGTCGTATTTGTTTCAAAAAATAGAGTGGAAAAAAATGATTCTTATCCTGCTAATTATCGGTATAGCATTTCATGCTATGCCTTTAACTGCAGGAATTATCGTAGCATACTTTTTATCTCCAATAAGCCTTTTTTTAACGAACAGGCTAAAAATACCCCGAATTTTTTCCACATTACTGACGCTGTTTCTTTTTTGTCTTATTGCAGCTGCATCGGCGAGCATTTTTTTAACACTTACATGGTTGCAAATTAAGGACACCATTTATCTATTACAACAAGGTACTTTGCTAGACTCTCCTACCTCTAACCAAATTCTTTCTGCTCTAGATCGACAACTCATTCTTTACATGGAAAAAATCCAAACAACTATTCCATCTATTTTATCTGAAATTCCCACTAAATTTTTCGAATTCGTTTTATTTTGTTTTGCTTTGTTTTTTTCGCTATATGAATCTTTCCGTAATCGTTACTGGATATTTGATTTCTTTCCACGAAAAATAAAAAAAGAAGCACTTTTCTTCTTTCAGAAAAGCACATCCTTACTTACTATTTTTGTAAAAATTGAAACTCAACTCTTACTAGTTACTTTTGTCGTTTTATCGACAGGCTTCCTGATCATCGGTTTCCATTCACCCTTACAAGCTTCGAGTCTAATAACGCTTGCAGATTTAATCCCCTTTATAGGGACAGGCATGATTCTTTTCCCCATGATTGTTTATTTCATTCTGATCGACAGTAAGATGATTGCAATCTATTTAACTTGCCTATACTGCATTCTCATCATCATCCGACAACTTCTGGAAAATTATTTGTGGGCAAACTCTGTTCATACAAGACCTATCATTACATTTTTTATCGGAGCTGCATCCATCATCTTCTTTGGCATATATGGTCTTATTTTAAGCCCAATTTTTCTCGCTACTTACTATCACTTTACATCCAATAATGAAAGATGAAGCTCTGTGAATGAATATCTATACAAATTTCTTAGCATGAAATTGTTTCAAAAACAATTGGAGATAGACGTAAAAGTCTCATCAAATCAAGCGTTTCTCTAAATAATAGAGAAAAATCCGAACCCATTCGATCACTAAAATAATGTATCGAATGATTGTTCGGATTTCGACCTTTTGAAACAATTATATCTCTTTTACTAAAAACGTTCTAAGGACGCATGACAATAATTTGTCCATTTTTCATTTTCTTTTTGATCCAACGATATATAAGTGGCTTTATCATATTCCTTGTTGGAGAAAACAGGAGAAAAAAACCAAATAAGTCGGTAATTAACCCAGGCGCTAGAAGCATGATTCCGCCAGCAAATACACATAACCCGTCTATGACAGCATCGCCTGGTGCTTCCATCCGTTTAAACTGCAACTGAATATCTCGAAATGCTTTTAACCCTTGCTTTTTAGCAAAGTACGCACCAAGTACACCTGTTAGTAGAATGATGAGCAGCGTTTGCATGATTCCAACGTTAGAACCAACCCACATTAGTAAGGCTAGTTCAAGCGCTGGGAGCACAATTATTGCGAGTAGTAATGCTTTCATACATGCCCCTCCTTGTGATTATAGTACGCTAGCGTGACCCTTATAGATGACTCCTGTTTCTGCATCCATGGTAATATCATCACCGTTTACAAGAAGATTCGTTGCGTTATTTACTCCAACAATTACAGGTATTCCTAAACTTAGTCCAACGACAGCCGCATGACTAGTAAGTCCACCTTCTTCTGTTATTAGACCTGCACAACCTTCTATTGCTGGCATCATTTCACGATCGGAACCAATGGTCACAATGATCTTTCCTTTTGCTTCTTCGGCGCTAATTTCACTTGCATTGCGAATGACTACTGCTTCACCATAAGCGACATCTTTTCCAATTCCCTGTCCTTTTGACACAACGTCACCAATGAGATGTACTTTCATCAAATTCGTTGTACCCGCTTCACCTACAGGTACCCCTGCTGTTATTACGACTAAATCTCCATGATCGACATACCCGTGTTCAATACTTTCATCAACCGAACGTTCTAGCACTTCATCTGTAGAGTATACTTTTTTTCCTACAATAGGATAGACACCCCAAACAAGTGTGAGTTTTCTTGAAGGTCTTTCAGAAGATGTCACAGCAATAACAGGCGAATTTTGACGATATTTTGAGATCATTCGTGCCGTATGTCCACTCTCCGTTGGAGCGATGACTGCTTTAACATTTAAATTAATTGCGGTATGCGCAACAGCTTGGCCAATTGCTTCTGTCATGTTGACTCCGCGACTTTTACTTTTTGCTGACACTAATGCACGATAATCAATCGCTTTTTCTGTCCGAATGGCAATCTTATCCATCGTTTCAACCGATTCCACAGGATAAATTCCGGCAGCTGTTTCTCCAGAAAGCATAATGGCATCTGTTCCGTCTAAAATAGCATTTGCAACGTCACTTGCTTCTGCTCTCGTTGGTCTAGGATTACGTTGCATGGAGTCCAACATTTGAGTCGCTGTGATGACTGGCTTCCCGGCAAAATTACACTTCGCAATTAATTCTTTTTGTACTAACGGTACTTCTTCAGCAGGGATTTCCACACCTAAATCACCTCGTGCTACCATTAAACCATCCGCTACTTGTAGAATCTCATCAATATTATCGACGCCTTCTTGGTTTTCTATTTTAGGGATAATTTGAATAGAGGAACCGTCATTTTTCTCTAACAATTCACGAATTTCCATGACGTCTTTCGCCCGACGCACAAAAGATGCAGCAATGAAATCGACATCTTGTTCAATTCCAAATAAAATATCGTTGGCGTCTTTTTCTGTCATACCGGGTAGCTGTACGGAAACGCCTGGAACATTGACACCTTTTTTATTTTTCAACACGCCTGCATTTAAAACATTCGTATGAATAAGCCCTTTTTCTGCTTCGATAGAAGTTACACGTAGTTCAATTAAGCCATCGTCTAATAAAATAATGGAACCTTCTTTTACATCCTCGATTAATTTGTCGTAGGAAATCGAAAACATCTTGTTAGTTCCAAGTACTTCAGTCATGGAAATTGCAATCGATTGTCCATCTACTAACTCGATTGCATCGTTTTCCATATTATGTGTACGAATTTCTGGTCCTTTTGTGTCAAGAAGGATTCCAACCACTTTTCCTGTTTTAGCTGCAACTTCTCGTATACGCTTGATACGCTCTAAATGTTCTTCATGAGAACCGTGAGAAAAATTCAATCTCGCGACATTCATGCCACTTTCGATTAACTGTTCTAGAACCTCTAGGGATTCACTTGCAGGGCCAATTGTACAAACTATTTTCGTTTTTCTCATTTACATGTCATCTCCGTTTTATATCGCTAATTCTTTTGAAAGCTGATACATACTTAAATCTGTTTGATGGCTTCCTTCGAATGCTTCAATCATCGTATAGTCTACCACTTGATTGTTTTTCATTCCAACGGCAAGACCACCTTTATCGTCTCGCAATAACTCCACTGCTCGCGCACCAAATAAACTGGCTAAAACACGATCACGTGCTGTAGGAGATCCACCTCGTTGAATGTGACCTAGCACGGACACTCTCGTTTCTATATTTGCATGTTCTTTTAGTCGATCAGCAAATTCATTCCCACTCATCACGCCTTCGGCAACAATGATGATACTGTGTTTTTTTCCACGATCATGCCCACTTTGAAGACGTTGTACGATGTCCTTCATATCAAAGGGATCTTCTGGAATGATAATCGTCTCAGCCCCACCAGCTAAACCTGCCCATAAAGCCAAATCTCCTGCATCTCGACCCATTACTTCAATGACAAACGTACGATCATGTGAAGTTGCGGTATCGCGAATCTTATCTATCGAATCGATCACCGTATTTAGTGCTGTGTCAAAACCTATCGTGTAATCTGTCCCAGGAATATCATTATCAATCGTTCCGGGAACTCCTACACATGGAAATCCCTGCTTAGTTAGCACCATGGCACCTCGGTAAGAACCGTCTCCACCAATTACGACTAGACCTTCAATTTCATGCGCTTTTAATTGCTGAATTCCTTTTTGTTGTCCTTCTGGAGTAATAAATTCTGGACACCTTGCAGAATAAAGCTTTGTTCCGCCTCGTTGTATGATATCCCCTACAGAACCTAATTCTAACGGTTTCATATTTCCATCAATTAAGCCTTGGTATCCATTATAAATACCCATTACTTCCATGCCATGATAAATTGCCTTTCGAACGACAGCCCGAATTGCGGCATTCATACCAGGTGCATCTCCACCGCTCGTTAATACTCCAATACGTTTCATACGTCAGACCTCCATCAAGCTTTCATCCTATATTGAGACTACCACGTTTTCAACAGAAATGGCAGAAAAAAAGGATGCTTTGTGGGCATCCTATTCGGCAAATTGACCAATAGCGGCGAATTTTCTATATCGATCCTCTACAAGTTGGTCTGGTGTCATTTTTTGCAATTCATTTAACGAATCTAGCAAGGCTTGTTGGAGATACTCGATTTGTTTATCTAGTTCGCGATGTGCTCCACCTAAAACTTCTGGAACAATCACATCGACGATTTTCATTTCCAATAAATCAGGAGCTGTAATTTTCATCGCTTCTGCAGCAGTCTTTGCCAATGCTGCATCTTTCCAAAGGATGGATGCTGCACCTTCTGGGGAAATAACCGAGTAAGTCGAGTTTTCAAGCATTAAAATTCGATTCGCTAAGCCAAGTGCTAGTGCTCCACCAGACCCACCTTCGCCGATTACGACACTTATTGTTGGAACTTTTAATCCTGCCATCTCAACTAAATTACGTGCGATCGCTTCGCTTTGACCACGTTCTTCTGCTGCTTTTCCAGGATAAGCACCTTTCGTATCAATAAAACAAATGATTGGTCGACCAAATTTCTCCGCTTGTTTCATTAAACGCAACGCTTTACGATAGCCCTCTGGATGAGGCATACCAAAATTTCGGCGAATATTCTCTTTTGTATCTTTTCCTCTTTGATGCCCAATCACCGTAACCGCTTGGCCATTAAATGAAGCAATTCCACTCACGATCGCAGCATCATCTCCGTATGTCCGATCACCATGTAATTCTATAAAATCCGTCATCATGCCATGGATATAATCGAGTGAGGTTGGACGGTCTGCATGACGGGCAATTTGTACACGATCCCACGGTTGAATATTGTCATAAATATCATTTTCAAGTTTGACTAACCGCTGCTCTAGGTTCTCGATTTCATTCGTTAAATCCACGTCTGAAGTTGTCGTAAATTCGCGCAACTCAGCGATTTTATCTCGTAATTGCACCACTGGTTCTTCGAAAGGTAACGTTTTAACCATTGTTTTTGCCTCCGTTCGTGTGCAGTTTAATAATTGTCGATACAGTGCGACGCATGTCTTTACGATGAACCACTTGATCTATCTGACCATGTTCAAGCAAAAATTCTGCTGTTTGAAAATTTTCCGGAAGCTTTTCCCTTACCGTTTGTTCAATCACACGTCTACCTGCAAATCCAATGAGTGCTTTAGGTTCTGCTAAATTTATATCTCCCACGGATGCAAAACTTGCAGAAACACCACCCGTAGTTGGGTGCGTGAGTATCGAAACAAACAAAAGTCCGTGTTCGCTATGTCGCTTAAGGGCTACGCTCGTTTTTGCCATTTGCATTAAGGATAATACACCCTCTTGCATACGTGCTCCGCCGCTTGCCGTGAAAATGACAAATGGTAATTTGTGTTCCGTAGCATATTCAATTGCTCGTGTAATTTTTTCCCCAACTACAGAGCCCATTGAACCCATACGAAAGTGAGAATCCATGATTGCAATAGCAATTTCATTTCCTCCAAGCTTTCCTTTACCAGTTAAGACTGCTTCGTTTAATCCTGTTCTTTTTGCATCGGCATTTACTTTTTCGGTGTATCCGGGAAAATGAAGTGGATTTTCCGTTTGTAAATGATCATCCATACTTTCAAATGTGTCATCATCTAAGAAAATTTCCACTCGTTCTCTCGCAGTCATTTTAAAATGGTGATCACACGATGGACATACCATCTTATTTTCTTGGACATCTTTCGTTAACGTAATACTCTTACATGCAGGACATTTGGTCATAATTCCTTCAGGTACATCATTAACAGCACCTTTAGATTCTGGTTTCGCAATATGTGTTTTGTTTTTCGCAAAAAGTTCTCGAATTTTCATCGTTTGACATCCTTTTCATATAGTTTCATCCAAGTACTGTATGCATCCAGTGCATGTTCCTTGTGACCTTGAATAAGTTCGATCAAAAAGCTGTTAATTGCCTCTTTTTCTTTCAAAGAGGCATCATGGTCGTACGGTTTATTCGAAAAATGATGCAGAAGAATCCACATTTTTAATGCGAGTCGATTTTCAGCTAACACAAGTATTTCCCTCATGAACGATTCGATTAAAAAAGATTCGTCTTGTTCTAGCTTTAGAAGTAGACCTTTCCATATAGGTAATGCTAGTACACTTTCGTTGTCCACGATAATAGAAATTGCTTCTTTTTCAAGAATTTGTCTCGTAATATGTACATCTTTGATGGATTGTTTGTCTTGTAATATAAACGTTGCTAAAACCTCTACTAATTGATGCTTCCGAAAATCTGTTAAAAAAGTGCCTTCCCCACGTCTCGTTTCGATTAAACCTAACAATTCCAAACTTCTTAGAGCTTCTCGAACGGAAGACCGTCCAACGCCAAGTCGCTCACTTAATTCTCTTTCAGATGGAAGTTTGTCGCCTGTTTTTAAATTTTCAGCCGTAATTAATTCTCGTAAAGAACGAACAATCGATAAAAACCCTTTTTGTGAGACTGTCGTCACAAAAGCACCTACTTATAATTTCCATATTTTACAAAGTGGTCTGACCACTCAATAGTTTTATAGTAACGAATTTAAAGAAAGCGTGCAAGTGAAGATATAGAGAGATTTTGTCGAATAAAATGTGAATAGGAAGTGAGGACGAAGATTTCTTGCAGTACGTTTCTATATTCTTTTGAACATTAAGTTGCAGAGAAAAATGCCACCAACTATTTAAGAACTTCATTCGATGTACTAAAAAACCGCATTCTCATGACAGTATGAGAATGCGGTTCGTTATTTTATCATTGATTTTCGATGTTTTGCACGATTAATTGCAAGGCACCTTGTCGCTGATCTAATTTGCCTCGAACTTCAATTATTTCACCACTCTGGATGAATTTACTTAAGTTCGCGTATTCTTTCGGAAACATCGTGACAGAGATATCCCCCGATTCATCCTGCAAGTGGAAGAAACACATGGACTCTCCTTTTTTTGTGCGAATAGATTTTACTTCCAGAATCATTCCAGCTATGCTCACCACTTTACCTACAGGAAGTTTTGTCGTCTCATAAATAGTTGGAAATTCTTTTTGTTGCATCGATTTCCATTCTACGACTGGATGACTAGAAATATAAATTCCCAACGTCTCTTTTTCAAATTGTAGCTTCTTACTTTTTGGCATATCAGAAGCTTTCACATATTTAGGTTTTCCGAAAGACTGGACAGAACCTGAAAACAAATCAGTTTCCATATTGGGTCGAACTAACTCTGCATATTTAACTGCAGCATCCAAAGTCGCTAATAACACAGAACGGTCCTTACCGAAATCGTCAAGGGCTCCAGCGTAAATGAATGGTTCTATTAGTTTTCGAGAAAATTGGGAAGCAGATAAACTGACAGCTAAGTCAAATAGATCTTGCCACGGATTTTCTCGTTCTTTTCGAACAGACAACAGCAACTGTGCAAAATTAGTCGACACCCCTTTTATGGACTGAAGACCGTACCGAATTTTTCCAGATTCTACTCGGAAACTATAGTCACTCTTAAAAATACTTGGACCTAAAAGTTCCACGTCATACCGATTCATTTCTAATTGTATTTCCGCAATTTTATCGGCATTTCCACTAACCGATGCAAGTAATGCTCCGTAAAAATACGCTGGATAATTAGCTTTAAAATAAGCTAGTTGAAACGAAATGACACTATAAGCAACCGCATGACTTTTTGGAAATCCGTAATCAGCAAAACGAACAATGAGTTGAAACAACTCATTTGCTACATTTTCTTGAATACCATTATTCATTGCACCATGACTAAATGCTGCACGTTGCTCTTCTAATAATTGACGGTTTTTTTTACTTACTGCTCTTCTCAACAAATCGGCTTGGCCATAGCTAAACCCAGCGATTTGAGCAGCGATTTGCATGATTTGTTCCTGGTAGACAATAATACCGTACGTTTCTTTTAAGATTGGTTCTAATAAGGGATGCTGGTAGTGAACTTTTTCGAGCCCTTTTTTACGTCTTGCAAAGAGAGGAATATTCTCCATTGGTCCTGGTCGAAACAACGCATTAATTGCAACAATATCGGAGAAAGATGTCGGCATGACTTCACGCAATGTCTTTCTCATTCCTTCTGATTCTAATTGAAAAACGCCAAGTGTATCCCCTTGTTGTAACATCGTGAGCGTTTTTGCATCATCAAATGGAATTTCATCAAACTTCATCCACTTTTTTTGATCGGCATAGATTAAATAACGTATTCTCTCTAATAATGATAAATTCCGTAACCCCAAAAAATCCATTTTCAGCAAGCCGCTTTGTTCCACTTCTTTCATTGGCCACTGAGTTAAATAAATAGTATCTTGTCCCTTTTGAATCGGCACATATTCTACTAAAGGTTTTGGGGAAAGAACGACACCCGCAGCATGTGTCGACACATGTTTTGGGAGCCCTTCTAATTGCAGACACGCTTCCCACCATTTCTCATGCATGTCGTCACTTGCAATCCATTTGTCAAAATTGGCATTCTCTTTTCTAGCCTCCGCAAGGGTTATACCGACTCTACTAGGTATAAAAGAAGAGATTCGTTCGAGAATCGATCCATCAAAATGAAAGACTCTTCCTACATCTCGGGCAACTGCTTTGGCACTTAGCGTTCCGTATGTCATAATTTGCGCGACATAATCTTGTCCGTATTTTTTTGCCACATAGGAAATGACTTCGTTTCGCCGATGATCTAAAAAGTCGATATCAATATCAGGCAATGTCACCCGTTCTGGATTCAAAAAACGTTCAAATAGCAGTCCGTGCTGAATCGGATCCACTTGCGTTATATATAAACAATAAGCGATTAACGAACCTGCTGAAGATCCTCTACCCGGACCTGTAAGAATATGATTTTTCCGAGCAAAATCCATAAAATCAGCTACGATTAAAAAATAGTCTTCAAACCCCATAGAGGTAATAATCGTAAATTCGTGTTTTAATCGAGTGTGATAAATAGTAGAAGGATTTTCCACTAATTTTTGCAACCCATTTTGGCACAGTTCCCATAGCAAATCAGCAGATGAGTGTGTAGTAGCTAGTGGAAATTTCGGCATATGCTTGGAAGATAAATCGAGGACCACATGGCATGCATCGAAAAACCGAGTTGCTCCCAAGATCCATTCCGGTTTGTCTCGATACCATTTCGTCCAATTTTCAGCAGAAGGGACAAAATGGGAGCGATGGGGCAATTCGTATCGTGTTTCATCAGAAAGTTTCGTTCCACCTGCAATATTGCGTGCAACTTCGTATCCAAAAGCATCTTCTTGGTGTAAATAATAACTTTCATAATGAGCAGTGATGATTATATTGGACTGGTGACAGAATTGTTCCACGTCATCTTCAAATGCAGATGCAACACCTTCTAAGCGAATTATTCCCACTGCTAATGGTACTTGTATTTTTTCCCGAATGACATGTAAAGTGTGAATCCACACGTCCAATTCCTCTTTAGTTTTAGTAGGGGAAAAAGGAATGACGATCCGCAATCCGGATTGGTACCCAATCAACCATTTAAGTGGTATTGCATCTATTTCCCGAGTTTCACGGGCACTTGAAAGCTTTAACAATTGCTTATACCCAAGTTCATCTTCCGCGTATAAATGAAGGTCAAGCTCATTTTCTTCTACTTCCACCTGAATACTTAGGCCGATAATAGGTTCAATCGAGGCTTTAATCATCGTTTCGTAAAACGGTAAGATTCCATACAAACTTCGATTGATGATAGCCGCTTTTTGTACATCGTTTTTTTGTAAAAAGGAAGCAAGTTCTGGTAGCCGAATGGTACTGTGTAACAAATCGGCAGCAGTTGTGATGAATGGATAAATAGTTGTCACTTCTTGCTTCCCTCCTTTTTAATGTCTTTTTGCTGCTTCCTCTAAATCTCGAATGACGTGGTCCGCCTCATCCCATGTATAGACCGACGCACCAGAAGCTAGTGGATGTCCGCCTCCGTTGTACTTTTTGGCAATTTCATTAATGATTAATCCTTTCGAACGTAAACGAACGCGAATCTGATCTCTTTCTTCGATGAACATGACCCATGCTTTCATGTTTTTAACTGCACCGAGTGAACCTACTAAAAGCGATGTTTCAGTGGATGAGACATCAAAGGATTTTAATGTGTCTACCGTTAGCTTAATATATCCGATTCCATCATTATTCATCTTAAAATTTTGATAGATGTAACCTTGCAAGTGTAATAGTTTTACATCAACTTCATACATCTCGTTAAACAACTGTGATCGATCAAACCCATACTCAATCAAATTTCCAGCTGCTTCAAATGTCTGTTTTGTAGTACTTTGGAACATAAAACGACCAGTGTCGCCAATGATTCCTGCAAACAATAACTTCGCTGCATTATCAGTGAAAGACCAGTTGGCATCTTTTTTACCTTCTTCAGCAAGTTGATAGATCATTTCACTCGTGGAACTCGCGTTCGTATCCACCCATACAATATCCCCATAATTGTCATCGTTAGGATGATGATCAATTTTAACAAGCTTCTTCCCTTTACGATATCGTTGGTCATCGATACGTGCGGTATTTGCTGTATCCGTAACGATAATAAGCGCATCCTCATACAATTCGTCTTCCACTATATCAGGATGAGCGAGAAAACTTAACCCATCATCATGTTCACCTGTGACAACTACCTGTTTCTCTGGATAACTAGCTTGCAGAATCTCTTTTAATCCAAAAGCAGAACCATAGGCATCCGGATCAGGACGTACATGCCGATGAATAATAATCGTTTCAAATTCCTTGATTGTGTCAATAATCGTACGCTTCATCTATACATTCTCCATTCTTTGGATAAAAGAGTTCGCATTTTCTAACCAATCTCGATACAATATTGCTATTGAATGTAACAGGAGGATTCCCATGGTCAATTTATTTTTAGTTATCGGGATTGTGATTTCAGCAGTCTTTTACCTTTATTTTAAAACAAAGCAATTCCGCTCTTCTTTACCAATTACAAAAAAATGGTATGCGAACCGAGCACTTATCTCTTTAGGAAGTTTGCTTGTATTCTTTGGGATTAACCAAATGATTCTTTACCCTTCGACACTCACATACGTCATCGGTGCCCTTTTTATCCTTTTAGGTATAGGTACCGTTGGTTATTACTGGAAAGTCGCAAAGCATTACGGTCAATTTGTAAAAGAAGAGCAAGCAATCAATACCTCGAACTAATGTATATCTCGCGTTGGCAAGAGAAGAAATTATACTTCGCTTTGCACACGCGAGATTTTTTTATCGATCTAAAAGTTGAAAAGTTACCATTGCTTTACCCACTTGTGAAGTTTCAATGTGAACATCTATTTCCATTTTGACAAATCGTCGACTACTGTCTATTATCGTTGGTTTCACATGTAGGATACTGTCCATTTGAATAGGTTTTAAAAAGTAAATAGTCACGTTCTCTACTATACTTTCTACTTTCTTCTTCGATTTCAGCGCCATTTCTCCAGCTTCAGTTAATACCGTCACAAATGCGCCATAAGATATTGCACCAAATTGGTTTGTCATTTGAGGCGTAACAGTAAATTCTACGTACTCATTTTGATGCACAATCAGTTGACTTTTCACCATATCATCTAGCGTTTCACCATGTTGAGGTTGGCGTTGAATTAACTGCAATCCTTTTAAAACGTCTTGTCTGCTAATAATACCTAACAAATAATTTCCTTCGTCCACAACAGGCATTAAATCGATGCCTTCCCAAATCATCCGATGACTGGCACTAGCGACACTCGTTTTCAACGTTGCCGAAATTGGTTGTTTTGTCATGACCTTTTCAATTAACTCCGACATTTCTTTTCCCATCACATCTCGAGAAGTGACAATCCCTATTAGTCTTCCCTTCGTATCCACAACTGGGAAACCTCCATGATTGGTCTCTGCGTTTTTCGCGTGATAATCGCCAATCGATTGATTCGCTTGTAAAATATCCGTTTGCTGTAAAGGAACATATATATCTTCAATAAATAATACTTCTTTTTTGATTAATTGATCATAGATCGCTCGATTAATCATGGTTGCAACTGTAAATGTATCATAAGAAGTGGAAATAACCGGTAAATCTCGGCTGTCCGCTTCTAATTTCACTTCATCGGATGCATCAAATCCTCCTGTGATTAAGACGGCAGCTCCCGAGCGCAATGAAGTCAATTGGGCTTTTGAACGGTTACCGACGATGAGTAAATTTCCCGGATCAATGTATCGCATCATATCATCCAATTGCATCGCACCGATCACAAACTTTGTTAACGTTTTATGTAAGCCACTTTTCCCTCCAACCACTTGCCCATCAATGATATTTACCACTTCAGCAAAAGTTAGTCGTTCAAAGTTTTCTTTCACTTTCCGCTCAATCCGAATGGTTCCAACACGTTCAATCGTACTTACTAATGATTGATTTTCGGCTTCCTTAATCGCTCGATACGCTGTCCCTTCACTCACTTGAAGTTCTTTCGCAATTCGTCGAACGGAGATTTTGTCTCCAATCAGAAGCGTCTCAATATATGCTAAAATTTGTTCATGTTTTGTTCTCAATCTATCACCCGTTTCCAAACAATCGTTCTATTTTTCAGTTTATCACAAACGAACCCTAAGGCACCAAACTGGAAATAAAAAACACAGAAACAAAATGACACTCCTAAGGAGTGATTTAACTATCTACTAGTGATACCAGACGTGTGTATTTCTACTTAATAAAACGTTCAGATTCATTTTTAGAAAATAAAAATAGCCACACACGTAAGTTAAACACGCAGTGACTACCTTTCACTAAGGGTTAAGACAATTCAACCGCATCTCCAGCTCGAAGAATTTTCACATCAGCATTTGACACGAGTTCAGCAAATTTTTGTGGATCTTGTTGAATTGGAGGGAATGTATTGTAATGAATTGGAACAACACTTTTTGGTTGTAATAATTCTACTGCATAAGCGGCGTCTTCGATTCCCATTGTAAAGTTATCGCCAATCGGCACAAAAGCTAAATCGATTGGATGACGATCGCCAATTAATTTCATATCTGAAAAAAGGGCTGTATCTCCCGCATGATAAATCGTTTTCCCTTCCGCTTCAATCAAAATTCCAGAAGGCATACCAGTATAGATAATTTCCTGCTTTTCATTCACGAAAGA
This sequence comes from Paenisporosarcina cavernae, assembly GCF_003595195.1. Classification (GTDB taxonomy): domain Bacteria; phylum Bacillota; class Bacilli; order Bacillales_A; family Planococcaceae; genus Paenisporosarcina; species Paenisporosarcina cavernae. The sequence goes on from NZ_CP032418.1 coordinate 1,577,613, forward strand.
TGAGCCATGGAAAGCTTGAGTTAACTTCACTTTTCCAAAAGGAAAAGTAAATGCTCCTCCGATTGACATACCATGCGTTTCAACACCTTGCCAACTGATGTAATCCGCTAACTCAAAAGGTGCAATGACCGTTGCATTATTCGCTTTCGCAATTTCCACTGTGTCACCTACGTGATCGTTGTGACCATGCGTAAGAAGGATATAATCGGCTTTTACATCTTCTACCTTTAAATCCGTTTGCCCATTGCCATTGATAAATGGATCGATTAGTAGTGTAAATTCACCTGTCTCAATTTTCACAACTGCATGTCCATGGAATGAAACCTTCACGATAACCCCTCCTAAATCGGTGTAAATTCTCGCTCCTGTTTGATATGATAACACTACCTTGAAAGGAGAATTTCTATGTCTAAATTATCACATATTTCACAATTTCTAAAACAATCTGGCACGGATGCGGCATTTATCAGCACACCGGATAATGTTTTTTATATCTCAGGATTTCGAAGCAATCCGCACGAACGATTGTTAGGTGTATTTGTATTTTCAGATGAGACAGCGATGATGGTACTTCCTAAAATGGAAGTACCAGATGCAAAAGCAGCTGGATGGAAATACGACATTATTGGGCATGAGGATACCGATAATGCTTGGAATTTAGTACAAGAATATATAGCGAATAAACAAAATTCTCTCGGTACACTTGCTATTGAGAAAACGCATGTAACGGTGGATCGTTACGAAGAGATTCAACGCATACTTCCTTCCGCTACGATTTCGGGAATAGATGACACCTTAAATTCTCTACGCTTGAAAAAAGACAATTCGGAGCTAGCGATTCTGCGAAAGGCAGCTGAATTCGCGGACTATGCGATTGAGGTTGGCGTAAGTGAAATTGCGGAAGGTAAAACTGAATTGGAAATCTTACAAGCAGTTGAAGCAGCATTAAAAGCAAAAGGAATTACACACATGTCCTTCGACACTATGGTGCTTAGTGGACCTAAAACCGCTTCTCCGCACGGAAAACCCGGCTCCCGCAAGATACAAAAAGGGGATTTCATCCTATTCGATCTAGGTGTCGTCTACGAAGGTTATTGTTCCGATATAACACGGACTGTAGCTTATGGAGAACCGTCTGATGAACAGCGCAAAATTTATGAAACTGTCTTACAAGCAGAACAGGCAGCTGTTCAATTAGTCAAACCTGGTGTAACAGCTAAAAATCTAGACTTAACTGCTAGAGATATTATTTCGAAAGCTGGATATGGCGAGTTTTTCACTCACCGCTTAGGACATGGTCTCGGCATCTCGGTCCACGAGTTCCCTTCGATCACATCAACAAATGAAATGGAATTAATAGAAGGAATGGTCTTTACAATTGAACCGGGAATTTACGTGCCTGACGTTGCAGGAGTGCGCATTGAAGACGATGTAGTGGTCACAAAAGATGGAGTAGAAATCCTAACGAAGTATCCGAAGGAATTGGTTATTATACCAGCAGACTAGATAGAAGCATACATTGGATTTACATTTCCCACGATTTTTTGAAAAAGTATTCGTTCAACAATCTCATCGGAGAAAAATCACTTCTTGGAAAAATCGATTAAAACTGCTATCGAACGAATTTCATTGGAAAAGGTATATGTAAACTTATCACCAAAACCCAAATTTCATCATTAGATACCATCATCATTCCTGTATCTTTACTTATCAGCGTTTTTCCTTTAAGCGTTACCGAAGCTATTTCGATCGGCGGAGAAGTTTTATCGAAGGGATGTTGTCAGTATTTCACTTCCATAATCAACGTATGGCGAATACATTTACACACTAAAAAATCCGAACGACACCGGGACTCCTTTTCGTGTCTCGATTACTCGTTCGGATTTATTTTCATTTAGGAATTTAATAACGATTCTGCAGCTACATACGGTAATTCTTGCGCTTCAGCAACTGCTTGGTACGTGACATGCCCATTTAATGTATTGATTCCTTTTAACAATGCAGGATTTTCGATACATGCTTGTGCATACCCTTTGTTTGCAATTTGTACTGCGTAAGGAATTGTCACGTTTGTTAATGCCATTGTCGACGTACGTGGAACTGCACCTGGCATATTCGCTACCGCATAATGTACAACGCCATGTTTCTCATACGTTGGATTATCATGTGTTGTGATTCGGTCGGATGTTTCCAAAATTCCACCTTGGTCAATTGCAATATCTACTACTACAGAGCCAGGTTTCATCGATTTAATCATTTCTTCTGATACTAATTTCGGCGCTTTTGCACCTGGAATTAATACAGCACCAATCAATAAGTCAGCTTCTTTTACAGATTCTGCGATATTAAATGGATTCGAAATAAGTGTTTGTACATCGCGTCCAAACATGTCGTCTAACTGACGAAGTCTTTCCGGATTTAAGTCGATTACTGTTACGTCTGCTCCCATACCAACGGCCACTTTCGCTGCGTTCGTACCGGCAATTCCTCCACCAATAATCGTTACTTTGCCACGCGATACTCCTGGTACTCCACCTAAAAGAATTCCAAGTCCACCGTGAATTTTTTCTAGAAATTGAGCGCCAATTTGTGTCGACATTCTTCCTGCAACTTCACTCATTGGTGTTAAAAGTGGTAATGAATTGTTTGCTAATTGTACCGTTTCGTATGCAATTCCAACTACTTTATTATCTAGAAGAGCTTTTGTTAATGCTGCTTCCGGAGCTAGGTGTAAATACGTGAAGAGAATAAGTCCTTCACGGAAATAACCATATTCTGATGCAATCGGTTCTTTTACTTTCATGACCATGTCTTTCGACCAAGCTTCTGCAGCGGTTGGCACAATGATTGCACCTGCAGCAGTATAATCATCATCTGTAAAACCAGACCCTACTCCTGCTCCCGTTTCAATATATACTTCGTGTCCAAATACGTTTAAGTTAACAACTCCTGCTGGAGTCATCGCAACACGATTTTCGTTATTCTTTATTTCTTTTGGCACACCAATTTTCATTGATAAACCCTCCTGTGTGTATAATGAAAAAGAAAACATGTTCTTCTTCCGCGTTACGTAAAGCAAATCCATTCTATCAGATAATAGGAAAAATGACATTCATAATTTCTCAAAAGGAGGATATATTTTTTTGCGATCATCTTCAGTACAACTAGAAAAACTAGGATTAGAGGCAGTAACAAGCGATTTAAAAACATCTTCCTGGTCAAACTACGCAATTATTCAATTCGCATTCTCTGTAAATGCGGGAAATTTATTAATCCCAGCCCTTGCTGTTTTAGAAGGACATATGACATGGCCGATCGCCTTTCTTTCCGTCTTATCGGGAGCATTATTGGCGTTTTTATTCGTCTCTCTCATGTCTCATCCTGGAGCAGTGTATGGTTTTCCAGCACAATATGTTATTCGAAGCCTCATCGGCCAATGGCTAACAAGAAAGATTGCCTCACCTGTACGAACAATTACTTCTTTGTATTGGTTTGGTGTACAGACAATCGGAGGAGCATACATCATTCAACAAGCGGCTACAATGTATGATGTTACTATCCCTTTTGTACCGGTAGGATTAGTGCTTGCGACTATCATGGCAATTCTAGCATTGATCGGATACGACGCTATTAAAAAAGTAACAAGAACGCTATTCCCGCTTTTGATTCTCAGTCAGATCGTCATGATCTATTTATTGGTAAATCGGATCAGTGAAATGGACGTTTCTCCTTCCTCGTCATTTTCCTTCGGTCATTTTTTGATGTTTAGCTCCCTAGCTTTTGTTCAATATGTCTCAGGGGTTAGTGCTTCTAGTGATATGACGAGATATGCAAAAACACCGAAGCATGGGGCTTTTGGTATGTACATAGGAAATGCAATTGGATATGTCATCGTGGCATTTATCGGCACATTATCTGCTGCCATATTCCAGACAACAAATGTGTATGCAGCACTTGGGAATGAATTATCCCGTCTACCAGGATTACTTTTGCTGTTTTCAGGAATACTTGCGATGATTTCCATCAATGTTGGAAATGCTTATACAGGAGGCTATAGTTTACTCAATACTTTTTCCAAACTTACTCGCATACAAAGTGCAATGATTTTTGGGTTAGCAGGGATCGTCATTAGTTGTTTCCCTCAGTTTTCCGAATATGCCTCGACCTATATTGGTTATATTGGTGCAGGCGTCGTTCCATTATCTGCAATTATCGTCGTCGATTATGTGTGGATTCTGCAAATGAAAATTTCTACCTTAAGATGGGAAGAGGTTTTCCGCGGAGGATTCCAATGGAATGGACACGCATTTTGGTGCTTTTTCTTCGGTACGATTCTTTACCTTCTGATACCAAACGAAGCAGCACCTGGTTTCATTAGTTTTTCTTTAACAGGAATTGTGTATTTTTTGTTACATAGAAGGAATGCTCGAATCGTATAGAGAATACTACAAGTAAGATCAAAAAGGAGGAAGTCACATGACATTATCTTACGAACATATTTTAGTTGCAGTTGATGGCTCGAAAGAAGCAGAATGGGCTTTTAAAAAATCCATAGGCATTGCAGAAAGAAATAACGCAGCACTTTATTTAGCCAATGTCATTGATACTCGTTCTTTTGCTGCTATTGAAGCATATGATCGATCCATTGCGGAACGCGCCCAAGGTTTTGCCGAAGAACTTTTAGGTGGATATAAAAAAGAAGCCGAAGCTGCTGGTTTAACAAATGTTCATATAGTAGTGGAATATGGTTCTCCAAAATCCATGATTCCAAAAGAATTAGCAAAAAAAGTTTCTGCCGATTTAATTATTTGTGGGGCAACCGGGCTATCAACAGTAGAGCGGTTTTTAATCGGTAGTGTATCCGAACACATTGTTCGATCAGCGAAATGTGACGTACTAGTCGTTCGTACAGAAGAACACCACTAATTTAATAGGTACAAAAAGCCAGTGAAAAGTGAGCTGCACCCCAACTGTTAGATGTGTCTAGCAATTTGGTGCAGTTCTTAGAAACTTCACTGGCTCTCTTTATGAATGATTTCCACTGTGTCCCTAGCAATAACAACTTCTTCGTTCGTTGGTATAACAAGAATTTTTACCGGTGAATGTGGAAAACTAATAAATGCTTCTTTTCCTCTTACGTGATTTAACTCAGGATCTAGAAAGACCCCCATGAATTGTAGCCCAGACATCACTTTTTCCCGAATAAGAGTAGAATTTTCTCCTATACCAGCAGTAAACAGGATAGCATCGACTCCATTCATCCGTGCCGCATAGGATCCGATATATTTGTGAATTCTGTTAGCAAAAACATCTAATGCTAATTGTGCTCGAGGATTGTTTTTAGCAGCTTCTTTCTCAATATCACGTAAATCGCTTGAAAATCCTGAAACACCGAGCATGCCGGATTGTTTGTTCAAAATATCAAGCACTTCTTCTGCAGATTTCTGTGTTTTTTCCATAATAAAAGGGATAAGTGCCGGATCTAAGTTTCCGGATCGTGTACCCATAGTGACACCAGCTAACGGTGTAAATCCCATGGAAGTATCAATTGATTTCCCGCGATTCACCGCGGCAATACTAGCACCATTTCCCAAATGACAAGAAATGAGTCGTAACGATTCAAGTGGTCGATTCAACAGCTCAGAAGCTCGTCTAGTGACGTATTTATGAGAGGTACCATGAAAACCGTACTTCCGAATACCATATTTCTCATAATATTCATACGGAATCGAATATAAATAGGAACTTTCTGGCATCGATTGATGAAATGCCGTGTCAAAAACGGCAACCATCGGTATGTGTGGAAGCGCTTGTTGAAAAGCTTTAATTCCAGTGATATTTGCTGGATTATGCAATGGAGCTAAATCAGATAAACGTATTAGTTCCTGTATAACTTCTTGCGTGATGCGTACGGAATCTGAATATGTTTCTCCACCATGAACCACTCGGTGGCCGATACCACTAATTTCCTCTAATGACGAAACTGCTTTGTAAGTAACAAGCGCATGTAAAACTAACTCCACTGCATCCTGATGGTGCCTAATCGTTTCATGTAACTCGTATTCTCTTCCTTCGACCTCAAGCTTAAAGAGTGGATCTTTCAATCCAATTCTCTCCATAAGTCCTTTTGCGATCACTCGTTCATTCGGCATTTCAATCAATTGGAATTTTAAAGAAGAGCTTCCTGCATTAATCGCGACTATTTTATCCATGTTTTCACCTGCCTATGCTCGTTCGTTTTGCTCCATCCAAATATCGACCTTTTGGAAGAATAAACTCATCGCTTCTTTGTTCGACATACTTGGAACTTTTGCTAAAAGAACTTCTCGTGGTTTTTTACTTTCGGAAGATTTCTTTTGTAAAACAAGGAGCGATTTTGCAAAATTCGATTGTTTAAATAAATTATCTGGAAGCTGTATGACTGCCTCTATCCATACATGTTGCTGAAAAAATTCATGTAAACGTGATGCTTCTTCGCTTTCGAATAAATTTTGCGGTACAAACAACAGAAGATGTCCGCCGTCTTTTATATGTTTAACCGATTGTTCGATGAAGAGATGGTGAGCAAAAGACATACCTTCTTTATTTCCTAGAAAGTACGTTGAACCAATTTTTTCGTTCGGATAATAGCCTGCTGGCAGATCGCTGACAACCACATCTACTGGGTCGATCAGCAATGGCTGCAGTGCATCTTGCCGATGTAACTGCACTTCATGTTGCAACAAGTCACCTGTCGCAGCAGCCAATTGGATTAACATATCGTCAATTTCTACACCTTCTGCTGTAACATTTTTCTGAACATAATTCATCACTGTATATAACAAATTCCCGGTTCCAATAGCAGGATCAAGTACGGTAAAGTGATCTTTGTTTGAGGTGAATTTTTCCACAAAATACGCTACCAGTAATCCAAGAGAATCTGGAGTCATATGGTGATGCGGTTGGACGTGCGCTTTCATCCCTTTTAAAATGGCTAATTGAATACTTTTTCGAACATCTTCTTTTAAAAAGGAATTTCCACTAGGAACATTTTCGCCATCTAACCATAATTCCAATACTTCTAAAACCGCTTCCAAATACGGTATATTTTCTTTTTTACTTAAGTCTTGCGTTTGTTGATCTATGAATGTGAATAAATTTTCTAATGTTGAACTCATTCTTTTGCCTGCCTTTCCAACTTCTATGTACTTATTGTACCGCACAAAAAAAAGACTAGCACTTTTCTGTTGAAGCTTTTTTTCTCCATACATACCATTCGGAAAAAATCATTCTTCTTCAACAGTTTATCGTGCTAGTCTACGTCGATACATTTGGTTATTTCGTGAGTGCTTTTACTGCCTCAATAGCAGCTTCATAATTTGGATGTTCCGTTGCTTCGGAAACATATTCAACATACGTCACTTTGTCTTGCTCATCCACGACAAACACTGCACGCGCAAGCAAACGTAGTTCTTCAATTGCCACACCATAAGCTTTACCGAATGATAAGTCTCGGTGATCGGATAAAGTTTGAACTGCATCTATTCCTGCAGCTGCACACCAACGTTTTTGAGCGAATGGTAAGTCAACTGAGATAGTAAGAATTTTGACATTTTCACCTAATGAAGATGCACTTTCATTGAATTTACGAGTTTGCGCATCACATGTTCCCGTATCTAAAGACGGAACGACACTGATTAATCGAACCTTACCTTTTGTGTCATCCAATGTAACAGGGCTTAGATCATTTGCCAAAACTTGAAAATTCGGAGCCGTATCTCCCACTTTTACTTCATTTCCTATTAATGTAACTGGGTTTTGTTTAAATGTGATATTTACCAAACGATCTCCTCCTTTTTTCTTCATCTTACTAGATAGGATTTGTATCATGCAACTCATGTGAATTTACAGCATGATATGGCACGCGTTGCAACGTTTTCTCAAACGTATTTTCATGAATAACGCTTGTATCAGCAAAAAGATCATGTACTCCTTGTTTTTTTGATGTAAATGCTACAACAACATATAAAGGAAATAGAGTCGTGCTAATGAAGCGACCAATCCACTCTCGAATCACAATCGTCAGAAAAGAATTCGAATCATCTTTTAACGGAATAACTGTTAGACCAAAAATCATTTTACCAATCGTCTGTCGCCAAAAATATGTCATGAGGACAAAATATCCGTAAAAAACAATTGCGGATAAAATACTAATTGGTGCATACCATGCGGAATTTGAAAGATTCCATCCTGCGATTCGGAAAATAGGATAGACGATAATAGATGTGAGACTCCCTATAATAAGTAAATCCATTACATACGCAAAGAATCGAACCCAGAATCCCGCATATTTCGGGGTATATTCAATTGATTCTGTTACTACTACTTCATGTTCCACGAGAAGACCTCCTTATTTTTCACCATATAAGTACATCGTTCTCGGTGCTTGAAAGTCTGACAAAAGCTTTCCTATCAGTTGAGTTTCCATATCTGCGCCAAATAACGATTGTGTTTTCATCGAGAACATACTCCATAAACTATCATCTGAACCGTATTCCATTACTTCAGCATCCGATAGTTTAAAATCAGCTTTCGCAGCAGCAATAACGTCCTCTAAATATCCAAAATCATCCGCAAGTCCAGCATCTACTGCTTGACGACCGTTCATGATTCGACCATCCGCTATCGCTTTTACTTCTTTTTCCGTCATTCCTCGTCCCTGTTCAATAACATCCACAAAAGACTCATAGGATTCGTTAATCATTTCTTGTAGCATCGCACGTTCTGCCTCTGTCATTTCTCTAGTCGGACTCATAATATCTTTATAAGGTCCCGTTTTAATCGTGACAAAATCGACACCATACTTTTCTGCTAACTTTCCATAGTTCACACTTTCCATAATGACACCAATAGATCCCGTTAGCGTTTCTTTATTCACAAAGATTTTATCTGCCGGAGCGGATATATAATATCCACCTGAAGCAGCCATGGATCCCATCGAAACATAAATAGGCTTTTTGGTCTCTTCTTTTATTTCCATTAATTTATCATAGATTTGCGCAGATTCTACGACTCCTCCACCTGGAGAGTTGACTGCCAACACAATTGCTTTAATGCTGTCGTCTTCTTTAATCGCAGACAATTGATCCATAAAGAAAGAATGATTGTAGCCGGTAGTTCCAAAGAGTGATGCAGCATCTCCCGTATCTTGAATCACACCATCTACGTGTAGCACCGCAATTCGTTCAAATGGATCTCCTGATTCGATAACATTTTCCATTAAGGCAGAATCGGTCACTCCCATAATTTCTTCCATGCTTGAAGAGAAATTGTCACTAAAAGCAAGTGTTGCAATATTTATGACAATTGACACTCCAAATAGTACTGCAGCTATAGCCACAGCAACCCAACGTTTTGTATTCATGTATGTATCCTCCATTTCTATATGTTATATACGCTTCAAGTGCCAGAATGTTTCATTCCATGCTAAACTAGTTGAAAGATTGTTTAGAAGGAGCGAAATGGATGGAACGAAATCATGTCTTTATTTACACAAAAACGGATGAAACATCACAGCAGAAAAAATCGATCTTAAGCGAAAAACTTCTTCAAGCAAAATTTCAAGTAGTGGAAAATCCAAAAAAAGCGAATATTATTGTAAGCTTAGGAAGTGACGGGGCTTTTCTGCAAGCTGTTCGAAAAACGGAATTTCGCCAAGATTGTTTGTATGCAGGAATTTCTACCACCGGCACGCTTTCCATGTATTGCGATTTTCATTTTCATGATTTAGAGACTGCTATTTCTTCTATTCGTTCATCTGACATCGAGATTCGACGATACCCTATTTTACAGGTTAGCGTGGATAACAATCCACACTTTTATTGCTTAAATGAATTTAGCATACGATCAAATGTCATTAAAACGTTCGTTTTAGATGTCTTTATCGATGACTTACACTTCGAAACATTCCGTGGAGATGGTATGGTGATTTCTACACCTACAGGAAGTACAGCGTACAACAAATCGGTTAACGGGGCAGTCGTGGATCCATTACTTCCATGTTTTCAAGTCTCCGAATTGGCTTCTGTGAATAGTAATAAGTATCGGACGTTAGGTTCTTCCTTTCTTCTAAGTAATCAGCGTAAGCTCATTCTTTCTCTAAAACTTGGAGGAAATGATTTCCCTACTATGGGGATGGATAATGAGGCGTTAAGTATTCAACATGTTCAGCAAGTAGAAGTCGCTCTGAGTGATAAAATCATCAAAACCGTCAAATTAAAAAACAACTCGTTTTGGGAAAAAGTAAAACGGACTTATTTATAGAGAATAACTCATAAAAAAAACGATTGAGAGGATGAGAATTCATCCTTCAATCGTCTTTTTTATATGATTCTTTTTTTCTTCTTTGCTCTTGCTTGTGCCATCTTGGAAATCGTGAAGACAATTAGTCCCATCCATATAAAGGAGAATGAGATGAAATCCAGCGTTCCGAATGATTCTTTATAAACGATAACACCTAGAAGTAACATGCAAGTAGGCGCTATATATTGCAAAAAACCTACTAAATATAATGGGATATTTTGTGCTCCTTTTGCAAATAAAAGCAGCGGGATGGCAGTTGCAATTCCAGATAAAATGAGCAGAATATCAATTTTTATCGAACTATGAAGAAACATCACATCCTCTTGAATGAACGAATAGATATAATACACAATCGCTATTGGTAAAATAAATAACGTTTCCAACGTTAATCCTCGAAGAGCGTCTAATGGGATGGTTTTTTTCATCAAACCATAAAATGCAAATGTCGCTGCAAGAGCTAATGCTAACCAAGGTAGATGACCATACGAGAAAGTTAAAATGGCTACTCCGACTGCGGCAACAACTACTGCTACTTTCTGAGCGGCTGTTAGACGTTCCTTTAGAAAAATGATTCCTAACAAGACAGATAATAGCGGATTGATATAATATCCCAAACTCGTTTGGATGAGAAAACCATTATTAACTGCCCAAATATATAAAAACCAATTGCCTGAAATAAGAACGGATGCAGCAACTAAACTCCAAAAAGCGCGTTTATTCATCCACAGCGTTTTTAAGTCCATCACAATTGTCTTCCGCTGTCCGATAAGTAAAACAAATCCAAAAGTAAAGACAAATGACCAGATGATTCGACTACTTAAGATCTCTCCACTAGAGACTTCTTGGATCATTTTCCAATATATAGGCAGGAAACCCCAAATTGTATAGGCTAGTATTGCCCACACAATTCCTTTTTTTTCATTAACAGGCATTTCTCCACCTCATTATTTTGATTCTCGAAACAAAATAAGTATAGTGTCGAAATAACATATTGTAAATGCAAAGTTATTTTGCTATTATTTTTTATCTTCTTGTTGTCTCAATTCTACACGTCGGATTTTGCCGGAAGCTGTTTTCGGCAATTCTTCTATATATTGTATAGAACGCGGATATTTATAAGGGGCAGTTAATTCTTTCACATGATGTTGCAACGCTTCTGTTAACTCTGGGGAAGGAGTTGCAGAATCCACAAGTACCACATATGCTTTCACGATACTTCCACGAATTTCATCAGGCGCACCAATTACGGCGCATTCTTTCACGGACGGATGCTTTACTAAAGCGTCTTCCACTTCAAAAGGTCCGATTGTGTAGCCGGAACTAATGATAATATCATCTCCACGGCCTTCAAACCAAAAATAACCATCTTCATCTTTTGATGCTTTGTCGCCGGTTAAATAGTAATTGCCTCGGAATTGCATGGCAGTTCTTTCTGGATCTTTTAAATACGCTTTAAATAATGCAGGTGTGGATACATGCACGGCAATGTCCCCTACTTCTCCTACGGAACAAGGGTTGCCAAATTCATCAATAATCTCCACATCATTTCCTGGAGTGGGTTTTCCCATAGACCCTGGTTTTGCCGGCATCCCTTTCATCGTACCTACTAATAAGGTATTTTCAGTTTGACCATACCCATCACGTACTTCTAAATCGAACACTCTATTAAATGTGTCGATCACTTCTCTATTAAGTGGCTCTCCAGCGGAAACAGCACTATGAACGGAAGAAAGATCAAAGCTCGAAAGATTTTCTGCTTTCGCCATAATTCGGTATTCTGTTGGGGTACAGCAAAGCACGTTCACTTTTTCATCTTCTAATAACTTCAAATAAGTGGAGGCATCGAATTTTCCGTGATAGACAAATCCTGTTGCTCCACTTCCTAGTGTCGCTAAAAAAGGACTCCAAATCCATTTCTGCCAACCTGGACTTGCAGTTGCCCATACCACATCTCCTTCGTGAATACCTAACCAATGTTCCGCAGATGTCCGCAAGTGTGCAAAAGCCCAACCATGCGTATGAACAACTCCTTTTGGATTTCCAGTTGTGCCACTTGTGTATGACAAAAATGCCATGTCGTCAGCTTTCGTTGCTGGTGAAGCAAATTCGGTAGAAGCTTTTGCCATTTCTTCTGTTAGCGATATCCACTGCTCTGCCGATTCACCAATGATAAAATTTTTAGTATTTCCTAATCCTTGCACTTGATCAAATTGTTGAATGAAAGGTGAATAAGCAACAATCGCTTTCGCTTCACTATGTTGTAATCGGTAATCAATATCTTTTGCTCGGAGCATTTCTGAACTTGGAATGACAACTAATCCTGCTTTTAACGCACCAATATATGTGACGTATGCTTCTATTAAACGGGGAACCATGACGAGCACGACATCTCCAGGAACTAGACCAGAAGCAGTGAATACGTTAGCAACACGATTTGCTTCTTCTAAAAGCTCGTTATACGTCATCTCTTTTTTTTCGCCAGCTTCATTCATCCATTTTAATGCAAGCTTACTTTTGTCTACGGTATACTTTTCAAACTCTTGAACTAAATTATACGTTTCTGGTGCGAGTAAATCTGCACGATTCATTTTCATTCCTCCTCAAATTATCCTAACAATTCTTATTCAGTATACGAGAATAATTTTAATTTTTCAAAATACTTCTATTCTTTTGGCAATAAAATAGAGGAATCCGAATTTAAGTAAAAAAATATGCAAAATGTTCCTTACTGCTAGACGGAGATATCCTATTTGAGCACCTTGAACTGAAAAAATCCATTTTAACTAAGTCTTTTATAAGCTTACATGAATAATTGCTATTTTTTCATTTTGGACAGGTTAAATAGTCCAATCTGGTGGATATGATATGTATGGAGGAGTACCGAGGTATAATTTCATTCATTCGACGCATAATCCAGAAGATTAGGCAGAAAATATAAAGAGCCGGCATAAAATATGCCGACTCTCCCTTTATTACTTCGAATACCCATTAAGTTGTTGTTGCCCCATCTGCACTAAGCGCTTCGTAATTTCTCCGCCAACGGATCCGTTAGCACGCGCTGTTGCATCAGCACCAAGTTGAACTCCAAATTCAGAAGCAATTTCGTATTTCATTTGATCAATCGCTTGTTTTGCACCTGGTACAACAAGTTGATTTGAACGTTGATTAGTCAAGTTAATCACCTCCTTGTACGAATAGATTGTGCGGGAAACGCAAAATCATTCATCGTGCAATTCGGTAAATTTTCCCTTTCTAAAATGAGCTAAAATAAATCTTTAAATGGATCTTCTTTCTTCTTAGGAAACACATGTACTTCTCGATTTGCAATTGCTTGATCTACCATTTCATCAAATCCGGTAAAGCTTTCATAAAACATCACTTTTTCTAACTTCGGTTTTGTTTTTGGACTAGATGGAGAGAAAATAGTACAGCAATCGTCAAATGGACGGATGGAAATATCATACGTCTTAATTTCTTTTGCCATTTCAATGATCTCTAATTTGTCATGTGAAATCAGTGGACGGAGAATCGGAGTAGAAGTCACTTCATTAATTGCCGTTAAGCTTTCTAAAGTTTGACTTGCAACTTGTCCTAGACTTTCTCCAGTGATAATTGCAAGTGCTTTTGTTTCTTCTCGCACTTTATCCGCAATTTTTAGCATCATTCTTCTTGTAGTTGTCATGGAAACATTTGTTGGTATCTGGCGCTGAATTTCTTCTTGAATGGCAGTAAATGGAATGACATGTAATTTAACAGATGCGCCAAATCGACTTAACTGTTCTGCTAAATCCTTCACTTTTTCCAATGATTGCTCACTCGTATATGGTGGACTGTAAAAATGAATAGCGTCTAATCGAACACCTCGTTTTAATAACTGATAACCTGCAACAGGACTATCAATTCCACCAGATAACATCAATAACGATTTACCATTGGAACCAATCGGCATACCACCTGCACCAGGAATAATTTCCGCCATCATGTAAACAGCATCAGAGCGAATTTCAATCCGAAGATTAATGTCAGGATTTTTCATTTTTACGTTTAAATTAGGATTGTTTCGTAAAACATGAGAACCAATTGCATACTGCGTTTCGTTGGTGTCTAATTCAAAATTTTTGTTGGATCGTTTCACGGTCACTTTAAACGTTCGATCCATTGTGTCCAATTCCGAAATTATTTGATGAGCAAGTTCTTTCATTTCATCGAGGTTAACTGGACATGAAGCAACTGGGCTAAACGATTGTATCCCAAATATGGATGGAAGACGTTTTATCATTTCAGCCATTGTTGATTCGTTTTCCGTTTGTAAAAACATCCGATCACGTTCTGTAATAATTTTAACGCTTTCTAAATCTGTAAATGCATACCGTAAATTATCTCTAAGTCTACCTGTAAATGAATGGCGATTTCGGCCTTTTGTAGACAGTTCTCCATACCGTATTAAAATTTCTTTCCATTTATTCATCTTTTACTCTCCATTCAAACTACTTAAGATTACTTGTAGCTGTGTTGCGATTTCATCAATTTCTGTTTTAGTCGTCTCTACTCCAATACTTATTCGGACTAAACCTCGTTCATATTCTACCGGACAATGAATTGCTTTCATCACATGACTTACTGTGTTTTTCTTTGAAGAGCATGCACTCGACGTGGAAATAATAATGCCCTTCGCTTGAAATGCGTTAATAACTATTTCGCCAATGATTCCTTTTTTACTAAAGGAAAGAATCGTTGGAATTGTTTTTTCATTCCCAAAAATAGTGATGTCTTGAAAAGACTCGAGTATTTGAGAAAGTTCCTTTCTCGCTTCCACCAACTGGCTCTCTTTTTGGTGATATGCTTTTAAAGACAATTTTAAAGACTTGGCAAGTGTGACAGCATTTGCTACGGAAACGGTCCCACTTCTAATCCCTGATTCTTGCTTCCCTCCTAGGAGTTGAGGAGAGGGATGAATATTCCCTTTCCAAATGACGGCACCAGATCCTTTTAGGCCATGCATTTTGTGAGAAGAGATTGAAATAATATCTGCACCAAAATGCCGTAAGTCAATCGGTAACTTACCTGCACTTTGAACTGTATCGGAATGGAAAACTGCACGGCTAGACGTATGAACTATTTCACCTATTTCCTGAATCGGTTGAATGGTCCCTATTTCATTATTCACATGCATAATGCTCACTAAAATTGTGTCTTGGCGAAGTACTTGTTGAAGACTATCTAATCGAACAATACCGTAGTTATCTACATCCAAGTAGTCTACCTCAAATCCTTCTTGTTCAAGCCGTTGGAACAACAGTAAGACAGAAGGATGCTCTATTTTCGATGTGATAATATGCTTACCACGGTGCTGATACGCCTCAACTAGTCCACGTACAACAAGGTTATTTGATTCTGTTCCACCAGAAGTGAAGACTATGTTTTCCGCTTCAGTATGAAATGTCTGTGCGATTTCTAACCTTGCCCTATCTAACAGATTGTTCGCTGTAACACCTAATTGATGGATCGAAGCTGGGTTTGCAAAATACGTCTCATTCACTTGAAGAAACGTTTGCAATACCTCCGGAAATGGTTTTGTCGTTGCACTATTATCCGCGTAAATCATGTGTCACGCTACTTTCTATCTCAAATTCTTTTGAATGTCTATCTTCAAAGTATTTCGTTGTTTGTTATCAAAGAATAGTTTGTTGCTGTCATTGTAATCTCGGTAAACAATGAAAAAACCATCACAATGACGTGATGGTTCTTACATTATGAACGCCAAGCGTCTTCTTTGACAAGTACTTCGATTCTTTTCATGGCACCTGGTTCAACTTCTTCTACAGCAGTCGCTGCTGTCTCCAAAGCCTTTGCATAACGTAATTGTCGAAACGATGCTTCAGCGTCTAAAAGTCGTTGATGCATTCTTGGATGACTTGCTCTGTATCGATTTCCATACTGAATAATGCGCTCGATTAATAATACATTTTCAAGCATTTCCTTCGATTTTTCATGCACCTCATCAATACATTTTTCCGCTTTTCCTAGGTAGTTGTCCACCACTTTCATGTTAAGTGGAACTTCCTGTAAGCTTTGCATGACTAGATACAATTGCTCTTCAGCTTCTTCTAAACGTGCATCCATTTCTTCTGGAATACCAGGTAAATTGGCTTTTTGTAACATACGATCCGTTTCGTGCAACTGCTTTTTCAATTCATCCAATTGGCCGCGTGCTTTATTTTCATCAATGCGTAAGTTTTTTAAGCTATCAGCAAATGCTTCTTGTTCTTCATATAATAGATTCATTTCCGTTTGAATGGATGTTAGTTCCTCTTCTAAAACAGAAAAGGCAATTTTGTCTTCTGTCGCAACTGAATTAAGCGCATCGATACGCTTTTGCAAACTTTCCAGCTTCTTTAAACAATTTTGCGGAATTTGTGCCTCTTTTTCACTTAAGCGATAACTTTGTTGTACATATGCCGTCTCATCACTTGTTTCTCTTGTGGTGGTGGAAACTTCCTTCAACCTTGATGCAACGAATTCTCTCGATTGTTCAACAAATCGTCGAGCATGTACTTCTTTTTCTAACAAGTCATAGTACTGTTCTAATTCTTCTTGGATCTCTTCTAGGCGACTTTGCGTCCCTTCGGTATCAAGGTTAGCTAATCGATCTAACAATTCTTTGAGCTCATTTTCGATAACAAGCAAGTGTTCGGTCAATTCTAAATGCTCAAGCTGATAGTTTTGATCTTCCATCTCCGCTTGTCCAGAACGAAGTTCGTGAATAGAAGATGGTAATTTCAACTGCAAATCAGATAGCAGAGCTGGAATATCATGCATGAGCGGAAACGTTTTACTTCCAACTTCCATAAGATGAATAACAATCTCACGAGCTTGCAAATAATTCCCACTTTCGGTCAAAGCATCATATTCTTCAAACGCTGGAATGAAAGTTGCCAATCTAGTTTCTAAAGCGGTTGCTGCAATACCGTATGCGTGTTGATGGGCTAGCAGGTTTTTTCGAGCAGATCGATAATTTTCTTTTAGCTGTTCCATTTCGATTCTACTTTTTTCTTCACTACCAATTAACTCTTCTAACTCTGTTAAAATTTGCGACATTTGTTCATCACTTGCTTGAATTCGATTTTGTATTTCCTTTTCGGTTGCAGTAGCTTTTCCAAATCGGAATTTATCGACGTATTCTTCCGCATCGAACAATAAAGAATCAATTTTTGGCATATGTATGTCCATCACTTCTGTCCACGTATTTCTCCAACGCTCGAACATTTCTTCCGTTTGTCCATTCATATTCAATTGTTTCACTTTTGTCATTTCTTCTAGAATAGGTTTATTTTGAATTTGATGTTTTTCATTTTCTAATCGTTCTATTTCTGTATTGTGCTTTCGTCGCATCATGAAACCCACGATTGCCAAAGCTATTAATACGATGATTACAATTACGAGAATTTCCATCGTAAGCCCCCTGTTCCCAAATCACGCTCTTAATAACAATATAAGTAATATTACCATGAATAAGCACATGTGTGGATGAATTTAGAAGAATTTTGCTGAAATAATGAAAAATGTCTCATTGACATGATTAGGTGAGAAAAAAAGTTGGTAGCTTCATAGAGAATCGAATGATGTTTTAGTTCCAATTCTTTCTAGTAGATGGCCGATTTTCTCACTTGCAACTTTTGTTTCAAGGCGTTTATACTTGTTTGTAATCGCGTGAAAGGGGATGTTCTTGTGTTCACACAATCAACATATAGTGAAAATTTAGAAGCTAATTATGTTTTATTAACGAAACAATTACGTGCATTGATTCAAGGTGAAGAGAATATTGTTGCTAATTTAAGTAATGCATCCGCACTTTTAAATCAATTTTTAGATCGTATAAACTGGGTAGGGTTCTACTTGATGGAACACGGTGAGCTAGTTTTAGGACCTTTCCAAGGCTTACCCGCTTGTATTCGTATACCAGTTGGTAAAGGAGTTTGTGGAACCGCTGTTGAAACAATGGAAACGATGGTTGTTCCTGACGTACATGCTTTTCCTGGTCATATTGCATGTGATGCTGCATCTCGTTCTGAAATCGTTATTCCTATTGTAAAAGATGGAAAAGTTCTAGGTGTACTTGATATTGACAGTCCTGAAACGGATCGATTTACCGCTACCGACCGACATGGATTAGAGCAATTTGTACAAGAATTAGTTACCCATTTATAACATTAACAAGAGGCTGGTATACAACTAGTCTCTGAACCAAAATGAGCCGTCCGTTTAAAACGGACGGCTCATTTTGGTTAAAAGCCAAAGGATCTTTAGATTTTCTCCAAACCTTTGGTGTATTTTGTAAGTTGACGTCGGAAAGCGGCGAAGCATCTTCTAGAATTCCCTCGACCAGACGGTTACTGCTGAAGGGGGTATCATTATCTTTTAATGTAACTTCTACATAAAAAAGCAAAATCAGTTAATTTTTAGTATGATCTTTAATTATAAAAACACTTCTTTCGATATGAATCTTGCTTAGTAAATTAATTCTATCAGAAGTGTTCTTTTTTTATGGAACTAAAAAATAGTACGCGTGACACTCTCCATCAGGAGAGATGTTCACGAGTTCTCTATTATGATAAATTCGAAAGTGTAAAGCAGGTGCGACTCCTGGGTGATCAGCACGAAACGAAAATCCATTCACTTCGACCGCAGTCGAAGTGAATTAGTTGAGTTCGTGCCACCAGGAAAGCGTCACCTGCGACACTTTCGACGATTTATTGGGAACAAGATAGAATGTTAGTTATGTTAGTATGTTTTATGAATGGAAAGTGAATTTTTTCTCTGTAGCTTGTAAAGCATTACGTAAATCCTCCACAATGTCTTCTGCTATTTCTAATCCTGCAGAAAGTCGCAGCAACGAATGTGTAATACCCATTTCCTCTCGTTGGTTTTCCGGAATAACAGAGTGGGTCATGGTAGCTGGATGCTGAATAAGTGTTTCAGCGTCTCCTAAACTAACCGCAATTTGCACGAGTTCCAATTGATTCATCAAATATTGCGCCGCTTCTTTCCCACCTTTAATCGTAAAGGAAACAAGTCCGCTACCAAATGCCATTTGTTTTTTTGCAAGCTCTACTTGTGGGTGTTTGTCGGAATATGGATAAAATACGTGCTCAACAAAAGATTCATTTTCCAGAAAAGCGGCGATTTTTTCCGCGTTTTTCACATGGCGTTCCATTCTTACAGACAATGTTTTTAATCCTCGAAGAATTAACCACGCATCAAATGGAGAAATTATTCCCCCTACATCTTTTTGAACGGTCATGCGTATTTTCAACATTTCTTCTTCATCGGTTCCAATTAGTAACCCAGCAATGACATCTCCGTGTCCATTAATATATTTCGTCGCACTGTGCAAGACGAAGTCAGCTCCAATTTGCAGTGGAGATTGGCCTAAAGGTGATGAAAATGTGTTATCGACAATCAATCGAATTCCATGTTTCTTTGCAACCGTAGCTACTAATTCCAAGTCCACCAATTCCATTGTCGGATTTATAGGTGTTTCTACATAGATAACAGTTGTATTTGGTTGAATAGCAGCTTCAATTGAATCAGCAGTGTCTAAGGGATGAAACGTATGCGTAATCGAATACTTTTCCTCTAACAACTCTAATAGACCAAATGTACAACCGTAAATCCCTCGTGAACAAAGAACATGATCATTCGCTTTAGTTGTATGGAGTAATACAGTGGAAACAGCTGCCATACCAGAACCAAAGGCTAAGCAAGCTGCTCCATTTTCTAATTCCGCCATTTTTTCTTCTAAAACACGAACAGTAGGATTTCCCAATCTAGAATAAATCATCCCATCTTCTTCACCTGAGAATCTCTTTTCCCCTGCTTCTGCTGATGGAAAAGCAAAAGTTGACGTTTGGTAAAGCGGCACAGTTAAAGCATCTTTATGTTCCGAATGTTGATATCCCGTATGAATTAATTTCGTTTCTTTCATCCAGTTTTGATTGCTCATCAGTGGCACCCCTTTTAAAATGTAAGCGTTTTCATTCCGTTCTACTTTATCATACAATATTCTCCTATTTCAGAAAAGGACTTCAAAAATCCTACAGATTTTTAGAAAGAAAGCTTCCTCGAACTCTTCTCAAAAGGACCTTATTAGTAGTGAAACATTCAAATTCTACGTTTTCCCAAAAGATAGAACCTTCATAAAAATTTCTTACTAATAGCGTAGGTGACGGAGCAAAAAGTTTTCTGTTCTACTAACACAACACAAAAAACTGCAGGTACACCCATTTTTAATGAGCATATCTGCAGTTCATTGTCTTACCTACTATTCTTCTTTTAGATACATAATTTATTTTTCCCTGAATTTTTCGCCTTATAAAGTGCTTTGTCGGCTGATTGAAAAATATCTTTCATGTCAGGTTTGTTCAGTTGATTCCAATGGGATATTCCTCCCGAAACAGTTATAGAAGGTGAAGTATGCGTTGGAATTGATTGGAGAATATTAGTGGCAACTAACGATCCATCTTCTAGCGAATGATTTGGTAAATAAATCGCTAGCTCCTCACCGCCCCATCTTGCTGAAATCCCTCTATTCCCAACTAGTTTTTTTATTAATGAAGAAATTTGACATAATAGCTGATCGCCCATTTGATGACCATATGTATCATTAACATGTTTAAAATTGTCAATATCTAGTAGTAGGAATGCACCTTCCGTATCATTTTCAAGCGATTGGCTAAAATATTTATCTAGATAGCTTCTTGCATATAACCCCGTTAAATGATCGCGGTCGACTAATTCTTGAAGTTGTAATCGAAGTTTCGCGTTCGAAAAAGCTAATGAACAATGCTGAATCAATGATTGCATTAATTTATGACTATCAAATGAAAAATAATAAGGATTCTCATGTAGAACTAAACAGTAACCAGCTACTTCTCCTCGATCCATTAATGGTTGTGCCATCAACGAAGCATAAGGTAAATGCGGATTCACTTTGCTGTGGTAGTCCGCTAAAAATAGGGCTTCATTCGTTTTTAAGAAATGAGATGAAACAAAGTCTAAGTATTCTTTCCCTTCATTCATAAAAAATGGAGATTTTGTCGTGGTGACATCCCATTCCTCATCTTCAATGAATACAAAGCAAATTTCAGAAGGTTGAAATGACTTTTCGAGTTGTTGCTCTAAGAAATAGACCATTTCATCCATTTTCATCGAAGTGTTCATTTTATGAGATGTTTCATTTATCAGCTGCAAATCAGAAATCAGACGATGGGATTGGTGATACAGTTTTGCTTTTTCTAATGCATTCCCAAATGTATGCGCCAACATTTGTATGAACTCTTTTTGTCGCTTCGAAAAGAAATAATCATTCAGTGCATACACTTTTAATAAGCCATAAATGCCTTGTCTACCTTTGATCGGAACATGCATGATATACATTTCTTCATTCTCTAATGGATCAAAAAGAACTTCTCCAGATACATAAGCTTCAATTGCTTTTTCACGTTCACTTGAGTAATCGAACAACTTTACTTTTCGATTTGTTTGTCGGTTTTGATCATTTGCTAAGACTAATTCCGTTTTTAATCGAGGAAAAGAAGAATCCATCGCATGAAGCACAGCTTCTAAGATTCGATCAATATCCATTGTTGCATGAACCATTTCAGTCACGGTAAATAAATCACGGTATTGCTTTTCTTGTTGTCGCATAAAAATTTGCTTTTTAACGGTATGAATAAAATGTCGGATAACTTCTTCTAATCCATATATAGCATCACTTTCACGAAATTCTTCCCAGGCTGGCGTCGCTTGTATCAAAAGCATCGCAACGGGCTCTTCTTCTTTACCTCCAAATAAGAAAGCTTCTTCATATATCGAATACCTAGGCGGTAAAATGGTTAAGTTTTTTAATAGGACAGGATTCTCCATTTTTTCTCGAATATCCGTCCAACGAATGGTTTGAAATTTTAAGTCATTAGAATGATGAAAATTTAATGGAATGAACGTCTCATATTGAAATAATAAAAGTTCAGATGTTTGAATATCAAAATAACGTTGAATAATACCTTGAAAAAGGGCGAACCATTCCTCTGCTACTAGAGGTTTCGTTCCACACTCATTCCAGATGTCAATTAAGTTTGCTTTAATATGGATCAACGTTTCATCATTATTCAAATTCCACACCACGATTCTGTTAATAGTCGGACTAATTGTACTATTTCCAATTATAGAATATATGAGTCATTTTGACTATCTTTAACTCACCGATTTCAATATTTTTTTCATTTTTCATTCGAAAATATTCAAAAAAGGTTGGCGGACTATATGACAACTGTCATATGTCTTCTAGACGTTTATCTATTTTCGGAATACTACAAACGTTTTACACTACTAGAAAGAACAGATTGAGAGTCATTACTACTGGAGGGTTTCGATGAGTAAAGAAAAGATTGCCCAACTTAAAAAATACGTTTCTCCTTTTGAAAAAGCGGATGAAAAAGCGAGTATCATTCAGCTGGTTAATACCATTATTCCTTTGATTGTGTGCTGGATTTTAGCGTATCAAGCATTAAGCGTTTCTGTCATTCTTTCCGTGGTCATTTCGTTATTTACTGCCGGGTTTGTTGTACGGACTTTTATCATTTTTCACGACTGTACACACGGGTCTTTTTTCAAAAACAAAAAAGTGAATGCAATTGTTGGAACAATTACAGGTGTTTTAACTCTTTTTGCGTTTGAAAAGTGGAAACGAGAGCATGCGATCCATCATGCTTCTAGTGGAAATCTAGATAAGCGTGGCGTTGGCGATATTTGGGTAATGACAATAGAGGAATATATAGAAGCTTCGACATGGGAGCGTTTAAAATATCGTTTGTATCGAAATCCTCTTGTCATGTTTGTATTAGGGCCACTATTCTTAGTTTTAATATCAAGTCGCTTCAATCGCAAAGATGCCCGAAAGAAAGAGCGAAATAACACCTACTTAACTAATTTGTTGTTAGTCGTTTTTTATGCTTTACTTATTTGGTTGATCGGTTGGGAATCATTTCTGATTGTTCAAGGAACCACCATGTTCGTCGCTGGTATGTTAGGGATTTGGTTGTTTTATGTGCAACATACATTTGAAGATTCGTACTTTGAGGATGAAACAGAATGGGATTATGTAAAAGCTGCTGTCGAAGGTAGTTCTTACTATAAATTGCCGAAAGTTTTACAGTGGGTCACTGGGAACATTGGTTTTCATCACGTTCATCATTTAAGTCCAAGAGTACCAAATTATCATTTAGAAAAAGCGCACCAATCAACACCACCACTTCAACAGGCAACGACAATTACCTTACGAACTAGCTTAAAGTCATTGCAATACAAAGTGTATGATGCAAAAAATCGCACGTTTGTGACGTTCGGAGAGATCCAACATCTGCTTACGAAATCGAACTCCCCTATTAAACAATAAGATGCAGCCACTCATTTTGAGTGGTTGTATCTTTTTTCTGTCATAATAAAGAAGAGGAGGTTGTGTATGAATAAATGGTATCAAATCTTTCCTAAAAACCCTTGGCTAAGTGTCTATGCTTGGTTTATCTTTTGTATTCTTCCTTTCTTTTTCATTTTCCGTTCATCATCGATTATTGAAATTGCGATTGGGATAAGTTTACTCATTTTATTCTTTCTATCTTACCGATTATCGTATAACTCAAGAAGTGTTTATTTGTATATCTGGATCTCAATTGAAATTGCGATTACCATTGGTATGACATTTCTTTTCGGTTACGTTTATTTGTCATTATTTTTAGCTTTTTTCATCGGGAATATAAAAAACAAAATTGGATTCTTTATCATCTACGGTTTACATATCGCGTTCTTATTACTCGCCGTTATATTTGGTTTTTCAAGTCATAGTGAGTTGTATCTTTCCCAAATGCCATTTGTCATTTTGACGATTATCGGTGTTATTTTGTTACCTTTTAACACGTACAATCGCCATAAACGTGAAAAGCTAGAAAATCAATTAGAATTAGCCAACAAACAAATTTCGCATCTGAAAGTAATTGAAGAACGCGAAAGAATCGCGAGAGATTTGCATGACACGCTCGGACAAAAATTATCGTTAATTGGCTTAAAAAGTGATTTAGCCGGGAAATTAGTGCATCGAGATCCAGCTCGTGCTTTAGAAGAGATTCAAGACGTTCAACAAACAGCTAGAACTGCACTGAAGGAAGTGAGAGAACTTGTATCCAATATACGGACAACCAAAGTGGAAGAAGAAATCATCCGAGTTCAGCAATTACTTCGTGCCGCAGAAATCGATTTTGTTTTCTTTGGAACTTCCTCTCTCACTTCTACTCCATTATTAGTTGAAAATGTCATTTGTATGTCGTTAAAAGAAGCCGTAACAAATGTTATCAAACATAGTCAAGCGACCACTTGCACAATATTAGTAAAAGAAACGAAACAAGAAGTGTTAGTTCAAGTACAAGATGATGGTGATGGCATGTCGAGTTCTGGACAATTTTTAGATGGTCATGGTCTTATCGGGATGAAAGAACGGCTAGAATTTGTGAATGGCACCCTCTCCATCCAACAAGAAAATGGAACGAAATTGACTGTACGGATTCCGAAAGTCATTCTTCCAAAACATAAGGAGGTTTCCCATGATTAAAATTGTGTTAGCCGAAGATCAGCGAATGTTACTCGGTGCTCTAGGATCATTGCTCGATTTAGAAGATGATATGGAAGTGATCGGGAAAGCAAGCAACGGAGAAGAAATCATCTCACTTGTCGAAAAATTGCATCCAGACATTTGTATCATGGATATCGAAATGCCAATAAAAAGCGGTTTAGATGCAGCAGAACATTTAAAAGATTCCGGTTGTAAAATCATTATTTTAACTACATTTGCTCGCGCGGGTTATTTTGAACGAGCACAAAAAGCAGGAGTTAGCGGATATTTATTAAAAGATAGCCCTAGCGAAGACTTAGCAAGATCCATCCGATTAATTATGGACGGTCGTCGCATCTATGCACCCGAACTTGTGGATCTAGCGTTTGGAGAATCCAATCCATTAACCGATCGAGAACGGGAAGTGATGGAGTTAATCGCACACGGCAAAAGTACAAAAGAAATAGCAAAGGAATTATTTATTACTAGTGGAACTGTACGTAATTATATTTCTACTATTTTAGATAAACTAGAAGTGGGCAATCGAATCGAAGCCATTTCACGCTTTAAAGAAAAAGGCTGGTTTAAATAGACAATCCCCCATTGACTTCTGAGCGTTTACTCGGTACAATGGACTTTGTGTAAAATATTCGCAGCAGTTGCATAATCTAATCTGTTTCATTTTATTCCTTTAGCGTTCGCTAAATGGTGCATCGAGTAACTCAAGGCTGCTGGAGCGAGGATGCATGAAAATAAAATGGCGTTAGAATGGATGCATCTGGTCTTATTTTACAACAAAATAAAACCAACAGAGGAGGAGTCATTCATGGCTCGTTATACAGGTCCAGCATGGAAACTGTCTCGTCGTTTAGGAATTTCCCTAAGTGGCACAGGTAAAGAATTAGAAAAACGTCCTTACGCACCAGGTCAACACGGTGCTAACACTCGTAAAAAAATCTCGGAGTATGGTTTACAACTTCAAGAAAAACAAAAACTTCGTCACATGTATGGAGTAAACGAACGTCAATTCCGTACTGTTTTCGATAAAGCTGGCAAAATGCAAGGTAAACACGGTGAAAACTTCATGATCTTACTTGAAACTCGTTTAGACAACGTAGTTTACCGTTTAGGTCTTTCTCGTACTCGTCGTGGAGCTCGTCAATTAGTTAACCACGGTCACGTAATGGTTGATGGAAAACGCGTTGACATTCCTTCATACGCTGTAAAACCAGGTCAAGAAATTTCTCTTCGTGAAAAATCTCAAAACCTAGACGTAGTGAACGAATCAATCGAAGTAAGCAACTTCGTTCCTGAGTACCTTACATTTGATGCTGACAAAAAAGTGGGTACATTTGTACGTTTACCAGAACGTTCTGAATTAAATGCAGAAATCAATGAAGCATTAATCGTTGAGTACTACTCACGTTAATAGCTATACAGTTCCAAAAACGGAGGCACTCCCTCCGTTTTTGGAGCTTTTTTTATTCCCCCGAATAACACTTTAGGGAGTTTCGACTTCTTATCCCTCTCCTTGTTTAAACAAAAAAACTGACCCATCTCAATAAGAGATGAATCAGTACGACCGATTATTTAGAAACGATATTTTTTCCGTAGAAAATTTCATCCATTTCCATTTTTAATTTATTCGTAATTTCCAATTGTTCTTCTTCCGTTAAATCTTCTGTTTTTTTCCCAAAAAGATAATTATTCAAGTCAAATTCTTTTAGCTTACATTTCGTGTGGAAAATGTTTTCCTGATAAATATTAACATCAATCATATCAAATTCGTCTTTAATTTCATCTGGAATAAAATTCTGAATGGAATTGATTTCATGATCAATAAATAATTTATGACCACTAGTATCACGCGTAAACCCACGAACACGGTAATCTACAGTCATAATATCCGTATCAAACGAGTGAATTAAATAGTTCAGCGCTTTTAATGGAGAAATCTCCCCACATGTCGAAACATCAATATCCGCGCGAAATGTGCTAATGCCTTCATTCGGATGATATTCCGGGTACGTATGCACGGTAATATGGCTTTTGTCTAAGTGCATCACGACCGTATCTGGAAGTGGACCAGGTGATTCTTTAAATTGCTCATCTGGAACTGCATCAATTGGCCCTTCTGACACTAACATTGTCACACTGGCACCTTGAGGAACATAATCCTGTTTGGCAATATTTAATACGTGAGCTCCTATAATATCGGTAACATTTTTTAATATATTCGTTAATCGGTCCGCATTATATTGGTCATCAATATACTCAATGTAAGCTTCTCGTTCTTCTTTTGTTTTTGTGTAACAAATATCATACATATTAAAGCTAAGAGATTTTGTTAAGTTGTTAAATTCATGTAATTCAATACGTTGTTCTGGTGTAAGTGACATAGTAATTGCTCCTTCTACTAAAAGTTTCGAATGCTTTTGCTTCACAAGGCGAAAGGGTCAAAACTTTTATCGACTATTCGTCGCTTTCCTCTTGAGGGAAAGACATTCGTATTATACATGAAAAAAGGCTTGAAGGAAAATAATGCATGGATTTATTCAG
Source organism: Paenisporosarcina cavernae (assembly GCF_003595195.1). Taxonomy (GTDB): domain Bacteria; phylum Bacillota; class Bacilli; order Bacillales_A; family Planococcaceae; genus Paenisporosarcina; species Paenisporosarcina cavernae. The sequence continues at coordinate 1,605,172 of NZ_CP032418.1, forward strand.
CAAAAGAATGGTAGCGATCGATTTACTTAATTCAGGTCTACATTAAAAAAGCCTTTTGCAGATAATCATGATCTGCAAAAGGCTAAGCTCGCTTATCCGAAAAATAAATCGATGATGTTACCAGTCGAGCTACTTTGTTTGTTATACAGCTCCGAATATCCGCATTTTTTACAAAAAACTACTCGAAATTGATTGTGCTGTAAATCAATCAACTTTGATAACCCTGTTCCTGTGGTCGAAATTTCTTTCTCCCCAACTTCGTTTCCACCACATTTTATACACCCTTTTGACGACATGTGCATTCCCCTTTCTGTTTCTTATAATTACGAAACAAAATCAAGGGAAGTTTCAAAATGTGCTAGATAATATTAAGCAAATTTCACCATATGGTATTTCTTTTTACCGCGACGCACAATTAAAAATGCATCTTCCAAACGGTCTTTCTCTCCTACCACATATTCAAGGTCTGTCACTTTTTCGCCGTTTAACGAGATCGCTCCGTTTGTCACATCTTCACGTGCTTGACGTTTGGAAGGCGCTACTCCGATTTCAATTAAAAAATCTACAATGTTATGATCCTCTTTAGCCACTTCAGATGATGGAACATCCTTGAACGCTTCTTTCATTTCATTCGCCGATAGTGCTTTTAGATCTCCGCTAAATAGTGCTTGCGTTACTTTTTGGGCAGTCTTAAGCGCCTCATGTCCGTGAATTAAAACAGTCATCTTCTCCGCTAAGGCTTTTTGAGCTTTTCGTAAATGAGCTTCTTCTTCAATGGTTACTGCAAAGCTTTCAATTTCTTCTCGACTGAGGAATGTGAAAATCTTCATGTAATTAATCACATCGCTATCAGCTGTATTCAACCAAAATTGATAAAATTCGTACGGAGTTGTTTTTTCTGCATCTAACCAAACTGCGCCAGAAGCTGACTTACCGAATTTAGTACCGTCCGATTTTGTTACAAGTGGGATCGTCATTCCGTAGGCTTTGGTTTCTTCTTCGTGTGTTTTCCGAATCATTTCAAGTCCTGTCGTAATATTCCCCCATTGATCGGAACCACCAACTTGCAAGACACATTTCTCTGTATTGAATAAATGATTGTAGTCGATTGCTTGGATAAGCATGTAACTAAACTCTGTGAAGGAAATTCCCCCTTCTAATCGAGATGCGACGGTGTCTTTTGCTAGCATGTAATTTACACCAATGTATTTCCCGTAATCTCGAAGAAATTCTATTACATTCATCGAGCCAATCCAATCTTTGTTGTTAACTAGTTTTGCGCCGTTCTCTGTATCAAAATCGAAAATACGGTGCATTTGTTTTGCTAAGCCTTTCACATTTTCATCAATTTGCTCCGTCGTTTGCAGTTGACGTTCTTCGTTGCGCCCAGAAGGATCGCCAATCATACCAGTCGCCCCACCCACAAGCAAGACTGGTCGGTGCCCATACATTTGAAAGCGACGCAACGTTAACAGCGGAACAATATGGCCAATATGCATACTATCAGCTGTTGGATCAACCCCACAATAGAGAGAGATTTTTTCGTCATTCAATAATTTTGTGAGTCCTTCTTCGTCGGTTAATTGGTAAGCGAGTCCTCGCCATTTTAAATCTTCTACTAATGCATTTGTCATCCTAAAACCCTCCTGAATATAAAAAGTCCCAACACGATTTACGAGAAATCATGCTGGGACGCTGTTGGAATGAGCGCGGTACCACCCTGCTTGAAGACATATGTCTTCCTCTTTAGTTCACATTTCGTCGTGAAAAACGTTCTACTCCAAGACTGTAATTCGTCATAACAGCAATTCACTAACTCTCAGCACCGTTAGCTCTCTTGGGAATTATCTGCTACCCTACTTCGGGCTTTTCAACGTAGAAAAACTATAATTTCTCATTTTACTCCTATTTCACTTACTGTCAATAAAAATATTTATGCCTGTAAGGAATATGGTATAATTAATCCAGATTTAGGGGGTCGAGAAAAGTGAAAGAACGCTTCATGAATATCTGGACACAAGGGCAAGAAAAATGGGATACATGGCAGAAAACAAAATGGGCAAAAAGCCTTCGAATTAGTTCATCTGTTTTCTGGAACTTAGCAATTATTTTCCTCATTATTGGGGTCGTATTTGCCGCATTTGCCGGTTCAGTAGGAGCTGGTTATTTCGCTTCATTAGTGGATTCCGAACCACTACGAACAGAAGACGAAATGCGTGCGAATATTTTTAGTTATGACGAAACATCGGAAATCTTTTTTGCGGATAATATCTATATAGGTAAACTCCAAACAGACCTAGAACGAGTGGAAACAGAACTTGATAAGGTCTCTCCGAATGTTATTAATGCTGTTTTAGCCACTGAAGATGAGTATTTTAACGTTCATCATGGAATAGTCCCAAAAGCAATTTTTCGCGGTTTATTTCAAGATGTAACAAATGCGGATGACCAAACTGGTGGTTCAACTCTTACACAGCAATTAGTCAAAAATCAAATCCTCACAAACGAAGTTTCCTATGAGCGGAAGGCAAAAGAAATTTTGCTAGCAATGCGCTTAGAAAAATTCATGACAAAAGATGAAATATTAGAAGCATACTTAAATATCATTCCTTACGGCCGGAATGCATCTGGGCGAAATATTGCCGGTATTGAAACAGCTTCAAGAGGTATTTTTAACTTGAAAGCAAGTGAATTAAATCTTGCACAAGCTGCATTTATCGCTGGAATTCCACAAGCACCTTTTGCTTATACTCCGTTTACAAATCGAGGGGAATTAAAGGACGCAGATGGATTAAAGCCTGGTATTGATCGAATGGTTACAGTTCTTTATCGAATGAACGAAACTGGCTATATTTCAGATGAAGAGTATGAACAATATCGGAATTATGATATTGCAAAGGATTTCCGTTCTCCTGAGGCAATGCCATATGAAAAATATCCTTATTTAACGTATGAATTAGAAAGACAAGCTGTCTCTATATTAAAAGTTCAGTTAGCAGAAAAAGATGGTATTGATGAAAACCGTTTAGAACAAGATGCAAAAATGAATGAAAAATATACGATTCTAGCAGATCGTGCATTGCGTACGAATGGTTATCGTATTCATTCAACTATTAACCAGAAGATTTATGACAAGCACCAACAAATCAAAAATGCGTTTGAAAACTTTGGTCCAAACAAACAAGCGGAAGTAAAAAATAGTGAAACTGGCGAATATGAAACGGTATTAAAACCAGTAGAAGTCGGCAGTGTATTAATGGAAAACAGTACTGGAAAAGTATTGAGCTTTATCGGTGGAAGAGATTACAATCAGGAAAACTTAAATCACGCTACTCAATCCTATCGACAAAACGGTTCTACCATGAAACCACTGTTGGTGTATGGCCCAGCAATTGAATATGGGATAATTGGTGCAGGTAGTCCTGTAGTCGACGTGTATTTGGAAGATGTACCTGACGGAGAGGGTGGAAATTATAGCCCTGGGAATGTAATTGAAGGCCAAGAGCTCGGCATTATCCCTGCTCGAGAAGCGCTTGCTAAATCACAAAATTTAGCCGCTATTCGCTTATATAAACGTATTATGGACAAGCAACCGATTGAATACTTACAAAAATTAGGATTTAGTAATGTGAATCCAGAAGAAAACTATTTCTTATCCTCCGCTATTGGTGGTGTTGGAATGGGGCCATCTGTCTTAGAAAATACGAATGCTTTTGCCACTCTGGCAAATAAAGGTGAATTCAACAAAGCCTATATGATCGAACGCATTGAAGATGCGGAAGGAAATATAGTGTATCAGCATGAATCAGTTCCTGAACCAGTATATTCTCCACAAACCGCTTATATAGTAACGGATATGCTTCGTGACGTATTAGAATATGGTACAGGAACACGAGCAAGCAGTTTGTTAAAATTCAAATCTGATTTTGCCGCTAAATCTGGTACGACGAATGCTGCAAAAGATGCATGGTTTATGGGATATAATCCAAACATTACGTTAGGTGTTTGGCTAGGATATGATAAAAACAACTCGCTTATCACATCCGGCGTATTGCATCATTCTACTCGTGTAAATATGTTATGGGCACAGCTAATGAATGGCACATATGATGTTAATCCTGAGTTAGCAGATCCTGCACAAGGTTTCGAAATGCCAAAAGGTGTTGTGACGAGATCATTTTGTTCGATTTCCGGACTTGCCCCGTCACCAGCATGTCAACAAGCAGGCCTTGTTACTTCTGATTTGTTTAATGCCAACACATTTGTTCCAACAAAAGCAGATGATAGTTTTGCCTCCTCATCGTATGTTGTGATTGATGGGAAACGTTATCGAGCACTTCCTTCAACACCAAGTGAATTCGTTGTGTCTGGTGGAGTTGGTGTCAACCAAGACTTTATCGATCGAACATTTGGAACATTAAAAGGAGATCCTGCGAAATTGTTCCCAGAGAACTCTGCATTTGCTAGCAAAGTCGTTTCTGAGGATACATTTGATGCTGATAGCGCTGCACCAAGTGGTGTTACCGCAAGTTTATCTGGACGAACGTTAAGTTGGACAGATTCCGCTTCAAAAGACGTGGTTGGGTATCGAGTGTATCGAAATTCAGGTGGTATCGTAACATCTACTCAAAGTAGATCATTTACGGTTCCAAGTGCTGGTGAATATTACGTTGTAGCAGTTGATATTACTGGCAAACAATCTGCTGCCTCCAATACAGTCTCAAATGTTGTTGCGGAACCAGTACCAGAGCCGAAACCAACAACACCGACAAAACCTGATCCTAAGCCAACAGATCCACCGCCTCCAACGGATCCTAAGCCAGCAGATCCACCACCACCTACAGATCCAAAGCCGACGGACCCACCTCCGCCGACTGATCCGCCACCAACGGCACCACCGGCAGAAGAATAAAAAGAAAACCTGCGATTCTCTTCGACAGAGAATCGCAGGTTTTTTCATGACTAATGTAATTTAATCTTCCATTGTAGATAGATCACCTGCTGGTAAATTTAATTCCCAAGCTTTCAGTACACGACGCATTATTTTCCCGCTTCGTGTTTTTGGCAATTTATCTTTAAATTCAATTTCACGTGGGGCAGCATGAGCTGCAAGACCTTTTTTAACAAATTGTTGAATGTCAGCGATTAATTCATCCGACGGTTCCACATCCTCACGTAAAGCAACAAACGCTTTAATGATTTCTCCTCGGACTGGGTCTGGTTTTCCAATAACACCCGCTTCTACTATAGCTGGATGCTCTAATAACTTACTTTCTACTTCAAAAGGACCGACACGTTCTCCTGAAGTCATAATAACGTCATCAATTCTTCCTTGGAACCAGAAAAAACCATCTTCATCCATGTAAGCAGAGTCACCAGACACATACCATTTGTCTTTTAAGAAATACGAATCATATTTTTCTGGATTGTTCCATATCATATGCATCATGGATGGCCAACCTTTTTCTAGCGCTAAATTGCCCATTTGATACGCTGGTAGTTCTTCTCCATTATCATCCACAATAGCAGCTTTCACACCAGGTATTGGTTTCCCCATAGAGCCAGGTTTAATCGGCAAACACCCGAAGTTGCAAATCATTTGTGCGCCAGTTTCCGTCATCCACCAAGTATCATGTATGCGTTGACGGAACACGTTTGCCCCCCATTTAATCACTTCAGGGTTCAGAGGTTCTCCGACGGATAAAACATGTCGTAATGTAGACACGTCGTATTTTTTTAATAAACCATCGCCTGCACCCATTAGCATTCTGAAAGCGGTAGGAGCACTATACCAAACAGTTACTCCATATTCTTCAATCGTTTCATACCATGTATCTGGCGAAAATCTTCCACCTAGCACGACCATTGAAGTTCCTGCTAACCATGGTCCAAAAATGCCATAAGATGTACCTGTAACCCAACCTGGGTCAGCTGTACACCAATAAATATCATTTTCCTTTAAATCAAGAACCCACTTGGCAGTTTGATAATGTTGCATGATTGCTTGTTGAACATGCAACACGCCTTTTGGTTTTCCAGTAGAACCAGAAGTGTAATGAAGAATTAATCCATCTTCTTTTTCTAGCCATTCCAACTCGAAATAAGGAGATGCTTCTTTCATTTCTTTCTTGAAATCAATGATTGTGTCTTTTTCTTCAATTTCCTCCCCAATTAAGACAATCGTCTCTAAGTGTGGAAGTTTATCAACAGGAACACGCTCTAGTAACTCCGGTGTTGTTACAATTACTTTCGCTTCGCTATCTGCTAAACGATCGAATACTGCACCTTCCATAAATGCTTCAAATAGCGGACCAACAATTGCTCCCATCTTCAAAGCACCTAGTAACGCAAAGTAAAGCTCAGGAGATCGTGGTAAAAAGATAAATAATCGGTCTCCTTTTTCAATCGAAGTATGTTTTTGGAAAACGTTAGCTGCCTTGTTCGACATCCGTTTCATGTCATAAAATGTATACGTTTCTTTTCGGTTCGCGTCCTTGTAAAATAGCGCCACTTTGTTTTTGTTGGAGGATTCCGCATGACGATCAATCGTTTCATACGCTGCATTGAGGCGCCCAGTTTCAGAGGCACTTAACGACTTCCATGCCTGCTCCCAATCAAAGTCTTTCGCTACATCCGCGTAATTCGAAAGGTTAAAATCTCCTTGTACAACAGGTAATGCTTCTACTTTCATCCGAACCATCCTTTCTAACAATCTACACTTCTAGTGTACAACAACTATTTTTTAAATGGCGAATAATTTTACTTTTATGACAATTGCATAAATGAAATGGTTTGTCCGGTACCGTTTCTTAAGCTATCATAGAATGTAAGTGAGTCATTAAAAACTGGTGGTGCAAATATGGAACATAAAAAAACTTACAACGCCATGGAGTTAAAAACAAAGCACGGAAATTTGATTATCGAAGGACCTATTTCTTCTGATGCCATTAAGGGGTATGAATTTCATTCCGACTTAGTCGCATTTCGCACACCTGCACAGCAGCACAAAGCAATTACCGAAATCGCAAGTTTGCCGGAAGGTCGAATTATTATTGCACGTGATAATATGACCATCGTTGGATATGTGACGTTTTTATATCCTGATCCACTAGAACGTTGGTCAAAGGGGCAAATGGAAGAATTAATTGAACTTGGGGCAATTGAAGTTATTCCAAAGTTCCGTGGTTCCGGAGTAGGAAAAGGTTTGCTACACGTTTCCATGATGGATGATGCAATGGAAGATTTTATTACTATTACGACAGAGTACTATTGGCATTGGGACTTAAAAGGAACCGGTTTGAATGTATGGGAATACAGAAAAGTGATGGAAAAAATGATGAACGCGGGTGGATTGGAATACTTTGCCACGGATGATCCTGAGATTAGCTCACACCCTGCCAACTGTTTGATGGCAAAGATAGGCAAACGTATCTCACAAGAATCCATACAACGCTTTGATCAGCTTCGGTTTATGAATCGATTTATGTATTAAGGAGTGAAGTACATGATTGTCGAAGAAATGATGAGAAGAAATGTGAAAACATTATCTCCAGATCACACAATTAGTGATGCAATTCAACTATTACGTTCGAACAAAATACGCCATTTACCCATCACTATTGAGAATAAAGTAGTTGGAATCGTGACAGATCGTGATATTAAAGAAGCTTCTGCAAATCGCTCGGAACAAGAGGAGTTGCGTTCCATCCGTTTAGAGTCAATTATGACGAAAAATCCTATAATCGGTCACCCGCTTGATTTCGTCGAAGAAGTAGCTGTCACATTTTTTGACCAACATATTGGTTGTTTACCGATCGTTCAAAATGGAGAACTAGTTGGAATCGTTACAGAGACAGATGTTCTCTACAAATATATTGAGTTAACTGGTGCAAACAAACCAGGTTCACATTTAGAGGTTCGTGTTCCTGATCGTCCGGGTGTTCTCTATGAAGTAACCAAAGTTTTTTATGAACACCAAGTAAATGTTTGGAGCGTTTTAGTCTATCCCGACCCTAAACAAGATAATACGAAAATATTAGTTTTCCGATTAAAAACGATGAATCCATTGACGATAATCCAAGATTTACGTAAAGAAGGTTTTGATGTATTATGGCCCAATATGCCGGGAATGAGCGAATAAAATCACAAGCAGTATATATCTATTCTGAAGAACTGCTGACGTATAAATTTGCGGAAGATCATCCATTTAATCAAAAACGTCTCGAAATGACGACTGATTTATTGAAAAAAATGAATGCGCTTTCAGATGATCAAATTCTTGCACCTCGTAAAGCAACAGATGAAGAACTATTATTATTTCACGATCCAAGTTATGTTACTGCGGTAAAAAATGCAAGTAAAGGAATACCAATAAAAAATGCAGCGGAAAGCTTTGGGATTGGAACGGAAGATACCCCTATTTTTTCTGGCATGCATGACGCTAGTGCTTTACTTGTAGGTGGGACACTTACTGCGGTTGATGCTGTAATGTCAGGAAAATCTCGCTATGCACTTCATCTAGGTGGTGGACTTCATCACGGTTTTAAAGGAAGAGCTAGTGGTTTTTGTGTTTATAATGATAGTGCTGTCGCCATCAAATACATACAACAAAAATACGGTGCGAAGGTTCTTTATATCGATACGGATGCTCACCATGGAGATGGCGTCCAATGGGCCTTTTACGAGGATCCATCTGTTTGTACTATTTCGATCCATGAGACGGGACGTTATTTATTCCCAGGGACAGGAAATATCACAGAACGCGGAAGTGGCGAAGGATATGGCACAACTTTCAACTTTCCGATAGATGCTTTTACAGAAGATGAATCGTTTCTTACTATTTACCGATCTGCCTTAACCGAAATCGCAGAATTTTTTCAACCGGATGTCATTTTAACGCAAAATGGAGCAGATGCACATTACTACGATCCGCTTACACATCTATATGGAAGTATTGATATATATAAAGAAATACCTAAACTTGCAAAAGAAATGGCAGAAAAATATTGTGACGGCAAATGGATTGCTGTTGGTGGTGGCGGTTACGACATTTGGCGAGTTGTTCCACGTGCATGGTCTCTTATTTGGATGGAAATGAACAACCTGCCTCAACCTGAAGGTTCTTTACCAAATGCTTGGATAAATGCTTGGGAACAGTACTCCCCTGTTCCTATTGCAAAAAGATGGGATGATAGCGCAGACATGTACGAACCTATCCCACGAAAACAAGAAATCACCGAAAAAAATGAGCAAATGCTGCAAAAAGCTCTCTATCCCATCCGTTCGGAGAAATAACGCTTGTCACTTATACCGAAAGAAAAAAGGTAATCCTAGTACCAGTATCGCTGGTTACAAGGATTACCTTTTATTTTTTTAAAGAATCTCGTTCTTCTAATCGATATGGTAAATGAACGTTCGTTTCTTCTACTGTTTCTTTTGACATAAACTTGGTTAATAACCGCATGGATACGGCACCGATATCGTAAAGAGGTAAAGCTATAGATGTAAGTTCTGGACGTACCATTCTGGCCAATTTCGAATTCTCAAAACTGATTACTTCGATATCATTAGGAACAAGCTTTCCTGTGTCCTGCGCTCCGTGAATAATTCCGATCGCAATTTCGTCATTACTTGCAAAATAAGCAGTAGGTGGATGTGACAAAGTTTGAAGTTGTTTGTACGCTTCCATCCCGTCTTCATAACTAGCATCTGTTTCAACGATGTTATCCTCTTTTAAATCAATGGAAGCATCCTGCAATGCTTTTTTATAAGCAGCAAGTAAGTATCCACGAATAATCGTGGAGGATAATGAGCCTCCCACAAATGCAATGTTCGTATGACCATTTTGGATCAAGCGATTCACAGCCTCATAGGCAGCAGCATAATAATCGATATTTACTGACGGTAATTTGTTCGTTTCATCAACTGTTCCAGCAAGGACGATTGGTACAGGGGATTTCTCCATCTGAGTGAGGACATTTTCCGTAAGATGTTCGCTCATAAAGATAATTCCATCCACTTGCTTCCCGTACATCGTCTCGATCAGTTGTAACTCTTTCTCTGGACGTTGATCGGAATTCGATAAGATAATGTGGTACCGATACATCGTAGCGATATCTTCAATTCCTCTTGCAAGTTCGGAGTAAAAATTTTCCGAAACATCAGGAAGTATGACACCAACAGAAGTTGTCTTTTTACTTGCTAGCCCTCTTGCAACTGCATTTGGCCGATATTCAAGTCGCTCAATCACGTCATTCACTTTTTTTCTCGTTGCAGGTTTTACATTGGGATTTCCATTAACGACGCGAGAAACTGTTGCCATCGAGACGTTTGCTTCTCTAGCAACATCATATATCGTAACGGTCATTCATTTCCCTCCTTACTTTACGCTTGAAATTCGTATGTCTTCATAAATTTTTGAATGGATTCGTAGAAAGCATCAAATTGACCAATATCCATTTGCTGTTGTGCATCCGATAATGCGACTGCTGGATCTGGATGCACTTCCGCCATTACCCCATCTGCTCCAATGGCAATTGCAGCTTTGGCAGTTGGAAGCAACAAATCTCTTCTACCTGTAGAATGCGTTACATCGACAAATACGGGTAAATGAGTTTCTTGTTTCAAAATAGGTACTGCAGAAATATCTAATGTATTTCGCGTTGCTTTCTCATATGTTCGAATCCCTCTTTCGCAAAGGATAATTTGATCATTTCCTTGTGAAATAATATATTCCGCTGCATGTATAAATTCGTCAATTGTAGCAGCTAATCCTCTTTTTAAGAGTACCGGTTTTTTTATTGCTCCAGCAGCTTTTAGTAATTCAAAATTTTGCATGTTTCTTGCACCAATTTGAACCACATCAATATTTTCTAATGCCTCTTCTAAATGAGAGGGAGTCACAATTTCAGTTACAACTGCAAGATTGTATTCCTTTGCAACACGTTTTAAAATTTTGAGGCCTTCCAATCCAAGCCCTTGGAAATCATATGGAGATGTACGTGGTTTGTAAGCTCCTCCACGAATTAACTTTAACCCTTTGGCTTGAATAGAATCGGCAACTGCTGCTACCTGTTCGTAGGATTCTACTGCACAAGGACCGAATACAAAAGACGGAATCCCATTTCCAATTTGTTCTCCATTAATTTCGACAATAGTATCTTCTGCCTTCTTCTTACGAGAAACTAACAACGCCTTTCGTTGATCATTCTCTTGAAGTTCAAGTGCTGTCTTGAAAATTTCTTTGAAAATATGCTCCACCGTTTTAAAAGGAAGTGGCCCTTCATGATTCTCTTTTAATAAATTCAGCATATGTCTCTCACGCAAAGGGTCATAACGATTAACCCCTTGTTTTTCTTTAATCTTCCCTATTTCTTGCACTACTTCCGCACGTTCATTAATTAACTTTAATATCTCAAGATTTAAATCATCGACTTGTAAACGTAGGTCTTCTAATTTCTGATTCGACATTTCGTTGCTCCTCCCGTAATCTAAAGCTTTCGATGGCTTGAAAACTATGTTACATTTTTAAATATTAGACTCATTATAATCAAAGCAAACTTGAAAGTCACGTATTTTCTTTAGCGATTCAACTCGCTAAAGTTTTTCTTGGAATAAAGGAGATGGATAGCTTGTCTGAAAAACTATTTGCGTTAGATATAGGAACACGTTCGATAGTTGGCATCATTCTAGAAGAATCCGAAGGGAAATACCATGTCCGCGATTTAGTCGTCGAGGAGCATAAAGAACGTGCAATGTTAGATGGACAAATACATAATGTACTCGCTGTTGCGGATGCGATCAATATTGTTAAAAACAAACTTGAAACCACTCATGGACCTCTCCAGAAAGTCAGTGTAGCGGCAGCTGGAAGAGCATTAAAAACAGAGCAAGCATTCGTCGAAATTTCTATTGAAAACAGACCCCTGTTCTCTGAGGAAGATGTAAACCGATTAGAAATTGCTGCGGTGCAACAAGCTCAATCCCAACTTCTTCAAGATGAATCCAATACAAAACAAACGCATTATTATTGTGTAGGGTATTCGGTTTTATTTTATCGTTTAGATGGAGAAGAAATAGGAAGTTTAGTCGACCAACAAGGGAAAGTAGCTTCCGTGGAAGTAATTGCAACATTCCTACCGCGAGTAGTCGTAGAATCATTAATGTCTGCATTAAAACGAGCAGATTTAGAAATGGAAGGATTAACGTTAGAACCAATCGCAGCCATTAATGTATTAATTCCCACATCTATGCGTCGCTTAAACGTTGCTCTAGTCGACATTGGCGCTGGAACATCCGATATTGCCATTACAGATCGTGGCACCGTTGTCGCTTACGGAATGGTTCCAACTGCTGGCGATGAAATAACAGAAGCACTTAGCGATCAATTTTTGTTGGATTTCCCCCTTGCTGAAAAAGTAAAAAGAAATCTTCGAACAGAAGAGTTCGTATCTATTCAAGACATTCTTGGTTTTGATACAGATGTCGCCTCAGAAGAAGTAATTGTACAAATCGAACCAGCGATACGTCGCTTAGCAAATGAAATCTCGATCGAAATTTTAAGGTTAAACAATCAGCAAGCACCAAAAGCTGTCATGCTAGTAGGCGGTGGTAGTTTAACACCAAAAATCACAACCATTCTCGCAGAATTGCTTCAACTTCCTGAAAACCGTGTTGCAATTCGTGGGATTGACGCGATTCAGTCTCTTACAAAAGAGGATCATATTCCAATCACGCCAGAACTAGTTACCCCAATTGGAATTGCGATCGCTGCAAAAAAAGCGCCAATTCATTATTTATCTGTTCGTGTAAATGAACAAGTTGTCCGCTTGTTTGAGCTGAAAGAAATGACGGTTGGAGATGCGTTCTTAGCCGCAAACATTAAAGCGAGAAATCTGTATGGGAAACCCGGTTTAGCTATTTCAATAGATGTAAACGGATCTGCTATCCATATACCAGGGGAACATGGAAAACCTTCCGAAATTTTTGTTAATGGAAAAACTGCAACCACGAAAACCTTTATTCAACAGCACGACGAAATTACGATTCTCCCAGGCGAGGATGGGGCAAATGCATCTGTAACAGTAAAATCTATTATTGATGATGCAACAATTAAAACAATTACGGTAAATGGACGAATGTATGTCGTTGAACCGACAATTCTGATAAACGGTAAGAAAGAAACACTCGATTACGTATTAAAAGAACGCGATTCTGTTTCATTCATGCCGATCCTCACCATTGAACAAGCGTTAAGAAAAATCAATCGAGAGGATTTACTACAATTACTAAAACCTTACCAACTCACTATTGATGGGAAAGTAACTTATTTCCCGGAGTTTACGGCTACGATGAAAGTAAATACAAAAGTGGCAAAAAACAGCTATCCTCTGGAAGATAATGCAAATATTGTGATAGAAGCGAAGAACTCGTCAACTGCTCGTGCTATTATTGAATCCCTAGGCGAAAAAGTAATGGACGGCATACGAGTAAAGTTTCAATCGGAAGTAGTGGAATTATCAAAGGAAATTACCTCGATATATGTACGAGAGCAAAAAATGAAGCTAGAAGAATTAATACCTACTGGAACATCCATTCATCTAAAGAAACATCCAATAGAACCTTGGATCTTTCAAGATGTATTTCGATTTGCTAACTGGCAGTTACCAAATTCTGTTAAAGGACAAATCGCTATTTTGAAAAACAACGAACCATCTGGATTTGATTCTCCTATTTTTGGTGGAGATACGCTAGAAATTGTGTTCACATAAAATAATCCTCCGAGCGAAAATACTACTCGGAGGATTATTTTTATTTTTGTTCTTCCACAGCTTCTTTTAGTGCTTGTGAAGTGGGAGTTTCAGCAGAAGAATTTTCAATTGTTTGTTCGATTGTTTCTACAAAATCAATTGGTTCTTCTCCTTCTGAAGATGCAGTTCCATCATCCATCGGACCTGTTGTACCTTTTTTGGACTTCACTTTTTCCATCATAGTTGTGGATTGCTCTTTCAATTGAGAAGATAATTGAGACGTTTTTTCTTTTGCTGTTGTAGAAAATTCTGCTGTCTTATCTTTTAAATTAACTGCTTGTGTCGAAACGTTTTCACGAAGTTCTTTTCCTGTTTTCGGAGCTAAAAACAGTGCTGCTGCCGCTCCAATTACACCCCCAACAAGTGCGCCAATTAAAAAATCTTTTCCATTCACTTCATCTGAAGTATACATAGAATTGGAATAATAATCGGGAGAGTACTCCTTTGGTTGTGGCAAGTAAGATTCTGTTTGGCGAGATTTCTCTCGGTAAAATTGTTCATTGTACTCTGGATTATTATAATTTGGTTTATAGTGTGTCATTTACATTCCTCCTAATAGTGGAAGCTGCACGAGCTTCTTCAATCGCTTTCTTTTCTTTCCATTTATCTCGGATACCAAATGCGACATTACTCCACTGCACTACTTGTGCAATCTTGTCTTCATTTCGTTCCACTTCTGTTGATATAGAAGAAGTAATTCTTCGCACAGATGTGTTTAAACCATTAACGGATTCTCCTACATTCTTCACTGCATCTACTACAGTATTCAATTTTTCAGATTTCACTTGAATGTCTGCAGCTAATCCATTTGTTTTATGCAGTAAATCAGTCGTTTCTCTTGTCACTCCTTGTAACTGCCCTTCAAGACCAGCCATTGTCTGAGAGACACTGTTTAACGTCTTTTTCAATGAAAATAACGTCATAGCTAAACCTACACAAAGCACTAAAAATGCGATGGCGGCAATTAACGCTGCTATGTATAACAAATTTTCCATCGTATCCCTCCTCTAAATCATGATTCTCTTTAATTATTTTCCCATAATTCGTAGGAAATAAACTTATACCTCTATAATTTTCGACATTTGAAGAAAAATTCCTTCCTGATTTTCTACGAAATTGTTTGTTTCTATCATCTATGGTTTTGAAACATGCGTCAATTTATTTCGTCCACATAGACAGATCTAAAAAGTGAAGGATGAATAAAATGAAAGCAATAATTTTTGATATGGATGGTACTTTATTTCAAACTGCTACCATTTTAGAACCAGCATTAGAAGCTACGTTTGATGAGTTAAGAAAAAATAATGTATGGGATGGTTCAACACCGATTGAATTGTATCGAAGCATTATGGGAGTTCCATTACCAATCGTTTGGCAACACCTTTTACCAAACCATTCAGCGTCAAGTCGACATAAAGCAGATACCATTTTTCAAAAGAAATTAATTGAATTAATTGCAAATGGGAATGGAGCTCTTTACCCACATGTTCTTGATATTTTTCGCTACTTAGAAGAAAAAGATAGATCGATCTTTATCGCTAGCAATGGATTGGTCGATTATTTACGTGCAATCGTTCAATTTTACAAGCTTGATCAATGGATTTTAGAAACTTTTAGTATTCAACAAATTGATTCCCTTGATAAAGGAGAATTAGTGAAATTAATAAAAGAGAGTTACAGCATAACTGACGCAATTGTGGTTGGGGATCGTTTGTCAGATTTTTCAGCTGCAAAAGAGAATGGATTCCCTTCTATCGGCTGTGATTTTGATTTCGCTCATAAAGAAGAATTATCTCAAGCAGATATAATCATTCAAGATTTACGAGAAATAAAAAAATTCGTTTAGTGACTTGTACGATAAGACATGCATCGTTTCTTCTGTTATATAAAAATCCGTTTAAACGAGTCGACGCGTCTAAACGGATTTCCTATCTTCTATTGTTTTGTTATTTTTTCCATAAATGCACGTTGGAATTTTTGCACATCCCCTGCACCCATAAATAAATGTACTGCTTCGTGATGTTTTTCTAATACGTCAATTGAATCTGTCGTTAGAAGTTGACAATTTGGAATTAAATCGCTTAAATCCTGAATCGATAAATCTCCTTCACTCTCACGAGCTGAGCTAAAAATATCACATAAGTACACATGGTCAGCCAAGGAGAGACTGTCTGCAAATTCTTGTAAAAAGGTTTTTGTACGTGAAAAAGTATGCGGTTGAAAAATCGCAATTACTTCTTTGTCCGGGAATTTTTGCCGTGCAGAACGTATCGTTGCAGTAATTTCTGTTGGATGATGAGCATAGTCATCGATTAAAATATACTCTTCTACTTCCGTCTGGCTGAATCTTCTTTTTACGCCTTTGTAGCTTGTCAATTGATCTTGAATCGTTGCTGCTGGTATTCCTTCATAATGACATAAAGAAATGACTGCTAAAGCATTTAAAACGGCATGATCGCCAAATAATGGAACATGGAAGTTTGCATAAAATTCATTTCTTACAAACACGTCAAATCGTGCACCAGTGTCATCCTTTACGACATTACGAGCTTCGAAATCATTTTCTGCTCCAAAACCATAATACACAACTGGAACATTCGCTTGAATTTTTTGTAAATATTCGTCATCTCCACATGCAATAATTGCCTTTTTCACTTGGAGTGCCACTGATTGGAATGCAGAAAATACATCGTCAATACCAGTAAAATAATCCGGATGGTCGAAATCGATATTGGTCATAATCATATAGTCAGGATGATACGCTAAAAAATGTCGGCGATATTCACAAGCTTCAAATGCAAAGTAAGTTGCAGCACGTTCCCCTGAACCAGTACCGTCACCTATTAAAAAAGAAGTGGCAGCATGACCACGGAGGACATGAGCTGCTAAACCAGTAGTGGAGGTTTTTCCGTGAGCACCTGTTATTCCTATGGAAGTGAATTGTTCCATATAAGCACCTAAAAAGACATGGTAACGAATAATTTCAACACCTAGCTCACGTGCTCGTACAAGTTCTTCATGGTCATCTTTAAAAGCGTTTCCTGCAATGATCGTCATACCTAATTGAATGTTATCTGCTGAAAACGGTAGAACGGTAATTCCACGGTCATGTAATGGGGCTTCTGTAAAAAAATATTTTTCAATATCTGAGCCCTGCACTTTATTCCCCGCATCGTGCAAAATCTGGGCTAACGAACTCATCCCCGACCCCTTAATCCCTGTAAAATGAAACAATGTCATGTATGTTGAACCTCCTGAATAGGTTGCATTTCTAATTTACTCTATACCCTTAGTTATGCATGAAATGTATTGATTAGTCAAAAAAACTAGTAATATCGGAAGAGCTGATTAATACTTCTCGTGGTTTACTACCATTCTGCCCAGAGATGAATCCTTGTTCTTCCATCGAATCTATTAATCGAGCTGCTCGATTATACCCTATATGAAACTTTCGTTGCAATAGAGAAGTGGAAGCAGACGATTGCTCCACAATGAAGCGACAAGCTTCTTCTAACAACTCATCTTGATCAACAGCAGAGTCTACGCGTTTGATTAACTCCTCTTGTACGAAGACATAGTCTGGTTCACCTTGTGCTCTGGCGTGTTCAACTATTTGCTCAATTTCATCATCCGTCACAAATGTTCCCTGAATTCGAATTGGGCTAGACATACCATTGCCTAGGTAAAGCATATCTCCTCTACCAAGAAGTCTTTCAGCTCCTTGCGTATCTAATATCGTTCGTGAATCAATTTGGGAAGAGACAGAGAATGCAATTCTTGTCGGGATATTTGCTTTAATCAATCCAGTAATAACGTCGACGGATGGTCGTTGAGTAGCCAAGATTAAATGAATGCCGCAAGCTCTTGCTTTTTGTGCAATACGGCAAATCGATTCTTCTACTTCAGAAGGGGCCATCATCATTAAATCTGCCAACTCATCAATAACAATGACAATATACGGTAGTTTCAACGAATAACTTTTATTGTTTTCTGCTAAGTGATTATAACGTTCAATATCTCTTGCACCTGAATGCGCAAATAACTGATATCGTCTCTCCATTTCTTCTACTGCCCATTTTAGTGCAGCAGTAGCTGCCTTTACATCCGTTATTACCGGACTAATCAAATGCGGAATATGATTAAACGGTGCAAGTTCAACCACTTTCGGATCAATTAAGAGCAATTTTAAATCCTTTGGCGACGCTTTGTACAGAAGACTCACAAGTAAAGAATTAATACAGACCGATTTACCTGAACCAGTAGCTCCAGCAATTAGCCCGTGCGGCATTTTACGTAAATCAATTGAAATAGGAGTTCCAGTTAAATCGAGTCCAAGTGCAGCTTGAACAGGTGATTCTGAATTCATAAACGTCGAATGATTTGTCACTTCGGATAAATTTACAGCTCGAGAAGTACGATTTGGAATTTCTATTCCAATTGAACTTTTCCCTGGAATTGGGGCTTGAATTCGGATATCTCTTGCAGCCAGTGCTAATTTTAAATCATCTGCTAAATTACGAATCTTACTTACTTTTGTCCCTTGGGACACCTTTAACTCAAATTGTGTTACCGCTGGTCCTTGCACCATCTGAACTACTTCCCCTTTTACTTGGAAATACGAAAGTGCTTCCACTAGTTGAGCCGCTTGATGTTGCATCCATTCCAAATCTTGCACTTCGCCAAGAGGCTGGTTCAAGAGATGGGCTGGCGGAAACAAGTGAGTGGATGGAGAACGATGTCCTGAGTCAGTCTCATTACTTGTATAGTTAGTTGAGACGGGTTGTTCAAGAGAAGTTGAATTTTCTTCAGAAATGGTGCGCGTAGGATTATTTCTAACACCATCGTTGACTGAAGACAGTTCGGGTGTTTCTTCTGAAATTGTTACCCCACCTTGAACAGACGAATCGGTCGAGACATGATTTGCAGGAACCTCTATATGATTCCGTTCCATTTGTTTTGCAAAGGGTACATCTTGCTTTTCAGCTAGTCTCTTTTTATCAGATGACAACATCATTACATTAAACGGTAAACTTTTCTTGGTTTCTTTCGGCGTTTCCTGAGAAGATTGATGCTCCCCTCCTTTTAAAGGTGAATCCGAAGAATCACCAGCAGTTACAATGGATGGTGCATTCTGACCTTTTGTATGGTTTCTTGTCGTTTCGGTCGAGATGGTTGAAACATTAGACGTAGCTAAATGTTTCTCCAATACATCTGATGATTGATTTTTCGCCGAATTAGAAGTCAATGCTGTTCTTTCATTAGGAGAAGAATCAGATGGAATTTGTTTCGTTTCATTGGTGATTGAAAAAGATTTTTCGTTATTTTCTATCGTATTCACGTTGGGTTGAATCATTGAATGATGTCGTTCGATCGTAGCTTTATCTACTTGATGAGATTCGGTAGGTTGAGCATGTTCGATTGAATCTTCCGAACGTACTTGGTTCTCCTTCGCTTTTAATAACTCTTCAATTGGCTTTGGAGTCGATTGGTTTTTACCATGAATTGGTGAAATGAATTCTGTTGGACGATACATTTTTTTCGTCGCTGACAAAGTAGGTTTCGTTCTATTTTTAATGACAGATGCTGGTTCAGGAGTACTCTTATAATTTGGTTTAGTAGGTTCAATAACCGTGTCATTCGGAATGGAAATATTTTTCCATTTTTCCACTTCATCATCTGACAAAACTGGAAAGCGAAACGGTGTCTTTTTTGTATATGTATGTTCTATTTCATTTGTTGATAAATGGTCTGATTCTTCCTCATGATCGGAGAAAATCATCTTTCCAATTTTTTGAATAAATAATTTCACAAAACACGCTTCCTTTCACATCTCTCATTTTATCAGCTTTCTTATTGATTTCCAATGAGTCGAAAGATGAGAACTCCATAATAATGACTAAATAAATGGAATCAATAGTTTCAGAACCAGTCATTGCAGAAAAGTTACAGCGACTTCCCTAAAACTGAATCAGAGAATCGATCGCATACACCAGTGAATCGATCCACCAAAACAATTTCATTACCTGGTTCCTTTAATTCCAAGCCATACGTCACTTATTCCATAAAAAAATAGCTGCTCCTATTGGAACAGCTTGTTTGTTACATAAATTTCGAACCAATTTCTGCATTTTCTTCTAATACAAGAATACCTTTTTCTTGTGGAGCATTTGGAAGATTTAACTCTTTAGCGGAGCAGATCATTCCTGCGGAAGCTAATCCTCGTAGTTCTGAGTCTTTTATGTGCATCCCAGATGGCATAACCGCTCCTACTTTAGCTACAACAACTTTTTGTCCAGCAGCGACGTTTGGAGCTCCACATACGATTTGTACCGTTTCTTCTCCTACATCTACTTGACATACACTTAATTTGTCCGCATTTGGATGTGCATCTTTAGATACAATATACCCTACGACAAATTTTGGAGATAAATCTACTTCAAAGGTTAAGGAAACGTTATTTTTGTTTAGCGCTTCTTTCACTGCCGCAATTTTTTCTTCGTTCCATTCGATTGCACCTTGTTCTTCCCAGTGGAAATAGGTACTTGCTTTAAACAAATTAAACCCAAGAATCGTATTTGCTTCATCTTTAATAAGCGTGATATCGCCTTTTGTTTCCGTTATAATTTCTTGCGGTTTTGTATCATTTAGTTGTACTAAAAGTACATCTCCAATTCCGTTGTTGTTGTAAAACGCTTGTGTCATTTGTCTTTCTCCTTATCTGGTTTCGTTTTGGCTAAGATAAAGATCGGTTCGAGTTCTCCATTTTCATATACAAATGAGAGAGATGTGATAGGAACTTTTCCAGTGGTGAAAAAGTGCATTGTCATTTGCGCTAAAATATCGTAACCCATCTCATTTCGAATATCTCCAATGATCAGCACATCTTGATGAGGGACGGATAGGGTCATATCACCTTGTATTTGAATGGACATATCTTCTAAAAACTTCTCATTTAGTAATCGACTAGCATCATAACCATCGTTGTGATTTAAGAAATAAAAAACATTATCTGAAACGATATCCATTTTAGTGTCTACAGGAAGCTTCTTTACTTGAAATCTTGCCGATTCTTTCACTTGATCATTTGACCATCCTAATTGTTTTACCATTTCAACATCTAACAATCGATACGTATTTCCTAAGTCTAATGCATAAAAAATGCGCGTCTCGGCTGTATGCTCTTCGGTGAGAAATTCTTGATTTCCTTTGGATACCTTTGGAAAGGAAGTAGAGCGAATGATGGGATAAACTTGGTCTAGTGACGCTTGAATTCCTTTTTGCTCTTTTTCCATAGCTAGAAACGTTTGTTCGACTAAATAGACAACTTCATCAATCGCTTTATCGGCGTTTAATTCGTATTTCGCTATTAACGAACCAATGGAAATAGTTATGCCTTTTTTAAGCGTCCGTCTGGTTATTTTAAGGCTATTTTGTTCGCGGTTATAATCATACTCCCAAGTAGATTCGGGAAGTTTTGTTTTAAGCATTTCGATTAATTCTAGAGGTTTCATGACGGCCTCCTTTCATAGTAAAACGGCATTCCTGAAATGGAATACCGCTCACGCCGTTATAAAGTGTGTAAAAACTGTTCAATTTCTTCTTTTGTTTTTCGTTCTTTACTAACAAATCTACCTACTTCATTACCATTTTTGAAGGCAACAAAACTTGGTATCCCAAAAATATCCATTCCAACACATACATCGATAAATTTGTCTCGATCAATCGTAACAAACGTTATTTCTGGATGTTCGTTTTCAATGGTTGGTAATATGGGGTCTAAAAATCTGCAATCAGGACACCAGTCTGCTGTAAAATGAAAAACCGTGAAATCACCATTTTTAAAGCCTTGCAGTTGTTCAGTTGTCTCCAACTCCATCATTCTTACCACTCCTTACATTTCCACCGATCGGACAATTTCCATCATAGTACCTATTGATGTTTGAACATCTGATTTGTCACTGATAGTAGTCATTTTCACCCCACCAATACTGACCATAATTTCATATTGGTCTTCCCCGGAAGGCAAAATAGCGACAAACCCAAAATTCCCATTGGACTCAAACGTTTCTTCCGCTACAATGACTTCTTTTTTCTCTGCTTGTAGCAGGTCGTAAAACAAATGACTATCATTTGCTTCGTTCGGATTAATGAATAACACATACGAATCTTGCCCTTGTTTCAAAACGATGTTCGTTTCATCTGATTCTTCTTGTACTAGAAAACCACCAGGAAGATAAAATGAAACGTCATCCACTTTTTCATTCGGATCCTTCGGGGCAGACTCCATTTTATCCTTTGCATCTTGGAATCCATTTTCAGCTTGCTCGTCAATGGATGCTGAACATCCTGATAGGACAAATGCGGCAAATAAGAAAAGTAATGCAGCTATCTTTTTTTGCACGTTAATACCTCCTAGAAATGCCATTATACATTCTGCTTAATTGTTTCTAAAGTTGTACGATCTGCAGTTTGAATTAGTTTTATCAGTAATTCTTTCGCAGCTGCATAATCGTCTGTATGGATAATAGAAGCAGCAGTGTGAATATATCGAGAACAAATTCCAATGACCGCGCTTGGAACACCTTCATTTGCCATGTGTACACGCCCCGCATCAGTTCCGCCTTGAGACATGAAATATTGATACGGAATATTATTTGACTCTGCAGTGTCTAAAACAAATTCACGCATTCCTTTATGTGTAACCATACTGCGATCAAAGATTCGAAGTAGTGTTCCTTTTCCAAGTTGTCCAAATTCATTCTTATCCCCAGACATGTCGTTTGCAGGACTAGCATCTAATGCAAAAAACAAATCAGGTTTAATCATCGTTGCAGAAGCTTGTGCTCCTCTTAAACCTACTTCTTCCATCACGTTTGCACCAGAATAAAGCGTATTTGGCAGCTCTTTTCCATGTAGCTCCTTCAATAATTCAATTGCAAGCCCACAACCATATCGATTATCCCAAGCTTTAGCTAGTATTTTCTTTTCATTCGCCATTGGCTGAAATTCACAAACAGGTACGATTTGATCACCTGGTCGAACGCCGATTCGTTTTACATCTTCTTTATCATCTGCACCAATATCGATCAACATATTGTTAATGTCCATCGGTTTCTTTTTCGCGTCATCACTTAATAAATGCGGCGGAATAGATCCAATCACTCCACGAATAACTCTTGTAGAAGTTACGATGTCGACTTGTTGAGCAAGCAACACTTGGCTCCACCAACCCCCTAGTGGTTGGAATCGTAGCATTCCGTTTTCTGTTATGCCTGAAACCATAAACCCTACTTCATCCATATGTCCAGCAACTAAAATTTTCGGAGCATTTTCAGGGCCTTTTCGTAATCCAAACACTCCACCCAAATTATCTTGTACGATTTCATCCGAATATTTTTCTAATTCTTTACGCATAAAATGACGAACAGCATGTTCATTACCGGGAGTTCCTGGAAGTTCCGTTAATGTCTTAAATAATTGTTTCGTTTCTGTATTCATGGGGAAACGCCTCCTATTTATGTACAAAAGCTACTTGTTTATTGTAGAGTATATGTTAACAAATCTCTAGCATTAAGGAGGAAACTATTTTGAAACTAAGGGATTTTATTGTTGGCTTTGCCACTGGTATAGCAGCTGGCTATTTAATAAAAGAAGTTGCTGATCGCCAAAACCCATTAAAACCAGCAAATATGATTTTATCTTCTGTAAAAGAATCCTTTCGACAAGATGGGCCAATTGATGGCTCTTGGATTTATATGAAACCAGAAGTCTTTCATCAAGAAAATGTAGAATTAGATGTGTATCGTGGTGGAATTTCGAAAGTATCTGAAGGAACACCTGAACATTTCGAATTCCTTGCAGATGCACGTACTGGAACGATTGTTCAAATTGAAAAATCTTAGCATCTCTACTAAATGAATAGCCTAAAAAAGAAAAACGTTAGAAAAGATGGTTCATCCAATAAACGGATGTGATTCCTACCTTTTCTAACGCTTTTTAGTTTGTCCGTTCTACAGCTTCTAAAATTTCTTTCCCATCCGTTGTCCATTTGAGTAAACGATAAAAAGCATCATGATAGAAAGAAAAGTAATAACCATTTGTTAGTGCCTCTTTCATCCATTTTTCTTTCGCAAAAACAGAAGTCATTGGATAATCATCATACGCAAGTACCCACAACGGATTTTGATGAGCATGAGTCGGCATAATGTCAGCCATATGCACGATTTTCTCGTCTCCTTGGCTAAATAATAAAATACTGTGACCGTCACTATGGCCACCTGTATGAATCATTTCAATTCCATCTAACACTTCAAAGCGACCCTCAAATACGGATATTTGATTTACTACAGGCTCCCAATTTTCTTTCCAATACGTGTTTCGCGAACGAATATTAGGATTTTTCATTTCTTCAAACTCGATTTTCGACACAATGATTCTTGCATTAGGAAAAGATGGAACTAAGACTCCATTTTCCCATTTGGACAATCCACATGCGTGATCAAAATGCATATGAGTTAGTAATACATAATCAATATCTTCTGCTAACAATCCGAGAGTGGCTAAAGAATCATCAATAGTAGACTGTTCTGTAACACCATAATTCCGTAATTGTTTGTCAGACATTTTACCATTTCCTACACCAGTATCCACGAGAAGGTTTTTCCCTTGGTATTGAATAAGAATAGGGTCTGTCGGTAATTCAATCTGATTCTTGTCGTTTACCGGATATTTTTTAGACCATAACGCCTTCGGTACAACTCCAAACATTGCACCTCCGTCTAAGTATGTCATTCCGCCTTTTAACCAAGTAAATGTCATCTCATGAAATGTAAATTGATCTAAATGCATCCGAAAAACTCCTTCCTATTTGTTGAATACAGCTTCTAAACGATAAATAGGTTGTCCCAATGCAGAAAACTTTTCTTCGTATTCGGTCGTAATATTGTCTTCTGGCATTTCTGCATGTAAATCAAGGGAGACATATTTTAATCGCATGTTATATTCCGAAATACTGACTAAGGAAAATTCAAATAAGCCACGATTGTCCGTTTTAAAATGAATTTCACCATTTGAAGGTAAAATGGATTCATACAATTTCAGGAAATTCTCATGTGTTAAACGTCTCTTTGCATGTCTCGTTTTTGGCCATGGATCAGAAAAGTTCAAATACACTCTCGCCACATCCATTTTTGCAAAATACTTTTCAAGATGTGCTCCATTCACATTTAATAAGCGTAAATTCGGAGGGGAGCCAGCTTCCAATGCATTTTCCACAGCTGAAACAATCACGCTATCATATAATTCGATTCCAATATAATTTATGTCTGGATTGGCTATTGCCATTCCTGTAATGAACTTCCCTTTACCCGTTCCTACTTCAATGTGTAGAGGTTGGTTCTGAGGAAATAATGTTCCCCACTTCCCTTTCCACTCCTCGGGATTTGGCACAACAATCGTTGGATGAGCCGCGATAAATTCGTCTGCCCATGGTTTGTTACGTAAACGCATCTTAGTACCTACTTTCTTCTTGTTTCAACTATCCATTATGTTCTACCGTTCAGAAAAGGTCAAGATGACATGGTCGTTAAAGATGCTACTGCCCTTGGTTCGATAGAGAAACAATCTTCCTGATGTGGGCGGGTCTTTCCAGCATATTCCCCATCAACATGCCGATAAGTGATGGTATCCGTTGTTAAACCAACTTTACTTGCTTGAAACGTATGTACAGCTTGGAGGTTCGTATGTTTTCCCAAATAGACACTTCCAAAGACAAGGAGTAATTTCCATCGAGAAATGTTCGAAACAATTGTCAATTCTACTAACCCATCTCTCGGATTAGATGTTGGAGATATTTTCATTCCTCCACCGAAAAAAGGTTGATTACTTAATGTTGCTAACCAAACATTTTCGAAGTTTCTGATTTGGCCATCTGCATTTACTTGTAAATGAAATAAAGGAAAATGAAGAAGCGCCTTCACGACAAAAAAAGTATACGCTAATTTCCCTAAGCCAATCTTATTGAGCATTTTTTTCACAGAAGATTTATTGACATGATAAGCAATATACGCATCAAACCCTAGACCAGCGTTATTCGTAAACGTTTCTTTCGAATGATTCGTTTCAAGCCTCCCCAAGTCGAAGAACTCACCTTGAACACCATTCTTAAAAGCCTCATTTAATTCGTCCGCTCGTGAAAAAGTGGGAAAAATTCTACCAAAATCATTCCCAGATCCACCACTTATCGCACTAACAATACAAGATTTATTGTTAGAAAGGGAGACACCTTCTACGATTTCATGAAGTGTCCCATCCCCTCCAACTCCAATAACAAGTTCCGCGCCATTATTTGCACAATTCTTTGCTAATTCGACCGCTTTTCGTGGGCCACTAGTGTAATAATATTCATATTCGAACATTAATCGAGGTTGTATTGCTCCCCATTTCCGCTTTCCTTTTCCATTTCCAGCAGATGGATTAATGATAAATACCCATTTTTTCATTCGTTTTCCTCAATCTCTGACTCCCAACCTACTCGGCTAAAGGAAGTGGTTTGTGTGTGTGCTAATAAAGCTTCCGCAGCTTTCATTTGCATATGCTTTAAAGGAATAGAAATATTTCGCAATTGCATAAACCATTCCTCAAATGAACGCTTATCAATAAGTTTTAATCCGTATGAATTTCCAGGAAAGTCAATGTATCCATTCCGAGATACTATCACTTTTCGTATAGGCAATTCTACTTCATTCGATTGATAGAGCTGTTTTAATACCGATTCCATACGATTTAAGGCAATCATCGGATTTAACACTTTTTGCTCTTGATCGCGCCATTTTTTTGTCCAAAAACGTTCTTCATTAGCGACGAATGCTGCCATGTCTTCCGCTTCTAATAAACAGATACAAAGTGTCTCTGTAGGTGTCAGAAGTACAATTTCCAGTTCCAAAGGGGCTTTCTTTACTTGAATAATCGGACGATAGAAAAGCAACAAATTATCAGGTAGTCGTTGCGTTAACAATCGTAAGAATGTATCTCGAATATATTTATTATCCAAATGTGATTTTTCCATGAGTGTAGAACTCGCCCATTGTAATTGGAAATGAAACAACTGGTCTAAATACATTTTCTTTAACTCATCGATTGTTTTTGGGTGATACGACATATTCACCTGAAAGTCTCCGAGACGATCCTCTAAGCCTGTATGCGAATCACTTTCAAGTTCATCGCTCAAATCAATTTCTGCTTCATCACGTTTAAATAGTCTACTTAGCCAAGAATCCTTTTGTTCTATTTCCGTTTCTTCGTGTACCCATTCAACTAGAGCAACTCCATTTTCCCACTCTTGTTTCATACGATGCCATTGCACTTTTTTCAAGCGAACAAACTGATTCGAATACCTCTTCAAATCTTTTTGATACCGTGACACATAATCTTGTAATTTTATTAACTGCGCCATGTTATAACCCCTTAAATTGTATAAAGTGAAGGTTCATTTAGTGCAATTTTCTCTTCAAACGCGAGCTGTAATTGTCGGGTGATATTCCCTGGACGTCCACTCCCCACGCTATTTCCATCAATTTCTACAATAGGTGTAATTTCTGCTGTAGTGGATGTTAAAAAGAATTCATCCATTGTCGAAAGGTCTTGGAGATCCATCGCTTCTTCTACAAATGGAATTCTTAATCGCTGACAGGACTCTTTTACGACAGAACGTGTAATTCCATTTAAAATATAGTTATCAACTGGATGCGTGTAAACAATGCCATCTTTCACACCATACATATTAGAAGAAGATCCTTCCGTAACTCGGTCCCCCCTGTGTAGAATTGCCTCGAAACAATTTGCTTGAATGGCTTCTTGTTTTGCCATGACATTCCCTAGCAAATTTAAACTTTTTATATCGCATCGTAACCAACGAATATCTTCAATTGTCTTGGCAGCTACTCCCAGTTCAAATTGAGTCAAAGGACGAGCAACTTCTTTTGTGTAAGCAGTTATCACTGCTGGTACACTACTATCTGGATATTGATGTGCACGAGGCGCTGCACCTCTTGTGATTTGCACGTACACCTGGCCAGTCCGTACTTCGTTCATTTCCACCAAATCGTACATTCTTTTATGAAAAACATCCTTTGTAAATGGAACGACGATTCCAATTTTCTCCGCGCTTGCAAAGAAACGGTCTATGTGTTCTTGAGCAGTGAATAACGAGCCTTCATAAACACGGATGACTTCATATATACCATCACCAAATTGATATCCACGATCTTCTATTGAAATCATAATTTCTTCTTCTTTTACATATCGGTCATTCCACATTACCCAATTCACAAATAAAACCATCCTTTTGTTAGTTTTTCGTCGCTAATTCTGCAATAGCATCTGCGTAAATAACTACTGCTTTATATAAGTTCTCTAGATCAACAAATTCATCTATTTGGTGCGCAACATCTTTTTCACCGGGAAATAACATTCCAAAAGCAACACCTTTTTCAAGTACCCGCGCATATGTCCCTCCGCCAATAGATAGTAGTGCTGCTTTTTCCCCTGTCTGTCTTTCATACACTTTTTGGAGTGTTTGAATAAATGGATCTTCCGCAGGGACAAAATGGGGAGGATCATTTGATATAACTGTCACGAGAACTCCGTTTTGTTTCATATCGGCTTGAAACGCTGAAAGTTTGCTTTCAAATGGATATGATACCGAGTATCTCATACTAATTTCAACACTACCACCTGAGGACTTTGTGAATGAAACAACTCCGGGATTAAACGTCGTTTCCCCCGAAGCTTCATCGGAAAAATTTAACTGTAACCGTTTGCCGCGTGAATCACTATAAAAATATGTTGATAACATCGCGATGAACGGACTTTGAATATAAGTAGATAAAAATTTAGCAAGTAATATTGCCGCATTTTTTCCGTCTTCTGGTTCCATTGCGTGTGCAGAAACCCCAGTTAGGGTAATCGTTGTTTGCTGATGTTCCCATCGTAATTCCCCAGTCACTCCATGCACTTTTTGAAACTGAGAAAATTCCTCTTTAGCATTTGTAAGGTCTAGATTCAGTTCAGCTTGAGCAAAGTCCGGCACCATATTTGTTCGTTTACCAGCTTGAAAATGAGTCAATACTTGTTCATCCGTTGGAGCAGTTGTCATTTTCAACGTTGAAATTCCTTTTTCGGAATTTATGATCGGAAAGTCTGCATCAGGTGCAAACGCAATCGTTGGCATTTCTTCCGTTTCAAAATAACGCTTTACACAACGAAATCCACTCTCTTCGTCGCTACCTATGATTAGTCGAACTCGTTTAGTAAATGGGATACCTGCGTCTTTTACTATTTTCATGGCATAATACGCTGCGATAGTAGGGCCTTTATCATCAATGGCTCCCCGTCCATACATTTTGCCATTCGCAATCTCGCCTGAGAATGCTCCATACTTCCAATTACCTGTTGCAGGAACGACATCTACATGTCCTAGTATGCCTAATAACTCTTCTCCTTCTCCTATTTCTAAGTGACCCGCCATATTGGCAATATTTTTGTCTGTAAAACCATCCATTCTTCCTTTTTCCAACATCCATTCCAATGCTTTCTTTGGACCAAGTCCAAATGGTTCTTCTAACGATGTCTTAGTTTCGTCTAACACACTTTCGATTTGTATTAAATTTTGTAAATCTGTTAATAAATTTGTTTTTTCAGCCTCTAAACGTTTTTTCCAATCCATTCTTCGTGACCTCCGTCTCGTAGATATACAGCTATTTTACACTTTTTGTTGCAAAAATATAGATATCTCTTATTAAGTTCGTTATAATCTAATTGTCAGATAATATTGTCACTTGCCAAGAGAATAGAACTAGAAGGAGTGGTTCAGTAATTGAAACACACTACAGATCGAATGCTCACTCGCATCAAAGACGTCTATTTGTACATTCGTGATCATGAAATGGTAACGACGCAAGAGTTAGTCGAAGCGTTCGGGACAACTCCTAGAACGATTCAACGAGACTTAAATGTATTGGTTTTCAATGACCTTATCGACAGTCCGATAAGAGGCAAATGGACAGTGACAGAGAAAAAAGTAAAACTGACATCTTAAATTGTATGGAAAAAGATAGTAGGCCGGATGGAATCATCCAATCTACTATCTTATTTTTTTGTTGCTAAAGTTGAAATGGGATATAGTTTTTCTACTACAACTATATACTTTTCTAGTTTCAATTCGATAGAAATAATAAGTTCTCTTCATTTTTAATTTAGGGATATAAATCGCATTAGTTGGTACAGTAATCTTGAATGTTCGATCTTACATAATTCCCTTTTAGATCCGTATGCCCATTTGAATAGAGCGTCGCATGCAGTTCCTTTCCAGCAGTTGTTTCAAAAATTATACTATCTCCTTCAGCCAATTCCATTTCTTGCGTACCTTCACGTCTACTTTCATTTAATTCTTTCAATACGTTTTCTATTTCCGTCCTATCCGAAATTTCCATTTGTTTTTCTGTCATTCTACATGTAACCGTAACCTTGGCAATATCCTCTACAATAAGTGGCTCGCTTACATTACATGCGGTTAATACTCCAATTCCCCATAGAGCAACGACTAGTAACTCAACATTTTTAATCGTTTTTCCACCTCCTGTATACCAATAAAAATCTTTTAAAGAAAACCTTATTTCAATTGTTTCTCTTAAACTTTCTAAAATCCTTTATTTAATATATAGACATGTGTTGACTTTTCTAAAAAAAAGATCCTAGGTGATTCAGTTGAACCACCTAGGATCTATGTTAAAACGCGATAGGTTGACTATTTCGTAATATCTCGACTTCTTCTTTTGAAAGCTCTCGATAATCTCCAAGTTCTAGTTCAGGATCCAACGATAACTCTCCCATTTGAATTCGTTTTAAGAAGACGACTTTTTTTCCTACAGCTTCGAACATTCTTTTTACTTGATGGAATTTTCCTTCGACAATGATTAACTCTATTTCCGAAATTTCAGCTGCTTGCACTATTGTAAGTTTCGCAGGTTTTGTTTCATATCCATCATCTAAAATTACACCTTTTGCAAATTGATCAATATCTTTCTGCGACACGACGCCTTCTACTTTAGCAAAGTATGTTTTTGGAACATGTTTTTTTGGTGATAGTAGTTGATGGGAAAGCTTACCATCGTTTGTAAGGATAAGTAATCCTTCTGTATCTTTATCGAGTCTTCCGACAGGGAAGACCTCAAAATGCTGTGCTAACGGGTCAAGTAAATCAATTACTGTTTCATCATGCTTGTCTTCAGTCGCTGAAATAACACCCGGAGGTTTATTCATCATGTAATAGACATACTCCGAATAGATAACTTCTTCTCCGTAAACGAGCACTTGATCATTTTCTTCTTGTATTTGCATTCCAACATCTTTTGCAGGCAATCCATTCACAAGTACTTCCCCTGCTTTTACGAGTCCTCTAATTTCTCGACGAGAACCATATCCCATATGAGCTAGCATTTTATCTAACCGAATTGTCATTTATGTCCACCCAAATTTTTTCGTATATTTTGTTAATCTTGCACCAAATAATTTCTGTGCAATTCCGGAACGTAATCCTAAATATGCATAAACAGCTCCACCGATCATCGCAATGATAAATAAGAACAGTAATGCTTCCAGTTTTGTATCAGGTGACCACACGAGCAGAATCAGCTTACGACTTACCCATGCCACTGCAAACAGTGCCACATTCATAAGAGAAATCCAACCAATTCGACGAATAATCAGCTGAGAGTGGTAATTAAGTGTTATTGCCATGACCCAAATATTCATACCAGTAGCAACGGTATACCCAACAATTGTTGCAGCAATAGCACCATTTGTTTCCCATAAATGAATAAACGGTATATTTAACGCAAGCTTTAATAGTAATCCGATAAGTAAGTTCAAAATAATCCACTTCTGCTGATTGATCCCTTGTAAAATTGCAGCAGTTACTGGGAATAAACTAAAGAGTATAGCAACCGGCAAGTAATGAGCTAAAATATCTGAACCAATTTTACTCGGTTCATAGAATACATAATACAATTCCCGAGCTAGAACTGTCATACCGATGACAGCTGGTAAAGTAAGGAACAGTAATAGCTGAAACGTTTGGTCTAACGTACGAGTCAATGATTTGTGCTCATCCGTCGTAAAGTATTTCGTGATCAACGGAATAAGAGCCATAGAAAAACCAGTTGCAAGCATCACAGGAATCATAACAAGTTTATGCGCTTGGAAATTCAGAATTCCTAAGAAGGTATTCGATTTAATCGCATTTACTGAATCGATCATAGCCCGGTTAAACGTTAACAAATCCACAAATTGGAAAAGTGGATTTGCTACGCCTAAAAATACTACTGGGATGGCGTAGGCAATAATTTCTTTATACATATCTTTTAATCCGACATCATGCGATGACTGACTGCCTTCAAGCAACCTATTATATTCTGGTTTCTTTTTCCGCCAAAAGTACGAAAGAATAGCTAGTCCGCCGAGTGCTCCAACAAATGCAGAAAGTACCGCTACTTGGATCGCTACTTTTGGAGAACCATTTAGCAGATTAATAACGACATATGCTCCTACTAACAAAAAAGCAATACGAACGATTTGTTCAATTAACTGAGACACTGCAGTCGGCATCATGTAATGATACCCTTGGAAAAAACCTCTCCATAAGCTCATAAATGGAACGACAATCAAAGCAAAACTGACCCAACGAATAACGTCTCGAACGTCTTCTACTGTAAAAATTTTGTCATCAGGTTTGATAATAATACGCGCTAATGGCTCTGCTAAGAAATAAAGTATTAGAAAAGAGAGAAAACCTGTCACTAACATAGTCAACAATCCAGATTTTAATAATTTTCTTCCTGTTTTATAATCCCCCACTGAATTGTATCTCGAAACAAATTTCGAAAAAGCAATAGGTGCGCCGGAAATAGCAACTGCCAACATTAAGTTATACGGAATATATGCATATTGATACAATGTGGTGTTCTCTTCACCAACCATGGCGTAAAACGGAATAACGTATATAACGCCCAATATTTTAGATAAAAACAGCCCTATCGTTAAGATGGCCGTACCTTTAAGAAAATTCGCTGACATAAGTTCCTACCTGACTAAAATGTAATAGTTTCTTTGCTATTTTACTCTTCTGCATTCGAAAGCTCAAATGGTTTATAATAAAGAAAAAAGTAGAAAGTGTGACACTAGCATGTATGACGTAATAGTAATCGGTGGGGGTCCCTCCGGTTTAATGGCTGCAATTGCAGCGGGAGAAGTGGCAAATAAAGTATTGCTACTTGAAAAAGGAAAAAAATTAGGAAAAAAATTAGCCATTTCCGGTGGTGGTAGGTGTAATGTAACCAATCGATTGCCTCAAGAAGAAATTGTGAAGCACATACCTGGAAATGGACGGTTCTTATATAGCCCGTTCTCCGTATTTAATAATGAAGATATTATCGAATTCTTTGAAGGATTAGGCGTTGCTTTAAAAGAAGAAGATCACGGACGGATGTTTCCCGTTTCCAATCGTGCCCAAGATGTCGTCGATACGTTAATTCGTCAACTTGCAACATTGGGTGTAGAGGTGAAAATGGAAAGTGCCGTTACAAAATTATTAATGGATGACGAAAAAATTACTGGTGTACGCTTGCAATCAGGAGAAGAATTTCGGACAAGAGCGGTCGTTGTTGCTGTTGGTGGGAAGGCAGTACCACAAACGGGTTCCACTGGAGATGGTTATCCTTGGGCTGAAAAAGCAGGTCATACTGTGACTACACTTTTCCCTACGGAAGTTCCATTATTATCGAAAGAACCATTTATCATGTCTCGCGAATTACAAGGACTTGCTTTACGAGATGTTGCTGTATCTGTATTAAACGCAAAAGGAAAAACGTTAGTGACACATCAAATGGACATGCTATTCACTCATTTTGGTTTAAGCGGTCCAGCTATTTTAAGATGTAGTCAATACGTCGTGAAAGAACAACTGAAAACAGGTTCAAAACCAGTTGAGGTAGTAATTGACAGTGTACCTTCCGAAAACCCTGAACAATTATTTCAACGGTTAGTTGGATTAGTAAAGGAAGATTCCAAAAAAGCTGTAAAGAATACGTGGAAAAATATCGTACCCGAACGTTGGCTGCTCTTTTTATTGCCAAGAGCTATCATTGATCCTACAGCTCAAGCAGGAACTATCTCCCATGAAAAAATACGCGAATTCGTGAAATTACTGAAACACTTTACCGTTCGTATATCAGGCTCTCAACCTCTCGACAAAGCATTTGTTACGGGTGGTGGTGTTAGCGTGAAAGAAATTGAACCGAAAACAATGGCCTCTAAGAAGAAAATGGGATTATATTTTTGCGGAGAAATTTTGGATATTCACGGATACACCGGCGGATACAATATCACCTCTGCACTTGTTACAGGAAAAATTGCTGGCATGAGTGCTGCTCAACTTTCAACAACCATAGAATAATCATCAAAACAAATGATATAAACTCGAGTGGGGTTCCTCTTACACTCGAGTTTTTCATTGTCGAAATTCTCCTACGATCGTGTACTATGAACCTAAAGTAGACAGTGTACTATGAACCTAAAGTAGACAGTTTAATTCCGCTCAACTGTTATTCTTTAACTATATTATAAGCATAGGAGCGGTGAAAGTGATGTCTACAAATTACAAACGATATGATTTTACGACAAAAAAGATTGCAGTGGAGCGGTATTTATCTGGTGAGTCTGCTCAAAGTGTTGCAGTCGAGTTAGAAATAAGTAACAGAAGAAGAGTTCAGGATTGGGCTGAATTAGTTCGTACAGCGGGAAGCTTTGAAGTATTACACGGTAAACAAGGAAAAAAACCAAAAACACAGCGAGAGAAATTATATGTACTTGAAATTGAGAAATTGAAAAGAGAGATAGCAGTTTTAAAAAAGAGAATGGATTCAGTGGGGAGGTGAAATATTACGAAGAAAAGTGCTTGTATGTAACGAACTATAAAGGTTTCTTGTCCATTGTAGAGCTTTGTTTAATGGTCGGGATCTCCCGATCCGGTTATTACAAGTGGATGAAAAATTCCCATAAAGAAAGAAAAGCAGAAAAGGATAAAACACTTCTTAACAAGATGTTGAGTATCTACAATACTCATGCAGGTACATTAGGGAATGAACGAATGAAAAATGAATTAGAAAAGGCTGGAATTAAGGTCAGTGTAAAGCGAATTGCGAGAATGCGAAGAGATTATCATATGCCATTAAAAACAAGTCATAATTGGAAACAAAAATCAAAACCACACGCGATAATCGGAAATCTTTTAAACCGTAACTTTAAAGCTAAACGTCCAGGAATTAAACTATGTATTGACATTACTTATCTAGAGGTCGAGAGACCTTATAGACATTTTTTATATCTATGTGCCATTAAAGATTTGTGCCATGGAGAGGTAGTCGCCTACTCGATCAGCGATACGATGACGACATCGATGGTTTTACAAGCAGTTGATCAATTGTTGGAGAAAGGTCTTATGGAAAAGAATGCGATTCTACATAGTGATCAGGGATCGCAATTTACTAGTGCAAGATATTTAAATTACCTTTACCAAAACTCCATAACTCCCTCTATGTCGCGTAGAGGAAACTGTTGGGATAATGCATGCATCGAAAGCTTTTTTGGGAAGCTTAAAGTAGAAATGCCATGTTTTATAATCCCTAAAACAGATGAAGAAATGATAAAGGCAGTTGAAAATTACATCTCTTATTATAACAATGTTCGACCGCAATTAAAATCAAAGAAGACTCCTAAAGAGCTTTTACTAGAAATGGCTTCTTAAGTAGAAAATGCCTAGGGCGGAAATGAGCGGAATTTGAGCGGACTACTTGTCTACTTGACAGGTAGTAGGTCATCGTGAAGGATCGCACATAATTTACGTGAATCGCACCAGTTTTCCCATTAATCGCACATAAGACATGTACCAATTACTAGAAAAAATGATTCGCATACGACAAATAGCCAAACTATCCTATATTTTTGACTATTCTATTCGGTAGATTTCCGTCTTCGCCGAAGAACCATTTATTCTTCTCAAAACTCTTCGAATTATATCCATATGGCTACCATGTAGAAATATAGATAGTCAAAATCCAACCAAAAAACCGTGAACATAACGTCCACGGTTTGAAATACAATTATTCTTTTCCATAAAAAATTGCGACGATTAAAGCAATCACACTAAAGACAAAAATACTAATCGCCATACGTTTGCCCGTGCGATTTATTTCTGGATTACGCAGAATCGTAAATAGTTTCCATCCAAATACTATAACGATAATCCCAACTACAATGTATAACGAGTTCATCCTGCCACCACGATATTCACTAGTTTTCCAGGAATCGCAATTACTTTCTTCACTTCTTTACCACCAATTTGTTCGACCACTTTTTCATCCGCTAATACTTGTGTTTCCAAAGCTTCTTTCGTGATGTCTTTGCTCACAATAATTTTCGTGCGGACTTTTCCATTAATTTGAACGGCCATTTCAACTTCGTTTTCCACTAACTTCGACTCATCAAATGTTGGCCACTGCTCATACGTAATGCTGTCAGAGTGTCCAAGAATACTCCAAAGCTCTTCTGAAACGTGAGGGGCTACTGGAGAAAGCATTTTTACAAATCCTTCGATATATTCTTTCGGCAATACATCCGTTTTGTATGCTTCATTAACAAATACCATCATTTGAGAAATCGCTGTGTTAAATCGAAGCGCATCGTAATCTTCCGACACTTTCTTCACCGTTTGGTGATACACTTTTTCGAGAGTAGAGTCGTCACTTGCCACCACTTTTTCCGAAATACTTCCATCTTCTTTTACGATCAATCGCCATACACGGTCAAGGAATCGGCGAGCACCATCGAGTCCGTTTGTAGACCATGCAATCGATGCATCTAATGGTCCCATGAACATTTCATACAAACGAAGCGTATCTGCCCCATGACTTACGACGATATCATCCGGGTTTACGACGTTCCCTTTTGACTTCGACATTTTTTCATTATTTTCACCTAAAATCATTCCTTGGTTGAACAAACGTTGGAACGGTTCTTTCGTTGGAACAACACCCAAATCGTACAATACTTTGTGCCAGAAACGTGCATACAGTAAATGCAGAACCGCATGCTCTGCTCCGCCAATGTAGACATCTACAGGTAACCAACGTTTTAACAATTCAGGGTCTGCAATTGCGTTTTCATTAGTAGGATCGATGTAGCGAAGGTAATACCAACAACTACCTGCCCACTGTGGCATTGTATTCGTTTCTCGACGTCCTTTTTTGCCCGTTACAGGATCTACCACATTTACCCATTCATCGATGTTTGCAAGTGGAGATTCCCCTGTTCCACTCGGTTTGATTTCTGTTGTTTTTGGAAGCACTAGTGGTAATTCATTTTCAGGCAAAGCAGTCATTGTTCCATCTTCCCAGTGAATAATTGGAATTGGTTCTCCCCAATAACGCTGGCGAGAGAATAACCAGTCACGCAGACGGAACGTTACTTTTTTCTCTCCTACCCCTTTTTCTACTAACCACTCAATTGCCTTCTCGATTGCCGCTTCTTTTTGAAGTCCATTTAAGAAATCTGAGTTAATATGTTCTCCGTCTCCAACATATGCTTCTGTTGAAATGTCGCCACCTGCCACCACTACAACGATTGGCAATGAAAACTGCTGCGCGAATTCGTAGTCTCGCTCATCATGCGCTGGAACGGCCATAATCGCGCCAGTTCCGTAAGTTGCTAGAACATAATCCGCAATCCAAATAGGCATTTTCTCGCCACTTGCAGGATTCAGGGCATATGCACCTGTAAATACTCCCGTTTTAGACTTCGCTAAATCTGTTCGTTCTAGATCGCTTTTTAATTTCACTTCATCTAAGTACTTTGTAACCGCAGCTTGTTGTTCCGCTGTCGTAATTTCATTTACTAATTTATGTTCCGGGGCAAGGACTGCATACGTTGCGCCAAAAATCGTATCCGGACGAGTTGTAAATACCTCAAACGATTGATCCGTGCCTTCCACTTGGAATGCTAATTGAGCTCCTTCTGAGCGACCAATCCAGTTGCGTTGCATGTCTTTTAAGCTTTCTGGCCAATCAAGTTCGTCTAAGTCCTCGAGTAAACGGTCTGCGTATGCTGTAATTTTCAACACCCATTGACGCATCGGACGGCGTTCTACTGGATGTCCTCCACGTTCCGACAGTCCATCAATTACTTCTTCATTCGCAAGAACTGTTCCTAGAGCAGGACACCAGTTAACTGCTACTTCATCTACATACGCTAAGCCCTTTTCGAATAGCTTCGTGAAAATCCATTGCGTCCACTTGTAATAGTGTGGATCTGTTGTGTTCACTTCTCTATCCCAATCATAGGAAAACCCTAATTCTTGGATTTGACGCTTAAACGTTGCAATATTCTGAGCGGTAAACTCCGCAGGATCATTCCCAGTATCTAATGCATACTGTTCGGCAGGTAGTCCAAAGGCATCCCATCCAATTGGGTGCATCACATTATATCCTTGCATGCGCTTGTAACGGCTTAAAATATCTGTTGCTGTATATCCTTCAGGGTGACCGACGTGTAGTCCAGCGCCAGATGGATACGGGAACATATCTAGTGCATAAAATTTTTCTTTTGTGTTGTCATTGATTGTTTTGAATGTTTTGTTCTGCTGCCAATGTTGTTGCCACTTTTTTTCAATCGACTGATGTTCAAAGCTCATTGTCATTCCTCCTAAAAAATAAAAAAACTCCCGTCCAATCGCTAAAATAGCGAAGGGACGAGAGTATGATTAACTTCCCGCGGTACCACCCAAATTGACATCAAAAATGTCCACTTGTTGTTCTTAACGCGAACGCACGTCTGACAGTACTATTATTTCCCATCAGATGACTCCAAGGCGAGTTCGATATCGGTCGCTACTACCTTTCACCATCCGGTAGCTCTCTAAAAGACGATCCGCTATTTACTATTCCTTTTCTTCGTCAAATCGTATTGTTTTTCATTGTAAAGGAAGTGATAGAAAAGCACAAGCTTTTATTGAACGGTATATCCACCGTCTAAAACGACCGCTTGTCCTGTCATTCCTTTTGCCTGTTCACTTGCTAAAAACATGGTTAAATCTGCAATTTCTTTTACATCTAGCAATCTTTTTTGTGGCACTAACGGATAAATAACTTCCTCTAGAACGGATTCTAATGGAACCTTTCTAGTCGTTGCTAAATCCTGCAACTGATTGCGCACGAGCGGTGTATCAACGTATCCAGGACATACTGCATTTACCGTAATGCCCTCAGCTGCTGTCTCAAGTGCTGCAACTTTCGTCAATCCAATAACGCCGTGCTTGGCAGAATTGTAGGCTGCTTTCCCTGCGAATCCTACTAAACCATTAATGGATGCCATATTGATGATACGACCAAAACCATTCTTACGCATATGTTTCAACACGTGCTTTGTTGCAATAAACGGAGCTGTGAGCATAATTTTCACCAATAACTCAAAGCGGTCTGTCGGAAAA
This sequence comes from Paenisporosarcina cavernae, assembly GCF_003595195.1. Taxonomy (GTDB): domain Bacteria; phylum Bacillota; class Bacilli; order Bacillales_A; family Planococcaceae; genus Paenisporosarcina; species Paenisporosarcina cavernae. The sequence goes on from NZ_CP032418.1 coordinate 1,644,574, forward strand.
TCCTCTAACATTGCAACGTGCTGCATACCTGCATTGTTAATTAAAATATCAACCCGTCCAAAAACTTCTACCGTTTTGTCGATGGAATAAATGATTTCCTCTTCACTTGTTACATCACACTTAATCCCTATCGCGTTTTCACCTAATGAAGTTGCGGCTTCTTTTACTTTCTCTTCGTTAATATCCGTTAACACGACTTTTGCTCCGTTTTCATAAAACGCTTGCGCGATTTCAAAGCCTATTCCTTGTGCTGCTCCTGTAATGAGTAACACTTTATTCTCTACCATATGTGTTTCCTCCTCTTAAAAAAACAGCCGCGAAATCTCCGCGGCTGATCATTCGTTAAATTCCAAATCCAAACGAGAATAGGATAATCGCAATTGTTAAACCAATTAATGGTGTCACCACTGTTGTAGCAGCTACAGCCCAATATGCTGCGCTATATTTTTCACCACAGATTGATTGAATAGTCGTTACAACATATCCGTTATGTGGAAGTGAATCTAGCGCTCCAGAAGAGATAGCAACCGTACGGTGTAACGCTTCTGTATTGACGCCTAGGTCAATGTAGTGAGGTGCAAGTAACGGTAATGCAATTGCTTGACCACCTGAAGCGGAACCAGTCATCCCTGCAATCACAGATACTGCAATTGCTGCTCCAATTAATGGAGAACCAGGAATATTTGTCATTGCTTCTACTACATATCCGAACGCTGGAACTGCTTTCGCAACTCCACCGAATCCAACAACTGCAGCTGTATTACCAATAGCAACAATTGCTCCTAAAGTTCCTGCTGATACAGCTTCCCAAGGTGCTTTGAAGTATCTCCAACTTACGATAAATGTTGTAATAATTCCACCTAGTAAAGCAATGATTAACGCAGACGTTTTCAATTCGTCATGGAAAATGAACGAAATGACTAATACAACTATTAATGGAATTGCAGCTAACCAAGGATTCGGTAAAGCACGGCTCTCGTCGAATAAAGGATCTGTTTCGCGAGAGACAAAGCGTTCACCATTATCCACTGCTTTTGAAATAAGACGCTTTAACCACCAATAGCCAAAGACAGCCATAAACACTGCAACTAAAATACTTACTTCCCAACCCGCATACGGAGTTGTCTTTAAGTACTCAATTGGAATCCAGTTTTGAATTTCAGGAGATCCCGCAGAAGTCATCGTAAACGTGACGGAACCTAACCCTAATGCTGCTGGAATGAAACGACGAGGTAAGTCTGCTTGTTTGAATAAAGATAATGCCATTGGATAAACAGAAAATGCTACAACAAACAAACTTACTCCACCGTACGTTAATACAGCACATGCGATAACAATAGCTAAAACAGCATATTTCATTCCTAACTTACTCACGATAGCTTGTGCAACAGCATCTGCTGCTCCACTATCTTCCATCACTTTTCCGAAAATAGCACCAAGTAAAAACATTAAGTACCAAGCTAAAATAAACGATGTAAAACCGGTCATATAGTTTGTGACGAAGTTGGCTTCCCCAGCTTCAACTAATTGCGGAAATAATGGCATTCCGCTCATTAATGCGACAAATAATGCAGATACTGGTCCTACAATTAGAATATTAACCCCTTTTAATGTCAGTATAATTAATAAAGCTAAACCACCAAGTAGCCCTATTAAACTGAAAACCATACTCGTATCCATGAATTCATTTCCCCCATATTAAGTAAATTAATACGTGAGGACGTTCTCTGTATTTAAAGGAGCATCTGTCGCATTTACAACATCCTCAATTGTATATCCTTCAAATACTTCTTTAAGTACTAGACCATCAGGTGTCACTTCAATCATTGCACGCTCTGTAATGATTTTGTTCACGACTCCTTTACCTGTTAAAGGTAACTCACATTGTTTCTTGATTTTCGCTGAGCCGTCTTTTGCAACATGGTCCATGATGACGATAATTTTTTTTGCACCATGAACTAAATCCATTGCACCACCCATTCCTTTAATCATCTTGCCTGGGATCATCCAATTTGCTAAATCGCCTGTCTCGGAAACTTCCATACCACCAAGAATGGCAACATCAACATGTCCACCACGAATCATGGCAAATGATTCCGCGCTAGTGAAAAAAGCGGATCCAGGAATAGTAGAGACGGTTTCTTTCCCAGCATTAATCAAATCTGGATCTACTTCTTCTTTTGTCGGATAAGGTCCGATACCAAGCAGTCCATTTTCTGATTGCAGAACAACCGTTTTGTTAGGAGAAATGTAATTCGCTACTAAAGTCGGCATACCGATACCTAAATTGACATAATTCCCATCTTCAATTTCTTTTTCAGCTCGCATTGCAATACGTTCTCGTACATTTACAGTTTCCATGTGATCTGCTCCCTTCTGTATTAGGCTCTAATCGTTAATCGTTCGATATGTTTTTCTTGTTTTGCTTGCAGCAATCCTTGCACGTAGATGCTAGGTGTTTGAACGTGGTTTGGATCGATATCACCCGTTTCCACAATTTCTTCCACTTCTGCAATCGTGACAACTCCTGCTGCTGCCATCATCGGATTAAAGTTTTGAGCAGTTTTGTTATACACAAGGTTACCGAATTTATCAGCTTTGGCAGCACGTACTAATGCAAAATCTGCACGTAACGCTTCTTCCAATACATATTCTTTGCCGTCAAATTCACGAATTTCTTTTCCTTCCGCCACCGTCGTACCTACTCCAGCAGGTGTGAAAAATGCTGGGATTCCTGCTCCACCTGCACGAATCTTTTCGGCTAGAGTTCCTTGAGGCGTTAATTCGACCTCAATTTCTCCAGCGAGAACTTGACGTTCGAATTCTTTGTTCTCTCCAACATATGAACCAATCATCTTTTTTATTTGCTTATTTTTAAGCAATAATCCTAATCCCCAGTCATCTACGCCACAGTTGTTCGAGATGACGGTTAAATCTTTCACACCTTTTTTCTCTAAAGCTAAAATGAGTTGTTCCGGAATTCCTACTAATCCGAAACCTCCAACCATTAAAGTACTTCCATCTTGAATTTGTTGCACCGCTTCTTCTGCAGAAGAATAAATTGGCTTCATGAATATGCCTCCTAGGTGAATCGTTTGAATTTTCATAAAAGCGCTTTCAATAGTATTTAAACAAAAAGTTCGATAGCTATCAATAGCGCTATTCTAACTGTATCAGTATATCAAGAAAAAGAAAAATCCGATAAATCGGACACTCTAATTTTGTCAGAAGAAAAACAGCAAAATCAATGTAATGAATGTCCGATTTTTCGGAATATGTGTCCGGAAAATCAGAAAATAGGTCATAAGTTATATTTTTTAATTTTTTCATATAAAGTGGATCTGCTAAGTCCTAATCGTTCAGCTACGAGCGTTTTATCTTTTATTTCATGCAACGTTTGCGAAATAATTTGTTTTTCTAAATTCTCGAGTTCTTCTTGTAATGTTCCATGATATGCTTGATTCTTCGCCTGATAATTGGTGATTGAATCAGGTAAAGCTGTTGGTTCAATCCAATCAGAATGAGAAAGATAAACTGCTGCTTGAATGACATTTTGCACTTCGCGAACGTTCCCTGGCCAGTGATACTTCTCCATGAACTTTCTTGTATCTGTCGATAATTGCAGAAGTCTTTTTCCAGCCTTCTGTTGATAATACCGCAGAAACGTCTCTGCTAATTCTGGTAAATCTTCCATACGCTCTCGTAGTGGAGGAATGCGCAGAGTAATTGCTTGTAATCGATAATATAAATCTTCTCGAAACTTCTGCTGTGCAATGAGCGTTTGTAAAGGACGATTTGTCGCTGCGATAATTCGAACGTCCTCTACTTCCTGTAATTTGCGCAACAATTTTGCCTGAACAATCATGGGCATTGCACCGATCTCATCGATAAATAATGTCCCACCTGCTGCTTGATGCAATCTTCCCGATGTTTTAATACTTTCGTCTCCCAATAATTCCAGTTCCAAAAGTTCCGCTGGAATTGCAGCGCAGTTGATTTTTACAAAAGCTTTTGTACTTCTTGTAGATCTCTCTACAATACTTGAAGCGATAAGTTCTTTCCCCGTGCCAGATTCACCTTGAATAAGTACTGGAAGATCGCTCGGCGCAATCATTTGAATCGTCTCTTTTAACGAGCGAATTGCTTGAGAAGAGCCTTTAATGTCCTCCAATTTCGTTGCATGCAGCGTAAGTGTATTTTCTTGATGGATTTTCTCCATTGTCGTTTTCACATGTGAACTCAACAAATTCCAATCACTCATATCCCGAAAAATAACACTTCCGAAAGCTCCAACAATCTCTCCATTTACAAGTAACGGAACACGGTTTGCTAACATATATGTTCCTTTTATAAAATGAGGGGACGCGATATGCTCTTTTCCTGTCGTCACCACTTCATGCATTTTCGTATTTTCGATTACCTTGTCGACTGGCATTCCAATCGCTTCCTCTTTATCGACCTCGAGAAATTTGCAATAATCTTCATTGATATAAAGAATTCGACATTCTTTATCCACTACAACAAACCATTGAAACGCATTTTCTAATATCTGTGTGACAACTGTTTCGGAAAGCATTCCTAATGATGAAGGCGTCACCATCTCACTCCTCACTCCGCTAAGCTTTTTTTGAGAGGACGATCATATAAAACACTTGGTATTATTGCTAGCGCAAGAAAAACCGTCAGTACTAAAAACATGATGGACATAGAATATTGATCAATTAAGACTCCACCAACAAATGGTCCAATCATTCGTCCTACTGTAGCTGCACTATTCACAATTCCTTGATACATTCCCTCTCGTCCTTTTGGGGCAAGCAAATTCGCTACTGTTGGTACTGCTGGCCAGACAAACATTTCACCTATCGTTAATATTACCATCGCTATAACAAAAAGTTTAAAACTTTCTGCAAATGCCACGACAACAAACGATGCCATCAATATTCCGATTCCTAAAACAAGTTGAGATTTGATGCGGTGCTCCATTCGTTTGATGATAGGTTGTATCACCGGTTGAGCTAGCACAATTAAAAGACCATTAATCGTCCAAAGTAAGCTATATTGTTTTAATGAGATCCCAAGATCTTGTGTGTAAGAAGAAATAGTTGTAGTCCATTGCACATACACAATCCAACAAATCACATAGCCTGAGATGACAATAAGGAGTGCATAAAAAGGAGCTCGATTGCGAATTATTTTCCCTTCTTTAATAACACTTGTATGCATATCTCCTCGTATTTTAAATGATTTATAGCCGAAAAACGCGATAAAGAAAAAGACAACATACATGCCAAAATTTGCGAGAAATAAATAATCGAAACTATACTCCGCGACAACACCTGCTAGCGCGGGTCCAATTGCAACACCCACATTTTGGGCTAAATAAATTGCATTGAAGGCCTTTCTTCCCCCTTCCGGCCACGCTGTACCAACCATTGCATACATACTTGGAAACACAATACCGCCGCTAAAACCTAATAGAATCAGGAAATAGACATAATATGGCCATCCATGCCATAGAGTCAATCCAAATAACCCTATTAAACTAATAATAATTCCAGTTAAAATAGAAGCATATCCACCAATTCGGTCAAACAAAAAACCACCAAGTAAATTTCCGATTATGCCCGCAGCAGCATTTGCCATTAAAACTAATCCAGCGACGGATAAAGATTGACCTAAATGATCATGCATATAAATCGTATTTAATGGCCATAAGAAAGAGTTTCCAGTTACATTTACTAACATTCCGATTATTAAAAGCCATACTCGTTTAGGCATCGTCATCCTCCGTTTATACCAATTCCATTTCAGTGTATTCTTTTGTTATGACTTCGACAAGATACGACTAAAAATAGAAAAATTCAGTTTTTTAAGGAGAGAATGTATGCAAACAGTCATTCAATTTGCACGAAACATACTAGAAGAAATCGTTTTAACAGGGGACACGGTGATCGATGCAACGATCGGAAACGGACATGACACGCTGTTTCTATCGACACTTGTCGGCCAGCAAGGAACGGTTTGGGGCTTCGATATCCAAGAAAAAGCAATACAAGAGACATCATCGAGGTTAAAGGATTTTACTGGTGATTTGCATTTAATACACAATTCACATGAATCGATTGATTCCTACATAGAGGGTGAAGTGAAAGCTGTCATGTTTAATCTTGGCTATTTGCCTGGATCTGATCATGAAACGATTACTCGAGCTCCAAGCACGATTCAAGCATTAAAAAAGAGCATGCAATTATTGCAAAAAGGCGGAAGGATTACGATCGTATTATATGACGGACACGATGGTGGTTTGGAGGAAACAAACGAGGTCATAAAATTTTGTGAACAATTAAATCAACGAGAATTCCATGTTTTGAAGTATCAGTTCATTAACCAACAAAATCATCCTCCGTTTTTACTTGCTTTAGAAAAAAGATAAAGCTGTGACGAAACAAAAAACCATCAAATTCCTTCGTGAGAAATTTGATGGTTTTAGTTATTTTCCTATGAGGTAGATCAGTATAAAGTAGACAATCGAAGTTATATCACTTCAGACGTACCACCATGTTGATAAACGATTTTGCCATCCACAATCGTATATAAAACAGTTGCCTTCGTGAAATCTTCAAGCTCTATCGTGAATAAATCTCGATCAAAAATGGTAAAGTCTGCGACGTAACCTTCTGCAATTTTTCCGCGTTCATCTTCTTGGCTAGTTGCAAATGCACTTCCTGTTGTATAAAGTGAAATCGCCTCGAACCGTGTGAGTCCTTCCTCTGGTAAATAACCATCATGACTTTCGCCTGGTAATTTTCTCGCGATTGCTGCATACATAGCAAGCAAAGGATCTACCTCTTCAATTGGAGAATCCGATCCACCACTACAGGCAATTCCACGAGTTAAAAGTTTTTTCCATGCGTATGCCCATTCCACACGGTCTTCCCCTAATCGTTCAATCACCCACGGAAAATCAGAAGTGACAAAACTTGGTTGAATATCTAATACCACCGGTAATTGCTCGATTCGTTTTACTAATGCTTCATACAAGACATTCGCATGAATTAAGCGATCTCTTTTTCCTTTTGGAGGAGGATTTTTCTCAATAGCAGTCACTACCATTTCCATCGCTAAATCCCCAATCGCATGAACCGCAACCGCCTCATTGTGTTTTCTTGCAAGTGTTACTAATTCGTCTAATTGTTCCTGCGAATGAATGGCGACCCCTTGCGTGGATGGATCGTCGGCGTACGGTTCTGTTAGTAATGCAGTTCTGCCCCCTAGTGCTCCATCCATGAAAAGCTTCATCGCTCCACCTTCCACAAACCCTATTGGATAAATAAGTTCATCTTGCATCATTTCTTCAAACACAGCATGATGCCGGAGCAAATTAATTCGAAAGGGAAGGTGTTCCGGAACTACAGTGTTAATTGCATGGAATGGTCGTGAATAATGTCCGTAATAACTCATATCTTCTGTATGTACTCCCGTAAAACCCTTTGACACTAGATCCTCCACAGCTGCCTTCACGGAAAGGGTTAATTGATCCAACGATTTCTCTGGAATCGCTTGAAAAACTAAATTTTGTGCTCCATCCAAAAGATAACCTGTTGGTTCTCCTAATTGATCACGAACGATTACCCCATCTTCCGGATCTGGGGTGTCTTTTGTAATTCCAACTAGCTCTAATACTTTTGAATTCACAAGCATGGCGTGTCGGCAAATGCGTCGCAACACAATTGGAGACGTTGAAATTTCATCTAATTCTACTCGATGCAGTATTTTACGATCAGCAAAATTGTTTTCATTCCATCCTTCTGCTACAAACCAATCCGAGTCATTTTGTTCCGTTGCAGCTTCTGAAATAGCCTCCACCATTTCTTTCGATGAAGTGAATTTTGATAGATCCAAGTACCGAATTTTATCCCCATGCCCTATTAAGTGCAAATGACTATCCACAAATCCAGGAAATACAGTTGCTCCCTGCAAATCAAAAAAATGATCCGCAAGCTCCCTAAGGTCTTTTACGGAACCAGTTCGTAGAATTTTACCTTCTTCGATTAAAATAGACTCCACTTGTTCCATTTCTGCATTCATAGTATAAATAGTGCCATTATGCATGAGTGTTTTCATTTTTACCTCCTGAAGAAGTTAGTCATTTTGCGCTGCTAATTCAACAGCTCTAGCCACCACAACATGGACGTTAGGATCTAATGGATTTGGAATCAACTCTCCTGCGCGAGTGTAATCGCTGATAGCAGTAGCTGCCGCAACGAGCATCGGATAGGTAATTTCTTTCGCACCAGCATTAAGTGCCCCTCTGAAAATGCCAGGGAAACCGATTGCATTGTTCACCATACGGCCATCTGCGGCAAACGCAGCTCCAGCTTGAATTGCATCATCTGGTGTAATTTCTGGGTTTGGATTGGATAATGCTAAAATAATTTGTCCTGGTCTTACCAATTCAGGTTTAATTAATCCAGAAACACCTGTAGTTGCAATAATAATATCACAAGTGGACATAACTTCTTCTAATGAAGCGAGTGTTTTCCCACCGTAATTGCGTAATCTCTCCAATGCCGCTTCTTGACGATCAATTCCATATACTTCTTCTACTCCGTAAGCCATCATCATTCTGCAAATTGCTTGTCCTGCTGCACCAAGTCCAATTTGTCCTATTTTCGCTTGAGTAATATCTACGTTTGCTGCACGACATGCAGATAAAACTGCCGCTAATGTCACCACCGCTGTACCATGTTGGTCGTCATGCATGACAGGTATTGGCAACTCCTTTTTTAACCGCTCTTCAATTTCAAAACAATGAGGAGAGCCGATATCTTCTAACAAAATAGCTCCAAACCCTTGATGAATGTGTTTAACCGTCTCGACAACTGTGTCAGGATCACTTGTATCTAGTAAAATAGGGATTCCACTAATTCCAACAAATTGATTAAATAAAACGGATTTCCCTTCCATCACCGGCATACCAGCAACCGGTCCAATATCCCCTAAACCAAGAATAGCGGTTCCATCGGTTACAATTGCTACACTATTTCCGATACTCGTAAAATATCTCGCCTTCTCCGGATTTGCCTGAATATCTAAACAAACACTCGCAACACCAGGCGTGTAGATTTGTTGCAAATCACGTAACGATCGAACATCAATACGCGATTTCATTTCAATCTTTCCACCTTCATGTGCGCGTAGTACATCATCTGTAATTGCATGAATCTGCACATCTTCCGGTAAGTTACGAATAGTTGAAATGACCGCATCTAATTGTTCCGCTCGCTCACAGTGCACACTAATATTCCGTACAGTGGACATTGTCCCGTTCCGGATTGTTTCAATGTCTCCAATATGACACCCTGCTTCTCCAATTGCAGTCGCTACTTTGGCAAAGTACCCTGGCTTAGATGGTGTCTCCACGATAATGGAACGAATGATTTCTTGATTTAACATAACTTCCTCCTACTAACGTAAAATGATCATTCTATTATACCAGAGATCAGACCTCTTGCCTCTAACTAAAGTTATGAAACGGACGAATTAGCTCTGAGACACATCATCCTACTCGACGGCTAGTCTAAACATTGGACATAGTAAAATTTTTCATTTCTAAATGTCAAAAAAGCTATGAACTAATTTGTTCACAGCTTTTAAAGTAAATCTGTATTTTTAGACCTTCACCACGCACTTATAGTGACGTAAAGATTTTGAGCCAACTAGAGTACCTTCTCCTCTTCTAGCTTCATGTCGTCTTCTTTTGTCATATGTGGCAAAGATAGAGAAGAGGCTTCGTTGGACGGGTTAGATACAGGAGATACCGGTTCTTCGTTCGATCCCTCATGTTCTAGCTCATAGTTTACTGGTTCGGCTTGGATTGAATCTGATGGCTCAAGAACTTCTTCCGCAGGGATTTCTTCCGTTGTCACGTGGTCTATCTCTGAAGGTATATTCTCTTCTGCTGCTTCGCCACTATCTGTAGAAGTCGAATCTTCTCCAGCATTCGACTCTCCATTCTCTGTAATAGGTGGAGAAGGCTGTTCCATATTTTCTGGCTCGGACTCATTTGCACTTGCGACTCCATTCATTTTAGCAATTGCCTCATCTACAATCGCCTGTAGGGATTGATCAATCGCTTGTTGGTCTGAAGATGTATCAATCACGATCGATTGACTAATTTGTGCTGCATGTGCTCTTAAAACTTCCACACTTTTACTTGTTTGGTCGGCTCGGTATTTTTCGAGTTGACTGCTGGCAGTTTGTAGTTCTTGCTTTACTTGCATCCGTAACTGCTTGAGTAGTTCTTCTTTTTCAGCAGATATTTCTTGATCCATTCTATTGATCGCTTCACGTTCATTTGCGTCAAACCAGTTTTTCAACAAGCTTGCCGTATCCACGTCTGCCGATGCAGAATGAATGGATAAGCCAACAACACAACTACACACCAACGCTGCACCTACTAAAAGTAGCTTATTTTGCTTCCGCATGTTTTCCCTCCAAGAAAAGAAGGACCTCCAAAAGAGGCCCTATTTCTTTTTTGCTAATTAAATCCCATCTACTACTGCTTCTAACTCCGCAATAGCTGATGCCTCTAATTGTTGTGCAGCTGCTGTAATTGCTGCTTGTTGTTGCGTCACATAATTATCACGAACCGCCGTTACTTGCGCACGAAGTTGTACAATTTTCGCATCAATCATATCCTTAATTTCTTGAACTGTTAATGCAGTTTCAGCATCAATTTGAGCTTGCAAGTCATTTTTAGCAGCTGTAATAGCAGCTTGTAAATCCGCTTTCGTTGAAGCAGTGGATGCATTAATATTTGTTGTCATATTTGTCGTAGCAGTTTGACCTTGTGCCGTTGTATATGTTCCAAGATCTGTCGTTGCATAATTTAACGCTTGAGTTCCAGCTTGATTAATAATTCCTTGTGCAAAATTAGATAGGGAATCAAATTCACCTGCTAAATACGTATCGATATGTGCTTTCATATCGTTCACATCTTGAATGTACTCTCCAGCTTTATTCGAAACATTCGTGTTAGTTGTCGTTGTTGCATTTACTCCAGCCGTTTGAATAGAAGCACCTGCACCTGTTTTCAATCCATTATATTCCGAAGCGAGTGCACCAACTTGCCCTTGAACATATGCGACAGACTGATCTTCAATGGAATCAGAAGCAATACCGAACTGATTATTGAACCATGTTTGCAAGTTGTCACCAGCATCAGATGCTCCAAATGCAACTCCTACTCCTGATAACATACCTACTGTAACTGTTCCTGCGATTACTTTGCTTTTTAATGTTTTTAACATTGAAATGATCCCCTTTAATCGTTTTTTTTATTCGCTTTCCACAATCTCTTGTAGGAGGCTTTCCATTTCTTGATCCATCGTTTCCTCTAGTTTTAGAGACTCGGTGTATGTGGAAAAATCACGTTTCTTAAGCTGTTCCGATGTCTTTTCCACTTCCGAAAGCTGTTGTTCTTTCCAATTGGAAAGTTTGGAGAGAACAGATTGACGATGCAAATTCGTGAAATCCTCTACTCTTTTTTTTGCAACTTGTTTCACAGTGGAAACATATACTTGAAACTCGCGAACCTTCGTAAATATTGCTTCGCTCGTGCTCTCTCCAATCTCCACACTTTTCTCCATAAAAGAATTGCTAAACCAATTTGAAAGACCGATTGATGGAGAAACCTTTGCATAAATTGTTCCTGCACCGCTTAGTACAGAAACTGCAAGTATGATGGCAATAAACTTTTTCAACGACATCCCTCCCATTGATTTATCACATCTTTACATGATCTCCAGTTAGAAGATATGGAAAAACCCTAACGGCTACAGCTACTTTTTTGGAAAAGTAAATTTCATTATCATTCCCCCTAACTTATAACGAAAATATTTATGGAAAAAGCGATGAAGCTTTTTTCCGTCAAATAACAAATTAGGTATTTTTCCCACTTCTAAAGTCACACCCTAAAAGAGGCAACAAATAATTGTATGAAATTAGTGTGAAAATATACCCGCTCTCAAAAGGTAAACCATCTTTTTCATCGCGTACATAGGATGTTTTGACGCGTTCTGTCGAAACGGTTTTTTTCTTTGTAAAGAAAAGTCGAATCGATTTAGTTGGAGGAAAAAAAGGAATAAAATTTGATCTTGCGAATTCATTCTTACCAAAAAAAGGAGAAAATATAACGGTGGAGGAAAAATAAGGATAAAAAAATTCCTTACAGAGGAGTGTAAGGAACATGACAAACGATTATGACTGAATAGCTTTATTTTTAATTCCTAAAACTACTTGAGCGATTGCACCTATAGCACAAAATAGCAATGCTACATACCCAATCCAGTCTAGCGGATCTAACATCAACGTTCGTACGAATAATAATAGGAGAAAAACTGCAATACCAAAGTTAATAACGTAATTCTTCTTTGTCTTTTTCATTAATACAAATAAGGCGATGCCCGCAGCTACAATGATAAGTGAAACAAATGTTTCCATTTTATTACTCCTTTCCATCATTTTTCATTCCACACAACATAAAAATGCCAGCAGTTTTTTAATCGAAGCAACGGGTAAGTCCGCTCCAATAAATCGGAAGCATCCTTCCAAACCACTTTGCTACAACAAAAAACTACTGGCACTTCTCTTAACGTTAAACGTTATCTTTCATTAGTCACACTATTTCTCGTATGATTAACGATCTACTTCTTTCTCACGATCTACCCAGAAATCTGCATTCTTAATTCCTAATTTAATAGGATCAAAAACTGGATCTACTCCAGCCGCTTTTTGTGCTTCATAATCTTTTAGCGCAATAAGTGCTGGCTTCATAATAATCAGAATGGCAATTAAATTTAGCCATACCATTAACCCTAAACCAAAGTCACCAAGTGCCCATGCGAGACCGGCTTCATTCGTTGCACCATAATAAGTAGTTCCTAAAATAACGAATTTTAGAACCCAGATACCAATGTTTTCGGCACTGCCATTCAATAAATAAGCGACGTTCGTTTCTGCCATATAATAATATGCCATAATTGTTGTAAATGCGAAGAAGAATAAAGCAATTGCAACAAACCCTGCGCCAATACCACTACCAGGTAACGCATAATCGATAGCCGCTTGCGTATATTCTGGACCAGCTACTGCACCAGGCATTTTTTCTACAACAAAATCGCCATTTCCATCGTCTAATTGTACGTTATACATTCCTGTGAATAAAATCATGAATGCCGTAGCAGAACAAACTAGTAATGTATCAATATAAACAGAGAACGCTTGAACTAAACCTTGCTTAGCAGGATGTGATACTTCAGCAGCTGCTGCAGCATGCGGTCCAGTTCCTTGACCTGCTTCGTTCGAATAAATACCACGTTTAACACCCCAAGCAATTGCAGCACCGATCATCCCACCAAAAGTAGAATCGAAACCGAATGCACTACGGAAGATTAAGCTAATTACACCCGGTAATTCCGTGATGTTAAGACCGATGATAATAATTGCCATGATAATGTAAGCTACCGCCATGAACGGCACAACAAATTGTGCGACACTTGCAATACGCTTAACTCCACCAATAATGATAAATCCAAGAATAAGAACAATAGCCAAACCTGTTGCCCAACGGGGCACTGTAAATGCTTGATCCATCGCAATGGCAATAGAGTTAGACTGAATACCAGGCATTAATAAGGAAAGTGCGACAATTGCTGCTATTGCAAAGATAACCGCATACCATTTTTGCCCAATACCTTTTTCTATGTAGTAGGCAGGACCTCCACGATATTGCCCGTGGTCTTTTACTTTGTAAATTTGTGCGAGAGTTGACTCAACGAACGCCGAAGCTGCTCCGATAAAGGCAATCATCCACATCCAAAATACTGCTCCTGGTCCTCCAAAAGCGATTGCCGTTGCAGTACCAGCAATGTTCCCCGTACCAACTCGTCCAGATAGTGCGACAGCTAATGCTTGGAAAGATGAAATTCCTGCTGAAGAACTTTCACCGCGGAACATTTGTTTGATCATATCCCCAAATAATCGAACTTGGACAAATCTAGTGATCACTGAGAAAAATAATCCAACAGCTAAGCACCCATAAATCATCCATGGACCCCATAGAAATCCGTTAATTTCTCCAATAAACTCTTCCATGATTCTCCCCCTATGTTCATAATATTGTCACATAATTCACTATATTACATTAATTCTATGTGAACAAGGGGAAATATAGAATATTGTCGAAAAATTCAATTGTTAAAACTATTCTACGATATAACCAATCGACCGCAAGACGTTTGACATAAAGGCCTTTATAAATAAAAACACTTCTTCTCTCTCAGGTTCATGAAACAAGTCATGAAAACAATGTTGCCACTCTTTATATTGAAATTCAGATAAATCTTGTTTATGAACCCATTGTTTAGTGTCACGAATGTCCGTCACTTTGTCCCTTTGTCCAGTCATTACCAGTAGCGGTATATTTGGTATAGATTCTATAGCAGAAAAATTTGTTTTCATAATGGACTGAAGTTCATGGTACCAATTTAACGTAATGGTCGTATGAAAATAAGGGTCATCTTTTTCTTCCATATACACATCATAATTTCTCGTTAACTGTTTTAACGAGATGGCATGTTTTTTCTTCACAGAATCTGAAATCACCGAAATAGAAGAAAGAGCATTCGAAAATTTTGACACACCAATTTGTAAATGAAACCAAGGAGAAGTCAAAATCACGCCAGCACATACAATCGATTTCGATTGCAATTGTTGAATGACGAGCGTTGCGCCCATTCCATGCCCTATAATGAAAATCGGCAAATTATCTTCCATGGCAACTTGCGTTAACTTCGTTACATAGTCATGATATTCTTCAAACCGTTCATCATGAACGCCAGCGAGCTTTGCTCCCTCACCATGACCAGGTAAATCCCCCATCACAACATGACAATGATTCGCTCGCAATCTTTCGATCAACCAAGCATATCTTCGATGATGCTCATACGCGCTATGAACAATGACAGCCACAGCTCGACCTTGATCATGTGCTTCCCATTTCCACATGAACATCAACTCCTTTATAATCAAAAAATAAGAACTGAAAGGAAGTGTAATCTTGATTTACCCATTTAACAACAAGACTCCACAAATAGACTCCTCCGTCTTTATAGCTGATTATGTCACAATTAGCGGCGATGTGACAATTGGAGCTGATTCTTCCGTATGGTACCAAACCGTTATAAGAGGCGATGTCAATAAAACTATTATTGGGAAGGAAGTAAACATACAAGACCTTTGTTGCTTACATCAGAGTCCTGCTTATCCTTTAGTCTTAGAAGATCAGGTAACTATAGGTCACCAAGTAACGTTACATAGTTGTACAATAAAAAAAGGAGCATTAATAGGAATGGGTTCGATCATTTTAGATGGGGCAATTATTGGAGAAGGTGCTTTTATTGGAGCGGGAAGTTTAGTTCCTCCCGGAAAAGAAATCCCTCCTGGTATGCTAGCACTTGGAAGACCAGCAAAAGTAGTTCGTCCACTAAATGCAGAGGACTTCGCAGATATGACACGCATTGTTCAATCCTACAAAGAAAAAGGAAAAATATATCAAAAAATTCAACAAGATCACCAGAAAAATGAATAATTCCAATTTTTCTATCCTACGAACAGTTTGGGCATAATGAAATAATAGATTGCAAAGGTTTACACGGTGATTTGCGATCGATTCTCTGGTTTGCACGATCGATTCTTTGCTTCCCTACATTATTTCCTCTTTCTGTAATCTCGATTTTCTACCTAAAAAAGCGTTGTTCCAAATTGGAACAACGCTTTTTTAATAGATTATAATCTCGCTTTTTGCTTAAGTGCTTCTGCTTTGTCTGTTTTCTCCCAAGGTACATCCAAATCTGTACGACCGAAATGGCCATACGCAGCTGTTTGCTTGTAAATTGGGCGACGTAAATCGAGCATTTTGATAATTCCTGCTGGACGTAGATCAAACAGATCACGAATCCAAGAAACTAAGTCTGCTTCCTCTACTTTTCCAGTTCCAAATGTATCTACCGCAATTGATACAGGTTGCGCTACACCGATTGCATACGCTAATTGTACTTCACAACGGTCTGCAAGACCTGCAGCAACGATGTTTTTCGCTACGTAGCGAGCCGCATATGCAGCTGAGCGGTCAACTTTTGTCGGATCCTTACCAGAGAATGCTCCCCCACCGTGGCGAGCGTATCCACCATACGTATCGACAATAATCTTACGACCTGTTAATCCTGCATCTCCTTGTGGTCCACCGATAACAAAGCGTCCTGTAGGGTTGATGAAGTATTTCGTGTTTTCATCAATTAATTCTGTTGGAACAACAGGTGCAATGACATACTCTTTTAAATTACGTTGAATTTGTTCTAATGTAATTTCTGGGTGATGTTGTGTTGAGATAACAATTGTATCAATTCGAACTGGTTTGTTATTTTCATCGTACTCAACTGTTACTTGTGTTTTTCCGTCTGGACGTAAATAAGGAAGTATTTCTTCTTTTCTTACTTCTGCTAATCGACGAGCAAGTTTGTGTGAAAGGCTAATTGGTAATGGCATTAATTCTGGTGTTTCATTACAAGCAAAACCAAACATTAAGCCTTGATCTCCAGCACCGATTGCTTCGATATCTGAATCCGTCATGGAACCTTCACGAGCTTCAAGTGCTTGGTCAACACCCATTGCGATGTCCGCTGATTGCTCATCAATCGCTGTTAAAACAGCGGAAGTTTCGGAATCAAAACCGTATTTCGCACGAGTATAACCAATTTCTCGAACAGTTTCTCGTACCACTTTTTGAATGTCTACATATGCGGAAGTTGTAATTTCTCCTGCAACTAAAACTAAACCAGTTGTTACAGTCGTTTCACAAGCGACGCGTGCATTTGGGTCTTCTGCTAGAATTGCATCTAAAATCGCATCAGAAATCTGATCAGACACTTTGTCTGGATGACCTTCTGTTACAGATTCAGATGTAAACAGTCGACGTGTTGTCATGGGAATTCCTCCTATATCCTGCGAGATTGCTCTCGGAAATTTAAACGGTACTCATTTCCCATGTTTTAGGTTCATCACATGAGGATACAGTGGTAGTAGGTGATGCCATAAAAAAACCTTTCACTCACGTCTACACATGAGGAAAGGTTGAGCCGTACACCTTTCACTCTTATCATCCAAGGGTTTTCCTTGTTCCAGGTTGAGCACCTTCGCCTGATTTTAACTAACCAAATCAGCAGGTTGCCGGGTTTCATTGGGCCTGACCCCTCCACCAGCTCGGGATAAGAGTATCCGTTCAGTTTTCCATGTTACGAAATGTCATAGGTAAAGTCAAATATTATTTTCATTCCTCGTAAAGTTCAACATATTCACAAAAATTATTCGCTTATTAGTATAGATTATTAACCCCAATGTGTTATACTAATTTTCGATATAAATCCAACCCATATAGGGAAAAAAAGTCAAAGGAAGGTACTGTATACATGAATTCAGTGAATACCCAAACCGAACTGAACGAATTGTTAACTGGCCATAATGTGCACGTTCAATTATCTGTTCCTCAATTAGTAGAAAAAGCAACATCTCGTGGAGAAGCACAACTAACTTCTACCGGTGCCATTAAGGCGGAAACAGGTAAATACACAGGACGCTCCCCTAAGGACAAATACATCGTAGATGAAGCAATTTCGCGTGATAAAATTGAATGGGGTTCTGTGAACCAACCAATTTCATCTGACATTTTTTCTTCTTTATATAAGAAAGTAATCGAATATTTAAAATCAAAAGATGAGTTATTCCTTTTTAAAGGATATGCAGGAGCGGACAAAACCTCTCGTTTATCCCTACAAGTAATCAACGAATACGCTTGGCACAATTTGTTTGCACATCAATTGTTCATTCGTCCTTCTGCAGAAGAGTTAACAACACATGAAGCTGATTTTACAATTGTATCTGCACCAACATTTAAAGCAGATCCTGCAGTAGATGGAACAGCTTCTGAAACATTTATTATGGTGTCCATGCAAGAACGAATTATTTTAATTGGTGGAACTGAATATGCTGGGGAAATGAAAAAATCTATTTTCAGCATTATGAACTACTTGTTACCAGAGCAAGGAATTCTTCCAATGCACTGTTCAGCAAATGTAGGAGAACAAGGTGATGTTGCATTGTTCTTTGGTCTATCAGGAACAGGAAAAACAACTTTATCTGCTGATGCAGATCGTAAGCTAATCGGTGACGATGAACATGGCTGGTCGGATAATGGTGTATTCAATATTGAAGGCGGATGTTACGCAAAAGCGATTAACTTAACACGCGAAAATGAACCACAAATTTTTGATGCAATTCGTTTTGGTTCTGTTTTAGAGAACGTCGTAATTGATCAAAAAACGCGCGAAGCCGATTACACAGATATTTCTTTAACGGAAAACACTCGAGCTGCTTATCCGTTACAAGCAATTGATAATATTGTGGATCCTTCTGTAGCTGGTCATCCAAAAACAATTATTTTCTTAACAGCCGATGCTTTCGGTGTGTTGCCTCCAATCAGTAAGTTAACAAAAGAACAAGCAATGTATCATTTCTTGAGTGGTTTCACATCGAAATTAGCTGGAACTGAGCGTGGAATTACTTCTCCACAAGCTGCTTTCTCTACTTGTTATGGTTCTCCTTTCCTTCCACTACCTGCTACGGTTTATGCAGAGATGCTTGGAAAGAAAATTGACGAACATAATGCGCAAGTATTCTTAGTAAACACTGGTTGGACTGGTGGAGAATATGGAGTAGGAAGTCGTATGAAACTGTCGTATACACGCGCAATGGTGCGTGCAGCTTTAGAAGGCAAATTAAATGATGTACCAATGGATAAAGGATCTGTTTTTGGAGTTGCCATTCCGAAAGAAGTTCCTGGAGTTCCTGCAGACGTATTAAATCCTCGAGAAGCATGGTCAGATAAAGCAGCGTATGATATAAAAGCGAAAGAATTAGCTGATCAATTTAAGGAAAATTTCAAAAAGTTCGGTTCTGTTTCAAATGAAATTTCATCAAAAGGTGGTCCTGTCATTTAATTACTAAAATGATGGTGACACATAAAAAAGTTAGACCATCTACTCGGTCTAACTTTTTTTATTGCACTTCTTCCTATTTCTAAAATGTCGCAAGTATCGATCAACACTATGATTTCTTCTGCGATGTATTTTCTTCTCTTTCCATTTTTCTCATCCAATGAAGTGCGTTTTCGACTACTTTTCTATTTAACTCATTTGGAAATGCATGTTTCTCGTCTGGAAAATACCAAGTCTCCACATATTTATGAAGTGTTCGCAGTCTGTTTTCTGCTTTCTTTGCGTGTTCAATTGATACATGTTCATCTTCCACGCCATGTATTAGTAACACCTTCGCTGTAAGATGAGAGAAAGAAAGTAAGGGATTTCGTTGCTCATATCTTTCGGGAACTTTCGTTGGGGTTCCACCGATCACTCGTTTCATCATTCTTCTCATATCTACTCTTTCTTCATACGTTAATACAGGGTCTAATACTCCTGCCCAAGAAACAATTGATGTGATATCCTGACGTAGAATTCCTACCCAAAATGCCATGATTCCCCCTCGTGAAAATGAAAAAACATGAATCGGCCCAGGACAATATTTTCTTAACACATCCACTCCATTTACAGCATCATATCGATCCTCACCAGCAAACGTATCTCGTCCTTCTCCTCCTCTATTTCCTCGATAGAAAGGAGCAAACACCGAAAATCCCTGACTTGCTAATTGTGCAATTCGAGCTGGACGCACCATTCCAATATTCCCCATTCCTCCTCGCAAATAGAGAATACCTTGTCGTGCATCTCCTTTCTTTGGTTGCGCAAGTAACCCCTTCACACGTAACCCGCATGACCAATAAACGATTTCTGTTATTTTTACTAATGAATTCGGAGATGGATAGGACCGAGCAGAGAAGATTAGTTGGTTATTCTCCATCGATTACCCTCCCTATTATTTTTTTCATGCTCTCATCTTTCATATGAAAAGAAGCATTGGAACGGTGAAGTATTTCTCTCAGTGGAAGAACAATCGCTCCTGTTGTCTCCATAGGAGAAAAGGTAGGATGAAATTCTTTCACATTTGCTGTGAAAACTGTTTTACAAAATGGCTCATCTGCTTCTACTAAGTATTCCGCTAACCATTCAAGGTCCTCTATGTATGCTCCTGTCTCTTCTAACACTTCACGTGCAGCTGCAACATGTAATGACTCACCATCTTCACATTTCCCTCCTGGTAATTCAATACCTCTTTCTCGATGTTCTGTAAAAAGTGTTTCTCCTTGATAGGAGGCAATAACTAAAACATGTCTAGAGGGAATGGGAAAATTTCCAGGTTGGAAGGAAAGAGAAACTTTCTTCCCTTCCAAATCATGATAAATAAACATCTTGTTGCTCCTTGTAATACGGCATTTTTTCAATTACTTCTTTTCCTTCTTCATTAACATAAGTATGGATGAAAGCATACAATCTTTTCAAACGATAGTCTAAAGCATCGTTTTCCGGATCTAAATGATACGGGATATAAGGCGTTTGCGCGCGAATAAAGTTACTCCATTCTAAGTGTCCAATTGGATGCATCAGCTTGTCTAACACAAAAAGATGCTCTCTTGGTATGTCCATTTCAAATTCCCAAGGAGATTCCGTGGGAGTCAAATACCATTGATTGTGCGAAACTGATAAATAAATTTGCATGTCCAACACTCCTTTTTTATAGGATGTGTCTTATGAAAAAAAGCATGTATACCAAAAAGGTATACACGCTTCTGTTAACCTGAAATATCCACAATTGTTCCTTTATAAGGATGGGAAACTTCAGGTGTTGCAGGCATGTCCTGGAGTAATTGAACAGCAGATGCCGTGTTCATGTTTAGTGCATTTTGCATCACACTCATTTGCACGGTCTGTTGCAATTCTCGCAGGGAACTTGCCATCATCGAACTTAACTCCATAACACACCTCCTTTCGTTCACCTTTTATATCGGTGTAAGAAAGGAATTATTTATTTGAATCGCCCAAGAAGGCATTTAACATCCATTGATGTTTTTCAATTGATTGATAAACGGCATTTAATAAATCTTCTGTCATGTCGTCTTCATCTTTCGCTGCTTCATCCATTCCTTTTTTCAACGATTTCATAATTGTATCGAAATCTTTGACAACGGACGCCACCATTTCATCGGCAGATTCTTTCGAAGATGCCTCTTTCACTACAGATAAATCCAACTGATCTTTTAATGTAGCCGTTGGTTTTCCTCCAAGTGTTAATAAGCGTTCCGCAATTTCATCCATGTGAAGAGTCGCTTCATTGTAAAGCTCTTCAAATTTCGCATGTAGAGTAAAAAAGTGTGGTCCTTTTACATACCAATGGAAGTTATGTAATTTCGTATACATCACACTCCAAGTAGCTACTTGTTTGTCTAATTCTTTGTTTAAAGCTGCTGACATTTTTTCTTCCTCCTCTTATAAGTCAATCTCCTTTATTTTTACCACGAAGAAATGTAGACTAAACCTATTCTAACTAAAGGGATCGAAACACTATGAAGCATATATTAATTGCCATTTTTCGCTTTTATCAAAAAGCAATTTCCCCTCTTACACCGCCAAGTTGTCGCTTTTATCCGACATGTTCCCATTATGGAGTGGAGGCATTGCAGACTCACGGCGCTTTAAAAGGATTATATTTAACCATAAAAAGAATTGGAAAATGCCACCCGTTTCATCCTGGTGGATTTGATCCAGTACCGGAAAAACGAGCATCGAAACGTTCCTAACGTTGTTGCTTGTTTTTTTTTGCTTGCTCCTGTATGATGTAAAAGTTAATTCTAAATCGTAATCATTACTATTTAAGGAGTTCTTATGAAAAGATTATTAGTTGCTCTAATACCACTACTGTTTCTTGCAGCTTGTGGAAATGAAAACACTTCTTCCTCTGAGAAAAATGCAGAAAAAGAGACAGTAATTTATACAACAGTCTATCCAATTACGTACTTTACACAACAAATAGTGAAGGATACTGCTTCTGTTCAATCCATTTATCCCAATGGAGCAAATGAGCATACCTTTGAACCAAAACAGAAAGATATGATGCAACTAGCGGATGCGGATTTATTCTTATACGTTGGACTTGGTTTAGAAGGGTTTGTTGAAAATGCTCAAAAAACTCTTTCCTCTCAGCAAGTGGAATTTATTCCATTAAGTAAAAAAATGGATGATTCCCTCTTTTTACATCTTGAAGAGGAACCGCATGATCATGAGGACCATGACCATGGAGAAATTGATCCACATATTTGGCTATCCCCTAAAGTTAGTATGGATTTAGCAAAAAGCATTCATGCTACTTTAGTAGAAAAATTTCCTGAAAATGAAGAAGAATATACAAAAAACTTCCATCAACTTGAAACTAAACTTGCGTCCCTTGATGCCGACTATTCCTCGTTAACAACCAATGCACAAACGAATGTCTTCTTTGTCTCCCATGCAGCATTTAGCTATATTGCAAGAGACTATGGTTTAGAACAAGTAGCTGTAGCCGGAATTAATTCACAGAGTGAACCTTCGCAAAAGGAACTAACTGAATTGGTGAAACTTGCAGAAGAAAAAAACATCCAAACCATTTTCTTTGAACAAAATGTTTCCTCGAATTTAACAAAAGTTATTCAAAAAGAAGTCGGAGCTTCTGCTTCTACTTTGCATAATTTAAGTGTTTTAACAGAGGAAGATGTAAAAAACAATGAAGATTATTTTACGTTAATGGAACAGAACCGCCAACATCTTAAAAAAGCACTGTCCCAAAGGGATGCAGAGTAGTAAAACGAAAGACCATTAAGTGCAAAACGTGAGTCAAATAATAACAAGACTAGAGTCTTCTGCACTAACTAATAGAGCCATTCCTTCTGAATAGTAAATTAGAAAAACCCGATCAATGGCATCCGTTTCAAAAAGAATCGCGCGTCGTTGCTCGGGTTTTTTCTAGAAATTTCACATTGTTCTGATATACGGATGAGACGTTTTTCTACCATACGTGTGTTTTGACAGTGTATTTTTTCATTACGTCCTCATTTAAATCTCTTCCAATGCCAAATCCGTCTGGCAATGAGATTCTACCGTCTCTCACGCTGATAGGTGGATTTATAATATCTCTTTCCCAATAGTGCGTGGAGTCGGTGAAATCACCGGTTAACTGAAAATCTGCTAACGTATTTAACGCTAGATTAAATGATTTAGAAATTCCAAATTCAATCATGCCGCCTATCCATACCGGAATGTTACATGCACGGCAACGTTTCACTATTTCCAATGATGTCGTTAAACCGCCAACGCGCCCCTGTTTCAAAACGACGATATTCCCCCAACCGTGTTGGATCATTTTCTCCACAGCCTCGAAAGAATCTATACTTTCATCAAGCGCAATCGGCGTGTTCATTCGTCTGGTGGCTTCAGCACTTTTCTCCTCTTCCCCTTTGAAAAATGGCTGTTCGATCAACGTAAATCCAATGGAGTCAAAATCGAGTAAAGAGGAATGTGATTCTTCATTAGAGAAAGCACCATTCGCATCCGCGAAGAAAGAGAGATGCTCATTGTCTTTTACTATCTTTTGAAGAAGTGCAACATTCGTTTGCGGGGTGATTTTCACCTTTATTCGCTTATACCCTCTATTCATCGCATCGTCAATTTTCGTTTGTAGTTCTTGCTCATTTTGCCATGTAACAACCGTACCTGCTGGAATAGAAGATGTCGCTCCGCCAATTAGCTCGCTAAGTGAAAGTCGCTGTTTTTTTGCATATAAATCCCAAAGAGCATGATCAATCGTAGCTTTCGCCATGGCATTCCCTTTTTCTTTAAGTAACTCATTCATTATTTCAGAAGGATGCAGAAGGGGTTTCGCCAAAATAGTGGGCAGGTGATTAACAAGATACTCCCATGCACTTTCTACTGTTTCTTCTGTATACCACGGGGTGGAAAATGCAACACATTCTCCTAATCCTGTCTCCGTAGTAGAAAAAAGTTCTAAAATAATCGTCTCTCTTGTCGTAACAAGTTGCAAATGGGTTTGAAAAGGTTGTTTTAAAGGAACGCGAATTTTTCGTATTCTTGCTCCTGTGATTAGTCCCTCATTCATGTTCTCAGCTCTCTTCGCAAAAGTTTTCCAGCTCCGTTGCGAGGCAGTTCATTCACAATCGACCATTCTTTCGGAATTTTATATGATGCTAAGGTCGATTTGCAGAACGTTTCAATCTCATTCAACTCAACTGAATGAGCCACAACAAGGAAAGCTTTTGGAACTTCTCCCCACTTTTCATGAGGAATTCCAATCACACCCGCATCCAGGATTCCAGGATAAGAAAGAAGGACACTCTCGACTTCTGCAGGATAAATATTCTCACCACCAGAGATGATTAAATCCGACCGCCGATCCAAAACATAAAGAAAACCTTCTTCATCTAAATATCCAATATCCCCCGTGTGTAACCAACCATCCTGTTGAGATGGAATTGTCGCGTATTTTCCAATGTAACCATTCGTCACATGATCACCTGTAATACAAATCTCTCCTGGCTCTCCTGATTTCGTTGCACCTTCAATTCGAATATCGGCCAGCAATAACGCTTTTCCTGCAGAACCTATCTTTCGAATGGCATCTTTCGATTCTAACGTCGCGGTTTGGGAGCACGTTTCTGTCATACCGTAGGTTTGAACAACTGGTAACTGGAGCATAGTCGATCGTTCTAAATAATCTTTCGGAATAGGTCCACCACCTGCTAACATCCCTCGGAAATTGCTAGATGGAACTAAAGAATTTTCTTCCATATAATGAACGATTCGCTGCAAAGTAGTAGAGACCACAGACATTCGTGTTACTCTTCCGCTCGTAATATCACCTACTATTTCTTTCAATTGAAACTTGTCATATAATCGGACTTCTAGACCAAGTAAAACGGATCGGATTAATATCGATAAACCACTTATATGATAGATAGGCATACTACATAGCCATGATTCACTTTCTTGAATTCCAAGTTGGGCATTCGAAGATAAAGCATTCGTCGCATGATTCCGAACCGTTTGACGAACTCCTTTTGGCGAGCCAGTTGTTCCAGATGTATACATAATGGATAGTGTTCGAGAATCGTCCCAATAAGGCTCCATTGTGAAATGGATTTCTTCTTTTTGGTCTATTTCTTCCCAAGTATAAATAGAAGGGACGGATAGTGTTTTTTTATATTCTGTTGAAGTGAGTAAGATTGTTGCTTCACTGTCGACGTATTGATACTGTAATTCTGCAGCAGTTAACCTTTCATTCAATAAAACAATTTCACATCCCAGTTGCCACAAAGCGTGTATCCCAATTACTAATCGATCCGAAGAAGAGGATAGAATGGCTACTCGGTCTTTATTCGATAAATCAAGTGCCTTTAACTTCCTCGCAAAATGCAGCGACTCTTCTTTCAGTTGTTCAAATGTCCATTCTTTTTGTTGAAAGGAAAGTGCACGGCCAGATGGATGCAATTTTGCTTGTTTTAGTAAAAAATTCGGATACACGTTTTGTCACCTCATGAATAAAATTTCCCTTCGACAAGTGAGCTTCGTCAAAAGGAATAGCGATAGAAAAGACTGCCCATAAGGACAGTCTTAGTTGAAATCAAGGGAATCTTGGGAATTGACCGAAATCAGGTTTGCGTTTTTCTTTAAACGCATCGCGACCTTCTTTCGCTTCATCCGTTGTATAGTATAGAAGAGTTGCGTCTCCAGCCATTTGTTGCAAACCTGCTAAACCATCCGTATCTGCATTCATCGCCGCTTTTAAGAAACGAAGAGCAGTCGGTGACATTTCAAGCATTTCTTCACACCATTGAACTGTTTCGTCTTCTAATTGCTCATAAGGAACAACCGTATTTACTAATCCCATTTCTAACGCTTGTTGGGCATCGTATTGACGACACAAGTACCAGATTTCGCGCGCTTTTTTGTGTCCAATGATGCGAGCTAAATAACCCGATCCATAACCAGCATCAAATGAACCAACACGTGGTCCTGTTTGACCAAATCGTGCATTATCAGCAGCTATTGTTAAGTCACACACAACATGTAACACGTGACCGCCACCAATTGCATAACCGGCAACCATCGCAACAACTGGTTTAGGAATCACACGGATTAAACGTTGTAAATCTAATACGTTTAAACGAGGAATTTCGTCTTCTCCAACGTACCCTCCATGTCCACGAACAGTTTGATCTCCACCAGAACAGAACGCTTTTTCGCCTTCGCCTGTTAGAATGATTACACCAACATCTGAATTGTCTCGTGCACGAGAAAATGCATCAATTAGTTCATGTACCGTTTTTGGACGAAATGCATTTCTCACTTCAGGACGGTTAATTGTAATTTTCGCAATGTTGTTATACGTTTCGTACTTAATATCTTCATATGTACGTTCAGTAATCCATTCACGCGTCATTTGTAAGTTCCTCCTCAGATTGTAAAATAAACTCCATTATTATTGTAGCAAACTTTTCTGCATTTTCCACATGGATTGCATGACCGACATCTTCCACGCTTACAAGTTGAAATTTCTCATTACGGTTTTGCATCATTTGTGCAATTTGAACAAACTTTTCATCCAGTTCCCCAACGACGAGTAAACATCTCATTTGCATCTCATCTAAACGATCCCAAAAGGAAAATTGAGAGCCTGTTCCGATATTTCGTAAACTATTGGCTAATCCTCTCGCAGTTTGAGATAACCGCTCCTCGCGTATAGCCTTCTTTTTTTCATCTGAAAGCCTTTTTTGCGAATGAAACAATGGTATGTCTTCCCAAAAATTCACGAAAGAAAGAATTCCCTCTGTTTCGATTTTGTCGGCTAGAGTTGAATCTGCTTGTTGTCTCGTTAATCGTTCTTCCAGCTTTTCGAGTCCTGGTGATCCACTTTCAAGAACAATCGATCGTACTCGTTCTGGGAAAGTTAACGCATATGCAAGCGATATTCGAGCTCCCATCGAATACCCGATTAAATGAAATTGGTTCCATTTCAATTTTTTGCGTAGTAATTCGATGTCTTGAAGTATGGTGTCCATCGTATAACAGGAAGATGAATCCGTTGTAAACCCGTGACCTCGAATGTCTACCATCACAGCATGACAATTTGTCGGTAGCAAGGGAAGCACTTCATTCCAATTAGAGGAAGTTCCTGTAAATCCATGTAAAAAGAGAATTGGGATATCCCCTGTCTCTTGAAACTCTTGATACGCAAGTTTGCCATCTTCAAGTTGAATATGTTTATACATGCTGAATCGCCTCATCTATTTGACTCCATAATTTGCGATGAGAAAGAAGATTTTCTTCTCGATTAGTGATTACTTCGATGAATCGTATAGAGAATTCAGTCTCTTTAAGGAAGCTTTGTCGAAGTGCATCCTTGTCAGAAACTTTTTGATAATCAGCGCCAAAAAGTTTCGCAAAAGGTAAAAAATCGATATTTGCAGGAGTGCCGAATAAATCTTCGAAATGTGTATCTTCTGCTTTTTGTGGCAGGTAAGAAAAAATTCCACCGCCATTGTTATTCATCACAACGACAGTAAGCTTCACGTTATTATATTTACTTGCAAGCAAAGCATTCGCATCATGTAAACACGCTAAATCTCCGATTAACACCGTAACTTCTTTCTCTGTTGCAAGTTGAACGCCAATGGCAGTAGAAATTACTCCGTCAATACCATTCGCTCCTCTATTAGAGAGTACATCAATATTTTTTGAAGTTTTTAGAAAATACGTATCGACATCACGAATCGGCATACTACTACTAGCAAACAATATAGAGTCCTCCGGTAAAAGATCCACTACCATTTTCGCAAACGTTCCTTCGTCTTCATGCTGAGATGCATATTCCATCACTTTACTTGTAGCTAGTTGATTTGCCTGTATCCAAATCGGTAACGTTGCGTGCTTTCCTGTGTAAATTAGCTTCGAAAGAACATCTTCAGGTGCTGCAACAATGTGATGAGTTGTCCACATGAATGGATCTCGGTATTGGGCAGATTCATCAATCGTTATAACGGCTTGTGCTTTTACCTTCGAAAGGAATAAGGCAAGCGGTTTTGAAACAGGCTGTGCACCGATACGAATAATCACGTCTGGTGTGATTCTACTTGTAAAAGAAGATGATTTCATCAAACTATCATATTGATCAATCACGCATTCGTGTGTGAATTTTCTTAAATTAGAAAGTGGATCTGCTAATACCGGCCAACCTATTTTCTCCAAGGCTTTCAATAGTTCCTCGGAATTTGTGTTCATCGGAAGTTCCCCAACGACAACGATACCTCTTGTGGAATCTTTCATAATGGTTTGAACTTCTTTCAACGTTTCCGGAAGAACACTATTTCTTGTTGGAAACGATTGAACACTCGACACTGGAGCGAATTTTTCCTCTAAATTAATTAATAAAGGCTCTCGGAATGGGACATTCATATGCACTGGTCCTCTTGGCGCCGTCACTGCAGTTTGGACCATTCGAGTGATATGTTGAGTTAAAAATTGATTCGTAGACGCTTGAGCATCAGGTAATGGAAAATCGACACTCCATTTTACTTGGTTACCATACAAATTTACTTGGTCAATCGCCTGCGCAGCTCCAACTTCTCGTAACTCATGTGGGCGGTCCGCTGTAATAACGATTAATGGTATACGCGCATTTTTAGCTTCCACAATTGCAGGAAAGTAATTTGCTGCTGCCGTTCCAGAAGTACAAAGGAGAGCTACAGGTTTTTGCAAACTCTTAGCCATTCCAAGCGCCATAAAACCAGCGGATCTTTCATCTATATGTAGATACGTCTTGATTGTCTTCACATGTTTAAATGCGTAGGCAAGTGGAGTAGAACGTGATCCTGGTGAAATGACCACATGTTCCACTCCCTGCGCTATTAAACTTTGAACAAAAGTTGCTACGTAATTAGTTAACACTTGTTTAGATTCCATCCAAATTTCCTCCAAGCGCACGTAACATCGGGCGGAACTTCACGATGGTCTCTGCATATTCTTTCTCTGCCGTGGAATTTGCGACGATACCTCCACCAGCATATAAGTAAGCGTTCTTCCCTTGCAGTAAAGCAGATCGAATCGCTACCACAAATTCTCCATTCCCTCTGGCATCCACCCATCCAACAGGAGCAGCATAATATCCTCGGTTCATTTTTTCTTCCACACGAATGAGCTTTACTGCCTCTTCAGTAGGTGCTCCACCTAAAGCTGGAGTAGGATGAAGCTTCTCGACAAATTGAAAAATAGAAGATGTATTATCTGGTTTTCCTTCTATTGGTGTATACAAATGTTGTATATCTCTCGTTTTCATTAATTTAGGTCCAAATGGTACTTTCACATCTGTACATAATTCATCAAAAACATCCGAAATCATTTTTACCACATACTGATGTTCTTCTAAATTCTTTTGATCTGCTAACAGTTCTTCACCTAAATGCTTGTCCTCTAATGCATTCGTCCCGCGTTTAATGGACCCAGCCAAACATGTGGTAAAAACTGTTTCATCTTCTACTTTCACTAAACGTTCAGGCGTAGCTCCTACGAAAGCTGAATCTCCGTTTTCTAATCCGAATTCGTAACTTTCTGGTTGTTCCTTTGATAAAAAGTATAACGAGGATGGGA
The DNA here is from genome assembly GCF_003595195.1 of Paenisporosarcina cavernae. Classification (GTDB taxonomy): domain Bacteria; phylum Bacillota; class Bacilli; order Bacillales_A; family Planococcaceae; genus Paenisporosarcina; species Paenisporosarcina cavernae. The sequence continues at coordinate 1,674,333 of NZ_CP032418.1, forward strand.
CATGAACTTCTTCTTTCATCGTAAGGACAAGCTTTCTTGCAATTACCGCTTTATTTAACTGACCACGTCGAATCGCATTACGCGTATTTGTCACGGCTTCTAAATAGCTATCACGTAAAATTTCTTCTGCTTTTACAACATCGTGCTTCACATATACTTTCCATTCTTTAACTTGTGCAGAATGGATAAGTTCATCTCGTTGTTTTCGAAGTGATTCAAACACTTCTGCAGAGTCTTTTTCATTTCCTAAATAATGAATACTCAAATAGGAACGTTCTTTTTCAATCACTAATTGGAATTTTGCAACTGCAAAAAATGCTGTTGGAAATGCACTCCATTCAGAAGGTAGCGAATTAATCGGATCAAACGAAAATCCACCAAATAGAACAGGACTTGCATCTTCTTTTTCCTGCACAACATGTTGGAGAAGTAAATTCCATTGCATTTGGATATCGTCAAATCGATCAGAAGAATGATTGCTTGTAAAAGTCTTTAAATGACCTAGCCCCACAATCGTCTTTGTGTTATCTCGATTCTGCCAATAATAACGCTCTCCTTTGAATTCTTTGCCCGCCTCAAAAAAGGCAATAGCCGATAAATGAGGTACTTCAATGGTTTCTATATAAAAATACTCTGATGCATGATTAATAGGAACTGCATGTAATTCCTGTAAAGGTTCTTTCACAAAATTACCTCCGAAACATGTAAAATCTTCAAATAGCCTGTCTTTCTATACTATCATATCCCTTCTCTTGCTACACAAATGAGCTCTGCAATGCATCTACCTTTTCTTCCTTCGTTGTTTTACAATAGGAAAGAATGAAAAAAAGGAGAGAACGAAATTGTCAAATGAACTCACGATAGATCAAGGATGGAAGGTATGGTGGAAACTTACTCGTCCACATACATTGACAGCATCCTTTGCACCGGTTTTATTAGGTACGATGATTGCATTCACGGAAACATCCATTCATTGGGGACTTTTTGTGGCGATGCTACTAGCAAGCTTGCTGATTCAAGCAGCGACGAATATGTTTAATGAATATTACGACTTTACAAGAGGGCTCGATAATGAAAAGTCTGTTGGAATTGGTGGGGCTATTGTTCGTAATGGAGTGAAGCCAAAAACAGTGATGATAATTGCATTAGCTTTTTATGCTATTTCTGTCCTACTTGGTATATATATTTGTATCGAAACTTCCTGGACATTAGCAGTTGTAGGAGCAATTTCCATGGCAATCGGTTACTTTTATACAGGAGGGCCATATCCCATTGCTTACACACCGTTCGGAGAATTGTTCTCGGGATTCTTTATGGGAATGTTAATTGTCTTAATTGCTTACTTCATCCAAACTGGACACGTATCAACCTTTGCTATTCTATTATCGGTTCCAAGTATGTTATTAGTGGCGGCGATTATGTTAGCCAATAACATTCGAGATCTAAAAGGCGATAAAGAAAATGGCCGTAAAACATTAGCCATATTAGTAGGAAGACAAAAAGCAATTACTATCTTGGCAAGCTTTTTCTTTTTATCATACATTTGGATTTTGGTACTTGTCCTCGCACAAGAAGTTACTCCATGGGCATTACTAATCGTTTTAAGTATTGCAAAACCACTTCAAGCAATCCGCATTTTTAAAGCGATTGATAATCCTTTAGAAGTTAATGGAGCAATGAAAAACACAGCTTTAACCAACACACTATTCGTTATTTTGCTGGCACTTGGCTTATTAATTTCCAATCTTATTTAATGTTAAAAAGAAGTAGAAGATTAAATTTCTTCTACTTCTTTTATGTTGCTCCTTTGGGATCAATTAAACCAATTTCATTAGAAAAAAGATAAGCAAAAAAAAACATTCTCAACGAAGAGAATGTTTTTTAATATGACCCCTACGGGATTCGAACCCGTGTTACCGCCGTGAAAGGGCGGTGTCTTAACCGCTTGACCAAGGGGCCAAACATCTGGCGGAGAAGGAGGGATTTGAACCCTCGCGCCGGTTGCCCGACCTACACCCTTAGCAGGGGCGCCTCTTCAGCCACTTGAGTACTTCCCCTAGATGGCTCCGAAGGCAGGATTCGAACCTGCGACCAACCGGTTAACAGCCGGTTGCTCTACCACTGAGCTACTTCGGAATGGTGGGCCTAAATGGACTCGAACCATCGACCTCACGCTTATCAGGCGTGCGCTCTAACCAGCTGAGCTATAGGCCCATCATTGGAGCGGGTGAAGGGAATCGAACCCTCATCATCAGCTTGGAAGGCTGAGGTTTTACCACTAAACTACACCCGCAAATGGTGGCTCAGGACGGAATCGAACCGCCGACACAAGGATTTTCAGTCCTTTGCTCTACCAACTGAGCTACTGAGCCTAACTATTTTGTTTTTAAAAATGGCGGTCCCGACGGGAATCGAACCCGCGATCTCCTGCGTGACAGGCAGGCATGTTAACCGCTACACCACGGGACCTTGGTTGCGGGGGCAGGATTTGAACCTGCGACCTTCGGGTTATGAGCCCGACGAGCTACCGAACTGCTCCACCCCGCGATAATAATATGAAGTTACCTTGTGATTTTTACGCATGTAGAGATTGGACACCTTCCACGCTACGCTTGCGTCGGTGTTACTCGTCGTTAAGTACGACTCGTTGCTCCACCCCGCGATAATAGTATGAAATTACTTTGTGTTCCACGCACTTTGTAAAAATGGAGGAGGAAGAGGGATTCGAACCCCCGCGCGGTATGACCCGCCTGTCGGTTTTCAAGACCGATCCCTTCAGCCAGACTTGGGTATTCCTCCGTGTTAATACTATATAAGTGGTGGACCTTGCAGGACTCGAACCTGCGACCGGACGGTTATGAGCCGTCTGCTCTAACCAACTGAGCTAAAGGTCCTTAAAGATGGCGGCAGAGGGGATCGAACCCCCGACCTTACGGGTATGAACCGTACGCTCTAGCCAGCTGAGCTACGCCGCCAGGATCTTATAGTTATAAAGTTGGTGGAGCCTAGCGGGATCGAACCGCTGACCTCCTGCGTGCAAGGCAGGCGCTCTCCCAGCTGAGCTAAGGCCCCATTAAGGGAAAATAAACTGGTCGGGAAGACAGGATTCGAACCTGCGACCCCTTGGTCCCAAACCAAGTGCTCTACCAAGCTGAGCTACTTCCCGATTTATTTAAATAATATGGCGCGCCCGAGAGGACTCGAACCTCTAACCGCTTGATTCGTAGTCAAGTACTCTATCCAATTGAGCTACGGGCGCATATGAAATTAAGGGTAAAAATGGTGCCGAGGACCGGAATCGAACCGGTACGGTAGTCACCTACCGCAGGATTTTAAGTCCTGTGCGTCTGCCAGTTCCGCCACCCCGGCAGGGATGTATGTCGAAAGAATTGTGGAGCGGAAGACGAGGTTCGAACTCGCGACCCCCACCTTGGCAAGGTGGTGTTCTACCACTGAACTACTTCCGCTAATAAGTATTTTAAGAGTGCGGGTGAAGGGAGTCGAACCCCCACGCCTTGCGGCGCTAGATCCTAAGTCTAGTGCGTCTGCCAGTTCCGCCACACCCGCATATTAAAATAATGGTGAGCCATGAAGGACTCGAACCTTCGACCCTCTGATTAAAAGTCAGATGCTCTACCAACTGAGCTAATGGCTCTAAAAGTGGTGCCGGCGATAGGAGTCGAACCCACGACCTACTGATTACAAGTCAGTTGCTCTACCAACTGAGCTACACCGGCATAAAAATGGTGGAGGATGACGGGATCGAACCGCCGACCCCCTGCTTGTAAGGCAGGTGCTCTCCCAGCTGAGCTAATCCTCCGACTATGTATAAAAATGATAAAGCCTAGCGACGTCCTACTCTCACAGGGGGAAACCCCCAACTACCATCGGCGCTAAAGAGCTTAACTTCCGTGTTCGGTATGGGAACGGGTGTGACCTCTTTGCCATAATCACTAGACCTTATTAAAATGGGACAAGATTTATTATAACAACTCTTTCGAGTATTACAAGTATCTTCTGAAAAGAAAACGAAGAATTCTTATTCCATCAAAACTGGATAAACGTCATTGAAAGAACACGTTCGGTGGAAACGTCTTGCGACGTTCCACTCGTTTTGGTTAAGTCCTCGATCGATTAGTATTCGTCAGCTGCACGTGTCGCCACGCTTCCACCTCGAACCTATCTACCTCATCGTCTTTGAGGGATCTTACTTACTTGCGTAATGGGAAATCTCATCTTGAGGGGGGCTTCATGCTTAGATGCTTTCAGCACTTATCCCGTCCACACATAGCTACCCAGCGATGCTCTTGGCAGAACAACTGGTACACCAGCGGTGTGTCCATCCCGGTCCTCTCGTACTAAGGACAGCTCCTCTCAAATTTCCTACGCCCACGACGGATAGGGACCGAACTGTCTCACGACGTTCTGAACCCAGCTCGCGTACCGCTTTAATGGGCGAACAGCCCAACCCTTGGGACCGACTACAGCCCCAGGATGCGATGAGCCGACATCGAGGTGCCAAACCTCCCCGTCGATGTGGACTCTTGGGGGAGATAAGCCTGTTATCCCCGGGGTAGCTTTTATCCGTTGAGCGATGGCCCTTCCATGCGGAACCACCGGATCACTAAGCCCGTCTTTCGACCCTGCTCGACTTGTAGGTCTCGCAGTCAAGCTCCCTTCTGCCTTTACACTCTACGAATGATTTCCAACCATTCTGAGGGAACCTTTGGGCGCCTCCGTTACACTTTAGGAGGCGACCGCCCCAGTCAAACTGCCCGCCTGACACTGTCTCCTACCCGGCTTACGGGTATGGGTTAGAAGTTCAATACAACCAGGGTAGTATCCCACCGACGCCTCCTCCGAAGCTGGCGCTCCGGGCTCTTAGGCTCCTACCTATCCTGTACAAGTTGTACCAAAATTCCATATCAGGCTACAGTAAAGCTCCACGGGGTCTTTCCGTCCTGTCGCGGGTAACCTGCATCTTCACAGGTACTATAATTTCACCGAGTCTCTCGTTGAGACAGTGCCCAGATCGTTACGCCTTTCGTGCGGGTCGGAACTTACCCGACAAGGAATTTCGCTACCTTAGGACCGTTATAGTTACGGCCGCCGTTTACTGGGGCTTCAATTCGCACCTTCGCTTGCGCTAAGCACTCCTCTTAACCTTCCAGCACCGGGCAGGCGTCAGCCCCTATACGTCACCTTACGGTTTTGCAGAGACCTGTGTTTTTGCTAAACAGTCGCCTGGGCCTATTCACTGCGGCTCTCTCGGGCTTTAACACCCTAATAGAGCACCCCTTCTCCCGAAGTTACGGGGTCATTTTGCCGAGTTCCTTAACGAGAGTTCTCTCGATCACCTTAGGATTCTCTCCTCGACTACCTGTGTCGGTTTGCGGTACGGGCACCTCCCGCCTCGTTAGAGGCTTTTCTTGGCAGTGTGAAATCAGGAACTCCAGACCAAGTGGTCCTTGTCATCACAGCTCAATGTTATAGGAACGGGATTTGCCTCATTCCACATCTCACTGCTTGAACGTGCACAACCAACGGCACGCTTACCCTATCCTACTGCGTCCCCCCATTACTCAAACGGCGGGGAGGTGGTACAGGAATATCAACCTGTTGTCCATCGTCTACGCCTATCGGCCTCGACTTAGGTCCCGACTAACCCTGAGCGGACGAGCCTTCCTCAGGAAACCTTAGTCATTCGGTGGACGGGATTCTCACCCGTCTTTCGCTACTCATACCGGCATTCTCACTTCTAAGCGCTCCACCAGTCCTTCCGGTCTAGCTTCAACGCCCTTAGAACGCTCTCCTACCACTGACACCTACGGTGTCAATCCACAGCTTCGGTGAATTGTTTAGCCCCGATACATTTTCGGCGCAGCGTCACTCGACCAGTGAGCTATTACGCACTCTTTAAATGATGGCTGCTTCTAAGCCAACATCCTGGTTGTCTAAGCAACGCCACATCCTTTTCCACTTAACAATTACTTGGGGACCTTAGCTGGTGGTCTGGGCTGTTTCCCTCTTGACTACGGATCTTATCACTCGCAGTCTGACTCCCAAACATAAATCTCTGGCATTCGGAGTTTGTCTGAATTCGGTAACCCGGGATGGGCCCCTAGTCCAAACAGTGCTCTACCTCCAGGATTCTCACGTTTGAGGCTAGCCCTAAAGCTATTTCGGAGAGAACCAGCTATCTCCAGGTTCGATTGGAATTTCTCCGCTACCCACACCTCATCCCCGCATTTTTCAACATGCGTGGGTTCGGGCCTCCAGTAAGTGTTACCTTACCTTCACCCTGGACATGGGTAGATCACCTGGTTTCGGGTCTACAACTACGTACTCATTCGCCCTATTCAGACTCGCTTTCGCTACGGCTCCGCCTTCTCAGCTTAACCTTGCACGCAATCGTAACTCGCCGGTTCATTCTACAAAAGGCACGCTATCACCCATTAACGGGCTCTAACTACTTGTAGGCACACGGTTTCAGGATCTTTTTCACTCCCCTTCCGGGGTGCTTTTCACCTTTCCCTCACGGTACTGGTTCACTATCGGTCACTAGGGAGTATTTAGCCTTGGGAGATGGTCCTCCCGGATTCCGACGGAATTTCACGTGTTCCGCCGTACTCAGGATCCACTCAGGAGAGAACGAACTTTCGACTACAGGGCTGTTACCTTGTTTCGCGGACCTTTCCAGATCGCTTCGCCTACCCCGTTCTTTTGTAACTCCGTATTGAGTGTCCTACAACCCCAAGAGGCAAGCCTCTTGGTTTGGGCTCTTCCCGTTTCGCTCGCCGCTACTCAGGGAATCGATTTTTCTTTCTCTTCCTCCAGGTACTTAGATGTTTCAGTTCCCTGGGTGTGCCTCGATTACGCTATGAATTCACGTAAACGTACTGCTCGATTAAAAACAGTGGGTTTCCCCATTCGGAAATCCCCGGATCAATGCTTACTTACAGCTCCCCGAGGCATATCGGTGTTCGTACCGTCCTTCTTCGGCTCCTAGTGCCAAGGCATTCACCGTGCGCCCTTATTAACTTAACCGTTAATAAGCCTTGCATGGAAACAGTTCAAAACTGTTTACCTTGAATCTTACTTACAATGTGTTGCTTTCAATGTCGTTTTATCCAGTTTTCAAAGAACAAGTTTGAAGTTTTCACTGTCTAGCTCACTCGGCAGTCCGCAACCTCTTTTCCCTACTCCCTCGTCATCAAGATGACGCAGTCGCAGGTCCAAAGTGGTAGTCGGCCTATCATGCCTCATTCCGCTTTTCTTGTGAACCTTCAAAACTGAACGCAAAACGTTAACCGATGAACCGAAGGTTCATCTTCCGTAATTATCCTTAGAAAGGAGGTGATCCAGCCGCACCTTCCGATACGGCTACCTTGTTACGACTTCACCCCAATCATCTGTCCCACCTTCGGCGGCTGGCTCCAAAAGGTTACCTCACCGACTTCGGGTGTTACAAACTCTCGTGGTGTGACGGGCGGTGTGTACAAGGCCCGGGAACGTATTCACCGCGGCATGCTGATCCGCGATTACTAGCGATTCCGGCTTCATGTAGGCGAGTTGCAGCCTACAATCCGAACTGAGAACGGTTTTATGGGATTAGCTCCCCCTCGCGGGTTCGCAACCCTTTGTACCGTCCATTGTAGCACGTGTGTAGCCCAGGTCATAAGGGGCATGATGATTTGACGTCATCCCCACCTTCCTCCGGTTTGTCACCGGCAGTCACCTTAGAGTGCCCAACTAAATGCTGGCAACTAAGATCAAGGGTTGCGCTCGTTGCGGGACTTAACCCAACATCTCACGACACGAGCTGACGACAACCATGCACCACCTGTCACCACTGTCCCCGAAGGGAAAAGCATATCTCTATGCCGGTCAGTGGGATGTCAAGACCTGGTAAGGTTCTTCGCGTTGCTTCGAATTAAACCACATGCTCCACCGCTTGTGCGGGCCCCCGTCAATTCCTTTGAGTTTCAGCCTTGCGGCCGTACTCCCCAGGCGGAGTGCTTAATGCGTTAGCTGCAGCACTAAGGGGCGGAAACCCCCTAACACTTAGCACTCATCGTTTACGGCGTGGACTACCAGGGTATCTAATCCTGTTTGCTCCCCACGCTTTCGCGCCTCAGCGTCAGTTACAGACCAGAAAGCCGCCTTCGCCACTGGTGTTCCTCCACATCTCTACGCATTTCACCGCTACACGTGGAATTCCGCTTTCCTCTTCTGCACTCAAGTCCTCCAGTTTCCAATGACCCTCCACGGTTGAGCCGTGGGCTTTCACATCAGACTTAAAGGACCGCCTGCGCGCGCTTTACGCCCAATAATTCCGGACAACGCTTGCCACCTACGTATTACCGCGGCTGCTGGCACGTAGTTAGCCGTGGCTTTCTAATGAGGTACCGTCATAGTAAGGACAGTTACTCCCCTACCTGTTCTTCCCTCACAACAGAGTTTTACGATCCGAAAACCTTCTTCACTCACGCGGCGTTGCTCCATCAGACTTTCGTCCATTGTGGAAGATTCCCTACTGCTGCCTCCCGTAGGAGTCTGGGCCGTGTCTCAGTCCCAGTGTGGCCGATCACCCTCTCAGGTCGGCTACGCATCGTCGCCTTGGTAGGCCATTACCCTACCAACTAGCTAATGCGCCGCGGGCCCATCCTGTAGTGACAGCCGAAACCGTCTTTCAACTTCAAATCATGAAATCCGAAGGATTATTCGGTATTAGCCCCGGTTTCCCGGAGTTATCCCAATCTACAGGGCAGGTTGCCCACGTGTTACTCACCCGTCCGCCGCTAAAATCAGAAGAAGCAAGCTTCTTCTTCTTTCCGCTCGACTTGCATGTATTAGGCACGCCGCCAGCGTTCGTCCTGAGCCAGGATCAAACTCTCCATCATAGAGAGCATGATTGCTCATGCTGTTTGCTGGCATCTTAATGATGTCCATTTAAAATAGAAACTTTTGTTTCTAAGTTTTGTTTATGGCTCCGACGGAGGTCGGTTACCGACAAACTGTTATAGTTAACGTTTTGCTGTTCAGTTTTCAAGGTTCATGGTGTCGCTCGTTTTGGCGACTTTATTAATATATATTGTTCAACCAACAAAGTCAATACTATTTTAAAATATTTTTTAACGTTGTTAGGAACATGATTTAATATACCTCGCTGAACAAGATATTTCAAGCTATTTTCGAAAAAAGAATCGAATAAATTTCTTTTCATCAATTATAAATAAAGCTATACCAATTAATACGACCACTGCACCTATTACTTGAGTAAAAGTTAAATACTCCATGAAAATAAAATAGGCAAGTATTGCAGCCCCTACTGGCTCAAACAAAATAGCCATTGAAATGGCATTTGTACTGACAAATTTAATAGAGTAATTAAACATTGTATGTCCCAGTAAATTTGGAACAATTGCTAAAAGAACAAACCAGCACCAAGTCTGAAGTGAGTAAGGTCCGAAAGATTCACTCATCCCTAATACATATATTAATAAAACAATTGTACTGACCAAATAAACGACATATGTATAAGTAACTAATGAAAGTCTTCTTCGTACATCTTGTCCAAACAGTAAATATGCAGTAACTAGTGCACACGCAATTAATGCTAACATATCTCCATATAATGCTTCTTCATTCACTTGAAAATCTCCCCAACTGATGACAATTGAACCTGTGATCGCTAACATAGCGGACAAAATTGTTTTAATGGAAAGCTTCTCTTTAAAAAAGAAATATGTTCCCGCAAATGCGAAAAGTGGTTGCAAGGTTACTAAGACGGTAGAACTTGCTACAGAAGTATATTTTAATGATTCAAACCAAAGGATAAAATGAAACGCTAAAAAAATGCCCGCTATTATAGAAAAAGACCAATCTCTTTTTGTTAACTTCTTTACTTCATTGATGTATTTCCACAAGAAAATCGGCGTCATGATGACAACCGAGAAAAACATTCGATAAAAAGCAGTGATTCCTGAGTCCGCAGCTGCTAGCTTAACGAAAATAGCTGACATAGATACTGCGATTACACCAATGATAATCGTTATATATGGATGCATACGTTGTTCATTCATGTTGTGTACCTCAATTCAAGAAATATTTGTGGCTTTATTCTCATTCATTGTACTATTACTATAACTGATTGTTAGTTATAAGAGCGAGAGGAGAAAATAGTTTGGAATTATTAGACTGGGTGAATCCCGCTGATTCTATTTTGTTTAAATTAAGTTTAGCCGCATTATTAAGTTTAATCATTGGGCTAGAAAGGGAATTAAAAAGAAAGCCTGTAGGGTTAAAAACAAGCCTTGTTATTTCGACCTTTAGTTGTCTTCTTACATATATCTCCATCGAAGCTGCTTATAGTGCTACTGGATCGAATTCTATTAACATTACAATGGATCCTTTACGGCTGGCAGCGCAAATTGTAAGTGGAATTGGTTTTCTTGGTGCAGGTGTTATTTTACGAAAAGGCAATGATTCGATTACTGGGTTAACAACTGCAGCAATGATCTGGGGTGCAGGTGCGATTGGAATTGCAGTGGGGGCTGGTTTTTATTTAGAAGCAGCTGCTTGTGTACTCATCGTGTTAATTGGTATTGAAATTATTCCTCCTTTATTAATCAAATTCGGCCCAAGGCGGCTCCGAATGAAAGAAATTTCCCTAGTATTAATGATTAAAAATAATGAATCGATTAACTCTTTGTTTGATTATCTAAAATCAGAAAACATGTTTTTAGATAATGTGAAAATAAAAGATGTCACAAACCCCTCCGATTCAGGAAAGAAGCAAGTGGATTTAAAAGTCTCTACTTTACCGAACAAAACGATACAAACTTTATATGCTAGCTTTCGACAATTAGAGTATGTCGATTACGTGGAAATTGAACTACTAAACTAAGGAGGTTGTTTTGTGAAAGAATTTTTTGTTTTATTAAAAGATGGAAATAAACCGTCGTTGCTTGCAGCAATTATTAATACAGTTATCGCTATTTTAAAAGGTGTGGCTTTCTTCTTCACCGGGAATGTTGCGATGTTTGCAGAAATGCTTCACTCATTTGGGGACGCCGCAAATCAACTATTTGTCTACATTGGATCCGCTCTATCTAAAAAAGCACCAACCAAACGATTTCCAAATGGTTTTGGTCGATTAGTCAATCTTGTTTTATTATTTGCAGTAATTATTGTCGGTATCCTAGCATATGAAGCAATAATTGAAGGTTGGCACCATGTGATTCACCCAACGGAATCTGAAGGACTTTGGATTATTGTAGGAGTTTTCTCATTAGCAGCCATTCTGGAATTTTCCGTATTATATAAAGCTGGGAAAGAAGTGTTACATGAAACTAATACAGAAGGCACTGGATTTGCTCCAATTATAAAAAGCTTTTCGGTCTTATCGAAAGCAAAACCAGCAACAAAATTAGTTTTTATGGAAGACTTAGTTGCTACAAGCGGTAATATTCTTGCATTAATTGCTGTTTTTATCGCTCATTATACTGGTTTTCTTGCAGCAGAGGGCTATGCTTCCATTATTATCGGTATTCTGATGTTCTATGTAGTGGGACGTATTTTCTTAGACAATGCCAGAGGTGTTCTTGGTGAAACAGATGAACAAATGACACAGCATATTGCTCGACTTGTCATGGAACATGAAGCTATACAAGATATAAAAATGCTTTCTGTTGTAAAAGAAGGAGAATTTTTACATGTTGAAGTGATGGCAGAAGTAGATTCCACTTTAAGCTTCGCAGAAGTGGATGATATTCGAGATCATTTAGTTGATTTAATTTTACACCAACCGAATGTTCAAGATGTTCACGTGAGTTTCGATGAAGATGACGGCGTCATGACATGGGACACAGCTAAACAAAATGCAACTGATTTCAAAAAGAATCATCCAGAAATGAAATAATAAAACCCATCTTACGACTTCGTAAGATGGGTTTTTTGCACTGAATATTATAAGGAAGCTTTTAGAATAGAACGTACATCTTCCGCATTTAGTTTTGTAAAGTTACCAAACTCTCCATAAACCATTGCTTTTTCAACCATTTCTTCGATTTTAGTGTCATCGATTTTATAGTCAGCGAGCGTTTCAGGAGCACCAATTGAACTCCAGAAAGCGCGTAAACGATCGATTCCTTCGTTCGCAGTTTCTTCAATTGTTTTACCTTCTGGCTCTACACCAAACACATAAACTGCCATGCGAGCAAAACGTTCTGGATCCACTTTCAAGTTATGACGCATCCAATTTGGGAAGACAATTGCAAGTCCTCCTGCATGTGGAATGTCATACACTGCAGAAATAGCGTGCTCAATGTTATGCGAAGCCCAGTCGCCGTTGTAACCCATTTGCAAGAAATTATTTAATGCCATTGTTCCAGCAAACATAATTGTTTCACGATGTTCGTAAGAATGTAAATCACGCAGTAATTTTGGAGCTGTATCAATAACTGTGCGAAGTACCCCTTCAATCATTTCATCTTGAACTGGCGTGTTCGATGCATTGTTGAAGTATTGTTCAAACAAATGAGACATCATATCCACTATGCCATAAATAGTTTGATCTTGCGGTACAGAAAAAGTATTAGTTGGATCTAAAATAGAGAACTTAGGGAAACTAAATGGTGATCCCCATCCGTATTTTTCTTGTGTTTCTTCATTTGTAATAACCGATCCAGCATTCATTTCAGATCCTGTTGCAGCGATCGTCAAAACAGTACCGATTGGCAATCCGTCTTTTGGAACAGCTTTCCGACTCACAAAGTCCCAAGCATCACCATCGTATTTAGAAGCAACCGCCATTAATTTAGTTGCATCAATTACAGAGCCTCCACCGACAGCTAAAAGAAAATCGACATTTTCTTTCTTCGCTAATTCTACTCCACGACGAACAGTAGAGATACGTGGATTTGGTTCAACACCGCTTAACTCCACGACTTCCAAATTAGCCGCTTTTAGTTGATCCATTACTTGATCATACAAACCATTCTTTTTTATACTTCCTCCACCATAGACAACCATTACTTTGTTTCCGTATTGTGGAATTTCTTTTTGTAATTGTTCAATTTGACCTTTTCCGAATATAAGTTTTACCGGATTATAAAATGAAAATGCATTCATGGTATCATCTCCTCGAACTTTATTATGTGGAAAATCTCGTTGGAAAGCAAAAATTTCGTACTATCCCTATTCCTTTTTCGGTAATATCTTTGTTTCATAAAAAAAGCCTCGTCTCTTTTGGAGAGACGAGGCAGTTTAATGATTATACCCAACCACGGAAACGAGATGCTTCAGCAGTTTTACGAACACCAACCATATAGGCAGCTAAGCGCATGTCGATGTTACGTGTTGTACCAACTGTGTATACATTTTCAAATGCATCCACCATTTTTTTGTAAAGCTTTTCATTTACTTCTTCTTCTGTCCAGTAGTACCCTTGGTTGTTTTGTACCCATTCGAAATAAGATACAGTAACTCCCCCAGCACTAGCTAAAACGTCAGGAACGAGTAAAATTCCACGTTCTGTCAAAATTTTCGTCGCTTCTGTAGTAGTTGGACCATTTGCCGCTTCTACCACAATCGATGCACGAATATTATGTGCATTTTCAGAAGTGATTTGGTTTTCAATTGCTGCTGGAACAAGAATATCGCAATCTAGTTCAAGCAATTCTTTATTCGAAATCGTATTATCAAACAATGTTGTAACCGTACCGAAACTATCTCGGCGGTCTAGTAAATAATCGATATCTAAACCGTTAGGATCATGAAGAGCACCATGTGCATCGGAAATACCGATAACTTTCGCGCCAGCATCGCTCATGAATTTTGCTAAGAAACTACCCGCGTTCCCGAAGCCTTGAATAACAATGCGAGCACCTTTCATATCAATTCCGCGTTTTTTCGCAGCTTCCTCGATACAAATCGTAACACCTTGTGCAGTTGCTCTTTCACGACCTTGAGATCCTCCAAGAACAATAGGTTTTCCTGTAATAAACCCTGGAGAGTTAAATTCATCCATACGACTATACTCATCCATCATCCAAGCCATAATTTGCGAGTTAGTAAATACATCTGGAGCTGGAATATCTTTTGTTGGGCCAACGAATTGACTGATTGCGCGAACATAACCACGACTAAGTCGCTCGATTTCACCCATTGACATTTGGCGAGGATCACAGATGATTCCACCTTTACCACCACCATATGGAAGATCGACAATTCCACATTTTAATGTCATCCACATAGATAAAGCTTTCACTTCATCTTCACTTACCATTGGATGGAAACGAACTCCACCTTTTGTCGGTCCTACAGCATCATTGTGTTGAGCACGGAACCCTGTGAATACTTTCGTCGCTCCATCATCCATTTTGACTGGAATTCGGACTTCTAGCATACGTAATGGTTCTTTCAATAGTTCGAACATACCTTCGTCATAACCTAGTTTGTGCAGTGCTTCCTGAATAACATCTTGCGTTGATGTGAACAGGTTTAAATTTTCAGCCATTGTATTGTTTCGCCTCTTTATTCATATTGATTACATCGGAATCATTGTAACATAGTTCAAATTGTTTTTTAAATGCAAAAATATTATTTATTGAATACTTTTTCGATTTTTTCAAATGCCCAGTCTAATTCTTCTTTTGTGATGACAAGTGGAGGAGCAAATCGGATTACAGTATCATGAGTCTCTTTACATAATAAACCGAGTTCTTTTAATTCCTCACAGTAAGGTCGAGCCGCTTCCGTTAACTCCATACCGATAAACAATCCACGTCCGCGTACTTCTTTTATCGACGGATGAGATAATGTTTTTAACTTTTCTTGGAAATAATTTCCTAGCTCTTCTGAGCGTTCCGCTAACTTCTCGTCTTTTAATACTTCTAATGAAGCAATTGAAACGGCACATGCCATCGGATTCCCACCAAATGTGGAACCATGTGATCCAGGATTAAATACTCCAAGAACTTCCCGATCCGCTACAACACAAGAGATTGGGAATACTCCCCCACCAAGTGCTTTTCC
This sequence comes from Paenisporosarcina cavernae, assembly GCF_003595195.1. Lineage (GTDB taxonomy): Bacteria > Bacillota > Bacilli > Bacillales_A > Planococcaceae > Paenisporosarcina > Paenisporosarcina cavernae. The sequence continues at coordinate 1,689,372 of NZ_CP032418.1, forward strand.
GAGAATATACATGTCAGGATTAACATCTTCCCACTCACTTGCAAACATACGTCCTGTTCGTGCAAGACCTGCTTGGATTTCATCTGCGATGAATAACACGTTTTGTTCTTTACAATAGTCGTAAGCAGCTTTCATAAATCCTTTTGGAGGAATAATAATTCCTGCTTCCCCTTGAATTGGTTCAAGAATAAACGCTGCAGTGTTTGGAGTAATTGCCGCTTTAAGTGCTTCTAAATCGCCATATGGAATTATTTTAACACCAGGTAACATTGGTCCGAATCCACGTTTGTATTCAGGATCCGATGACATGGAAACTGCTGTCATGGTACGACCATGGAAGTTACCATCACACACTATAATTTCTGCTTGATTGTCCGCTACACCTTTTACATCGTAAGCCCATCTACGTGCAGCTTTAACAGCGGTTTCGACTGCTTCAGCACCCGTATTCATCGGAAGTGCCATTTCTTTTCCTGAAAGTTCGCAAATCATTTCATACCAAGGACCTAATTGATCGTTATGGAACGCACGTGATGTTAACGTCACTCGATCTGCTTGATCTTTTAACGCTTGAATAATCTTTGGGTGTCTATGCCCTTGGTTAACAGCGGAATAAGCTGACAACATATCCATAAACTTATTGCCCTCTGGATCTTTTACCCACACACCCTCTGCTTCTGAAATTACGATTGGTAGTGGATGGTAATTATTTGCACCAAATTTTTCTGTTTGCTCAATTACATGTGTAGAATTCGTCATCTAATTTCCTCCTTCGTCTTTATCTGTAAAAAAAGCAGACGCATCAAGTGATGAGCCTGCTTATGAATTTTACTTACAGCATTTCAGATGTTGTTTTAGCTTGCATGTGTAGTTGGATGTAATCTGGTCCACCTGCTTTTGAATCAGTACCTGACATGTTGAATCCACCAAATGGTTGATAACCAACAATTGCTCCGGTACATCCACGGTTGAAGTATAAGTTACCAACATGGAAGTCCTCACGAGCTTTTTCTTGATTCATACGGTTATTTGTAATTACTGCACCAGTTAAACCATATTCCGTGTTGTTTGCAATTTCTAACGCATGATCAAAGTCTTTCGCTTTCGCAAAACCAACTACTGGTCCAAAGATCTCTTCTTGCATGATTCGTGCTTTTGGATCTAAATCAGCTATTACAGTTGGTTCAATGAAGAATCCTTTTGAATCATCACCATTTCCACCTGCTACTAGGCGACCTTCGCCTTTCCCAATTTCGATATATTCCATAATTTTCTTGTATGCCGCACCATCAATAACTGGCCCAACAAAATGTTCGTCACTATCTGGTTTTCCAACCGATAATGCTTTCGTAAGCTCTTCCACACGAGCTAGAACTTGATCGTATACATCTTCCACAACTACTGCACGAGAACATGCAGAACATTTTTGACCACTAAAGCCGAATGCAGATTTCACAATCGATTGAGCAGCCAATTCTAAATCCGCTTCTTTATCAACAACGATTGTATCTTTACCGCCCATTTCAGCAATCACGCGTTTAATCCAAATTTGTCCTTCACTTAATTTCGACGCACGTTCGAAAATACGTAAACCTACATCACGAGAACCAGTGAAACTGATTAAACGAGTACGTGGGTGATCTACTAGGAAGTCACCAACTTCTGCTCCAGAACCTGGGATGAAGTTTACAACTCCTGCAGGCATACCTGCTTGTTCTAATACTTCCACAAACTTATACGCAACAACTGGAGTAGTAGAAGCTGGTTTAAGTAAAACCGTGTTCCCTGCTACCATTGCTGCAACAGTTGTTCCCGCCATAATAGCAAATGGGAAGTTCCAAGGTGAAATGACGACTGCCACACCTAATGGAATGTAATTATATTGGTTATATTCGCCTGGACGGCTTTCAACAGGTTGGCCATTTTTTAGAGAAAGCATTTGACGACCATAATATTCTAAAAAGTCGATTGCTTCAGCAGCTTCTACATCTGCTTCTACCCAAGTTTTACCTGCTTCTTTAGAAAGCAATGCGGAAAATTCAAATTTACGACGACGCATAATTGCCGCAGCTTTGAATAAAACATCTGCACGTACTTCTGGTTTCACTTTTTTCCAAGTGTTAAACGTTTTATCTGCTACATCCATTGCTTTTGCTGCTAATTCTTTCGTCGCTTTTGAAGTAGATCCAACCACTTCTGATTTATTTGCTGGGTTGTACGAGACAATCTTGTCTTCTGTCGTAATACGTTCTCCACCAATAACTAATGGATATTCTTCCCCTAAATACGATTCAACGACTTTGTAGCCTTCTTGAATGGCTTTTTTGTTTTCTTCTTTCGAGAAATCAGTAAATGCTTCATGTTTGTAAGGGATCATGAGAATCCTCCTAAGTTAATTTAGATTAGCGCAAAAAAAATTTGCACTTATGGTTTGTTTATACTTATAATAATGCAAAATAATCTTTCATTTTTCAAGTAAAATCATCTCAAATTTGCAATATTCCTAAAAGGCAGGTGAAGATCAGTGGATGAAAACTCATTGTTAGCATTTTACCAATTTGCCCAAAATCATATGACTGTAGGGATTCATGCAGTTGATGTCCAAGGCAAAACGATCATTTATAATGACCATATGCGTAAAATGGAAGGCATTGAAATCACCGAATTTCAAGATCATTCTTTAATAGATATCTTTCAGTTTGGCCAACAATCAAGTACATTACTCGAAGTCCTTGCTACCCAACAACCGATTGTAACCGTGAAACAAACCTATTGGAATCGACACGGACAAGAAATTACGACGATTAATGATACCTACCCGGTGCATGTTGATGGAAAGTTAATTGGAGCAATTGAACTTGCCCATGACGTCACCACCCTCGAACAATTTGTGTATCAACCATTAAAACGATACGGAGAACCTATCACGTTTTCGATTATTACTGCTATTTCCGAATCCATGATCTCGGTAAAGGAAATGGCGAAGAAGGCAGCTCATGCAAAACTGTCTGTTTTACTTTTAGGCGAATCCGGTACGGGAAAAGATTTGATTGCAGAGGCAATTCATCATGAATGGTCTCCGGGTGCATCTAATTTTTATACACTCTATTGTCACAATGCGGACGCAAACATGCTAGATCAGTTACACGCAGAAATGATTGAACGAGAACCCTCTACTATATTCTGTGAACGTATCGATTTATTATCATTGCACCATCAACAAAAGCTACTAGAAGTTGTGCAAGATCCTCGTTTAAAACAGCACTTCTTTTTAGCTAGCACCGGAAAGGATCCAGTCGAATTAATTACTTCCGGGGAATTATGGAAAGAGCTGTATTACTTTTTTGCTTCCATGCTTATTACAGTTCCGCCGTTACGAGATCGTAAAGAAGATATTGTTCCTTTTGTCGAAGATTATTTCATGCGTCATTCCATTCGCTTCGGGACAGTTATAAAAGGACTTTCTAAAGATGTCACGACACTGTTTCACAAGTATGATTGGCCGGGAAACTTGAAAGAACTAGAATTTCTCTTAGATGAAATTGCTTCATTTGTCACGGACGAAGAATGGGTTACCTATGATTTACTTCCCCTACATTTCAAAAGGAAATTGGACGACTCAGTAGCAACGTATAAACAAATGGCGACAAAATATACAGTTGAATCCGATGCGATTGTTCCTCTGGAAGTTTATTTAAAAGCGGCTGAATCGGAATATGTCGTAAAAGTGATGGAGAAGTTTAACGGTAACGTAACGAAAGCTGCAGCAGCATTAGGAATGAGTCGGCAAAATTTACAATATCGATTGCGTAAAATCCGAAACTAAAAAAAGTGTTCTCCACATCTAAGTAGAGAACACTTTTTCTTATTGTCCAGATTGTTTAATCCAATCGGATAATTTATCTTTTAAGGAATTAAACCCTTCCGCGTCGCTTTCATTCACACGCGCTTGAAGAGATTTTTTGGGACGCTCTTCTTTCCGAAGAAGGGGAGGCTTTTCCTGCAATGCGCGAATGGACAGACTAATTTTTCCAGCAGAATCATCTACTTCTAGAACTTTCACTTCTACTTCTTGACCAATTGAGAGGAAATCACTTACTTCTTTTACAAAACCATACGTAATTTCAGAAATATGCACAAGTCCTTGTGTTTCATCGTCTAGTGCCACGAAAGCACCATAGGGTTGAATGCCTGTTACTTTTCCTGTAACAACATCTCCTACTTCATAATTTTTTGTCATTTTTTTACGCTCCTAATCTACGTGTATCTTGAGTTCTACCTTTTGGCCATCTAAAAGTATACCATAAATTAGGAAAGATTGCGCTTCATAGCTATTGAGTCGGCATAAAGGATGCTCTCCAGCCATTCTTTGTCATGAAAACGCGGAACCCTATTTCTGACTGCTCGTTCGTCGGATTCGCGAGTGTCATGATTACCGTTCCTCCGGGATACAAAGAGTTTTCTAAAGCATCCGATTGAAACGTAAAGGAGGTATACAACTTTCGCCAAGATGAATCTTTTTGATGGTCGAAAGCCAAAAACTCTTCCCTCGGTATCACTTCAAATTTTTGATCATCTTTCACAAATAATTCGTATTGTGTCTCCATATCCCCTAACTCTTGAGAGTAATAGTATAAGCCCACTAAATCGATAGCCGAAATATCGCGTAAAGCGGCAGGATCGTGCGTACCAGCAAATTTCTTATACAAACTATGAATTCGTTGGAAATATTCTACATTTAGTTGAACAGGCTCCTCTCTATTAGAGGCAGACTCGTCATACACTTCCTCTTTAAATCCGTAATAATTTATTTCCATAAACATTTTGTCTAAATAGGAGTAGTTGAATTGCGTCCAAGTATTTGAGTTTCTCCATCCGCTTACTTCGAATTCATTGACGATAGGTTCGATTAAATAAGAGGAAATAGAATGTTGTTGTGGTTGTTGGATATCTTTAAACAGCAATTGATACTCCTCTTTTACTACCCCATTTCTATCAAACAAAGAACTAGGATTAGATGTTTTCACTAACGCATACAAAATATTTTTATAATTACTTGAAACTTCTCTATATAATGAGTTATCCGTGTTTTTACCACCTTCATCTAGGACGAGCTCATCAAAAACTTTTAATAAAGGTGGATATTCTTCCAGCTTTTTCGCGAGATCTCCTCCGTATAAATAAGGCTGCTCATCAAGATAGGTCACATATCCTTGTGTTACTGGATGTACCAAATCATCTGGAAAAAAAGAATGCCATGTCGCTGTAAAATTTTCACCACGTTGTATGGGAAGAATCGTTATGCCTTCATCTTTCATAGCAAGGGTCAGTTTTTCAATGTTTTCAGGAAATGATGGAATCAATTTATCAAACGTAGGTTTACTCCACCCTTCTTTTGGTTGTAGTTCTTTAAATATTGCGTGATTCTCTGCAATTGCTTGATTATACACCCTCATTAAATCATTAATTTTTTGTTGAAGTTCTAGTAAGAAGTTTAGACTTTCCTCTTCACTTCCATGTAAAACGGATTTATCTGCGTGTAAAACCATTTCAGATGGGGAACGTAAAGAAGCTAATAAATTGTCGAACTGATTATTTACTTCTTCATGTGACATTTGATGTTCTAGAATTTTTTTTGATTTCCAAAAGTATTCAAATGTAGCATCTGCTTCTTGTATATAGGAAAGAGAGTCAAATTGATCCGTTGACAACCCTAATTTTTCACGTGATCGTTCTCTATTACGTTCGTATATCTTAATCATATCCTCAATCTTTTCCTCACTTACAACCGAAGCGTTTTCCGGCTGCTTGAGTGGTTCATTATGTTGTAAATACGGGATAGCTAGTATTCCGATAATGAATAAGCTAGCGACACTAGCACTAAGAACCCCAAATCGCTGCCAAAAAGAGCGATCTGATGTTTTGGAGACTTTCGCTCGACTTTGTTGATGTTTTTCAGCTCTAATTTCTCTTATGACATCGTCTGCTTGAAAAGTAGATGGAACCCGCTCGTAGGATTTTTTTAGAAATTCAAGCCGCTGTTCGAGTTGTTTATCGTCCAATTTGTTCACCTCTTTCATTTACCAAAGCAATTTTTAACTGCTCTTTTGCCCGAAGAATACGTGTTTTCACAGTGGATAAGGGGATATTCATTACTTCTCCAATCTGCTCATATGACAACTCTTGAAAATAAAAGAAAATAATCGGGTATCGATATTTTTCGTCTAACGAAAGGATAGCGTCATGAAGTTGTTGGTCTTCTTCAAACAGTAAAATTTTCTTTTCTGTCGAAACCAGCAAAGGTTCGTCGTTCATTTGTTCCTTCCACTTATGTTCTTTACTTTTCTCTTTGGACTCTTTTCTGTAATAATCTCGTACAGCATTTAATGTGATTTTATATAACCATGTGGTAAATCGATCATGTTGAAATTGATATAAAAATCGATACAATTTTATAAATACTTCCTGTGTCACATCGCTCACATCGTTTTGATGCACCCCACATTGGTATGCAAATTTCTCAATCGTTCGATGGTAAAGTTGCATTAACTCTACATATGCTTTTTCATCTCCCGACTGTGCTAATCGGATTAGCTCTGTTTCCCCCATTCTCAACCTTCACCCTTTCTATACGAACATGTAACGCACTTTTTTTCTCAATTGTTTCAAAATTCCATATGCTTTTCAATCTAACTCGTGTAGAATGAAAAAAATCTATAGAAGAAGGAAGGTATAATCGATGCAAAAAAGGGATCATTTCGCGTCTAAAATTGGCTTTGTACTAGCAGCTGCAGGCAGTGCAATTGGACTTGGAGCTATTTGGAAATTTCCATACATGGCAGGAACGAACGGAGGCAGCGTTTTTGTCCTCCTATTTATCATCAGTACATTATTAATCGGTTTGCCTATCCTTTTAGCGGAATTTTTAATTGGTCGACGTGGACAAGCAGATGCCGTTACCTCGTTAAAAAAACTAGCACCAGGGAAAAATTGGTTTCTCATTGGGTGGTCAGGATTTATCTTTTCCTTTATTATTCTTTCGTTTTATTCCGTAGTGGGTGGGTGGATCTTATCTTACCTCGGTCGAGCAATTCTTTTTCAACTAAGCAATAATGGAGAATCGTACTATGGGGAACTGTTCGCTTCCATCATTTCAAGCCCTTTGGAAGTAATCGGTGCGCAAGCATTATTTATGTTACTAACCGTCCTAATTGTAAAAGGCGGGATTGAAGCCGGTATAGAGCGTGCTAGTCGTATTATGATGCCAGCGTTGTTTGTCTTTTTTATCATATTAGTCGTTCGTTCCTTAACACTAGATGGTGCATGGGAAGGAATCGAATTCATGTTTGTGCCAGATTGGTCGTATTTCACTGCAAATACTATGTTACTAGCATTAGGTCAAGCATTTTTCTCATTAAGTGTTGGGGTGGCAGGAATGATGACATATGCATCGTATTTACCGAAAGAACAGCGTCTCGGTAATTCTGCATTAAGTGTGTCATTTTTGAATATTGGTATATCCATTCTTTCAGGTCTAGTGATCTTTCCAGCTGTATTCGCTTTAGGGTACTCGCCTAATGAAGGACCTGGATTAGTATTTATTATCCTTCCTGCCGTCTTTGAACAGCTGCCTTTTGGCTCTATATTCTTACTCGTATTTTTAGTGTTATTACTTTTTGCAACGTTAACTTCTTCTATTTCGATGCTTGAAATTGTAGTATCCATTGGGATAAAAAATGCATATGATAAGCGAAAACGAGCTTCTTGGATTTATGGCTTACTCATTTTCTTAGTAGGTATTCCAAGTGCCCTATCATTTGGCGTATTAAGTGATTTTAAAATAATGGGGATGACGTTTTTTGATTTTGCAGATTTCATCACGAGTAGTATTGGATTACCTTTAGGAGCTTTATTAATATCAATCTTCGCAGGTTATGTGATGCCGAAACCTGATTCAATGGATGAATTACAAATTAAAACTTCTTCCTATGAAATTTGGTACTTCTTAGTTCGTTTCGTAGCTCCGATTGCTATTATTGCCGTATTTGTGAATAAAATCGTAAGTTTATTTATGTAAATGAAACAAAGTGAGTGCATACTATTTCACAAAAGTTTTTATTCTAAGGTATGATAATGATAAGTAAAGCGTAGTATGTACGTATGGAAAGGAGTGCATGTTAATGAAACAAGAATTCCACACTCAACTTCGCCAACTGCGAGAAGAACGAAACTTTTCCTTAGAAGATCTTTCATTAAAAACGCGCATTGGAACGGGGAAATTAGAGAATTATGAATCAGGGGTAGATACACCTTCTGTCCAGTCAATTCTCAAACTTTCTAATGCATTGGAAGTACCAGCATCCAACTTGCTGGACGGAATTAGATTACCAACGTAAAAACATCTCATCAATTGATGAGATGTTTTTTTATGGATTTGTAAGTTATATGATACATTTTGCTTCAAATTTTACCGCAATTAATTGATACGCAATTTCCATACATTTTTCAAGAGGAATCCATTGTTCAAATGATGCCTCATAGACCGTTTGAATGTTCTTCGCAATTTGAGTCGGATCATCGAACCCTTGTAACGCCGCTACTACATCCGCTATTTCCGTCTCATATGAACGTTGTCCATAGCCAAACGGATCCCATTCCTCCAAAAGACGAATACATTTCTTATTCATTAAAATATCATCCATTACTAGTCACCAGCATCTCTTTTTTGTCAAAGCTATGATACCATATTAGCATCGAAAAGAAAGGGTGTTTGTCTTGAAAGTATTTGAAGAGAACTTGAACCGAAGAAACACGCAATCGGTTAAATGGGATGCCATGGAACACATTTTTGACGTACCCGATGCATCGGAAATACTGCCAATGTGGGTTGCAGATATGGATTTCCCTGTTCCCGAAGCAGTTACTAAAGCATTGCAAGACCGATTGCAACATCCTATTTACGGCTATACATTTACGAGCGACTCTGCAAAAAAAGCTTTAGTAGACTGGTTGGAATCCAATCATCAGTGGAATATTTCACAAGACGAGATTTTATTCCACCACGGCGTCATCCCTGCAATGTCGGTTATCATTCAATCCTTTACAAAGGTGTCCGATAATATTCTAATTTTACCGCCAGTGTATCCCCCTTTTAAAATGATACCGGAAAAATTAGGTCGGAATGTCATCGAATCTACATTACGTGAGCAAAATGGCAACTACGAAATTAATTGGCACGATTTTGAAGAAAAACTAAAACAAGACGTCAAACTCTACATACACTGTCACCCTCACAACCCAGTCGGGAAAGTATGGACAGAACAAGAGTTACGCAAAATCGTGGAGTTATGTGAAAAATATAATGTTCGCATCTTATCTGATGAGATACACGCCGATCTAGTGCTGTTTGGAAATAAACATCTTCCATTAGCAAAAATCGCACCATCCTATAAAGAATTTATATACACATGTGTCGCGCCAACGAAAACTTTTAATCTAGCGGGAATTCAAATTGCAAGTATGATTGTGGCAAATGAAAAAGATCGTGAAACGTTAAAAGACGTTTCACTCTCCCACGGATTTATTGAAGTGAATGCATTTGCAGGTGTTGCGCTTGAGGCCGCTTATTCGACTGGTAAAGAATGGCTAGAAGAAGCGAAAAAAGTAATTGAATCCAATATCGAATACGTCATTCAAACATTGCCAAATGAAATTAATGGATTAGAAATTGCTCGACCACAAGGCACTTACTTACTTTGGATCGACTACCGAAAAACAGGATTGGAAGAACAAGACATCATAAACGCCTTACTTCAAGAAGGAAAAGTAGCATTAGAAGCGGGATCAAAATACGGAGAAGAAGGAAAAGGATTCCTTCGAATGAACGTCGCAACATCGCCGTCATTGCTAAAAGATGGCGTCGCTCGCACCATTAAAGCATTCAAACACTTACAATAACTCTTCCCTTGGGAGGGTTATTTTTTATTTCGTAGAGAGTGATGTTTATGATTTAGAGAAGAGATAATTTAGAAAGTGTGGGATTTTAAACGCTTTGAAGGAAGATAGGGGAAAGTTTGAGACAGTTTGGTTGGTGATTGGGAAACTCTGCGTCTACATTAGGAAACTTTCTTCAAACATTGGGACACTCTGCGTCATCATTAGGACACTCTGCGTCATCATTAGGACACTCTCTTCAAACATTAGGACACTTTCCTCAAACATTAGGACACTCTGCGTCATCATTAGGACACTCTCTCAAAACATTAGGACACTCTGCGTCATCATTAGGACACTTTCTCGCAACATTATGACACATTCCTCAAACATTGGAACACTCTTTCAACAAAAGTAGATATCTTCGTCGTCACTTTGGTTCGTCAGTAATTCATTCTCCATTAACAAATGCTTGATAAATATTAATTTTTTGCAGGAGATCTTTTATTTAAATACAATGTATTTCGTCCACGACCTTGTATTTGCAAACCAGATTGTTGAAGTTTTCGATACGTGACTTTCGCGCTTTCGATCTTTAAAAATGTTCTGCATTCTTTGTTGCTCATCTCATTTTTCATCAATAAGAAATAATCATTTACTGCTTGCATAAAAGAGGATGGATTTTCATTGCCACATGTACACATAAATTTGAATCCAATTTTTGAAACAGTTAATTTTTTACAGACATCGCACCACATTCCAGGAAGCAGTTCTTTTACATCGACATCAAAATTTTTCAAAAAATTATGTTGGTCGAACTCCATATGTTCGTTTAAAATACTTTTTTTCAATTTAGCTAATGTATTTTCATCAATGAATTCCGTTGAACGCGGAAGCTCCAAAATCTTCTTTTGAAGAAAACTTGCTCTTACAATCGTCGGCTCTTCCTGCTTAGTCACAATTTTACAATTAACATTCGATACAGCAAAAATTCCGAAAACAGGTAGGTCAATTCCTTTATTTAAAAGCCACCCTCTCATCCACTCGCAATTTTTCTCTAGTTGCTGCAGAGGTGAATCCATAACCTTCGAGTTGCCAAGTTCATCATATTGAATTAACTGATCTGGGTTACGAGTAATTTCAATCTGGAATTTTAAATTTTTCGATTCAATTATTAACGCGTAATGTTTAGTAAGAATTAGATGATCAATTTGAAAGAAGGAATACGATTTTAGAAGGATGTCATGGAAGAGATTGATCGGAAAATCCGGAGTAAATCGAGCTAAATTCATGGCGACACTTTCTTCGCCCCATTCTCCTGCTTCTAGCTGAGCGAGTTTTGTTTGAACGAGTTTGTATGATTTGTGGGTAGGAGGAAGACGCCTTGCTAGTGCTTCCAATTTTAAAAAATAATTATTTTTTGATCGAGTTTTCTGAATCAGAATTATCACTCCTTTTTATTCAAATTACCTCAAACTTTCAATTATTGCTATAGCTAAGTGAATTATTTTTTTAATTTTCAGATATTAACTTCTTAGGATAACCTTTTAACCTGTGATACGCCTAGTAAAATCTCTGAAAAAAAATTTAACACTTGGACATTTGGACACTTTGCGGCAACATTAGGACACTTTCTCCAAACATTAGGACACTTTCTTCAAACATTAGGACACTCTCTCAAAACATTAGGACACTTTCTCCAAACATTAGGACACTTTCTCCAAACATTAGGACACTTTCCTCAAACATTAGGACACTTTTCCGCAACATTAGGACACTTTTCCGCAACATTAGGACACTTTTCCGCAACATTAGGACACTTTCTCCAAACATTAGGACACTTTCTCCAAACATTAGGACACTTTCTCCAAACATTAGGACACTTTCCTCAAACATTAGGACAATTACCCCGATTCCGCTTTTATGCCTGCCACCATCTTCTTTCCCAACCTCTTAAGCGGTGAATTTTCGCGCACGAAAATCATTTTTTTCAACCACAAAAAAGACAACCCGTGAAGGTTGCCTTATGCACTATTATTGTTTGTCTTTTCGTTCTTGTAGAATTTTTTCTTCGAGTGCTTTTGTTTTCGCTTCCTGTTGTTTCGATTTTTTGACGATCCATCGGAAAGCCAGTACACATAGTACTGCAAATATCGCGAACTCGATTGCAGCGGGAATGTATTCGGTTTTGTCTTCCGGGAAGTATAGAAAGCCTAGACCGAGGATTAATGAATTAAGCATATTCATTCCTCACTTATTTTTGTACGATTTCAATGGATTCGATTTTAATATCTTCAAGTGGTTTGTCTTGAGAATTTTTTTCAACAGTAGCCATTGAATCAACTACATCCATTCCTTCCACTACTTGTCCAAACACAGTATGGCGGTGGTCTAACCATGGTGTACCACCTTTTGTTGCATATGCTTCGATGATTTCTTCTGGGTAACCTGCATCTTGCATTTGACGAAGCATTTGAGAATCAACATCTTTCTTTTGAACGATGAAGAATTGGCTTCCGTTTGTTCCAGGTCCTGCGTTTGCCATTGATAGTGCACCACGAATATTGAATAGTTCAGGAGAGAATTCGTCTTCGAAAGTAGAACCGTAAATGCTTTCTCCTCCCATGCCAGTTCCTGTCGGGTCTCCACCTTGAATCATGAAATCTTCGATAATGCGATGAAAGACAATGCCATCATAATATCCGTTTTCAGCATGCGTTAAGAAGTTCTCCACTGTTTTTGGTGCTTGTTCTGGAAATAGTTTAATCGTAATTGTCCCTTTAGTTGTATTCATTTTTACTAGCGCTTCTGTAGGTGATACTTCATTCGTTAATTGTTGAAACAAAATTATCTCTCCTTTATGGAAAGCGTTGCTTGTCAAGCGAGCTTTCTCGTCTATTTTACATACGGAATAAGTCTATCATATGTAGAAAACGATTGACGAGTAATAAGCATATCATTTCCTTCGTGCACCGAAATGTTTTATACTTATTAATTGGAAAGAAGTGATGCGTGTATGACAATTCAAAAACGAAATTTTTATATTATGTGGGTTTCAAATTTTTTAGTTGCTGGAACCGCGACCATGATAATGCCATTTCTATCTCTTTATATAGAAACTTTCGGCGATTATTCCCCTCAATATGTACAAAAATGGTCAGGATTTATCTTCGGGGTTACTTTTGTTTCTGCATTCCTCATGTCACCCATTTGGGGCCGCATTGCAGATCGTTTCGGTTATAAGCCGATTTTGATAATCAATGGGTTTGGTATTGCCTTAAGTATTTTTTTAATGGGTTATGTGACAAATGTAGAGACTTTCTTTTTCCTGCGACTCTTCATGGGTATTGTGACAGGATTTATTCCAACATCTTTAGCATTTATTAGCGCTCAAACGCCGAAAGAGAGCGCTGGTAAAACACTTGGAACATTACAAATGGGAAGTGTTTCGGGAACTCTTTTCGGTCCTGTCTTTGGAGGATTTTTAGCTGATTCTGTTGGCTTTCAATATACGTTCGTTATAACGGCAGCTGCAATTTCCGTTGCTGCACTTCTTGTCAGCTTTGGCATAAAAGAAGTACGTAAAGTGAAGTCTTCTCATGATATTCAATATTCACGAAAAACAGTTTTCTCCAGCTTGATTCACCATCGGTTAATGTTACATGTGATGATTATTACAGCGCTTATTCAAATTGGGAATTTCAGTATTCAACCGTTGTTATCTCTCTATGTCGCGCAATTGGTAGATCAATCAGATGTGGCACTTCTTGCTGGTATGACATTTAGTGCAGCTGGAGTCGGGAACTTGTTATTTGCACGTAGATGGGGACGACTTGGAGATGCAATAGGCTATGAGAAAGTGTTGACAGTTCTACTCTTACTTGCGTTTTTATTTATCATTCCGCAAGCATTTGTCCAATCGCTTTGGCAACTAATGGCGCTTCGTTTACTATTTGGTATTGCAGTTGGTGGATTAGTTCCAACGACAACCGCTTTAGTTCGACGAGAAGCGCCAATTGAAATTCAAGGGGAAGTTATGGGTTACAACACAAGCTTCCGCTTTTTAGGAAACATTATTGGACCGTTTTTCGGAGGAATTGTCAGTGGATACGTGGGTATCTCTTCCGTCTTTTTCTCCACAGGAGCATTATTTCTCATTGCGTTCTTCTTTTTAAGTTATACAAGAAAACAGCCAAAACAAGATTTCGAAAAAGTTCTTTCTCATGAACAGTCTTTACAACTCCCTAATTAGCGTTAAGATGGAAAAAAGGGGGTGCAACGATGAAACAGACGGTCGGTTATATATGGATTCTATTATTAATTCCTTTTGCTATTAGTTTATTTTTAAATATAGGAAAGGAAATTCATGTTGCATCCCAATTCCAAACGCAATTGGACAAGTCGGTTCCCCTCCACTCACCCGTCTTTAGCCAGCCTGTAGTGATGAAGGATAAGAATGGCGACGTCTTTTCAGAGGAGTATGTGGAATATCGAGTTCCATTAACGCTAGATCAAATTCCTCTACTTGCACAAGAATTATTTATTCAGAGTGAGGATAAAGGTTTTTATTCCCATATTGGATATGATTTAAGTGCAATTGTACGAGCTGTTGTGGCGAATGCAGAGTCCTCCGATAATGGTCAAGGTGGTAGCACGATCACACAACAATTAGTAAGAATGCGCTATTTAACAGAAGAAAAGACATACGAACGTAAAGTGACAGAGCTTATGTATGCATATGAGCTGGAAAAACAGGCATCTAAAGATACGATTTTAGAAATGTATTTGAATGAAATGTATTTCAGTAATCAAGTCTATGGGATTGGTGCAGCTGCACAATTTTATTTTAATCGAGATATTGCGCAATTAACTGGAGCCGAACTTGCATTTTTGGCTGCTGTTCCAAACAATCCCTCTCTTTACGATCCGATAAAGAATTTCGAGAAAACAAAAGCACGCCAAGAATTATTGCTTGGAATTTTACACGATGAGTCGTTCATCTCTGACGAGCAATATTCCGAATGGCTACAGCAACCTATCCGCCTTTCCGTCAAAAAGAAACTTCAAAAGTATCCAGAGTATAGTACATATGTATTTTATGAACTACGAAAATTAGTTGCTGCTTCAGAAGGTTTCGATGAACAATTAGTCGCTACAACTGACCCTATTCAACGGGATGCTCTCAATGTGAAATTGGACGATCGAGTGCAACAAATTCTAGCAGGTGGAGTGACCATTGAAACCAATTTAGATGTTGCAAAACAACGCCAAATTTCATCTGACTTTTCATCTATGCTACGTATTCCAGATTTACAAGCATCAGCTGTCGTGATTGAGAATAAAACACGATCTATTTCAGCACTTTACGCAGGAAAAGAGTACCGGAAATTTGATTTTCATCGTGCATTTCAAGCCGTGAGGCAACCAGGTTCTGCGATTAAACCTTTGCTCGACTATGCACCTCTTTTTGAAACGACTACCTTAACTCCTGAAAGCATAACGAATGCTGGGAAATATTGTGTGAATACATATTGTCCAAGTAATTATGGTGGACATATATACGGGGATGTTTCGATTAAAGAAGCGTTTCGATTTAGTTATAATACGGCAGCGCTTCGATTGTTCGAGCAAGTTGGAGTAGAGAATGCGTTTTCCTATATCGAACCATTTGGATTTGATCATATCACGCAGCAAGACCATCAATTTTCAGCGGCAATTGGCGGATTTACGAATGGCGTCACGTCCTACGAGATGGCGAATGCTTATTCAAGCTTTATCGATGGATCTTACTCCCAAGCCCATGCGATCCGAAGTGTAAAATCTGTGGCAGGAGACCCGCTTTTTAACTGGAAAAACGAATCGATGATTGTTTGGAATCCACAAACAGTAAAGTATATGCGGGAATTACTAAAGGATGTCGTCGACAATGGAACTGGCAGAGGCATTACGCACGCATCTTCGTATACAGGAGCGAAAACAGGAACAACGAATGATTACCATGATTTCTGGCTAGCAGGCTTAACGGATGATTATACAGCGGCCGTTTGGTTAGGATTCGATACACCTCGTGATATGGGAAATCTAGAAAAGCAGAAAATACAGCATGCATTATTCTCAGCAGCCATAAAATAAGCGCCTTTCCTATTACATACAGGAAGGCGCTTTTTATTGATCTAAAAATGGCAAGCTGGCAATTATTCCGTTGTATAACTTAAAAAAGACATACAAAATCATGGAAACAAAAATGCTCCATGTTAATATTTCAAAAAGTATTAACCCTAGAGTTCCACCAAACGTTAGCGTATGACTTAGCTTATACACGACATAAACGAAATAGATAAAAGCAGTCCCTAAGAAAACAAGTGCTAACAATTGAATTGATTGAATACCAATCACAGATAAAAGCGATCCGAAAAAGAAAATGACATACCCACCACGTGCTTGATGAATTGTTTCGCCTTTTATATCCTTCGAGAAAAAGAGCATCGCTAACTCATGAATGGTTTCTGCAATTAACTTCAACGCGGAAAACACCATAAAAAAGAAGAGAGCAAAAACGATTAAAAGAAAAAGCTGTAGTTGTAAATGAGTTAAAAACTCTCGCATACCAGCGTATACGCCGATGCCTTGAAACAGTGTCATTGCTTCACCAACTGCATAAACCCCAAAGGTTAAGCTGAATAAAACAATTGTAATTAAAGGTAAGTATCCAAAAATATATGGATTTTTCATAACAAAACTCCAACTTTTTATTGTGTTTCTTCCTATTTATCATATCGGAAGAAATGCGTAAATAGCAAGTATTGCTAGAGGATTGAGCCATGCAAATGCATGGTATGTAAGCTATAATAATGAGATAGTCCGTATTATGAGGCCAAACATCTAGGAGGATTTTTGTGGAATTCGTATTTATATTATTCATACCGATGATCCTTGCGATGATCATACCTATATTTTATAAAAAAATCCCTGGGATACATACTGGTTGGGTCGTTTTAATCGCCCCAGTCGTCCTTTTCATTTACTACTGCACGTATGTACCATCTATATCAGTTGGACAAACGTTTACGTCACAATTTAATTGGATACCTTCATTAGACATAGCAGTTGTGTCGTATTTAGATGGATTAAGTTTGCTTTTCTCTCTCCTCATCACTGGAATTGGGACGTTAGTTGTCTTTTACTCCATTTTTTATTTAGATCGGACAAGAGAAAAACTTCACTTGTTCTACGTGTACTTACTCCTCTTTATGACTGCTATGTTAGGTGTCGTTCAATCCGATCATATGATTACTCTGTATATGTTTTGGGAATTAACATCGATCTCCTCCTTCCTACTAATTGGTTATTGGTATAAAAGAGAACGTTCTAGATATGGAGCACTAAAATCGATGATGATCACCGTTTTCGGTGGCTTAATGATGTTTGCAGCGTTTTTAATGCTAGCGGAAATTGGTGGCACTTATTCCATACGTGAATTAATTGCAAATGCTAACGGCATGATAGAGAGTCAGCTCTATCTATGGGCTTTATTTTTACTCCTTTTAGGTGCTTTTACAAAATCAGCTCAATTCCCGTTTTACATTTGGTTACCGGATGCGATGGAAGCACCGACACCAGTTAGTGCGTATTTGCATTCAGCAACGATGGTGAAAGCAGGACTCTATTTAGTCGCTCGTTTTACACCAATCTTTGCTTTTTCGGAATATTGGGTTTGGACGGTGACTTCCGTTGGATTATTCACCATGCTATGGGCATCATTTTTCGCAGTGAAACAAACGGATTTAAAAGGTATTTTAGCATTTTCCACTGTAAGTCAACTTGGTTTAATCATGTCTCTTTTAGGAGCTGCAAGCTTTGCCTTTCATGTAGAAAATCCAGCTGAAACAATTTTCAAATACGCTGCATTTGCTGCGATTTTTCATTTAATCAATCATGCAACTTTTAAAGGAAGTTTGTTCATGGTGGCAGGAATTATTGACCATGAAGCAGGAACGAGAGACATTCGCAAACTTGGCGGCTTAATGAGTGTCATGCCAATTAGTTTCACAATAGCATTCATTGGAACCTTCTCCATGGCAGGTATTCCACCGTTTAACGGTTTTTTAAGTAAGGAAATGTTTTTAACATCGATTCTTTCGATACAAGAATTTTCCTCATTTTCCATGAATCAGTATTTTTATTTATTCCTTGCGATAGCATGGATCGGAAGTATCTTCACATTTGTGTACAGTATGTATTTTGTTTTCCATACGTTCATCGGAAAACGACATCAAGATCTACTACCTAAACAACCTCATGAGGCACCTATTGGAATGTTAATCGCGCCTGCAATCTTAGCAGTTTTAGTAGTAGTAATCTTCTTCATTCCAAATATCATTGGAGATACTTTCATAAAACCAGCTGTCATTGCGATTCAGCCGTTTCTTTATACTTCTCCCGAAGAAGTTCCAATTCATGTCGCAGCTTGGCACGGATTTAAAATGGAATTTTGGCTAACAGTTGGCGTAATAGCCATTGGGTTTATCCTTTTTAAACTTATTCCCAAGTGGCGTCGTGTCTATGAATTAGTTCCTGATAGCGTTTCGTTAAATGCAATGTATAACCTTATCATGGCATTTTTTGAAACTGGTGTTAACAAAATTTCATCTAGTTATATGCGCGGTTCGATTCGCCACTATCTGCATTATATGTTTTACGGCTTTATCGTTTTAGTGATTGGTACGTTGTTTTTAACGAACGCGTTTGTTCTTGATATAACGAAACTTTCTCCTATTCATTTGTATGAAGTCATATTAATACTCGTATTATTTGCAGGAACACTTACGATTTTATTGGCAAAGTCGCGACTTACTTCCATTATCGCACTTGGTGCTGTCGGCTATACAGTTGCTCTATTCTTTGTCATTTTTAAAGCACCTGATTTAGCTTTAACGCAATTAGTAATTGAAACGGTTTCGGTCGCGTTATTTTTACTGGCATTCTATCACTTGCCAAAATTAAATCGTCATGAAAAAAGAATCCGTTTTCGAATTCACAATGCGATAGTAGCATTTGGTGTTGGTGTAACTGTCACGTTAGTTGCATTAGCAGCTCAATCCCAAAAGTTTGTCTCAAGTATTTCTTCGTACTATAAAGAGACCGTATATAAGGAAGCTGGCGGTGAAAACATGGTCAACGTGATATTAGTTGACTATCGTGGTTTCGATACGCTTTTTGAAATAGCGGTTTTAGCAATCGCCTCTCTCGGCATCATTGGTATGATTAAACTGCGACTGACAAAAAAGAAAGGAGAGAAACCGGTTGAAAACAAATGATGTCATTTTACAAACGACAGCAAATATTGTGTTTTTTATCATCTTTCTTTTCTCGATTCACATCTTCTTTGCAGGTCACTATGCACCAGGCGGTGGATTCGTAGGCGGTTTATTAACATCTAGCGCGATTGTCCTTCTGTTACTTGCGTATGATTTAAAAACAATCTCTACCGCTTTACCGATCAACTATGTAGTCATGACAGCTATCGGCCTATTGATCGCTATTACAACAGCTGCGGCTTCGATTATGTTCAACATGCCTTTCTTTACACACGCATATGATTATTACGATCTACCGCTGTTAGGGAAGCAATCCCTTCATTCTGCGATGGCATTCGATTTGGGTGTCTATTTAGTTGTAGTTGGAGTAACGATGACCATTATTCAAACGATAGGAGCGGATGATTAATGGAAATTTTGATGAGTTTTGTCATTGGCTTCTTATTTATGGCAGCAGTATATTTAATGCTTTCTAGAAGTTTATTACGGATTATTATCGGTACAGCAGTGTTAAGTCACGGCGCTCATTTATTGCTACTTACTATGGGAGGCTTTGGAGGTGACGCTCCCCCTGTGTTGCAACATGGGGAAACAAGTTATGTTGATCCTTTACCACAGGCATTAATTTTAACGGCCATTGTGATTAGCTTTGGCGTGACAGCATTCTTTTTAGTATTAGCGTATCGTTCTTACCAAGAGTTAGAAACAGACAACATGAATTTGCTAAGGGGGATAGATGAAGATGATTAACTTTCTTTTATTCCCAATAATTGTGCCCTTTTTCGTGGCAATGGTCCTGCTATTCTTTCCGTCTAAAGTGAAAGCTCAGCGGACTATTACGATGTTGGCTTTAGTAATAAACCTTGTCATCTCTTTACGATTAATACACCTTGTACATACAAAAGGGATTCAAGTCGTAACGTTAGGAAGCTGGGATGCACCTTTTGGAATATCCATGGTTTCGGATATGTTCTCTGCCCTACTTGTCACTTCGACTAGTATCATTGCTTTGTTCGTCGTTTGGACGAGTATGTTCTCAGTTGGGATAGAACGAGAAAAACATTTCTATTATCCTGGGATCTTATTTCTATTAACTGGTGTAAACGGGGCATTTACTACGGGAGATATATTCAACATGTTTGTATTTTTCGAAGTATTATTAATGGCATCTTACTTACTAATAGTTTTAGGTGGCGAGAAGAAACAGCTTAGAGAATCGATTAAATATATTTTGGTCAATGTGACTTCTTCTGCCTTATTCGTTATTACAGTCGGATATTTATATGCTGTTGTTGGAACGCTCAACATGGCAGATATTAGTCAAAAAATTGCTCAAGTAAACCAACCAGGGATACTCACCGTTATAGCGGTTCTTTTCTTAGTCGTATTCGGCTTTAAGAGTGCGATTTTTCCACTGTTTTTCTGGTTACCCAAATCCTATGCTGCCCCTCCTATTCCGGTCTTAGCGCTATTTGGTGCTTTACTGACAAAAGTTGGAGTGTATGCAATTATCAGGACGTACACGTTATTTTTCATTCACGACACAGCCTTTACCCATGAGTTACTGATGATTCTCTCCATCATTACGATTGTTTTTGGGTTAATTGGTGCACTTGCCTATTTTGATGTGAAACAAATCATCATTTATAACATCATTATTGCAGTAGGAGTCATTCTTTTTGGTGCTTCGATTATGAATGAAACAGCGATGGAAGGAGCTATTTTCTACTTACTTCATGACATATTGCTTAAAGGTGCGTTGTTCTTACTCATTGGCGTTCTCATTCATGTCACTGGTACGACTAATTTACGGAAAATGGGTGGTGTCCTTTCCACACATCCAGTATTAGCTTGGAGTTATTTAATCGCTGCTTTTGGTTTAGTAGGTATTCCCCCATTAAGTGGTTTTATCGGAAAACTCCTTATTGTAAAAGGCGCGATCGAAGGTGACGAATTAATTCTGTCACTTGTCATTTTATTATCAAGCTTAGGTGTATTACTTTCAGTCATTCGTATTTTCATTCATGCTTTTTGGGGTGAAGCACCGCAAGAGGTGATGTATAAAAAAGATGCACATTATAGGGCCCTACTCGTACCTGCTGTAATTATAACGGCGATTACGGTGTTCTATGGTGTTGGTGCAGAAGTATTAATGCCTTATGTGACGCAAGCTACTTCTACCTTGATGAATCCATTAGAATATATTCAAGCTGTATTAGGGGGTGCATAAAATGGCTTTTCAAGTATTGTTAAATTTCTTTATCGCCTTTTTATGGATGTTCCTATCGATGAATTTTACACTATCAACTTTTCTAATAGGATTTATTTTAGGAATCATTATGATTCTCATGATGAACCGATTTATACCGGGTAGGTTCTATATGGGGCGGGTTTGGGCATTAGTAAAATTATTCTTTTTATTTTTAAAGGAACTATTTTTAGCCAATTTCCAAGTACTATCCTTAATCATACGACCAAAAATGCCAATTAAACCTGCTATTTTTGCACTACCAACTGTGCTTGAGAAAGAATGGGAAATCACCCTACTTTCTAACTTAATTACCCTTACTCCTGGTACATTGGTTGTGGCGATTTCTGAAGACTCGAAAACACTTTTCATCCATGCCCTTGACTACGGAGATGCAGAAGAAGCGATCGACTCTATTCGAAACTCATTTGAAAGAGCTATTTTGGAGGTGAGTCGAACATGATGATTTTCTTTTGGATAAGTTTAGTCATTATTAGTTTGGCAATTGCCGCCTTTATTTACCGCGTAATTGTTGGTCCAACGATTCCAGATCGTGTAGTAGCTTTGGATACAATTGGTGTCGCCTTAATTTGCATGATCGGATTGATTTCCATTTTAGCGGATACTAGTTTCTATTTAGATATCATTTTACTTTTAGCGATACTTGCGTTTATTGGTACTGTTGCATTCTCTAAATTTTTAGAGAAAGGAGTGATCATAGAACGTGATCGAAATTCTAAAGAATAGTCTCATCATTCTCACGACGTCTATTGGCCTCGTTTTTATTGTCGTAACAGCTGTAGGATTAATTCGCCTTCCTGACGTGTATTCACGTACGCACGCAGCATCCAAAAGTGCTACGTTAGGTGTTATGTTTATACTACTAGGCGTTTTTCTTCATTTTTGGCTAATCAAAGATGAAGTGAATACACGACTATTGTTAGGAATTGCATTTCTGTTTATGACTGGTCCTGTTGGAGGACATGTTATTGGAAGAGCAGCCTATTTATCTGGTGTTCCTATGTGGAAGCACTCCGTTAAAGATGATTTAGGTCCTTATTTAAAGGAACAAAAAAAAGCGCATCGTCAGTCAATTGATTGACGATGCGTTTATCTATTGGTAGGGATAATATAGTGGCGGGTATGGATAGCGACCGTATGGATATTGATACGGCGTAGGATATGGATAGTTTCGATAATTCGGATAGAGTGATTGGCCTAGTAAGCTCCCGACAAAACCGCCAAGAAATGGACCACCAAAATTGCCGAAATTGCCGAAATTGCCGAAATTGCCAAATCCGCTGCGTAGCGGATATCGTCTGTAATGATTCATCACAAAAAAACCTCCTCTCTTACCGCTACAATATGCGGAAGAGAGAAAGTCATCGATGTATTTACCTATTTTTCCTCAATTTCATTAATCGCCATACGTTCGATCAATGTAGCTAATGATCTCACCATGACTCCGGTACCGCCTTTTGGTCCTAAGTCATGTGCAGCGCTTGCGTCTGAAGTACCTGCGATATCTAAATGAATCCAAGGAGTATTTTCCACGAATTCACCTACAAACCCGCCACCGAAAATCATGTGGCCATCTCTACCCGGTGAGTTGTTTAGGTCTGCAACGTCACTCTTCCGAATTCGTTTTTTATCACTTTCTGTTAACGGCAATCTCCAAACAAATTCGCCCGTTTCCAATGCAGCTTCCATAAATGTTTCGAAAAATTCTTCATTGTTTGTTAAAGCACCTGTCTTGTCCATACCAAGTGCAACAATTACTCCACCTGTAAGAGTGGCAACATCTACGATATAATTTGCACCTTGTTGTTTCGCATACGTTACAGCATCAGCTAACACTAAACGGCCTTCTGCATCCGTATTTAATACTTCAATCGATTTACCGCTATAGGACACAATAACATCATCTGGTTTGAATGCATCTCCTGAAATCATGTTGTCTGTAGCCCCAATAACGGCCATGACATTTTTATTGGGACGAGTTTCGCCAATAATTTGCATTGCACCTAAAACAGCTGCAGCTCCTCCCATATCACCTTTCATCCCCACTAATCCGTCTTTCGGTTTAATGGAATATCCTCCAGTATCATACGTAACACCTTTTCCGACTAAGCCCACGACGTCGTCCCAATGCTCATTCGCACGATATTTAATAATAATCATTTTCGGTTCTTCTTTGGATCCTTTATTAACAGCTAAAATTGCTCCCATTCCGAGCTCTTCCATCTCAGCCTTACCTAGTTCTTCATAATCAAACTCGTATTTTTCCGCCAATTCTTTTGCATACTCCGCCATTTTCGTCGCAGTTAAAATATTAGAAGGCATATTCACGAGTGATCGAGCTTCATTCGTTGCATCACCGTAAATCGTTCCAATTTCTAAATACCCTGTAATTTCTTGCGAATCTGCTTCAGTTAAGACTTCCACATAATCTAAATAAGCATCAGCTGTGGTAGAAGCAGTTTTATAATGAGGAACTGTGTAACGACCTAACGATATCCCTTCGGTGAATAAGTAAGCAACATCTTCCACCTCTACATCCACTGCTTGAAACGAGTCGAGCCAGATGGCCATGTTTGATTTCTTTTCTGAAACTAATTCTTTTCCCACTTTCGCAAATGCAGCACGAAGTACATCCTCGTTCGTCTGTTTACGGTCGCCTAAACCTACATACCACACTTGTTGAAGTGTTCCTTCTTTTACAACAGGAACTTTTGTGATTTTCTTTTCATCAGTAGAGATAAAACCATTTTTCACCAATGCGGATACATTGTCATCAATGTTTGTTGAAAAAATTTCCCAATTTGTGGTGTTTTCAGGATTACGATACACCCCTACAACTAGTAAATCTGCTTGAATTTCTTGAAATGAAAGATCTTTAACCTCAATAGACATCTATAATTCCCCTTTCTTTATTCCTCTAGTATATCGAAAATTGTTACGCGAGTCGAAAGAAGATATGTGCTATAATTTGTTCATACTTAATTCGAAGAAATGAGGAAAAGATATGGAACTATTTGCGAATACACCTTTGTGGGCAGCACTGTTCGGAATATTTTTTGCTCAATTTGTGAAGATACCTATTTACTATTTAATCGGGGGAAAATGGGATTGGGATTTGTTTACCTCAACAGGTGGTATGCCAAGCTCTCACTCCGCAGCTGTGACAGCACTTACGACAGCAGTAGCTTTTGAAGAAGGAATTGGATCTACTTTGTTCGCTGTATCAGCAATCTTTGCTGTCATTGTCATGTTTGACGCGACGGGAGTAAGATTCCAAGCTGGACAACAAGCAATAATAATCAACCAACTTCGAAACGATTTTACCTCGTTTGTGAATCAATCGAAGGATTGGGCACACAAGAAAAATGAAGAGAAAATCGAAGAACTGAAGACGTTGCTCGGTCATAAACCAAGTGAGGTATTTATGGGAGCAATTACAGGTATTTTAATATCGGTCATATTGTATGTCTTTATCTTATAGCAATTTTACGTTCATCCTCCTAGGGTGGACGTTTTTTCATGGAAACATTTCCTTGAAGTTTAACTAAAGGATCTTGATTGACTCGTGAAATTAATGAAATCGCAGAGGTGGTGATTCGAATTGCACAGTTTTTGAATTGAACCGAGAATCTAACGCCTGCTTACGCATTTCTAATGCTCAGTTACGTAAAACAGTACTAACTATTTTCAACATCACTCATCGTGAATTACACAAAAAAACAGGATATGCTCGTGTTGAACATAACCTGCTACTATTAAAACATTTGATAGCCATTTTTCCGTAAGTATTTGATAACAAAACCTGCAATTATAGTTCCTAATAGACCAAACCCTAGAATTAAATAGTCTGCTACTTGCAAGTTTACTAGCTTCTCTCCTAGTGCTTGAAACGTGCTAGAAGGCTTTGCAAAGTAATCGAACATTGCTAAGTCGTCAATAACAAATAAAATAATAATGGGGTACGCGATTGCAACTGCCCAAGTCATTCGTAATAACATGTTAATTAAAAACGCTATTCCAAAAAACATCACTAAAAAAATGACGCTTGAAAGTACTAATTGTACTAGTGAAAAATTACCGTCCATTTGATATGTTCCCCTCTCGTTCCTGTAGATAGTTTACAGGAAAGAAGAGATGGGTTCAATGCTGGAAAACTTTGTTCAATACACTGTAACAATTCTTACTTCTTCCCGGTTCCTCGACAACACGTGCATGTCTCCGATCCTCCAAGTCGTAATTGAAAATACCCGTTCCCTTTACAATATGGACATTCTTTTTTGGCTACATGATTCATGCTGTTCATCTCCTAAGTAAATTTAATATTCTGATAATATAGCATGTACTTTCGGAAATGTAAATGCTTTTTGACTATTCAAAAAATAATTTATAGGAGGAGTAGCCAAATTGATTGCCAGGATGAATACCATCAATTGATGTAAGCCCTTGTTTTAATTCTTTTTCCACGAGGTGATGTACCATAACCGATACATTAGTTTCTCCCTTTAATTCTAGTGGAGATAGCCATGCAACTTCTTCAATCTCACGCGTTTGCGCAATCAATGGTTGATCTTGAGAAATGGGAACGGCTCGAAAAATGACCATATTATCACTAATAATCTCCTGAATGACACCTGTTCGAAATCCGATAATCGCATGAATGGAAATATCCACCCCTGTCTCCTCTTTTACTTCTCGTATGGCTGCTTCATCTACGGTTTCGTCATTCTCCACAAACCCTGCTGGGAATGACCATTTTCCTTTTAAGCCACCATATTTCTTTTTTACCATTAGCCATTCGTTGGCTTCATTTACAACTAATGCGGAAACGCCTAACCAAACATTAGGACGATCTTTTGGCATTTCCATCCCTCCTATCTAAAGCCGCTTTTCGGTGAAACAAAAAACTATAGACGAATTCTCCAAAAGAGAAATGGCTATAGTTTCAGGATGGCACTTACTCGTTCTTTTCTTGCAACTTGAGAGAGCCATCAGTCATTTTATATACTTTATCACAATAATCGATTAAACGAGTATCATGGGTAACAACAATTGTTGTGGTATTTTTGCTTTTCGTTTCTTTTTTCAATAGCTCCATTACTTCGTATGCACGATCGGAATCAAGTGAAGCTGTAGGTTCATCCGCAAGTAAGATGGAAGGATTACTATAAAGAGCTTTTGCTATCGCTGTACGTTGCCTTTCACCGCCCGATAAATCGCTAGGGTATTTATCTTTCAACTCTGCAATTCCTAAATCCTCATATAGTTCTTCTAATTGCTTTTGTGTCATATTGTCTTTTTTGACTTTCGCAATTAATCTCATTTGCTGGTCTACAGTAAGAAAGGGAACTAAATTAGACGACTGCAAGATAAATCCAATCTCACTTAAACGTATTTTCGAACGTTTCTTTTCGGACAGTGTGGTCATTTCGGTATCATTGATAAAAACTTTTCCTTTGGAAGGTGTTTGTAAGCCTCCTGCAATCGTAAGGAACGTACTTTTACCGGAACCAGATGGACCAATAACCGCAATTAGCTCCCCTTTTTCGGCAATAAAATCTGTTTCTTTTAAAGCATCTACTTTTTGACGTCCTTCACCAAACGTCTTAGCTACTCGTTTAAACTCTAAAACTGCCATTTGTCACCCTCCTATCGCTTTCAATGGATCTATTTTCACAATTGTCCAAACGGAGAATACTGCGCCTGCAATTGCAACCACGATTAAAATAGAACCGTAAATTAACATCGTTGGTATATCAAACGAAACGGGTACAGCAGCTGGTAAGAACTTACCAGTTAATAGAGTGAGTAAAAACCCTACAACTACCCCAATAATCGCGAGCAAGAATGTTTGTGCTACAACCGATTTAGCCAGATATCCGCTTGAAATACCCTGCGCTTTCATGACGCCAAACATACTAATCTTTTGCACAGTGAGGACATATAAAAAGATTGCTACGATAACTGATGAAATAATAAATAAGAAATAAATCATAAAGCTTAAAGTTAAACTTTGCTCTGTATAGCCCGGTAAACTTGTGATGAATTCTTCGATTTCCAATACTTCAAAATCGTCATCGCTCATCGTATTTTTAACCGATTCGTCTTTTATCACTACACCATTGATTTGATCTTCATTTTCGGAAGCCGCTTCTCCAAACTTCACTTGATTAAACGTCTTAAGATCGGTATACAATACTGGGGCTGCGTTAAATCTAGCGGAATCGGTAAAGCCAACAATTGTTAGCACTTCTTCTGAGGAAGAGAGTTCTAACTCATCGCCAATTTCGAACCCATCATCTTTTAGGGATTCCCCTGCAATCACTTCATTTTCAGATGCAAAGACTTCTCCACTAGTAGGTTCCGGCATAATAAACTCATCTTCATTAATCCCAAATATCGCCACATTGGCTTTCAAATCATTTGATGTCGCAATCGCATTTGTCATCGCGATGACGGCTTTTTCAGACGCGTCCACTTTATCCGCATCATCCAACGTCATAAATGATTGAGGCAAATTTTTGTCAGACTCTTGTGTTAACACAATACCTGAAGCTTCCCATTTATCCACTGCTTCGCGATTTAAATTTTCTAAGCCAGTCGCTAATCCAGATAAAAAGAACACAAGATACGCTACCAACATTAACACGCCTGTGATTAAACTAAATCGCAGCTTATTTCGCTTAATCTCGCTCCATGCTAAAAACATCGTTCCACTCCCTTTTCTCTCTCTAGTCTACTTCAAGTATCTCATATAGATGAGAGAATTTCTTTTTTAAGGTTATGTGGAATATGCTGTCAACGAGTTTTTACTAGAGAATCTCTTTCAAGCAAATTTTAATTTCATACCGCTTCATTTTTGAGGAATAAAAAAATCTACTTCCCTTTCAGAAAGTAGACTCGAATTTTATAGCAAATTAAATTTTCCTTTTTTCACGACTAATGATGGACCACCTAGCATGAATAACGCACGATTGTCGACCATTTTTTTCATGAAGGATGCTTTCGCACCTGTCACTTTTTTGCCAAAAACAACACCAATCGCATCGTCTTCACCAAGTGAACAGACACTACCTTTTAGATCTGGAACAAATGTCTGAGTATCTGTTCCATTAACAAGTGCGATTAGATTTTTCGCAATCGTTTCCCCTTGTTGCATTGCAATTTGTGCAGTTGGAGGATATGGACGATTAATTTCTTCGTTAATTAAAAGCGCACAGTCTCCCACGATGAAGACATCTGGATATCCAGGAGCACGCATATCTGGTTCTACTTTCACTCGAGCACGCATGTTTTCAATCGATGTAGCTTCAATCAGACGGTTTCCACGAACTCCTGCAGCCCATACTACTGTACCTGCTTTGATGAATTCAAATTCTTCTTCGCCTTTTTTAATTTTCACACCTTCTGGAGTCGCTTCCACAACTGGTGTTCCAATAGAGAATTCAATTCCTTTTGATTGTAAATGACCTACAGCGTAATCGACTAACTCTGGGTCAAATCCTGGTAATACCATTGGTGCAGCTTCTACGCAAACCACACGAACTTTCTCTTGAGGAACATCAAATTCTTTACACAATTCCGGTACACGATTTCCTAGTTCACCTAAGAACTCGATACCTGTAAAGCCAGCTCCACCAACAACGATTGTTAGACGGCTATCATCTTTTTCTTCTTCCATTGACCAAGTGGCAAATTGGTACTCGATGTGTTCCCGAATTTGACGAGCAGCTTTTACGTTAGCAATCGAGAACGCATATTTATCTAAACCAGTTATTCCGAAAGTTTCACCTTCGAATCCAAGTCCAATAACTAAATAATCGTATGAGAATACGCCGTTATTTGTTGTTACTGTTTTTCCGTCTACATCAATTCCCTCAACAGTTGCTTGAACGAATTTAACTTTATTTTCATTAATTACATCTTTAATATCATAACGAACTTGATCAGGACGTAGTGTTCCTGCAGAAGCCTCATGTAACCAAGTTGATTCATAGTGATATGAGTTTTGGTTAATTAATGTAATATCTGCAAAATCGGAACCAATGTTCTTTTGTAAGTTTACTACCGTTGATAAGCCACCGTATCCGGCACCTAATACTAATATTGTCGGTCTTTTCACGAAGATCGCAACCACCTTTAGTGTATTTTTTCACCTTGCATTATATGATAGACTTTTTACTACTTTATTTCAATAGATTGTTGTCAAGTGTAAAAGGTTTGAATTTACAGAAAAAAGACTAGCCGAGACTAGCCCTTTCAAAAAGGTGCTGAAATTCATTTTCAGGTGTATTGTTACGAAAAAATCAGACAATTAATCTACGTTAAGAGAATGTGGAGACGCCATTTTCATACGTTTTGAAAACGAATCAGAGAGCTCATTTGCACATTCTACATGTTTTTACTTTGTTGAAGTAATTTTGATTCTCCTGTTTTTTCCCATTGTTCAACGGTTTCGTATGCTACTTCAGGAGAATACCCTTTACCAACAAGAACTCCCATGAGAATAAATTCTTGAAGAAGATGAAGTGAATTTATTCCCTTTTTTACATCCTCCAATCCTTCTTCTACTAAAAATTCGGTGTGCATAATCCACTCATCAGGAGTTTTCCCATCAATCATCGGGATTCCCTGTTGCATCTCCATTTCTGAAGCATATTCTCCATCCTGTTTTGTTACATGCACGGTCCCAAATGGGTGGTTTGGTGGCGCATAAATAGAAGAAACTTTTAACGGATACGGTCCTGTATTCATGATATTATGCCAAGTTCCCGCGGGAATGATGATGGCATCACCTTGCATAACAGCTTGGGAATAAGTCAGCGCATCTTGATTTTGTCCAATAAACACAGCACCTTGACCTTCTTCTATGCGAATAAATTGGTCCAAATTAGAATGCATTTCTTTACCTATTTCCTCGCAGGGAGGCACACACATAAGTGTGAGTTGTAAATGTTTCCCTGTCCAAATAGAAGTTCTAAATGTTCGATTCATATGAGCGGCTTCTTCTATATTGAAGACAAACGGTTGGGGTCCATAATCAGTCGGGTAGCTAGTTTGCTCGGGTATGTGGCAATAACAAGGAGGAATTTGGTACGAAGAAGCAGTTTGAGTAGGAGGGAGTTGATGTTGCATCGGCATCGTATTAGAAATTTGTGAGGGAATCGAAAACATTGGAGATACGTAACGGATAACAATCAGTCCTTTCAGTTCGTATACCATATCGTATTCTTTTCGTATGTGAAAGGTTATTCTCAGTTGTCTCAGTGGAGAATTTTTCATGAAGATTCGTGTCATTTTCTTGAATACAACAGTAAAAAAAAATCCTACTAATTCTTGGAGATGAGAAATCATCTGTCGAATTAGTAGGATCAAAAGTTCCTTTTCCTCGTTCTCATATGACGAAACAATTGGAGGACATTTTAAGCACGACATATCGACTGACGAACAAATCGTTAACAGTTCTCTGGAGTCCCCACTTTAGTAGCCGTACGGAAAGAAGACCCACAGCCACATGATGCAATTGCATTTGGATTATTAATCGTAAATCCACCGCCCATTAACGATTGTTTATAATCAATTTCAGTACCATTTAAAATTGGTGCATCATCTTTCGATACGACGATTGTGATGCCATGTTGAGAAAGCGTGACATCTTGCTGCTCAATTTCGTGTGTAAATCCCATTCCATAGGAAAGTCCACTGCACCCTCCACCATGAACAGCCACCCGTAAAAAGGCATTCTCTTCTTCATTTTCACGCATCATTTCTTTTACATGAAAAGCTGCTGCTTCCGTTAAAATAACAGTTTCAGTCATTACGTACACCTCTCTTCTTCTTTATTTTATCAAGAAAACAGAAATGAATACAATATTCTGCACTCAACAATTCATACGACAAATGACTTAAAATAGTGTAAGATAACTAGTAAGAAAGAAACAAGACTAGGTGGGATGAAAATGGAATTGAGTCCTTTTTATACAAAACAAATCGAATGTTTACACTGCAAAGAGAAATTTGAGATTACGAAGATCCGAAGTAAATTTGTGAAAGTTGACCATCAGGAGACGGACTTTCAACCAATCTATGCAAATCCTGAAGTAAATCCAATCCTTTACAATGCTTTTGTGTGTGAACATTGCGGTTTTGCATTTACAGAAGATTTCACCAAGTATTTTGCCCCTGGCGTAAAAGATGAAATTAAGGAGAAGATTTCCTCTAAATGGATTCCACGCTCATTAGGTGGAGAACGTAATCGCACGGAAGCGATTACTGCATATAAACTTGCTATCTTAAGCGGCACGTTAAAACACGAAAAACATGTAACATTAGCTGGTCTTTCCATGCGTACAGCTTGGATCTATCGTTTGGAAGAGGATACAGAACAAGAATTGCGATTTGTCACACTAGCACGTAATTCATATGAAGAATCGTATTCGAATGAAGATTATGCCGGAACACAAATGTCCGAAGTGCGTGTCCTTTACATGATTGCCGAATTATCAAGAAGAATTGGCGATCGAGAAAAAGCGACTCGATTCTTTTCACGAGTAATCGAAAAACAAAAGTCTACGGTTGAACCAAAATTGATTGAAATGGCTAAAGATCGTTGGCAAGAAATGCGAGAAGAAAAAGAAAAAGGAATCGTTTCTTAACGAAAGAAAAAAATGCCACTGTCTTATGACAATGGCATTTTACATTCATTCATTAAAATACTTGTTCAACTTCCACTACTCCTGGTACTTCTTCTAATAAAGCACGTTCAATACCAGCCTTTAATGTAATGGTCGAACTTGGACAACTTCCACATGCTCCAAGAAGTCGTAATTTTACAATACCATCTTCCACATCAACAAGTTCGCAATCTCCACCATCGCGGAGTAAGAATGGACGTAATTTATCTAAAACTTCCTGAACAGATTCCATCATTGGTGTTTCAGTCATATCTATCGACTCCTTTCCTTATAATCATTATAATGTGATAAAGGAAAAAAATCCATTAGTTAATCGTAGGAGGTAAGAAAGAATGGCTGAAAAAAATGTGCACATTGAAATTTATGGAACGGAAATAGTATGCGCTAGCTGTGTTAATGCTCCATCTTCCATCGATACATACGAGTGGTTACAAGCTGCGATAACAAGAAAATATCCAGACCAATCTTTCACGATTGACTATATCGATATTGAACAGCCAATTGAGAATGATCGACAAAAAGATTGGGCTCAAAAAGTTCAAGAAGATGAATATTTCTATCCATTAGTATTAGTGGAAAATGAAGTAATTGGAGAAGGATATATTCAGTTGAAACCAGTTTACGCTTCGCTTGAAGCGCATGGATTTATTCCTAAAAATGACTAAAAACGCCGATTTCTCGGCGTTTTTTTCATCCATTATGCCATTTATACATCCATAGAACGCCTGATTTTAACAATCGAGCAATTCTTCCTGTAACCGTGCGATCTGCTAAATAAGCAAATCCTTGCTTTTTCCCTAAGGAACCTAAGAATCCTTTTAACTTAATCTCTGGCAAAGTCTCAGGTAATTCTTTCCCTTTCCACTTTGCAGTCAACACCTGAACAATTTGTTCTGCTTGGAACTCTGCTAACTGTGCACTTGGAGCGTAAGGTAGTGCTGCACAATCTCCCACGACATACACATGCTCGTCCGTTGGTAAATGATGATGAGGAGCTAATACTACTCGACCAATGGAGTCTGTATCCCCACCTAAATCACGCACTGGTTTCACAGGTTGAATACCTGCCGTCCACACAACTGCATCAACTGGGATTGTTTCTTCGTGATTATACAGCATATGAGGTTCCACTTTTGTGATGTTGGAACTGCTCACAACTTCGACATTATGTGTATCAAACCACTTTTTCACAAAGTTACTTAAACGCTCAGGGAAATCACGTAAAATACGAGGACTGCGGTCAAATAGCTTGATGGTTAAATCAGAACGAGATTCACGTAATTCACTCGCAAGTTCAATCCCCGACAACCCTGCCCCTACAATCCCAACTACCGATCCAGAAGGTAAACCGCATAACGTTTTGTATGTCTCACGTGATTTACGGATTGTCTGAATGCTGTAGGTATGTTCATCCGCTCCTGGTACTCCGTGATATTTATCCTCGCAACCAAGTCCAATGACTAAATCATCGTAAGAGATAGCTTCTCCGTTTTCCAGAACAACTTGCTTATTCTCTCGATCAATCGTAGACACTTCTCCACTGACTAATTTTAAGCGATCGTGTTCTGGGAATGAAACACGAACTTCTTGATCTGAAATCGTCCCTGCTGCTAACGCATAAAATTCTGTTTTCAAACTATGAAACGGTATTCGGTCGATTAATGTTATTTCTACATCATCTGGTAAATTGGAAGGTAACAAACGCAATAACACACGCATATTGCCGTACCCTCCACCTAAAAGTACTAATTTTTTCATCGTAAAACTCCTTTAAACGTCTAACTATCCTTCATTAAGTATAAGCCATTGCAAATTGATACACAACAAGCCTCTAACATTGACTAGTCCTCACTTTTAGAGTAGGATTTTGGCGAGAGGTGAAAACCATGAATCCAATGGTTGAATTTTGTATAAGTAATATCGCGAATGGTTCGCAAGAAGCGTTTGAAAAGCTCGAGCGAGACCCCAATTTAGATGTTTTAGAGTATGGTTGTTTAAGCTATTGCACCATCTGCTCTGAATCTCTCTTCGCCGTTGTTAATGGTGATATCGTGCGTGGAGAAACTCCAGACGAATTAGTGGAAAACATTTATCGTCATATAGAAGAAAATCCTTTATTTTAAAGCACAGAGTCTGTGCTTTTTCTATTTGAATAAAAAGCGTACATTTGCTCGAGAACTCAAGCTAACTAAACTACTATGCTTTATTCATTCCCTTCAAATGCAAATTAATGAGAAAGTTCTAAAGTCCACTCCCGTAAGTTTTCCAGCAAATACGTAGGCTTTAGATCCTTTTCCTGCACTTCCACCGTACTACTCACTCCAGTATTCACATGCACGGTATCAATCCCAAAATGAATGCCTGCAAGAATATCTGTATCGTAATTATCACCTACGATAACCATGTCCTCTTTTGCAAAATCATGCATCGCTTGAATCATTTCTAGCATATACCCAAATGGTTTTCCAATAATAGTGGGTTCCACTCCAGTAGCATGCTCTATTACCTTTGCTAATGCACCATTACCCGGATACATACCTACTTCAGTCGGAAATTTTTTATCGCCATTTGTCACCACAAATTCCCTATGACGAGCAACTTCTAGACAACCTTGCGCAAGTTTGTCGTAGTTGAGCTCACGATCTAGTCCCATGACAACAACGTCGCTATTTTCTTTGACAATCGATACGTGAGCGGCTTGAAGTGCGTGCTGCACCCCTTCTCCTCCTATCGCAAAGACTTGCTGATTAGGATACCGAGTTTTCACATAGTACGCAGTTGCTAAAGCGGAAGACACCACATGCTCCTCGTCTGTTTTTATTCCAAAAGAATGCAGTTTCTCGACGAGCTGTGTAGGCGTTTTGGACGCATTATTCGTGATGAAAAATGGTTGTATACCTTGTGACTGAAGAGACCGGACAAATTCCGCTGCAAAAGGAACTACGTCCGTTCCTCTATACATCGTCCCATCTAAATCAAGGCAAACACACGGATACATTTTCATGATTCTTTCTCCGGTAAAAAAGCAGAAACCGGTCCAAGCTCATTTTTTAAATAGGTGGAGACAGCGGGTGAAAAACGTTCCACTGCTTGTAAATGCTTTTGCCAGAGATCCTGAAGCTGTTGGTGATCTACTTTCACGAAATTGCGAACAAGTTCTTTTCGCATGGAAAAGACTTCCACTAATTGTTGTTGGTCTTCCGTCTCAATGACGTTTTCATCCAATAAGATATCGAGAATGTCTTCATAACTTCCAGGATCACGCATGATAAATCCATCAATGATAGAATTTCCTACATCAATCATGCTTTCAATAGAAGATTGAACAATTCGTTCTAGCGATAATTTATCGAGTTCATTAGTCGTCCAGTCGGATTTTTCTTTTGAAAGTGCCGTTAATTTTTCTAAGTATGTTAAGGTTTCCGTAATTTTGTTTCGATCAATAAAGTACATTAGTATCCCTCACTTGTTGCTCCTATTTTCCTTTCTATAGTACCATAATTAAGAACAGCGGAAGGAGAATTACCTAATGGAACGATTTTTTCTATATGATGATGTAGAAGATACAAAAACACGATTTGTTTGTTTTACGGGAGAATCGCAACGATACGATCTTGCAATTATGCAAAGCAGCCGTTTTTTTGGAAAGGTCTTAGTAATGGATATACAGTTTGGGCGATTCGGGATCATCGGACCAGATGATGTAGAAGAAGAAGGTTATCTAGAACAAGTGTACAATCGAAGTGAAGAAGAAGCATCGGAGCTTCGTGAATATCTTCGCGAATTACTAGGATAAGAAAATCCCCATTCAAGACACTGTCGAAAAACGTGTCGCTGAAATGGGGATTTTTGTTTTATTCTTCTAGTGCTGGTGTTTCTTCTGATGCTTTCATATCGGGTTCTGGTTGAGGTGCCGCTTCTCCTTTTTTAAGGATAAAATAAGCACAGCCAAAGTTACAATATTCATACAAATAATCTTGAAAAGTACTAAATTTTGTATCATACGTTGCTTTATGGTTCGAATCATCATAAAACCCCTTTAAACGTAACTGGCCATATCCCCAGTCACCCACGATATAATCATACTTTCGTAAAATATCACTATACCGCTCAGCAATTGCTTCTTCTTTGACTGCATCACGATAATTTTCTAATACGTCATAATATGTCTGATCAAGTATTATCAATCGGATCTCTCCTACCTAGTTAGAAGAAAGAGCTAATTGCTCATCACCTAAGCGTTGTTTTTCTTTTGCCGCAGCATTTACTTGCTCGTCTGCGTGATAACTGCTTCGAACTAGCGGGCCAGCTTCACAATGAGAGAAACCTTTAGACATCGCTATTTTACGAAGCTCTCCAAATTCCATTGGTGAATAATATTTTTGAACCGCAAGATGTTTTTTTGTTGGTTGTAAGTATTGACCAATTGTCATAATGTCAACGTGGTTTGCACGTAAATCATCCATTACTTCAATGATTTCCTCATGCGTTTCACCCAAACCTACCATCAACGAAGACTTTGTAGGAATTTCAGGTTGCATTTCTTTCGCTCTTCTTAAAAACTCTAGAGAACGATCATATTTCGCACGCGCACGAACTCTCGGCGTTAAACGACGAACTGTTTCGATATTATGATTTAAAATATCTGGTTTTGCATCCATCAATGCACGCAGGTTTTCCTCTACGCCACCCATATCAGAAGGTAACACTTCAATGGTTGTGAACGGATTTTTCCGACGAATCGCGCGAACTGTCTCCGCAAATACAGCAGAACCTCCATCTTTTAAATCATCTCGAGCAACTGCTGTTACAACAGCATGCTTTAAGTTCATCATCACAACAGAATCCGCTACACGTTCTGGTTCTGCTAAATCTAACTCATTCGGTAACCCTGTTTTCACCGCGCAAAAACGGCAAGCACGGGTACAAACTGCCCCTAAAATCATAAACGTAGCAGTACGACGAGTACCCCAACATTCATGTATATTCGGACAGCGTGCTTCCTCACACACAGTATGTAAATTATTCTCACGCATCATTTTCTTCAGACCCGTGTAATTCTCATTCGTATTCAATTTTATTTTTAACCAAGAAGGTTTTCGAAGTGGTGGTTGTTTCGTTGTCATTTAGTACGTCCCCTATCTGACGAGTATTGAAAGGTAAACTCTCTTCAACAATGTATCATAATTTCCTACTCCCTCACAACCTAACAGAGATTTTCGTCCCAACGAATGTGCTTCTAATGCGAATAAAATCCACAAGACTAAATAATCTATCATATTTGATTGGGTTGTTGTGGATCGAGTAAAATCACGGAGAATCACTTGATTGCTTCTGAAAATCTGTTTTCTTTCCTCAATCGCACATAATTTCCCTGAATCGAACAAGATTCCGTTTAAATGGCACAAACTATGCGTACTTGTAACTAGAATAAGATGACTGAATGACACTAATATGTAATTTACCTTATCTATTTGCTCTTTCTATTCGGTAGATTTTCGACTTGGGCGAAAATCCCTTTATTTAACTACTGGCCCTACTTACTAGTCATTATATAAATCGAAAAAGCGCCCACTAAGTGGACGCTTCTTAACTTTTAGGAAGCTTTTTTACTTTTAGATACTGCATTCATGATACTTGCAGCGAGTCCGCCCCAAATAATCACGATGCCGACAATCATCATTATAATTGCACCTGTTGACATGGTTAGAACCCCCTATTCTTCATCGGCATGGTGATAGCTTTCAAGAGCAACACCATTCCATTTAATTGCAGTAAAGACGAACGATAAGATAAGTGCTCCAGCTGCTACGAACCATCCAGTATATAAGATGAATGAGTCTGAATAGCCTTCGTAGTTACCTTTTGTTCCATCCCCTAATTCGTGCAGTCCAAGTATATTAATTTTCAGCAAACCAAACATCATATAACCAAGTACAAGTGGAGTGACAAAGCTTAAGAAAATTTTCCACCATGCGCCAAGACGAATGTCGGAGATTGCATTTGCATGCTCTTCCAAAACACCAGCTTTGCGTAATACCCAAACTACGAACACTACTTCGACTAAGCCAACTGCAGCGACACCGAATTGGTTAATGAAGTAATCTGCTACGTCTAGGAAGAATAATCCGCCTTGTGTTGCAAACAACAATGAAATAATTGCTGCTAAACCAACACCAAACGTAATTGATTTGTTACGAGAAATTCCGAATTTTTCAGAAAACCCAGCAACATATGTTTCACAGATAGAGATTAGAGAAGTTAATCCTGCTAAAACTAATGAGAGGAAGAAAAGCACTCCGAAAAGTCCATTCATTCCTGGGAACTCATTAATAATCGCTGGGAACACCACGAAAGCAAGACCAACACCAGCGGAAGCAACATCACTTACCGCCACACCTTGCTGTGCTGCCATGAATCCTAATGCAGAGAATACACCGATACCAGCTAACAATTCAAACCCAGAGTTTGCAAACCCTGTGATAAATGCATTGTTTGTAATATCTGCTTTTTTCGGTAAATAACTAGAATACGTAATCATGATCGCAAATGCAACAGATAAACTGAAGAAAATATGACCATATGCTGCTACCCATACTTTTGGATCCTTCAGTGCATCGAAGTTAGGTGCAAAGAAAGCATCTAGCCCCATCATTGCTCCGTCTAATGTTAAAGCGCGGATAACAATAACGAGGAAAATAACAACTAATGTCGGAATGAAAATGCGGTTTGCGAGCTCGATCCCACGTTTTACACCAGCTACTAAAATACCAATTGCAATAATCCAAACTAAAATAAGAGGAATTAATACGCCAGGGACTAATCCTCCAGTTTCACCCGGAGTTACATCTAACTTCAGGAATTCTCCAAATAAGAACCCTTCCGTATCATCACCCCAAGATAAATTCATCGCGAAAACTGTGTAACGCATTGCCCAGGCAATAATCACCGCGTAGTAAGTGGAAATAACGAATGCGACGAACATTCCCCACCAACCTAGCCATTCTGCTTTCTTACCACCCATACGGAAGAAAGAAAGTGGAGCTGAACCTCTGTACTTATGACCCATGGTGAATTCTAGAATAAGAATTGGAATACCTGCAGTTAAAAGAGCGAATAAGTACGGGATAAAGAAAGCTCCTCCACCATTTTCATAAGCAACATAAGGAAAACGCCAGATGTTACCTAGTCCTACCGCGGATCCTACAGCTGCCAAGATAAACCCGGCACGGGATCCCCATTGAGAACGTTCCATTATTTCTCCCCCTTTGTTATACTTTTCAGATTATTGAATAATCTATCCAAAGTATACTATAGCAATCTTACAGAGGAAAGAAGTTTTTTTAAGATTGTGTATTTTTTCAATAAATAAAAAAAGAGAGCCTAAGCCCTCTCATTTCACGCATTTTGTTCTTCTTTCACTGCCTGCACATTATTTTTCCCTTGTGTGCCCCAGATAAAAAATAGTATGACAAGGATAACAATTACACCAACTAGTCCTAACCATATGGAACCAGTTAATCCTAAGATTAAATACCCTGCTCCAGCAATTGCGGCACTGATTAATGCATATGGCAATTGTGTCGCGACATGATCGATATGGTTACAGCCTGCTCCAGTAGAAGATAAGATTGTCGTATCGGAAATTGGCGAACAATGATCTCCAAAAACAGACCCCGCTAAAACAGCTGCAAGCGCTGGCAATAAAAGTTCCGGCTCTGAATTGATCATAATAGTTCCAGCAATCGGAAGTAAGATACCAAATGATCCCCAAGATGTACCTGTTGCAAATGCCATCCCACCTGCTAAAACAAACAACAATACTGGGATAAGTCCAACTGGAATGTTTGCTTTTTCGACGAAAGCGGCTAAGTACTCGCCCGTTCCTAAGTCAGCAATAATGAACGTTAATGACCAAGCAAACAATAAGATAAGTACTGCCGGAATCATGGATTGTACCCCGCTCCAAATCCCTTTTGCCACAAATTTCGTTTCCGCATGGTCATGACGTGGAATTTGAATTGCATATAAAAGCATCGACATTACGGATCCTGCAATTCCTCCTATTAGGAGAGATTTAGGAACATCCGTATTCTCAAATATAGACCATAATGTAACGTCCACATTTCCTGCCAGTGCATTTTGAGAACCTGTCCACATCATCATTCCGATAGTGACGACAACAAGTGTAACGATCGGTAAGATTAAATCACGTACTTTGCCGTGGCGGTGTACAGGGAATTCTTCTTTTAATTGTCCCGGAATATCTTTTTCAGGATCGTACACTTCACCTGTTGCTACTGCGCGCATTTCATGTTTTTTCATTTCCAATAAATCAAAATCGGTAACTGCGACGAAAAACACAATTGCGAGTGCTGCGATGACATAAAAATTCATCGGTGCCATTAATACAAACGCGCTGAGCGGCGAGAGCGTAATGGCCGTTTGAGTCGCTAAAATTGTCCCAATAAGTCCGATTAAATATGCTCCCCACGAAGATACTGGAGATACGACACAAACTGGTGCAGAAGTAGAGTCAATAAAGTACGCTAATTTTGCCCGAGAAATTTTATGGTGATCTGTAATAGGTCGCGCGATTTGTCCGACCGCTAACGCATTAAAATAGTCATCAATGAAGATAACAATTCCTAACACTGCAGTAAGTAACCTTGCCCCACGTCGAGTTTGAATACGTTTAACCGCCCATTCAGCGAAAGCACGACTACCTCCTGAAAGACTTACAAATGCTGTGATAACTCCTAGTAAAAGTAAAAACAAAATAATAAAAACGTTGTATGCATTAAATCCGTCATCCCAAAATGTTACTTTAAATGAATTCCACACTGTGAGAAACGAATCGACTGGTGCAAAGCTATGTGTTAACAATGCCCCTAAAATGATTCCCACTCCTAATGATAGTAAAACTTTCCTTGTGATTAAAACCAGCGCAATCGCGATGATTGGTGGCAAAATCGACCATATTGTACCTGACATTTTTTCTCCTCCTTTAGTTGATTTATACCGAGGTGAACACAAAAAAGCTGGCTCTTTCATTCTACGAATGAGAAGAAGCCAGCTCTACA
Organism: Paenisporosarcina cavernae; assembly: GCF_003595195.1. Classification (GTDB taxonomy): domain Bacteria; phylum Bacillota; class Bacilli; order Bacillales_A; family Planococcaceae; genus Paenisporosarcina; species Paenisporosarcina cavernae. The sequence continues at coordinate 1,730,665 of NZ_CP032418.1, forward strand.
AGTTGCGAATAGTATTCAAACGAGTACCTACCCACGATTTGTAGCTCACCAATTCATAGCGTCCTATGAATTGACAGTGTTATTCCTATTTGGAATAACCCCAAGTTGAAAATGATTGACGCATTTTCACTTTCGGCAAAGCTTCCTTTTGCATACGGTCTAAGTTGTCATCCTCGCGTATGGTACTCATAAGCCATGCGGCCTCTACCTATCGATATTTTAATCTTTACTAGAGTATCAATTTTTTGCATATGGTGCAATAGTTTTACTCGTTTTTTTGTATGGGAACTTCAATCGATGGTTGCACACCATCTCCACGGTTGAAAATCTGAGGAACTTGACCTTGAATCAGACCGAGAGCAACTGGTATTTTTTGCTCTAATGTTTTCACTGAAGTTGCCATCGGAACGATGATCTGCACATTCACTTTCAACACAATGTTAACCTCTACAAATGCATTGTTTATCCCAAATTCCCGTATGGTGGAATCTACTTTAGATTCGACGTTTCCGACAACATGGAATCGAATAGGAACTTTCGGCCCGATATTCCCTAGTAAAGGTAAGTTTGCCGCTTGCCCAAGGGGAACGAAAAATACAATTCCCCCATCTTGCTCCATCGACTGCTGGTCATATTCTACATCGGTCAAATACGGTAAATAATCCATATTCCCTTTTTCTGCTTGTTCTAAATGGGTTTGTACGATTTTTGCGGTATCTGACTGCACACGATTAATAATTTCGGTATTAAATTTAGTAGTCATCATATTTGATTGTTCAGAAGGAACATGTTCAATAATATCGTTCACATCTAGTACATTCGAAATTCGGTCGTTAATAGCTTTACTAATCACGTGTGCGGCAATTTTGGATGTTTGAATTTCCGCATACTGCAAGTAAGTAGGTGTTAATCGATGGTTAATCCAAACGAACAACAAGGCAACACTAAGGAGAAATGAAACAACTAAAAAGGCAAAACGAGTCTTTAGAGGTTGTTTAAAACTTCTTCTTGATCGAACAAACAAAAAAATCCCCTCTCTATAAATGTAGTAATAGAAAGGAGATATTATGCGTTACTTCTCGGCATTGTAATCTGTAATTACTTGAATAATGTGCAATTCTCGATTTTCATTTAAATCGCTCACAAATGTTGCTTGTAGCATTTGCCCAGATTTTTCAAAAATACGTAGGACTGGATTAGATGGATCCTGTTGATTTTGCTTTGTTACAATGCCTTTACTTCCATCAGATAATAAAACCATCGTTCCATTTGGATAAGGGGAAATGACACGACATAATGCATCAACAATTTTCGGATCAAATAGCGTACCTTTTCCCGCTCGAATCACATCTAAGCCAATATTAGGCAACATTTTTTCTTTGTATACTCTGTCCGACGTGACAGCATCAAATACGTCTGCGACCGCAATAATTTTTGCATAGGGATGGATTTCAAAGTCTAATAAGTTTCTAGGATATCCACTACCATCTAATCTTTCATGATGTTGGAACGCACAGTGAGCAATTTTAAGTGAAATAGAATGGACTCCTCTTAAAATATCAAAACCTACTCGAGCATGCTTCTTCACTAGCTCATACTCTTCCTCGTCTAACTTATCTTTTTTGAATAGAATGTCCGATGAAATGACCATCTTTCCAACATCATGTAAAAGTGCACCCATCCCAATTGTCCGAATCTCTTCGTAAGAATAGCCTAGCTCTTTTGCTATCTGAATGGAATACAGCATCACTTGAAATGAATGTTGAAAAATGTAGGAGTCATATAGAACAACGTCCCCTAAAATCATCATTAAATCATCTTGAACTAAAAGCTGTCCCATCACTTCGTCTACCATTTGAAACAATTGTTTTGATTGTTGATCAATGACGTAAGAGGATTTTTTTAAATTCGTAGGATTAATTTCCCGAAAGGTCTCTTTGATTGTCTTAATCGAGGCATGTCTTTTTTCAAAAGGAATGAGTTCAGGAATCTCAATTCCTTTGGACAATTCATCGTGTATGTATACATATTGAACTTCTAGTTCTCGAAGGCGATTGATCATCGCATCCGTTAACGCAATATTTTCTTGAAGTAGCGCATGGCCAGCGTCATTTCGAATACTTCGCCCCAGAACCATGCCACTACTTATCGCTTTTAAGGAAATTAATCGCATGTCTCCGTCACATCATTCCTGTTCAAATTTTCCCTGTAAATAGTACCTGAAAATATCTCGTAAAAATAATGGTAAAAAGTACTCTATTTTTGCTGTGGCAAGTTGAGGGAAGAAATAACCAAACGTAAACATGTCTAAAGTTGCTAATTCAATGGTGTCATGTTTTTCTACTACTTTTCCTTGTAAGTAGATACAATCGTTCTTCACCTCTACGTGCCGAAAGATCATTTTCCCTAATAATTTCCCTCGAAAACCCAAACCTTTCACTTCGACCATCTCAAACTCATTCGCGTTCGCTTGATGATAAAGTTCAAGAAAGGATTGTTGAGACAACGTAATTTTACACGCATTAATCGGATGAGGAAGCATTTGATGAAAATCCCATTTTGTAGCGACAGTTTCTGGAAACTTCTGAAGAAAAATTCCTGTTGGGAACATGGCACAATCTGCGTTACAATACTCCATTAATGCATCGCCAAACAATGGATAAAAATCCTTCATGCCTTTTTTCGACAAATTTCGCCACTCTGACGTCTCGAGTACTGGTTTAGACAATAGACGCTTGCCCTCTTCTACTAATTTTTCTTCCAACGAAGGGCCATCCTCGATAGTATCTAATTCATTTGTATCATACAATACAGCATTTCGGTTCACAATGTTTTTTGCATCATTTATTTCTAATTCAACCATTCCTACGTATTGGCCAAATTTCCCTCCTGCTGCTAGAAGCGAATTTCCCACTTCTTTCCCATAGTGTAGTATGTGGTGAGTGTGTGCTCCAAAAATGATATCGACTGCTGGAAATCTCTCTGCAATCACCTCATCTTGGTGAATACCTAAATGAGATAGCACGACGATGATGTCGACTTCTTTACGAAGTTTCTTCATTTCATTGGAGAGTGCCTCCAAGGGATCGGAAATTTTCCAACCTAATACTTCATAGAAAAGTGGATAAGGAGCAGTTACACCGATGAACCCTATTTTAGTTCCTTTTTTGGTTACACGAATGGCGGATGTATGTAACCAAGTAGGTGCTTCACCTTGCTTTGCTTCCAGATTCGCAACTAAAACAGTCATGTCTTTGGGGTACAACTGTTCTAGCTCTTCTTTCGACAATGTGATACCTTCGTTATTCCCTATTGTAATAAAATCATAATTTGTTTCGAGTAACAGTTGACTATTTCCCTTCCCTGCAGTTGCATCCGTAAATGGATGGGAGCGATCGATAAAATCACCAATATCTAATGTAAAGCAATCCTCAGCCGCTTCATTATGTAATAACTGACGCTCGTATAAAAACATTTGTATTTTGGGCCAATGGGAAAAATGACTATGCAGATCATTCGTATGATAAAAATAGATAAACTCTGACATAGCGAATCCTCCTTAACTTATCAAACTTTCCACAATCGAACGTATACCTATTAGTAACAAGATGATTCGTAAAATAATGACGAGTGTGTCAGAATTCGTTTTTTTGTTTAAGGAAGCTCCAAGTTTTGCGCCTAAATAAGCCATTGGAATAACAGGTAGCGTATACAACCACGGGACATTCCCTAAAGAAATATGTGCCGCGGAATTTACGAGTGCAGATAAGAACACTAAAAACATCGAGGTACCAACTGCGACATGCGGAGGGAATAAAAACAATAAAATCATAGCAGGTACGATGATGGATCCTCCGCCAATCCCAAATAAGCCAGATGCAAACCCTACTCCAAATGTTAAAACAAGTGCAAACCAGATAGGATAGCCATACACATACGTTTTCCCAGTTTTGTCTGTAAATGTTTTTGTTTTTCCATGATGAACAAACCATTCTACCGGCTTTAACTTATCTTTCACAATTAATAATCCTGATAAAAAAACCATTAATATACCGAAGTAAAGATTAAACGAAGGCAAATCCAGCCCTTTATTCAACCATGCACCTAGTAATGTCCCAGGAATACTTCCGCAAAAGAAAATAATTCCACTTCGATAATCGACCGTTTTAATCTTCATATAACTAAGGGTGGAGGATAGCCCAGTGAACACCATCATAATGACGGACAAGCCGACAATTTTTTGTGGAGTCAAATCCGGGATCCAACCTAAGGATAGTCCGAAGAAGATAGTCGCTGGAACTAATACCACGCCGCCTCCAAGTCCTGCTAAAGCACCGAGCATACCTGCTAGAAGTGCAATAATACCTAGAAGTACAAATTCCATTAGAAAAAATCTCCTTCAAATAAATTCAGCTGCTTTGGCGCTAAATTGTTGTAGTGTATGTTCATGAGCTTCATAAGTTGCTTCGCATTATTCGCTGCATGGCCGCCAGAATTATTGTTAAACAGCACGGTCACACGTTCTGCTTGCTTTTGAAGCAGTTGCAGCATTTCTGATATTTCTTGAAGCTCTTCTTTATTATAATCATAAAGATACCGAACTTCCCTCCAATTGTGCTCATTTCCCGGATTTCTCCATCCGTGCAAATTCCGCCCGTGCAAACGAACTAATACATGTTCAGTAGATGTAGCAATCGGAACAAGCGGAATGCTACCTTCCCCAGCCTGTGGTTCATCACAAACAGAATGAATGGCACCTAGTTCCTCCAGAAATTGCAGTGTCTTCGTCTCGTATTCTGGGTAATACCAAGATTGATGGCGGAATTCGATGGCTACTGGAAACTTCTCAAAGCGTTCCAGTAAAAACCGAATTCGATCGACATTTTCTTTTTTGCAATCAAACCAAGGTGGAAACTGCAACAAAATCATCGCAAGTTTGCCGACCTCCAGAAATGGCATCATCGACTCTTCAAATAAGTGGAACATCTCTTCTTCATTCGCAAAAGGAAGTTCTCCTCGATGATGACCCGTAATGCCTTGGTAAGCTTTCACGACAAACTGAAACGATTCGGGTGTCTCTTCAATCCATTTATATGTATTTCGCTTTGGAGGAATCGCATAAAAAGAAGTATCCACTTCTACCACTGGAAAGTTTCCGCTGTAATCTTGCAATTTGTTTTGTTTCGAAGACGGTGAATACACTTCCGGATGATCACTCCAACCAGTTAAACCAACATGAATCAAGAAAAGACCTCCCCTCATACAACATTGCTTAAGTTTAGATATCTTATATATTACTGGAATCGTAATGTTTTTTCGACTAGTCCCGATTGACTGATGATTTCTGAAAAGTCTCAGATGGGATCGTTCTAATTTTAAATTTACTCCAAATTTCATGCATAATTCCGATAAACAGTATGTAGGAGGGAAATTATGCTAAAAGTAGGCATTTCAGCGTTAAAAAAGATTAAAAAAAGTACATTTATTGCAATAATTCTACTATTCATACCAATTCTAATCGTAAGTCCTTTTTTTATTCCTCATCACGAGGAGTTTGTTTCAAATGGTGGTATTCAATCCGTTCAAGAATTGGGCATCAATGGATCAGTTCATTTTACTTACGTTAACTATGGAGTAACAAGAAATTACGCTGAAAAAATAAAGATTTTCATGTCTGGATATAGCGATCTCCAGTTTACTCCGCTCGAAGATTATACATACGAGGAATACAGAGATTACGAGGAAGTTTCAAAGCAGTTTCAATACGAAACAGTTACAAACGCAGTAGCTTCTGCTGGGTCCATGTCCAATGTTTCAACTGCCACTGCCCTAAATGCAGAAATGAATAAGATTTTGGAACAAAGTCAAATGTATAGCGGTGATTCCTATGGACTGATGATTGCTATTGGTCTAATAGAAGAATGGCAGCAAACTGACTTTTCCCATGGTGGTAAATACAAAATTGCTGGAACAGGAAGCTTGTTATCTGACCAATCAGTGGGTTCTATTGGATCAATCCGAAATAAGCTATTGACCGCGGAAGAAAATGGAGTAGACATTTTCTTTATTCCGAAAGACAGTGAATTTTACGAAGACAAAACTTGGAGTAACCAATACGAAGCTTTACAAGTAGTAAATGAAGAAGATTTAACAGTGCGTGTGGTGCCAGTGGGAAATCTAAATGAGGCATTGTCCGTTCTAAATAGTTTGTATTGATGGAGGAGAAACATGAAATTAAAATCTCTAGACACAGGGAATATATTAAAAATTTTTCTATGGGCCGCAATTATACTGTCATTATCTATTTTTGTTACCACGCTCATTTATTCCCTCTGGTATGATTTCTACCTTAAAATTGAATTAGTCGACATGTTTTTGGAATCAGTGTTTTCTATTCTGCTTTTGATGATGATTATTATTTATCTAGTGTGGATTTTCAACGTTCATCAGGATTTGAAAGAACTAATTCCCAGTTATCCGATCTCACCATGGGGGGCAATAAGAAGAATCACCATTCCTTTTTATAACATCTATGGATTATGGGCAGTTTATTCTACGTTGAAGGGCTATCTTAGCTACGACGAAAAGACGAAAAAATTGGGAATTATACTAGGCGTATACATACCGATATATTATTTCCTTCATTGGACTAGTAATATTTTTGATAGTTTCATTAAACGATCATTTGCTATGGAGCTAATGGGGGAACAGTTTTTCAACTATGTTGCAGCATCTTACGCGTTAAATGCAGGGGTGTTTACATCCTATTTACTTATTTTGATGATTGTTACAAAATCAATTCCACTTTTATCCAAGGTCCGAACGGAGACAAGTGAGTTAGAAGTCATGGAAGACCCATTAAAGATTGAGAATGCTTCTCCCTCTTTACCTGAGTACCCATTTCTATCTGAACCACCAATTATCAAACAATCTTTAGGAATAAAACCTTGATCACTGAAAATTTTTCATGGAACTGTTTGGATAGGACTTGGTTTACTTACAATGCCTCTTATAGTTAAGTTTTTCGTCTTACTAGTAGTTGGTACGCAAAATAGTTCTTATGACAACTTTAGAGATGAATTCTTACGAAAATATGTAGCTGACCCTACTGTGAGCAGTATTCCATATTCTATTGGCTTGCTTTTACCAAACTTCGCGTTGTTATTGGTCTGCTACTTACTGCTTTTATTGTTCATCCATAAAAAGTTATTTAAATCGCTTCTTACTACAATAGTTTTGTTCGCAATATTTAGTCTCAGCTCAATGAGTTTCATCCAAATTATTTGTGCGATTGCTCTTACAATCACGTATGGTATTGGATTTGTAAGAATCCGTACCTACATGAAGACGCCATTGCATGTTGAAATTTAACTCATATTAACTTCACTTTAAAAGTTTGTTATGTCTAATGAAAATTTTGTTATGTCTAATGAAAATTTTGTTAAAACCCGGCATCGATTTTGAATCGTCCGGGTTTTATCATTTTCATCCATCATTTTTTCAAATGGTAATTAAACAGGAAAATTATCATATCGCAATCCCATGTACCCGTGGTAGTTTTAAGGCGTGGTCTTGCCAGTGAAAATGCCTCCAATTGCATCGTATCGATACTGCTCAATGATGTCGCCATGACGATCCGTTACTTCTGATGCATTTCGTTGCCCATCATACTGGTAATACAGCAACCCACCAGTCGTTTTAAGATTCGAGTCATTAGCTGGATAAAACAGGTGTCAGTGCAAGACAACATTTGTACGACACTATTGCGTCAGTTTAAACTTTCAAGAATGCATAAATAATCATGATTGTTTTAATATTAATGAGTGTTTCTTACAATTCCACCTGAATGTTGACGTTCATTTTCTCAACAAACCTTTCCATAAATTAGGATTTTCGTAACGTCTTTTAACGAATAGCGAGTATTATACGACCGTCTCTTGGAAAAATACACCCCATACTTTATAAGCAACTCAGTTTACGAAAACCTTTTTACGTTTGCCATTGTTTATAGCCACGCGCTTTGTCATTCTCATGTGTAAATATAAATCGAGTACTATGTGTGGTTGTTTTATATTAATGTCACTGCAACCAAAATTGTCCGTCTTCTTACCATCATGAGTTTTTGTTTCAAAAAGTCTCATTTTATTAACGTAAAACTATAAAATCAATAAAAAACCTTGAAAGGCATTTAGCCAATCAAGGTTGTTGTTAGAAAAATATACTTAGCGTGAGTCTGAAAGATACAATCCATTTTCAAATTTTCTTACAAACCCTTTTGCAGGAAAGTCAGGATAATCAAACTCCCATAGGCATCCACAAACATTGCATTTATACCACTTTGTAGCATACCATCTAATGTCTTGAACATCACTATGTCCCACATAAAACGGTTCTGTTACAGGAATGTCTTTAAATACATTCTTTTTGACTTGTTCATCAAAAAAGGACTTTAATTCTTCAAATAGTTTATAGGAATCAATATCTGTACCGTACCTTTCATTACAATCACATTCTATTTGCTGAACCAATTGGCATTCACCTCCGGAATATATACTTGATTGCCACCACCTATCAAGTGACCTGCTCCCCCGTTTATCGTTTGAGGTGCCGCTGTACCTTCATATATTACGTTACCCTTTGGAACAACAACTTTGGTAACATATTGAGTAGTATTTCCCCACTCAGGTTTTAATGCAAGGTCTATTTGTGACTGTATTCCTCCATTTTGAGGTACTCTCGTCATATAGCTACCAACCTTTCCAGCCTCTCCTCCATATACTCTATAAAATGTTGTGTCTTCTGTTAAAGCAATTTGCTTATATGTTGCACCACTAAAAGTCTCTGCTACACTTTGCTTTAAAGGTCCTGGATTAGCAGGTGAATAGGTACCTTTAACCGTACCCTTAGGAATACTTCCTGTCTTATTTTTAATCACGTTCGTAATGGCATCTATCTTATTATTTACCCATTTCACACCATCATCAACTGTTCCTAGAGTTATAGTCAATACTTTGCTTTCTTTTATAGCTGAACTTGCCCTTGGAAAAGCTTTTGCACCGACTCCTAATACTCCTCCAAAACTAATGGGAGCGAATCCAATTCCAGTTAGTAAACCATTTGCAAAGTAAGAAGGACCAAGAGGTAGCGCTTTCTCACCTATCCGTCTATTTAGTTCTTGTTGAGTGATAGGATCTGCGTTTCCATAGATTGAATTATCTCCATCCCACCATTTTTGGAATAATTCATCATAATATTTTTTGGTATGGTTTTTTGGACCAGATGGTTGAATTTGCCGTAAATGTTTGTTCCGTTCCCGATCTACATAGCTATCAAATGCGTCTGGTCGACTGATCTTGATGCCCAACATTTTCGCACTTGCCGGTGCGCCGTACTTCGCAATTTCTTCGGCGTTTTGCCCTGCGATTTCTTCGGCACTGATAAAGTCAATCCATTCTTCTGTGTAGTTTTCACGGAAGGTTTCCGTGCTATGGTAGTCATCGTCATACTTCCGTTCTAAATCATCGATGGTAATCGTCGTCATTTTTGTATAGTCGTATGTCCATGTGTTCGACACATCTCGCTGATACGTTTGCGTATACTGTCTCGCTTCCATGACTTCTTTGACCAACCGTGTATCAGAAGTCGTTTTGTTCATGCCGACAAAATCCCAATAATGATAATTGGTAAACAGTCCATTTTGCTTCTCGATCGAGTCATAATCACGTTGTGCACGAACCCATGACGGAATGGCACCCGTTCCTTCATCGACACCTACTGCCACGTGACCACTTGGATCCCATAGATTGATTGGATTATTCAGCGCATACGAGTACCGATTTTGTGTTTGCGGAAGCGCTAGTTCTCCAGGATACGTATCCTCACTCAAAAATTTCCCTGCCGTCGGGTTATACCAACGGGCATTTAAGTCGACGAGTCCTGTCTTCCCATCATATCGCATTCCAGTGTAGCCGTGGTGGTTATATGGTGTGGTCGTGCCAGTGAAAATGCCGCCAAATGCATCGTATCGATACTGTTCAATGATGTCGCCATGACGATCCGTAACTTCTGAAACATTTCGTTGCTCATCATACTGGTAATACAGCAATCCACCAGTCGTTTTCAGATTCGGGTCATGTGCTGGATAAAAAAGATATCCGTGTATGGCGCTTTTACGTTCGGTAAAATTTCACGAATGTTGAAGGAAACTCTTTACGAACGTGACCTCTCACAACGTGAATTAGAACGTATGACAGGGTTGCGACCAAGTAAAATAAGTCCTCTTTGTTCAAACAACCTGGGCAGAATATATCTATCAACATTAGAAAGGGTATGCATAGTGTTAAACTTCGACATTCAGGAGTTAATTGAGGTGGAGTAGTCCTCTTGTCATAGTAATCGTTCTATGTACGTCAAAGTTGCGAAACATTTAAAAATCAATGGAAAAACAAAGGAAAGGTTTAATCCGATGAGTATGTCGGTAACCGATGATAGTTCGGTCTTTACTAAAATGAAAAAGCATAGAATAGGGTATTCGTATTAAACTGCGTGTACGTACCAAAAAAAATTAATGAAATACCATATAAGGGTTATACTTATTATCCATATTTTATAAATGATTAGCAGTTTATTCGACACTCGATACACTAAAAACAGACGGCTAACACAGAGTTAGCCGTCCAATAATTTTTATGTAGCTGTATTTGCTTCCATTAATAAATTATCAGGTAAATTTAATTCTTCGTCTGCTTTTAAAATCTTTGCAACGGGATTTTCACTCTCTATAAATGAAAATGTATAGCACTCTGTGCTATTTACATTTTTAGCGGTAAACAAGACTTCATAATTCCCTTCAGGTATATCAATTGCAACTGTTTCCATTACTGAACCAATCTCTATACCACCCTTGTCAACTTTAAAAGGAACAACAATCGCTCTTATTATATCACCATCAAGTTCTATTTTTTTTGACAGCTTGACAGTAATCTTACATTCACCATCACTAGATAGTGTGCCAAAGGAAACTGAACCTTCTCTCCACGAAAACCCTTGATTTACATGAGTGTCATTCCAATCATTAAAAGGGTTATCAAGTCCATATTGAAACAATGCAATTTGTGAATAAAAAATTTCAGACTCAAAAGAAAACTCACTCATTATATAATCCCTCCATTATTTCAGTCTTACTGTCGTTCCATCTGGATAATTTCTTAACTTATTCCCCAAATAAGCACCTGCACCTCTGTTATCAGATGGACTAACAGGTCTTACACTTGCACCCATACCACCCTCTTTAAACATTGCTGGTGGGTATTCATCTAAATCCTTTCCTGGAACTTTATTAAGACCACCTAAGCTATCTTTTCTTCGCAATTTTGCACCTGAACGGTCAATGGTTAGTGTGTCTGGATGACCTGCTTTTTGTGCGTCTTGGATATGCTTACTTGTTTCAGGATATCTATTACTAGGTATCGTAATTTCAACATCAGGTTTTCTATTACCCTATGTTGTAATCTTAAAAGCTACTAATAAAAAAACAACCGTTTTGATAACTTATAAAACTTCTTCCTTCTCTCGTATTATCGGCAATTCATAGGCTGTTTTGTACTTCATCAATCCGTATACAATATTCACTAGCCTTCTCATAATGCAAACCAATGCTTGCCCCTTTGTTTTGCCTTCTTTTTGTTTTCTTTGATAGTAAGCATGGAACACTGGGTTTCGTGGCAGTTTACTTCCCTTTGCTACTTGCACTTGTTGGACTGCTAGGTTGTAAAATAAAGCGTGTAGCGCCCGATTTCCGCGTTTGCTTTTATGCATCTTTCCTTTTCCACCAGAGCCAAAGTAAACAGGCGCAATCCCCGCGAATCGTGCTAATTTGTTGGCATTCGAAAAACGTCTTACATCGCCAATTTCCGCAATTAAGGCAGATGCTGTGACGAGTTCAACCCCTGGCATTGTATTTAGTTGAAAGTCTAGTAAGCCCATTAACTCTTTTAATTCTCTCTTCACATAGCCCATTTCCTGCTTTTTAAATAAAATATCACGGACAATGCTTCTCACTAGAAAGTCTCTAGTTTCTTGGTATTGTTTCTTTGTCAGTCCATCTTCTTCCACTAGCTTCACTATTTCAGTCGCTTTTTTCACAGAACATGTATTGTTACTCGCATCTAATAAAAAAGTGGTTAATTGTTTGATTGTGACACCTTGTAAACTAGATGGCGATGGGTAACGTTCCCAAAACGCTAACGCCGTTTTTCCCTCCACCTCGGAGAAAAACTTTTTATAGCTTGGGTAATGGTGGTTCAATTGAATGTGCAGTTGGTTCTTTAGAGCACCTTGCGCTTTTACTAGTGCATTTCTTCTCGATACTAATTGTTGGATAGACCAAAATAAATCATCTGGTTTCGCGTCTGGTAAGTGTTCCAGTTTGTTGACTAAGATGCGTGCGACACATTCTGCATCCCAACTATCGCTTTTTTGTGTCGTCATATGGCTTTTTCGTTCGGCGTAGGAAAGCGCAGGGTTTACTTCTTTTACAAGTTGCCCATGGTCTGCTAGAAACTGTGCCAACGATCTCCCATATCCACCTACATCTTCTAATCCAAATGCAAGGGTCATTCCGTCCTCTTTTTGTTTATCTACCTCTAATAGAAATTTAGAAAAAGGAGATGGTTTATTATCAAATGTTATTTCCCCTAGCTTCTCTTGCCAACAATTAATGATAACCCCTACATGTTGTTGCTTATGTAAGTCTACACCCACATACAAGTATTTTTGTTTATCGTGCATATACGCATCCTCCTTTTCAACAGAATGAAAATGCCGGCAACCTTAGTTCGAGCGTTCACCTTTCGGTGCGCATTGGTACGAAAGCCTATCCATTTTCATCGTTACATAACAACATATAAGAAAATGAGCCCCATTTTTAAGTCAAGGTTGAAATAATTGATTCATGTTTGCCATTTGCTTATATGTTTCCGTATGTATAAAGCCCTTGATAAAAGCTTCGTCTGTCTAAAATGCGTTTCACTTGTACTTTCGTAAAAGATTTCCCTAGTGTGGTTGTATACCCTTCGTTATTTAATTGCTCTGCCAACTTAGATAAGGACATACGCTTGTATACTTCTTTCAACGCAAACACTCGTTTCACTACCTCTGCTTGCCCATTATGGATGGTGAGTTCCTTTTCCCCTTTCTTTTTCTGATAGCCAAACGTCGCTCGTCCTCCTGCGTAACCACCTTCTTTCGCCTTTTTATTTCTTCCTTTTGTTAGCTTAAGGGCAATCTCAAGCCGTTGGTATTGGTCTAATAGCTCCATCAATCCGTTCACCAAAAAGTCGTTAGGGTCTTTTTTGTGAATACTATACGAGGGCTGTTCGATACTTTTAATATCACAACCGTATTTCTTCAGCTCTCGTTGAATGAGCACTTTCACAATATCCGAGCGCCATAACCTGCTTGTATTCAGCACCACCACATACTGTATTTGGACAGACGAAAGGTGAGCCAACATCTCCTGTAAGCCCACCCTGTCTATTTCCAACGCTTCTTCCTTCACCCTAGCGCCACTTATTCCTTCATCTCGAAAAATATGTATTAAGTTCCACCCTTTTTCTTTACAGCAAGCTTCAATCTCCTCTTCTTGATACTTCAAGCTGTATCCATCTCTAGCTTGCCCTTGAGTAGAAACTCTTATATACCCGACAACGTTCAACTTTTCACCCTCCCGTTACGGAAATTTAAATTTATGTAACGCTTTTTAGCGAATAGCGATTATTATACGACTGTCTCTAGTTAAAATACAACAAAAAATTTAAAGCTAAGGTAGTAAAAGAACACTCTTTCACGATACCTTACGGTTATCGCCACGAGCTAGTACGTTTCTCGTTATTTTGTTAACTATGCCATGTCATAACTACCCCAGTCATGTAAAATGTCATCTCGCCTAATTCTCGTTACTATTACGTAATTCAAGTATTTAAACAAAACTCCATGATGGTACAACCTTCATGGAGTCTCATTTCTCAAACAAATCATTTTCGTTTTGTCCTACTCAACAACCCATACTTCTTTTTGTTTACTTGCCTTATGTGAGTGTATGTTACCACATTTAGATTACGAGCTTTGTCCTTCTCGTGTGTAAATATAAATCGAGTAGTAAGGTGGTCGTTATAATTAAATGCCACAGCAACTAATCTAGTAAGTTTGCTAACCATCATGAGTTATTGATTTAAAATCATATTGTTTTAATAATAAAGTTCTTAAAGTAAAAAAACCTTGAAAGGCATTTAGCCAATCAAGGTTTTTGAGACTATTTAATATTGCATATGTTATCTATTTTCAAAGAGCACTCCCCAATTTCTAAACTTAACCCAAAATTCTCCATCAAAAACTGTCTCTTTATTTAATCCGTAAGATATAGCTAATTCTCTCCATTCGTTCAAATTAAAATTATTGGGGTATTTTCGAACTTTCATTAATTCAATTACTAACCCCTCAAATGACATTTCATATTCACCGTGTTCGTAGAAATGCCTTACTTCTTCTATTGCATCAGATGAGATAATTCCTTCTGATGCTGAAATATAGCTTGCTAATCTCTCATTATCGTTGTTCATCATAACGTCCCCTTGAAATTATTTTGACCCCAATGGATAAGCTGTTGAAATTTTTCCTGCATGGTTGGGATGTGTATTTGGTTAAAAATCAACCCTAATTTTAACTCCATCACGAATACCTATTGCATATGGAGAATTCCACTTTCCAACCCCTGTTACCGTTTTAGGATCAGTTGCTATATCTGAAACTTGGTGAAGAATTCGCTCATCACTCCAACTTGATGGAAACTCATCTTTCCCCTTTCCTGCACCGGCTCTATGCCTGTTTAAAATATGGTCTTTCCTAAATCCTGTTAAGTCAACATGGTCGTCAATTTTAGTTAAACCTTTTCCTGATTTACCCGTACCCTATGTTGTAATCTTAAAATCTAAAAATAATAAAGTCAGCCATTTTAGCACCTTATTAAACTATTTCTTTCTCTTTTATTATCGGTAATTCATAGGCTGTTTTATGCTTCATCATTCCATAAACAATGTTCACAAGCCTTCTCATTATGCACACCAACGCTTGTCCCTTAGTCTTGCCTTCTTTCAGCTTCCGTTGGTAATAAGCATGAAACACTGGGTTCCGTGGCAATTTACTCCCTTTTGCTACTTGCACTTGTTGAACAGCCAAGTTGTAAAATATAGCGTGCAGAGCCCGATTGAAAAGCTAAAGGCTAATCAAGGTCTTTAAATTCTATCTATGCTTACTCTTTAGAGATGTACTCGAATGGAATATAGTCCGCCAACCATATAGTATTATTACCTTTGTAAAACTTTATTCCTTCATTCAGAGCCTTCTCGGAATCAATTCTTAGTATAACGGGGGAAAAGTCTTTTCTTTTTCCTACTAAAAATGCCGTATCTTTGTCAGCTGATAGATGAACAAATTGTCTACTCACAGGTTGAAGACCTTGGTTTAATATTTGCTCCACCAAATGTCTTGCTGTGCCATGGTAAACGATTGAAGGGGGAATCCCTGTTCTCTTTTTTATTTTCTGAGGTCTAGAATGTCCATACAAGGCTCTAATTTTCCCCTTTGAGATCTCATGTCGTTTTTTATCTGATACCACAATCATTTTAAACAAATCATTAACATCTAGATGTTTCCAGAGTTTGTTAACTCTAAAGGTTATTAATAGTTGTTCAATATCTATCCAACCTTCATCATCTAACTCTAATTCATACTCCCAAGGAGCATGACGTAGCGCATACGAAATTTCTTTACTTAGTTTAAAGTAATCCATACTCCTCCAACCTTTTGTTTTAGCCCCCTTAAAAAGAGGGCTTTAGATTATAAATTTAACCCTTTAATGAAATTGGTTCCTAGAAATTCATAAGCACCAAAGCCATCAAAATAAATCAAATAATGGTTATAATAAGTCTTGTCGTTTTTTATAGGACTTTCTTCTTTTAACCAATTAGACATTTTTACAATTCCCACAGCATTATACGCCTTTAGCATATCCTCGTTAACCATGTTATCAGGAGTATGCATATACTTAGCAACGTCTTTAAATGTAATTCCTGTCCATTCATAAGAACCCGATTCTGATTCAAAATCAAACATGAGGATATAATCACTTCCCCTTTGTTCAACCTTGGGAGTATGCATAAAGTCTTGAGCTAACTCATCAATTATAAAAACTTTTTCAACTTCCATGCCTAACCTCCTCATTTTAAACTACTAGCATTTTTTCCTACACCAGTAATTCTAAGAACATCCGTTCCATAATTGTCCAATCCATTTCGCAACAATCTCTCGGTTATTTTGGCTTCAATTACTGATTCTCCAGTTCTATTGACTAAATTCCAATCTGATTCTGCAATACCTGCACGTTTTAGTGCTAATGAAGATCTAGTATTTTCGATTAATTTTACACCATTCCTTTCGATGTAAACCACAGGAACATCCTTAACATTTATTTGACCATTTCGAATCATACCTGAAACTTCTCCAATTGTTTTGCCAGCAAATTTTCCTTCTTGGCTGAAATTTGGTGATGCAGTTGTCTGTGTAAACTTCGAATTACCCGTACCCTTAGTAAACTTCCCGAGATCGAGATGCCCATTCTGATTACTGATTTGGGTGGTTGCTCGTTTCCAAAAACTACCCGAATGAGTAGCGATTCCTTTAAATGCTTTCCCTATTCCTTGAATCGCAAATTTTGTCGCGTATTTCCCTGCAACCTTCGCTCCAGGTATCGGAATCAAGGAAGCGACAATTCCACCGACTTCCGCAAATCGACTCACCGTATCTAATTGCTTTCCTGTGACGAGATCGACTCCAGTGACGGCTTGTTGTATCCCTTTAAAGGTAGAAACTCCTGGGATGACATCGAGTGCCACGGAACCAGCACGTCGAATGGATGTCGAAGCATTCTGTTTCGCGTTAGTTCCTACGACAACCTTTGGTGTGGATGGTTGAACCTGTATTAAATGCTTGTTCCGTTCCCGATCTACATAGCTATCGAATGCGGTTGGTCGACTGATCTTAATGCCCAACATTTTCGCATTGGCCGGTGCGCCGTACTTCGCAATTTCTTCGGCGTTTTGCCCTGCGATTTCTTCGGCACTGATAAAGTCAATCCATTCTTCTGTGTAGTTTTCACGGAAGGTTTCCGTACTATGGTAGTCATCGCCATACTTCCGTTCTAAATCATCGATGGTAATCGTCGTCATTTTTGTATAGTCGTATGTCCATGTGTTCGACACATCTCGCTGATACGTTTGCGTATACTGTCTCGCTTCCATGACTTCTTTGACCAACCGTGTATCAGAAGTCGTTTTGTTCATGCCGACAAAATCCCAATAATGATAATTGGTAAACAGTCCATTTTGCTTCTCGATCGAGTCATAATCACGTTGTGCACGAACCCACGACGGAATGGCACCCGTTCCTTCATCGACACCTACTGCCACATGACCACTTGGATCCCACATATTCACTGGGTTATTCAGCGCATACGAATAGCGATTTTGTGTTTGCGGAAGCGCTAGTTCTCCTGGATACGTATCCTCACTCAAAAATTTCCCTGCAGTCGGGTTATACCAACGGGCATTTAAGTCGACGAGTCCTGTCTTCCCATCATATCGCATTCCGGTGTATCCGTGATGGTTATACGGCGTGGTCGTGCCAGTGAAAATGCCGCCAAAGGCATCGTAACGATACTGTTCAATGATGTCGCCATGGCGATCGGTTACTTCTGATACATTTCGTTGCCCATCATACTGGTAATACAGCAATCCACCAGTCGTTTTCAGATTCGGGTCATGTGCTGGATTGGATAATCCGTGCATACCGAACATTTTTCGTGACGTTAGCTGACCGTTTGGACCATTGGTGTACTCTGCATATGGAGAGCCAGTTTCGCTATACTCCTTATGAAGCGTTGTGGAGTCGCCTTCATAGAGGTACGTGGTCTCTTTGTGATAGACCTGCGCTTCTCCATTCTCACCATATTGCTTGTACAGCCCAATTTTCTTCCCTTTTCCTGGATTATTAAAGGGTCCTGATCCTTTCCCAGCATTGCCAGCGGCATTGTGGCAATTTGCCTTTCCATTTCCTTTTCCATTGTTTGAATGACCATTTTCGTTCTTTTTCTCGTCGCCTCTCCCATTATTTCCTTTGTTTTTATCATTTCCTTTTTTGATGCCTTCGTATTCTTTCCACGACATTTCCTCTCGGTATACTCTTCGACCAAGTCCATCATAGGAGTAACTGACATAACTTTCATCCTGGAATTCTGCGAGTGTTAATTGATTGGCATTGTTAAAGGTATAGCTTGTTTTTCCTTCCGCATTTTCCGAGGATTGAATGTTTCCATTCGCATCATACGAAAAGCTTGTGTCACCTTCTTCTATTAATTGGTTTGACGCATTGTATGAATAGGTAACCGTAAAATCGTCATTTGTCATTGTGAGACGGTTACCCATTTTATCGTACGTATAGTAAACGTTCGTTACTGGTTCTAGTAAATAATCTGGCAAATCATCGACACGTTCCACATTCTCATCGAATTCGATTGTGCCGTCTGGACCACACGCAATCGGTGATTCCTTTTTCTTTCCTTTTCCATTTTGACCGAAATTTTCTTTATCTCCACTTTTGTTATTTCCATTATTGTTTCCATTTTGACCACTGATTCCTTTGCCGTTTCCATTCCCCTCATTCTTAGGAGATGGAGTAGCTTTTTCTTTTTCATTCGGCTGGCTCGCGATTGAAACAGAACTCTTGTTCACACTATTTTTCTTTCAGTATCTGTGTTGTTGCCTTTCGTGTTACCATCTTCTGGCGTATCGGGTGCCAGTTTTAATGCGCGAATTTTTTCTTCTGGGTACGTGACCTCTATTAGTCGTTCAAGTGCATCATAACTGTAAGCTGTCTGTGCTCCATCTTCTTCTGTTTGAAGGATTCGGTTCCCATTTTTATCATAATCATACGTAAAGGAAGAGAATACACCTTCTGTGTTTTCGTTTTCAATCGTCGATAAGTTTCCATCTAAGTTAAAGGAACGAGTAATCGAATTTCCATTACCTAAAATGCGGGATATCTCTCTTCCAAGTCCATTGTAATCAAATGTACTCACGAGTTCTTCTGGATCCGTTACACTTGTGAGTTGGTTGCGTTCATCATACGTGTATGTGGTGGTACGGTCTTCACTGTTTGTTATTTGCAAGATATTGCCAACTAGATCATGCTGATACGTCAACATTTTATTCATCGTATGATTTGTTTGAGATGTCATTCTTCCAAGCGCATCATACGAATAAGTCTCTAAGGATGCAGGAGATTTCACCTCAGTCAACCGTCCAACTTTATCGTGTGTATAAGAATGCACTTCGTCTCCATAGTCTATTGAGGAAAGCTGGTTTAATGCGGTATAAGAATAGTTAATCGTATTTCCTTCTGGCATTGTTTGACTTGCTAACTCACCCGCAAGATTATAGGAATAACGAGTTGTGTAGCCTAGTGCGTTCGTTTCATTAGCAAGTTGACCATTTAAATTGTAGTTTCTTGAACGTAGATTGCCATTAGCGTCTTGTTCCTTAATTAATTGCCCAGCCACATCATATTCGTACTTGGAAATACTACCTAACGCATCTTCCACTGCTGTTAACAAATTTAGGGAATTGTATTTATACTTTGTCGAATCACCCATTGGGTTTTTTAGAGAGAGTAAATTTCCCATTTTGTCATATGAATAGGTCGTACTATTGCCTTCTGGGGAGGTTACTTTTTTCACTTGAGACATCGGATCGTATTCGTACTTTGTTCTTCCACCAATTGCGTCGATCGTTTCTTCTAAGTTCCCCACCTTATCATACTTCCACTTTGTTACAAATCCTTTCGGATCTTCGTGTTGAACTAATTGCCCAAGCTTGTCATAGGTATACGTATTTTCATGCAGTAAAGGATCTAGTTCTTTTATAAGGTTTCCTTCTGGATCATACTCAAATCGATTTTCATATCCTAATGGTCCAGATTTTTTGAGTAAATTTCCTACCTTGTCATACGTAAATTCCCATTCTTCATCTTCCGCATTTTTCTGCTCTGTCAGTCGACCGAGTAAATCATAAACGTAAGACGTTTTATTGCCATCTGAATCTTCTGTGGTAATTCTATTTCCTTGTATGTCATACGCATGTTTTGTTGCACGATTTAATGGATCTGTTAGCTGAATGTTTCTTCCCAACTGGTCATATTCATATAGCCAAAGCCCTCCTTCTGGTTCCTTCACGGTAGTAAGATTTCCGCTTAAATCGAAGGTGAAGGCTTGAACTCCGCCGTGAGGGAGAACTTGTTGTATCACACGATTTAGCTGATCGTATTGATACGATGTTTTTCCAACAAGTGGATTCTCAAATGATAGGAGATTTCCTACTGAATCATACGTATAGTTGGTGTTAAACCCATTTTTATCTGTATGACGAACGAGATTTCCCACTGTATCGTACGCCATTAATTCTGAGCTACCATTTGCATCAATAATTTCTGTAGCTCTTCCAAGTTCATCAAACTGATACGTTGTTTTGTAGCCTAGTGGATCTGTTTCTTCAATTAATTGATCCAACGCATCATATTTTTGAATAGTAACAGCACCAACAGCATCTTTCAATTTAACGATGCCTTCTATGTCATCATATTGTACTGACGTGGTATTATCCCGACGGTCTGTTTTAGTTACTAGTCGATTTAATAAGTCGTAAGTAAAAACAGAGCTTTTTCCCATCGGATCCACTATTTCTGTTATATTCCCAACTGAATCATACGTATTTTTTACGACACCGTCTAACGGATCAACAATTTTCACAGCTCTTCCTAAATCATCGAACTCGTAAGTTGTGTTTCCTCCATCAGGAGTAGTAAGCTCCGTCATCCGACCAGCTTTATCGTAGTGGTATTCCGTTTTTTGGTTCAATGCATTTATCGACGCTGTTGTATTACCTAGCACATCATATTGGTACTTTTCCGTAGTTGAATCAGGATTCGTCACAGTTACTAATTCACCTAGAAGATTATAGGTAAACTGTGTTTTTTGACCAAGTGCATTTGTCATATCGATTAAGTTGCCTAACGCATCGTAGTTGTAAGAGGTTGTTCGTTCTAAGGGGTCTATTTCCTTTATTAGACGTCCAAGCTGGTCATATTCCATCGTTAACGAAGAACCATTAGGTTTCGTTATTGTGATTGGCTGCTCAGAAGCTTCATACGTGTATTTCGTCACTTCCCCTAGCGGATCTATCGCTTCTGTTACCCGACCGATTGCATCGTATTTCCACTTGTTCTGATAGCCAAGTGGATTTTGCAAAGAAAGAACTCTCCCCATTACATCATAGGAAACTTCTGTTTCACCCCTATGATCCTTCGTTTTTTGAACTCTTCCTTGCTCGTCGTAACTGAACGTTGTTGTTAAATTCAAAGGATTTATAAGCTGATGTAGTTGTCCTAATTCGTTGTACCGATATTTCGTCACCGCTCCGTTAGGCAATGTTTCCGATGAAAGTTGATCTAATTTCGTATAGGTCATTTTTGTTTTTTGACCTAGTGCATCCACAATTTCAACCGGACGACCTACTTCGTCAAATATAGTCTCTGTCTTTTCATCCTCCGCATTGATATAGGATGCTAATTGTCCACGGTCATTGTATTTGTATTGCAGCGTTGAACCGTCGGGACGGGTATATTTCGTGGTATTTTTTTCAACATCGTAAGACCATTTATGGAGGCGGTTCAATGAATCTTTTAATTCGATCAGCCTATTTAAATTGTCGTACGTGTATTCTTGCTTAGTATCCATAGGACCGTTTACAACTACGACACGTCCCATGACATCATATTCTAACGTTGTTTTTTCTCCTAATGCATTGGTCGTAGAGGTCATCCAACCGAGAGAATTATACAAGTAT
The DNA here is from genome assembly GCF_003595195.1 of Paenisporosarcina cavernae. Lineage (GTDB taxonomy): Bacteria > Bacillota > Bacilli > Bacillales_A > Planococcaceae > Paenisporosarcina > Paenisporosarcina cavernae. Next base: position 1,752,675 of record NZ_CP032418.1, read on the forward strand.
TCTGTTTTCCCACCTGTAGCATCCGTGACCTGTACTAAATTCCCTGCAGTGTCGTACGTATAATGAGTTTGATGACCCAGTGCATTTTTAAGGGATGCAACTTGTCCACCTGGATAGTACGCGTATTCTTCTGATGTAGCATCTCTAAATGTTTGTTTGATTAATTGCTTGGCTGCATCATATTGAAAACTCTCTTTTGACTCATCGGGATATATTTTCTCTTTCAACATACCTAATGAATCGTACGTATACTGAAGTGTTTGACCATCAAACGATGTCTCTTTTATTAACTTACCTAACTCGTCATACTGATAGGTTTGTTTTCGTCCGATAGGGTCTGTAATCGAAACGATTTGTTGGCTCTTATTATATTTATACGTTGTTTCGCGATGTAACTCGTCTTTTACGGATACTAATTGTCCTTTTAAATTATAAGTATAGGATAAATTACCAGCCGGAGATTCTACTTTTTCAATTCCGTAATCTCCGTATTTAGTTGAAGTTGCCCCTTTAATGGTTGTGTGTTTTGTTAGACGTCCAAGTTTGTCCCATTCAAATGACTCCTTGTTCTTTCCTGGATGCATGATGGTTTCCACTCGACCATTTTCATCATATGCATAGCGAATCGTTTGATCAGTTGGTAATGTCACCGTAACGATGCGACCAGAGGGATCATATTCATTTAATGTTTGATGTCCAAGTTCGTTCGTGAAAGCAATTACTCTTCCCGCTCGATCATAGGAATATTTTTGGGTTTTCCCATTTTCATTTTTTACCTCGGCTAAATTTCCGTTTGTAAGATAGGAATAGAATTCAGACGAACCGTTTGGTTGTTTAATTGAAAGCAATCTCCCCATCATATCGAAGGAATACGACGTCACTTCATTTAATGCATTGGTTACTTTATCTAAGAAGCCGAATTGATCATATTGAAATTGCATTAACTGACCAATTGCATCCTTCGTCCATATTAAGTCTCCATTTGAATTGTATCCATTCGTCGATCGAACTCCATTTACGTTTTGTTCAATCATATTTCCACGATCATCATACACATAACTGGTATGTTGCCCTGTAGAAGTTGTAATTGTTTTGGGTTTATTCCAAGGATCGGTGTATGTATACGATGTAACAACGCCAAATCGGTCCGTCTGGCTTGTTAAACGTTCTTTGTCATCATAAACATACGTATCTGTCCCAAATTTATCCGTCTTTTTTGTCATATTTTTTTTATCGTTGTATTCAAATGAAATTTGGTTTTGTAGCGGGTCCATCATTTTGACAATTTTGTTGTTTTGAATCGTCATTTGCCATGCATCATTTGAAGCATTTTTTTTGATCGTTTTAGTTAGCTGTTTACTTGAATCGACCGTGTACTCATAGGAAGTGACGATTGAATTCGTTGCATCCTTTACTGAAATGACACGATCATCGGCGTTGTAGTTAAAAGTAGTTTTCTCGTTCTCGCCATTAATTACCCCGTTTAGCCTTCCATCCCCATCATAGGTATAGGAAACCTTCTTACCTCCAGGATACGATATATTCGTTAGTCTCTTCTTCGTGTCCTAAGAGAATGAAATTTTGTCATAGTTAGGACTTGCTAGTTGGCTTACCAATTCGCCTTGCCATTCAATTTCAGTCACTCTGCCTTTTTCGTCTGTAATCTTACTTATTTTACCGCTTGAATTATAGTCATACGTTAAACGGTTTCCCAAACGGTCAGTTTGTTGGATCATTTTCCCCATCTTAGTTGGCTGATTTTCTCTCCACGGTGCAGAATAACCATAATATGTGATTTTATTTTTTTCTGGTGTCTCCACTACATACTCAAATTGACCGATACGTGTTAATACATCTCCATTTTCTGCTTTTGTGTAATGACCTTTATGTAATTCGTAGTTCGTCATCGTGTCATTATCGTACTCTGTTATAAAACCATCCGGATCATCTTTGACAAAACGATAGTTCATAATCGTACCGTCTTGACGTTCTTCCCCCATCTCAAAGTCAGCAAACATTTGTAAGGAAGAATCTAATTTCGTTTCCCACCCCAGTCCAAATGGCCCAACTTTGTCGTTCGCGCTAGAATAGTTTCTTGAAAACGATAGTTTTAATCCCTCTCCAGGAACTTCAATATCCTTTTCTGAAATTTCCAAATACCCTGTTTCGACATTTACAGGATATTCTACTTGCGGAGTAGTTGCTGGATTTCTCTCGGGATCCTGTCTAGGAGAAATTTGATTGTTCGGTACTTCTGGTACCGTAATAGGTAGAGTTGGTTGAATAGCTTTTGAAGGATCCATCATGGGTTGATGTGGATCGAAGGGAGGTAACATATTCGTCAAACTGCTTAAAGGAGTTGGAGTATTGAAGACACCTCCATTTCTTGCAGCTTGAGCAGGATACGTTAAAATTGTGGAAAATAAAAGAAACATAATGATTAAAAGATTTACAACGGTTTTTTTGTTCATAATTCATTCCCTTTCCCTACCGGAAAAGACAAACATACATAATGAGGTACCCATTTTCACAAAAAACTATAGGTTTATGTATCTACGATAACCCAACCGTCATGGCGTTTAATATGCTTTAGACCTGTGGCTTTGCGTCCTTATCTTTCGATAAGTTTGCCTTTTTACGGATATTAGTTTAATAGTCTTGCGTCCTATTAACTATATACATAACTTTACAAAAATACACTACTTTTTTGCATTATTTACTATTTTTTGAAATTACCTAGGGATTTTAGCTATGAAATAGGAGATTTTCTAGTGTGAAAGTTTATAGAGAGGTACGTTGCGACGTCAATGAATAGTAAATAAAGAGTCGGAATTTTTTGCATAAGAAAACCTCGCTTAACATAAGCGAGGTTCGTTTTACTTTATTTGTTACCCGATAGAACCTTCCATTTCGACTTTAATTAGGCGAAAACAAAACATCAAAACGTATTAAAACGCCGTTTCTTACTAATATATCTATTCAATATTTCGTTGTTTTCGTTGCCTTTCGCAATTAATGGTATCAAAAGTGGTATCACTGAGAGTCTTTCGAATAACATATAACTTTCAAAAATATTGTAAAAAGCCCTTCCTAATTGGAGGGGCTTTTACTGTTTTTGACTTTATACTTTCTTTTTTTCACTTCATAGATATTTGAACCAGCCATTAAATCGCGCAGCCTACCTAATTGAAACAATACTACATCTATACTTTCTACTTTTTCAAATACCAGTGAAACAGGTGCATCATTAACAGAAGTCGTTGGACTATCGTTTGCAACAACATCGCCTATTGGTAATTGTTCTATTTCCTCAAATTGAATCATGCCCCAATTATTTTCTTCTGAATAAGCTAAAACCGCTCCTACATCTCCAGTACCGAATTTCACTTGTACATTATTTTTTATTGGCATTCTATTTCCCTCCTATACTTTTTAGGTTGTCATTCCAGAGACATAATCTCCATTAAATTTGTCGCGCAAATATCGTGCTTCCCGAATGGATCCTCGTAAGTCAGTTTCTGACTATTTGCTCCAATTATGATTCCTCGATGAAAAACAAATTTACCGTCTTTCCATTCTTTAATACGAACTTCATTTGCTGTCTGGATTGCGATCTCCAATTCTTCCTGAAGTATCTGCAGGTCGAATTCATCTAGTAAAGGTTTATCTACTTTCCCTATGCTTTCATTCCACTCTCTCATTGCTTTAACATGTTCCGGCAGAAATAACGAAGTCCATTTGATATTGCCACGGTCCTTAATGTCGCCTTGCAGCTGCATCGCCCGGTTAATCTTTCTCATATCACTACACGTTCCCTTTTTACCACTGGAGCGATTGCGAGAACATTATCGATAATAAATGTACGCTTAGCGTTCTTCGTCATACAGAATGCCTGGAACGATGTGGAGTTCATCTTTATTACTTTCACGCAACGTTTGGACAACTGGCCGTGTTTATCCATGTAGATCATCTCAACAATCTGATTCAGCTTCATACACTTTCGAATTTGATCTCGCATCATATTCGCTCCTTTTCGACTATTATATGCGAACATACGTTCTTTATGCAACAAAAAGAAAAGCACCTGAGTGGGTGCTTAAACGCTAAATGATGTCATACTATATTAAGATAGTTTTCTATTTCACCTGATTCTATTTTCTTAGAAAAGAACATGAATTCTCTTCCCTTCGATGGCTTGGCAATAGAGTAGTTGAGGTAATATTTTTTATGATTAAATTTTGAATAAAGTATTTCAATTTCATTCGCAATATCATATGTCAAAATCCAATATTTATTTTTCATTTTATTTTTTATAGCTTTAGCTAATTTGACATGGTCTTCATGTAAATAAAAGTTCGTATAGAGTGCTGGTCCTTTTTGATAGTAAGGGGGATCAAAAAAAGTTAAAGATTTATGAGTATATTTAATCTGAGACTCTATAAATTCTAACGCATCCATATTGCAAACTTTTATTTGATGTGCAAATGTAGAAATCTTTAATATTCTACTGATTATATCTTGCTTGTTAAATCTGCAATCAATTTTGTATTCACCTTCTTGATTTTTTCCACCTATTACTCCAGCTTTAATAATACCTGATCGATTAGTTCGATTTAAAAACAAAGTGGAAAATGCCAACTGTAATTCATCGGCATATTCCTTTTGACGTTGTATCTGCTTTTGGATGTGCCATGTATCGATATCAATTGGAGTATCTAAGATTAATTTAATTAATTCATCAGTTCTTGTTAATACAATATGCCAAAGACAATATATACTTCTATCCACATCATTGATTATGATTTTTTTAACATCACCGTTAATTAGTAACTTGAGTGCAACTTCAGCTCCGCCAGCATATGGCTCAATATACGTTTTAATATTGTTTTTTTCTACTAAATACTTGATATATTGATATGTTTTGTTTTTACCACCAGGATATCTTAATGGGGAAAAGTTTACCACTCAATCACCTCAAATTAAATATAACTTAATTTTCTTAACTTGGCCATAAGTTAATAGTACTAATCTGTTAATTTGAGGTAATTATGTATTAATATTAGATAAGGGGTGATTTTCTTATTAATCACTTCTTTTAATTCATTATAAAATGTATGTGAACTATTATGAGCGATTAAATGTAAATAACTTACAAGTGCCTGATTGTCTATGTGAGATATTAAATTTTGGGTTTCTTGAAAGGACATCTTGTTATCACCTTGTACTAATTTTTCAAGAAGTTTATTATCCTTATTCATACTGTCAAGTATTTCTATAATGGATTTTGTATTTGCTTTAGAGTAATTCAAAGACTTATTTGTAATTAACAAGTCTATTGATCTTTCGATTAATTGTCTTACTGAAGATGCAATCATATGTGGATATTTCTCAGGCTCTTCTAATGAAGTTATTTCAGATATTATGTTGTTTGTAACTTCCGAAATATCGATTACAACATTTCCTTTAACTAAAGAACTTATTGGAGTAAATAAATCATTGTTTTTCTTAATCCTAGTAGTCAACCTATAATTATACCTTTCTACTTCTATCACAACACTGTGAGATTTCACTATTGAGTTGTTTTCTATTCTAGCTTGAATATTATATCTACCAGGTTGTGCATCACCAGAAAATGTATTTGAAATAAGTTTCTTCCCAGAATGTATGAAGCTAACCTTACTAATCAAGTTTTCTCCATTTGAATCCGAAGCAACTTTAATTATTCTCGATAGATCGTAATCTTGGTACTCCCTGATAGATATGAAGTTCTTGTTAAGATCAAATAGAATTTTATACTCATCCTCATTATTTTCTTTCTCAGGATTAGAATCTGGTTTTATATCATCAGTATCTTTCTTTATATCAGAATCATTAAGATCTTCTTTGTCACTATTAACACCGTCTCCAACTATTGTCGCTGTAACCTCTTCTGCAGAATTAACTTGTCCTATCGGGTTAATATTCTCAAAAAATGAAGTTGCATTTTCTCTTAAATAAACATCTGTGACTGTTCCGTTCTTTAACAAAAAATACTCTATCATTTCACAGACTTTTTCATATACAATTTTATCCGTTAGTGATATTTCTTCTCCTCTTTTCAATCTAAAAATGCGTGTTTTTATTGATGAAAAGCCGAAAAACCTTTCTATAGTAGTTGATATGCTTCTCTTTACAATTTGGTCATATAAATATTTTTTCGAATCGTCATTTTTAAGTTTGCTTAATAGTAATTTTTTAAAAGTAATTTTCCCTTGGTCATCAAAATTATCTTTCTCAATACTACTCCAGTGAATTTGGCCTACCCCATCTTGTTCCCCAGAATGCAATTTTCTTACATGATTTCTTGCTGATTCTTCATCTGTATAAACTTTGGCACTGACTATCAAAGTACTTATGTCTTTAATATTTTTTAAATTAATTATAAAAGAATATAAGTCTTTGTATATTTCTCTTATAATTTCTAAATTCTCATCTTTGAAGAGTTTAATAGCTGTTAAGCGTCTATTTCCATCAAAAACAATATAATTACCATCTTTTTCTAACACGATAAAATCTTCTAAGACAACTTCTGACTCAAAAATGTCTATTATTAAATTTTTTATTTTGTTTGGTCCCACTCTTTTTAATTTTAGCATTGCTAAAATGGCGTCTATTTCATTAGTCACTTCGTGTGGGAAACGAGGATTTGAGTTAAATAGTTGTAAAATATCTGTATTCATGTCTCGATGCTTTGGTTTTTCATAAATAAGAGTCAAGATTCTCAAACCTCCAGTTTTTTGATTAATATTATAACAACGAAAATGCCAATAATACTGTTTTCGACAAAATTAGACAAAATAAAAAAGCCCCACTCAAAGAGCAGAGCTAAAAGTTATTTAGTTTCATCTATCAAATATGTTTGCCATCCAAAAGTCTCATCAATTTTCATTCGAGCTTCCTCTGCAGATTCTTTCGTACTGAATGTTCCTGTGTATATTCTATACATTGGATTAAACTCAGTAGATTCTGCTGCTTCATACAATATCCATCCAAACTTCTCTTTCATCTTTTCCAACGCTTCAGCAAATGACTTAGCACTTCCAAATGTTCCGGTCTTAATTCTGTAAACACCTGGTGTAACCGTTTTTGGTTTTGTTAATAACTCAGTTATAGTCGCAAGAGTTACAGGACCAGCATTACCATCCACGACTAAATCGTGCTCTTTTTGAAATTGTTTAATTGCAGCAGTTGTTTTTGGACCATTGATGCCATCCACTTCTATCGATGCTCCTAGCTTGTTCAACTTCTCTTGGAGTTCCACCACTTCCGGAATGGCCATATAGAGTTCAGGATTCACTGCATTAGATTGTCCAGTAGCCCATTTCCCATCGTGTATTTCAAAATGAAGGTGTTGTGCAGTAGATGAACCCGTTGAACCCATGTATGCAATGACTTCACCTTGCTTCACCTTTTGGCCCACCTTAACTTGAATAGATCCATCACGCAAATGAGCGTAATTCGTTTCAAATGTTTTGCCGTGAATGTTGTGTCGCAACAGAACTATGTTTCCGTATGTTCCGAGTGGTCCAACACGAATAACAGTTCCATCAGCTGCAGCATGAATTGGTACATTGCCCTTTTGTGCAATATCGACTCCTTGATGCCAAGACCTTACTTTGCGAATTGGATGATTGCGCCATCCAAATGGGGATGTAATTCTCCCCTCACATGGTTTAATGAAGTTGGCCATCTTACTCCAACTCCTTCACTTGAGAAAGTTGTGCGGCTTTTCGTGCTTTACGTGTCACGTTGTTATTCTTCCACCATGCCCAAATTCCTGTTACTACTGTCAAAGTCGACGTTAAGGCATACTCCACTGATTCATCTTCAAAGGGTAATGGAGAGTACCCCTGGTTGACAAGTAATTGATTTAGCATAGCTACTGCAAATAGAGTGGTGCGGATGATCATACCTTTATCGAATGGTGCACTAGTTTTTTCCGTCATGTGAATGACCTCCTATTAGTTAATGACTTGCGACAAAATAAATAGCCCTAACGGTGTGATTATCGAGAAGATAATACCGATGGACCATTTCATGGATGTTTTAAATTCGTTCAGTTGTTTATCAAGATTCTCCGCACAATTGAGTGCTTTTTTGGCAATGTCGTCTGTTAGATCGATTTTCTCGCCTAGTGACCCAACGTCTTTTTTGAGCTCAAGTGCAGAATCTATCTTGCCTTCTACCCTTGCGAAATTCACATTCAGTGCGTTCACGCTCTTTGTCATTTCGTGTATGGCAGTGCTTTGTGTTGTTTCTTGAACAGTCATCGGATCACTTCCTCATTAGAAAAAGCACTTACTCGATGGAGTAGGTGCTTTAAAATTTTCTCATATAAATATGGTTTTAATAGATATCACAAACAATATTACTGCAATTAATCCCAGAACATTTGCTGAAAATTCGTAACCGTGCAAATTTAACTGATAAATACCATAACAGAATATTGTTAAGTAAATAAATTTGATAGTGATCCCTAAAATCCATTGAAATGTTGTGATATCTTGAAATGATTCATACACTTCAGGATTGCTTTCAATAAAGTTGTATCTTCTTTCCTCCTCGATTACATTTTGTTTACGATATGGTTCATAGACAAAGTAGAAGTAACCGAAAAGAAAAATGGTTAGTGGAGCAATAAAATCATGAAGATAAACTATTGAATATAGAATCAACAACATGTTCACAATAAAGACATGTGTTTTCCAATGAAATTGAAAAAAATACGATTTTTCTACAAACAAATTTATCCCTCCTATTCCTTAATTTTTAATTCTTCTAAAACTCTATTTACCTCTTTTGTACGTTCAGTTTCCGATAAAGATTCATCGTTTAATATTTCCTTTATTTTACGCTTAACGGAATCCTCTCGTCTAGTGATCATTAAATAATCGTAAAACTCTTTCCCTACATCTCGAGATTTTGCTGTTTCATAGTCTGCGGTTTGATTTGCAGAAAGAGGTCTAAATTCATTTTTATAGTATTTTTTAGCTTCATCAGTAGCTGAAGGTCCGAAAAGTATGGATTTTATTAAGTTTTCATAATTTCTCTCAACTGGATACTTTAATTCTTCTTTATCTCCAAATAGCGGAATTGATTTGCCGGTTCCTTTTCCGTCCTTAAATTGCCCTTCATCTCTAAGTGTCTCAGTTCCATTTAAAGTTTTCTTTATTTGATTTCCACCAAACGGAGGTAATAATTTAAATAAAGGATCTTGAATAGCTTCCATAGAGACCAATCCTGTACCGAATCTTTGTGGATTTCTTGAACCGAATAATTCTTCTCTAGTCGGACCATCAAATGGACCCGCTTTACCATATTCTGGGTACAAGTTAGCAAAGAATTGGCCTAAAGGAACGTTACTGGCAATTTCACCAGCCATTGTACCGGCTCTTTGGAGAGGTGTAAGTCCTGGTTCACTTGCATCCAGTGCTGCATCTATAGGATCAAATGTTACAGAAGAACCCCTTGTCTCTTCCATGACTTTATTTAAAACAAAATTCGATGCAAACAACAGTGCTAATCCACCAAAATCTTTTTCCATTTTCATGTCGTTCATGACTCTCCACAAGTTACCTACTTCGAGTGTAAATGGTGCTATCAGCTGCGTAACTTTCGCTTTCTGTGCTAAAGGAACTTCACCAACACCGCGACCAGCAACTAACCGACGAGTATTTTCATCCGCATATTTAATAGGATTTGCAACCTTTAACTTCAAACCCTTCTCATACGCTGAATTCCATACAAATGATGTTCCGGTTCTATCCGCTACTTCCATTAGCCACTCTGCGGCTTTTTGTGGTTGATCTAACCATTTCTCATCAAATTTTCGATACTTAGAATCTAAATATCTTTCTTTTAAAAAAGCAGATTGATGGATTGGTTCATTTTTATTCATAAATGCTTTGATGGTTCTTGAAGCACCTTTTCCTGCCTGTTCTTTCGCAAAAGCAATTCCTAATGGCACATTTGCTACTTGAGCTAAGGTAGATGAAAGATTTCCAAGAATAGTATTCGTTTTTACACGGTTATTTACCCATGTTAAGGCTGCCATTTTCTTTCGCCCAACAATATCTTGAACGATACGATCAAAAAATGGATTCGTTTTTCCTGCCAAATCGCCAGAATATTTATCTAAGAAGTTCAGGAATTCATTTAAATTTCTTGTTTCGTTTGTTTGATCAGCAAGTTCATTTTTTAAGTTGCGAAAGTTTGGGATATTCAAGTCAATATTTTTTGCGTACGAAGCTGCAGGAATATAGTTAAGGAAACCTCCAACCGCATCGCTACTGTATTTCCCATTTCCTCTTCGTTGCATAAAACCTGCCCACTTAGTCCTAGGTTTAGTGAAATCTGACGCGCCAACTAAATGTGGATCGATGGCTGCAGGAGTATCAAAAATATTTTTCAAACCAGTCCAACTACTGAATTCCTGAAAATGGCGGTAATAGTTATCTCGTTTTGGTACCTGTTTGCTTGGGTTATTTGGATATACAATTGCTCTTGCGGCATTTACTTCATCTATGAGATTATCGTATTTTTCTCTAAACCATTTATCTGCCTCAACAACTTTCTGCCAATCGTTTGGTGCCTTTTGCTGCAATGTTGGTAGGTCAATCACTTTTTCTCCGTAATCTTGTACCAAGCGAGAAAGCTTAGATCCTTTTTTAATCCCCATACCTTTAACTATTTTTTCATCAAGCTCTTTTAATAGTTGTTCTTGCATATCTACATATGATTTTTTAGAAGCATCTAAATCACCTAATACTCTTGCTGTGATGGGTGAATCTTTGCCAAAAACCTCGTTAAAGTTTCTATATACATCATTTGTGTATTTTTTTAAAGGTTTAATGTCCTTCAATTCAGAAACATCTACACCCTTAGTTAACTCTCCCATGTCAGCTTTGAAGCTTGGACCATCTGGAGGTGTGGCCACATTCTTATTCGAGCTAATCGTTTCGCTCTTATTAAATGGCAAGTCCCGACTTGACGTATTCTTCACGTCTTTCCCGTTATACGCATCCATCAGTTCTGCATGACTTGGACGGTTAGGATTGATAGAGAAAGGAATATCTGATTTCGGTTCTGATTTTTTAACTGAATCCACAAATATCTTTTTAGCTGCAGGACTTAACTCTGGCTTTTTGACTTTTGAGGCAAGCTTCGACAAGCCTAATGTCGCGAGTGGATCTAATACGGCTCCAGCACCTGTTTCGATTCCAAACTGCGCAAGATTCTGCTTCCAGTTTGTGTCGTTTGGATTGAGTGCTTCACGTCCACCAATTTCAATTGCGGACATAATTGCTCCGACTGCAGCACCCTCTTTGCTTGTTTCTTTCGCAAGTTTCTTTGCAGTTTCTTTTGTAAGTGGCTTAGACAAGATATCTTTGGCCGTATTGGCACCTAGTTTTGTTCCCTTCAGTCCTTTAGCGAGAGCTGCACCTGGAACAAGATAACCGGTTAAATCCGCTAACATGTCCACTCCGCCACCTTCTCCAAGCTTACGCTTAGTTAGGTAGTCAGGAAGTTCCCCGTTTCGCATTCGCTTGTCCAAGTTGCCCATGATGCCCATCGATGCTGAGTTGGTAGCACGTCCTGCGAAACGATCAACCGAATCAAATTGCTTGGACTTTTCTTTATCAAACTCCATTGCGCTTTTCATCATGGCATCTCCAAATCCAACATCATCAAATGGATTGGCTGCTTTCACTGCTCGCTTACCAGCATTCACTAAGTCCAAAAAGAAATTACCATCATCTTTCTTCGCATGTTTATTCTTATCGACACGAAGGAACCCTAAAATACTATCTAGCTTGTCTTTATCCGGCTCGTTTGAGTTGCTCTCTTTTTTGTTCTTCACTAATTCATCGATGACAGAAGTATCTTCTTTTTTCTTTTTCGCTTCTTTTGCTGCCTTTTCACGCGCACTTTTTTGTTCCTTCATTTCTGCTTCAAATGCTCGAACTCGTTCGTTGTATGCTGCCTTTTCAAGTTCAGCACGCGCTTTCGTATAACCGATGTCTCGAGCAGTTGCTAAGCCTGAATCATAGGAACCCTTACCAAAACGCTTTTCAAACGTATCTTGGTATTTACTTCGATTAAAGTTCGTTGCCATTTCCTATCATCCTCTCAACATGCTAAGTGCATCGTTTTTCTCTCGTTGGAATCTTGCCACCACGCTTTGTCGAATATTCGCTGAGGAACTAGGGAAATATGCCAATCCATTGTTTCTTCCTCGCTCATTGTAAATAGCTTTAATCATCGCTTGTGGAGTCATACCAACTCTGGCCACTTTATTCAAGATGTTCTTCGCTCCACCAACACCATGCTGAACTGCAGTGGACCATACTGCATCTTGAACGGCTTTCGGGTATTTCAAAATCCATGGATTAGCTTTTACCACTGGATCAAAATGAGTGGCTTTGATGTAGCTATGTTGTGCATTTGCGAACTTGCTTGGATTTCTAACTGCTTCTTGTTTCCAAGCATTATCGAATGAGCTTGTGCCTGCTTTCAATCCTTTTAGTGCGCCACCATATTTATTCGCAAAAGCTTGTGCATTTCCTGATGCAGTTGTCAGCTGATAACTCCCGTAAGAAGCTCCACCAATATCCCCTGCATTCCGTGCAACTGTACCAGGATTACCTGAAGATTCATATTTTTGGGACAGAGCACCTAACCCTGTCCCACTAGGAAAATTTCCACCGTTCATGTAGCCCTCCATTTCTGTTTGGGCTATAGATTTATCTACTTCACCTTGGTACTCAAGTGCATACATTTTCCATGCCATTTCTTCTCCAAATTGAGAAGCATTCTGTGCCATTTGTGCCTTTTCAGATGCGGACATATTTTTGTACGTATACTCACGCCATGCTTTTTCCTGCGCATAACGTTGGTTGTCCTGCTGAAACTCTTGATTCCATCGTTTGTCTCCAACTGCGTCACGGGACTTCTGATAGTCCCATTGCTGTTGCCAACGATTATCTGAGACATTGTCACGTCCAGTTTGATAATTCCACTCATTCTGTCTCCAACCATCATTCACAGAATCTCTCTCACGTTGGTAATTCATTTGGTCTTGATATCGTTGAGACTCCAATAATGCTTTTGATTTATCGGCTTCTAACGCAGCCATTAGTGATTCAATTTCCCGTGGATCATTCAAGTCAGAGATACGACGATCATAATCATTTCGTTGTTGTTGTTCTTGCATGTTCAGCTGATTTAATGCCCCTTGTCGCGCAGAACCTAACGCCACTTGCGAAGTAACGTTCTCACCAGATGCTGTTAAACCGTTAGCTGCCATCAGTTCACGAAGTTTGGAGACATTCTGAGCGTTGACAACATCTGCTTGGTTACGCTTATCTGCATAAGCAGGTGCGAGTTCTGCTTTTTGTTGATTGATCTGTCCAATTGCACGATCACGTTGAGCATTAAACTGAGCTAACTGCGCTTGTTTTTGTTGTTCAAACATGGCGTTAATTTGGTCAATGTAGTTGGTTGCTTGAGTAGGCTCTTTAGGTTTCACATTTGCGTATGCATTGTAGATTGCGTTCTTTTCGCCTGTTGGTTTATCTAATTGAATACCGGATTGAGCTTTACGGATGATTTCATTCATTTGATAATCGTTAATTCCACCGCTGGTTGGTTTGACCTTTGGCGAGGACTTGTACATATCGTAAATGGCTTGTTTTTCTTTCGTTGGCGCTGACATTGCAATACCTGCTTGAGACTTCTTGTAAATCTCGTTTAGTGTACTTTGATTGATTGCGGCCATTATTTCACCTCATTCTAGACATAAAAAATACACCACATTTGGTGTTAGTATAGTTACGCAATAATATTTCTAACGTTCATCTAATTTGTCTAAAATTAGATTTAACATTTCCATTATATCCTTATTTGTGGGATTCGCTTTCACTTTCAGAGAATCTTTCTTCTTCTCACGGTCACTCTTTCCGACATGAAACCCCTTTGCTTTCTTCTCAATTTTTTTAAGTTTGGGCACGGATAACTACCTCCCCAATTCTTACATTTGGAGCATGGCAAGTTATGAGAATATCGTCAACTACATCGGACGTGACTTCAATAGATACTTGCCCATCAATTAGAGAGAGTGTTTGTTCTGCTCCATCAATCGAAAAGGTAACAGAATCATTGCTCCCTACTTGGTATTGCCCCTCATAGTTATATAGCCTCGCGGTCACGGTAGCAACATCCGTTCCATTTGATAGAATGGTTTCCTTGTCCGTCGATAAACGAATGTGTGTTGCTTGATCATAATATGAAGTAATCGAAACTGTTTGTGTATCGGTCACTATTTCCTCGGACTTATAAACGGAGTCCCCTTGGACAATAAAATTACTTGTCATGCTTATTCCTCCCTAATCTAACTCATAAGAAATCATGGTTGTTCCTGCTTTGTTGCTCATAAATGAACCTTTAAGTAATTCGAATGAAGTATTGAATGGAATATCAAGTGCCTTTAATTCGCTAGTGGGTTTGTTTGAGTAAGTATTGTGCCACGGGAAATAAGTGTCGTTGATTTGTGTGACTCCATCTATCTTTAGTGTAAATTTCCCTTGGGTAGACACTTGAATCATATTTAGTTTACCTTTACCCGTTACTATGATTAGACTTGTATTCAATACGCTGTTTGTTGCTATATGGTTAATCTTTGCGACGGTCAATGGTTATCCTCCTTATAAAACATGATACATAACCCACGTGTATATATTTAGTTGGTTGTTATACGTTGCGTTGGTCATCTTGGCGGATATTGACAATGTCGAAAACTCCACATCTTCGAACACATAAACTTCTGTCATATTTCCGTTATTTAGTGCCGAGCCATCAGTATTATAAGCAAAGGGATATTGTAGAGTTGTCGGACGAACAACAACCCCATCAATGGTTATGGTCATACTCATCTGACTGTAGACATATTCAGGAGAAGAACCTCCCGCATAATATGTTCCTAATACAGAAATTGACTTCAATACTAAATTAGTCCCGCTAATCGTCAGTAACGTTTTGTCTGTATTATCAAGTGATAAATTAGTGGGATTAAGTAATGACGGTGTTCCCGTTCTATTTGCAGTTGGTAATCCACTAACCCCTTCAACTAACTCACTAGCTGTCGGCACTTCTCCCACTTGCGTGACTGTCCCACCCTTACCAACAATAGCGTCACGCACGGATAAAACCTTATTGTCAGTATCGGACTTTAAAGTGTCTAACTCTAGACCGACTTCTTGTAAAGCACCTTCAGTGTTTTCGGATGTGTAGTAATTGCCCTCATCTGATAAGGAAACGTCACTCGCTGTAGATGCTATGCTAAAGGCTAATTTCTCAAGGGTAATGGAATTGTCTGGAATTTGCCCGAGAACAATCCCTTGTATTTGCCCGAGTAAGTATGCTTTATTGGAATCATCAAGTGCTTTTAGACTTTCCAATAATTCTTGTACAGTCGTTCCAGCTATATCTGCAATCGCTGTTACCGAGATGTTATCTGCTCCACTGTCTCCCTCAGCTGTCGATTTGAGGGCATCAATTAATTGGTTCAAATACACTCGGACCTCATCTGGTGCAGCATCAAACTGTGCCTTCACTTCTGCTGCAGTCATCGTCGCATTTGGTTTGTCCGCAAGATCCTGCACCTTTTTAGTAAATGCATTTAACTTTTGTAATGGCATATCATCACCTCTTTACTTAACTGGGGATTGATAACGATATTTAATACCTATCGATAACAATCCAAGTCCTTCGTCTAATTTGTCATTTTTCATCAACAACTGAAAATGTGTGATCTTCTTCGCTTTTATTTTTGCCATTGCTTCCTGTGGAAATTGCGACAAAATGAATGACCAGTTATTGAAATCGATATTTCGAAAATCGAGTAAATCCATTCGAGAACTTTTCACTAGATCACTTTCTTTTTTGTTCGAAATGTAATATAAATCCACGCTAGTCCTCGTCATTGGCTTCATTCCGAAATACACTTTCTCCACCAGTTTACGAAGTTCATCAGCTGAAAAAACGAATTGCTTGGAACGCCAATACGCATTGATTGGCTCACCATTATCGTTAAACGGTGTAGCTTCACTTTCTTTGAAAAAGCGATACATCATTCCCTCTTCAGAAGAAGCGAAATAAAACTCGTCCTCAATTTCGATAAAAGCGCTTGCTTTGATGTTGTCGTAGATGAACCATTCACCAATCGAATAATCGAAAATATATACTTTGCTGTTAACCGCTAGCCAATACTTACGATCGTGATCAAAGGAGATTGCTGACTCTAGATTTGGTTCTCTTAACAACGCATTATCTATGTTCTCGCTGACATGCTGCACATTTCGTTCATCACGAACGGTTGATGCAGTCAGAATGTATACGCCAGTTTTATCAAGAGATATGGGATTGTTTTCGATTGTCTGAATGGACTTCGACGCAATTGTCCCTACTTGATCATTAATTGGCTTTAACGGAAATGATGGTTCCCCATTTTGCAATTCAAATCGCATCACCCATTTGGAACGTTCTTTTTCAATCACAAGATAATCATATTGTTTGGTGAAACCTTGCACCTTTTCTGCATCAGTCCCGATTTTATAAAATCCGTTTTCCGGAAAGTACGTTGGATCCTGCAATCCACTCCGCCACACTTGAGAAGGATAAATAGGATTTCCGCTCACGAATACCCTTGTATCATTGGAGCCACCAAAGATAACGTTGAAACGACATTTCTTAATGCGATCCGCAAAGCTCGGTTGTGTTTTATAGGCGGTAATCTCCACATTATTTGTGCCAGTACTTGGGGCAGTAACAAAGGTCACTTTGCCTGTAATTGCATCAAATGTGTAATCGGTTGTAATTGTTTTGAGAACATTATCTACTTTTACGATGGCTGGTGTCGCATCCAAATCCTTTAACGAAAGATA
The DNA here is from genome assembly GCF_003595195.1 of Paenisporosarcina cavernae. Lineage (GTDB taxonomy): Bacteria > Bacillota > Bacilli > Bacillales_A > Planococcaceae > Paenisporosarcina > Paenisporosarcina cavernae. The sequence goes on from NZ_CP032418.1 coordinate 1,769,654, forward strand.
GAAGTCTTTTGCGGTACCATCACCTGAGAATGTTTCTTTAAAACCTGCTCCAAGTAAATTTAAATCCTCGTACAACGCCCCTCCGCCATTTTCACCTGGCAATTTACTGATTAGAAGTGTCGGAATATAGGGCACAATTTCTTCAACGGAAGTCCCGTCAAAGACTAAATAATTAGTTCCGTCTTGGATATAACACTTTCCTCCATATTCAAAGAATGAGACTGAGTTATCTGCAATTCCTGTATACAATTCAACCGGTTGTTCGTTGTCTTGTTGCTTATACAGTTTTGTTCCGTGCGCAAGAAGCAAGATTTCACCGTTCTCATGATGAAATAAGTGAATACCATTAATTGCACCTAGACCAAGTGAAACGTCAAACTTCTTTTCATACCCAGTGCGTTTATTTAATGCACCACGCTCATCCACATGCATGTTTAACATATCGGATGCTTGGCTTTGGTCTATTTGCGTTGGAGTAACACTCAAGTTAATACCTTTAAACGGTTCCACACGAAGTAAGGGCGGTGGAGCTGGTATATTCGTGACTAATTGCGCCATCAGCCTTCAACTCCTAGCACACTATAAACATCGACAATCGGTTCTGGAGTACTAACAGATGAATATTTCTTCTTTAATTCGTCGTATCGAGCGTTAAAGAAAGAAGAGATAGTTAAGTCATCATTAATTAACAAATGTGCTGCAAGTCCATACGGAAGGACGAGGTATGCTTGTCTGTCATTCACTTGTAAAGGTTCAGTCAAGTCATTGATCGGAATAAATACTGCCGTGATTGGCAGTAATTCGAGTTGTAGGATATTCAATGTTTGAATAGCTTTTGTTTTGTAATAGGCAGGTGTTTCTGTCGCGATAACACCTGTTTCTAACACTTCATCCATTAAGGTAAGCGCACGATCAAATACCGCTTGTGCTGTGACAGGCATTTGGCCACCTACTTTCTACTTGTTTTACAAATGAAAAAAGGGCAGGTTCCCCCGCCCTTTAGTTGTTATTCCGTTTCGCCTTCGTTTGTACCAGGTGCTTCAACTTTCTCACCATATAATTTATCGCGATCAGCTTTTGTAGCTGGTTCAAATCCTGCTTTTTCAAATGCTGCAACTTGAATTGGATCACGAGCTACCAAGATATCTTTACCATCTTTAATTTTGAATTTAATTTCCATAGTCTAAAACCCCTTTATTATATTGTTTTGTGAACGTATAGAGCGTTCTTTTTATTTTCAAGCACAAAAGCATCATAACGGTTACGACCTTCAACTAGTTTTCCGTTTACACCTGGAGGGTTGTCATGAATCTTGTAATCTTCTAGTTTTTGAGCTCCTACAGTAGCTACAGGGTGACAGATTAAGAAAGGTGTGTTAGCCGGCATGTAAGAAGACGGGACTTTAATTACTTTCATTCCATCTAATTCACCCACCTGACCGTTAATAAGCATCTTCTGTGCAATCTCAGTAGATTAATAAAATCTGGTGATAGTTTAATCAGCTTGTAGAAGCTAGTAGTCACATACAATAATCGACCACCTTGAGGAACTTTCTTATCATCTAGTTTTCAGTTCCATCAAGTACCGAACTATATGCATTAGATGATGTTACAGCAGCTGTAGTTGTATGTCCGTTAGCAACTGCAGCCGCAGACATTGTAGCTAAACGGTACACATCAATTTCAGGAACGATTACTTCATCCACTTGTCGAGCTAATGCTTTTCCTGCCGCCATTGTACCGTTTGTATCTTGCTCATTCGCTTTATCGATTGTGAATGTGAATGAACGGTCACGAGTTAACAGCATTGTTTGGACTGTGTTATCCAGTTCCGCTGCTGATCCATAACGAGAAGTACCTGTTTTCACATAATCGTTCATTCCAACAGTAGGTACAGAGTACACTTTAATTGTGTCTACACCATTCCAATCATACTCATGGTTTACCGCTGCTTCTGTTAGAGACTTTAATTTGAATCGTTCGTCGACTTTTTTCTCATACTTGCTTGCTAAGTTTACTACCATGTTTGTTCACTCCTAATAATGTTTTTAGATTGAATTGAATCCTTTGAGGAAGTCATCCTCTGAAGCTGGTTCGTCTGTTCCGAGATTCGTAAGACTACCAACTGTGGCACGTTTTGCATTTTGGTCATTCTGTTTGTACGTTTTGAGTTGGTTCTGCAAATTCTGCATGTGTTGTTCCATGTACGCATAACGAAGTGGAACACCTTGCTCATGACGTTGCCAAACTTCTGGTGGATTTGGTCCGTCTTCGGGTCAAAGTCTCGCTCGTTCGCTTCTTTGAAGAATTGGAAGAACTCCGTGAACTCCTCGTTACGTTTTTGTTCCTCTTGCTGACGTTGCTTTTCCTGTTGTTGCTCTCTCGGAATTTTTTACTTTCCAAGATTTCGCGAGCATATTCTTCTGGAATGTTTGTTGAATCAGTTCATCTAGCTTTGCTTGCTCACGAGATTGTTTTGCATAATCTAGGAACTGTGAGTGTCCATTCCAGCTTCTTCGCCATTTCTTCAATAAAGGAAAGTCGTGGATCTGTTTCAAGTTGTTGCAATCGTTCCTGAGTTTGTCGTAATTCATTCCTTTTTGAATGAGTGGCACGGCATCTTCATAACCGATTTCTTGTTCTTCGTGGTTGAATTTCACTTAAACGATGGAGGTAACTGTTCTTCTACTTGCTCATTTGAAAGAGTTCTTCCTCCTCATTTAAAACATCATCAACTGGTGTGGTATCCTCTGCTGATTCCAATTCATCCTCGAAACTTAAAAAATCGTCTGTCTCTTCAAAGCTGGGTGACTCGAGAGACTCTTCTACTGGTAAATCAACTACTTCTTCTCCAGCAAAATGCTGTAGATTAACACGTAATAAAAACGGTTCGCTATGGTTGGCGATTGTTGGCATAAACATATAAATAAATCCTCCTTCGCTATGGTGAGCGAAATATTGTGAGACTTTTACTGTCATTCTCCAGGACAATATAAAAACACCTACATTGGCATCCCTTGCCCTTGTGGTGTTTGCAGTTGACTTAATATTTGGTTTTGAACTTCTGGTGGTGCATTTTGAAATGCCTGCTGTTCTTCTGGTGATAATTGTTGAATTAAACTAGCAGGATCCATTGGTTGGCTTTGTTGTGCTTGCATTGCTTCTTGTTGTTGCATACGTTCTTGAATTTTACTGATTAATTCTTGTTTTTGAGGAATATACTCATCAGGAACTCGATCTAAATAGTCGATGATGTCTAAGTATTTTCCCTCAAGCAATCGGTCTAGAGTTTGTAATGCTGCAATCTCTGACCAATAAGAAGATTCCCCAACATCTGCTCGAATGTTAAACCACATATCTTTCAACTGGTTAAAATCGAATTCGACTAATTGTTTCATCCCTTCTATATCCATCACTACTGGTCGTTGGCCATAATAAGTACCCATCATGTCAAATAGGATTTGTCCGATATCCTCAATCCACTCATACAAATTCGCACGTGGGTTTTCGAGTGGTACCGATGAAGATTTCTGAACCGCAATAATTGCTGAAGTATTCTTTGGATCTACGTTACCAAGTGCAGCATCAGATGCACCTAGCATTTCTTTTGTGTACTCCATCGCCAGCTCAATCGCTTGGATAATCTGATTCGACATATTGCCTGGATTTAAATATCCTGCGACGTTATTAATGCTGTTTTCACCGCCTAATCCCGATACGGGTATGGCCATCCCAATTTCATTGGACCACGAGCTCATTAAATCTGCGTTGTACACTGCTTTAGGGAAAGCCGTCATCATAAGGTGATACATCACCATCGCAAACATACGATTGATGAAGATTTGATTTGGCAACATGCCTGTACAAAGTGCTCGACCATGATATTGATTCTTTTGTTTCTCCCAGTTCATCCAAGCGACTGGATATCCCTGCAAACCTGTATCAATGTCTTTGTAAATATAAGACGATTCGATACTCTTACTAACGTGTATGGTGCCTTTTTCTTTGTTTAATCGATAAATGATTATATACAGAGCCTTACCTGTTTCATCACCCTCAATATCGAGCTCTTCAACTTCAATCTTACCTGCATCCGCAGATTGTTCTAAGTATAAGTGATCGCTCTGAATATTATCGATATCCGATTGGTTCGCTTTGAATCGTTTTGCTTCATCCTTTAAGTTTGCGACCATATCACGACCTGAAATGATAATGTATGGCTGTCCTTCTACTTTAGGATTGTTTGCATTGCCAAAATAGACATTCGCACCATCGACTAATTCGAAGCTAATTTCTCCTTTGATATCTTTAAAAGCTTTTCCGTAAGGTTTCTTCGACATATCGAAATATAAATGCGCACAAGCATCACCAGTAATAGCTGCATCAAATAGAGCATCCTTCACTTTAAAATCCATTTTGAACTTCTCAAATAACGTTTGTATCTGAGCATTCGCTATTTCTGCAGGACTAGGTTGACCATCTACGAGATCCGTATCGGTTAGTGGCTCTAGATGCAGTTTACTTTTTGAAGATGTGAGTGAAGCAATAAAGAACGTAATCACTCGTTTGATGATATTAAAAACAGGTTGAGGCAATTTCTCTACTTTCAGATTGCGCCACTGATTCCCGTTAAAGAATTCTAAATTGGCAGTCACCGTATCGTAGTAGTTCGGTTCTAAACGATTGTTATAACGCTTGCCAGCTTCGTATAATTCCCAATCTTTCGTTTGTTCCAAGCGTTACACCTTCTTCCGTTGAAGAGCTGTTTTCACGTCATAGCTAAATATGTTCGCAAAGTCCTCATTCAATTTTTTTAATCGTTGTTGTTCTTCTGGATCCATATCCGGTGGTTTGGCTTTTGGGACTTGATTGTGTCCTAATCCCATCCGATACCCTAGATAAAAGACAATAAAAAGAACCACTCCTGTGAGTAGCCCGATAAGATAATCCATATTTAATTCCTCCTAGCAGTCTGTGAATTCATTTAATCCCAGTCCATAAAATCGTTTATTTGAGGTGAGCCACCAGTCATTGTTCGTACGGCTGACTCGTGTATCTCTTTTGGTGTTGGATTATCAGGATCATGTGCTTCTGGAACATCTGCATTGTAATAAAACAATTTGTTTAAAGCCTGTGAACCTGAATCCACATCATCGTCATTTTTCCCTCTTGGGAATGCTGACCACTCATCAATGAATTCTGTAGTCCAAGGTTCATTTTTCGGCACCCATACATTACCTGAACGAATGTAATCTGATACCGCACTCACACGAGCTATTTTACTTCCCTTTGGATTAACAGGAATGATACCCGGCAAATGTTTACGTAGCATCGAGATAATAGCCGAACCGTTTGCTTTGTCCTCAATAAAAATGCCTGTTGCCTTTGGATAACGCTTTTTCATTGTTTTGATGGCTTCTAAGGTTGTTGGAAAATCCATCCGCCTTTTATCTCTGTCCACGAGATATGCATTAATGCCTGTCTTTCCCCAAGCTTGAATAGAAACATAATCGGATGTATCACTATCTTTGAACGTTGCATCCACACTGATGATCATACGTTGCAACACAGGTAAGGTATCGTACTTTTTCCACCAATCTCTTTTCACCATGTTTCCTTCATGTGCAGTAGGTCTTCCTTGGTAAAGGGAATTGAAAGAGGCAGGGTATCTCTTTCTTTCAGCGATAAACGAATAGCTATATCTCTCAGGCCACAAAGGCTCGCCAATCTTGCGACCAAGCAAATCGTTTTCTTCTGCTTCAAGTGGGAAGTTGTAAACCTCCCAATTCAACGGTTGGCCATATTCGGGATTTAGCAATCTGCCTTGTAAATCGTCTTCGTGCCACCGTGTAAGAATGAGGATAACAATTGCACCTGGATGCAAACGCGAGGAGAAAGAGTCTATCCATTCATCCCAAATCTTTTCCCGATGATTTTCGCTATTTGCTTCTTCCCTGTTCTTAATTGGATCGTCAATAATCATTAAGTCGGCACCTTGACCAGTGATACCAGATAGAACTCCTCGACTAATCATTCCGCCTATATTGTTTGAGAGAGTCCACTCATCGTGCGCTGAACTATCTTTTGCTATTTCTATACCAAAGATATCGTTGCCGTATTGTCGAATCTTTTCTTTGTTCTTCTTACCAAACTTACGAGCAAATGTATCGTTATAGCTGATTTCAATAACCCGGTCTTCTGGAAAATGTCCTAAGTAATAACTTGGTGCAGTTTCCGTTATTGTCATTGATTTTGAATGACGAGGTGGCATGTTAATTGCGATGTATTGGTTCTCTGTTGGTATGTCACCATCTCGCATACGTTTCTTTTTATCAACTGCAGATTGAATGATGTTACCGATAAATTCGGTGTGTGGAGCAATTTGATATCTTCCTTCATGCGCATAAACAACATAATCGATGTAATTTCTTCTGGCGATCGCCTTTTTAACTTCATCAAGTGATGGCAGTTTTAGAGAGGATGTTTTCAAGCTTTTTCAACTCCTCCACTGACAAGCTGCTTAAATCCACTTGATTATTCACATTATGCGTTGTCTCACCTGAGTGCTCGATTTCCTGTTTATCTCTCCACTCTTTCGGTTTTCTATTTTTCAACCAAAAGATTTGTGCAGTTGTATCTGGTTGGACTTCCTTTGTAACCCTTTTTGTTTCAATCATTACCATTTCAGTTTTTCCTGTCTCCTTGTTAAAGTGTTCAGCATACTCCTTGGTAATTTCATCATATCGATATCCAAGTGCTCTTTTAAGTAAGGCATTTTCGACTTGGCGGTCAACAATCTCTTTGCCCTTTTTTAAGGACTCCAAAAACTCTGGGAACTTGTTCTTCCAGTCGTTTAATGTGGAAACTGCAATGCCCATATTTTGAGCAATTTGTTCATCTGTCAGTCCGTCTCTTGCCCAACCGTTCACTTTGAGTAAGCCATCTTCTGTTATCCAGTAAGCAAACTTTCCTTTAGCTCCACCTTTTTTTACTTTCCCATCGCAATCACCCTTTCACGCTATTTGCATTTTTAGACATATAAAAAGCACCCCTAAGGATGCTCTTTTTTAACCCTCAACTTTACCATCTACCAGTAATTCTAAGTAGTTTGCAAACTTAAACTCGGGGTTTTCATCTTCAATAACAACTATTTTAGTGGTAATATTCTTATCCAAATCAACACCTCGACACATGTACTTTCCATCGCCAATAAATGTAATATCCGTTTGGAAATAATAATCACCATCATTTAGAACTATTAATTTTCTAACAGTATTGAAGAACTTAGTTTCTTTTTTCATAAGAATTCCTCCTTTTTCTGTACACTTCTACAAAAAGGAGATATTTTCCTGCTTAATATAAAAAACGCTTAGAGATATGCCCAAGCGTTTCTAAAATTCTTATTTAATTTTACTACCTTAGTATATCCCCTACACATGCACTGGCTGCGTAGATTCAATACTGCTTATTTATAGAGTAACACACTGTTGGTCAAGTAGGTGTGTAATATTTTGTCACATTTCGCAGAAACATTTCGAACGTAGCCATATGACAAATTTAATTCATCGGAAATCTCTTTTAAGGACTTGCGATCAACTACTACTTTTTTCATGATTGCATACTCAATTCTATTTAGTTTTCCTAATGCTCTTTCATAATCCTTTTTCATTACTTCATAGTGCTCTTTACGCTGCATAATTTCATGTTTTCTGTTATGAAATAAGTCCACACGTTCGATTGCCTCTTTGGAACCAAACTTCGTAGCTCCAATACTCCCCAACATGTAACTGCCTTTCCCGAACCAATAATCCATATCTGCATTTACACGTTCCAGGTCCAGTTCGATTGTTTCAAGTGTTGCACACAAATCCAAATAGTTAGCCAACATTTTCACTTAAACCGACCCCCTTTATTTATAAACCATCTAACCCTTGTTTTCTCTGTTTGATTTTCTTTCTTTCTGCTAGATCAATCACTAAGATAGCAAGCTCAATTTTCTTTCGTTTCATTTTTTTCGAGATGTTAAGCAGAGATATTTCGCTCTGCCACATCTCAATAAATTCCTCGATTTCTTTTTGGCTAAATCCTAAATCTAAATCAATCTGATCCAGCGCAAAATACTTCATCGTTTGTTACGCAACCACTCTTTATTACTGGCACTCTCAAACCCAACTGCATGACCTTCTTTCCATCCCCTAGCATGTCCCTTTGTCTCACCGTCGACCTTGCCGATGAACATTCCTGCGACAAATCCGAACAACACCATCATGAGTAACCAAAATAGCTCCAATTGTTCCACCTCATTTCGTTACGACTTTCCATCCTTCTTTTTTCAATGCGCGAAGTTCTTTCCCTTCGAACCGGTCATATAACCAATAATCGCGAATGCCATCATTTTTCGTGAGTAAGAACAAAGCCCCTTTACGTATCATCTTCATACGATGGACCTTTTGCGGACGATCAACCTCAATTGTAATTCCGTGTTTGTTTTGCATAAGCACGCAACTCCTCGAGGTTTTTATGTCGATGGCCACAGTTACCACACTGGATAAATGAAGCATAATCAAGTACATACTCGAAATCTCCGAGCGGTTGCCAAAGACCACAATTATCACAAGAGACTAGCAATGGGTAGTACTCTTGCTTTTTCATACCATCCCTTCTTTTCTGTAAGATTTTGAAACTTTCACCAAAATGAAACGTAATATATTTAAAGGCGGTGACTATACAGTGGGTTTTATTAAAGAAAGATTTATCGGACCAATAGTTGGTCTAATTGTAGGTGGACTATTTTTATACATAGTTGCGTTAATCGGAGATCATTATTTTGGATGATCTCTTTTTTGAGCTTTATTTTTCTTCCTAATTTTCCGATTCGCTTTCAATTCTGCTAATTCAATAAATCCTCCATCGATTTGCGAATAAGTTAGTAGTGTCAATCTGTGAGGGAACTTGTACTCAAACATTTTCTTCTTAATCTTGAAGTCAGTCGTTTCCATTCCCTTAATGTCCACTACTTCAATGGATCCATCTAAATGGTGTATTTCGAAGTCAGCGACATAAGTAATTGCCTTGAACTTTTTACTTCCTTTTTCAAACTTGGGTTGTATTTCGTATCTAGGTTGAAGACGAAAGAAGAGAATTTTCTCTTCCTTCTGTCTCATTTTCAGTTCTTCGTAATACTTAGCTTCCGCAGCGCTATCAAACGTAATGTCATCAACGACAACTTTTCGATTATTATACTTACTCGGCATTAATCGATGATGTACACATTCTGAAGATTGATTTCTTTTTCTAATTCTTGTGATAAGTAATAGGCTATGTTCGACATCGCATTTAGTTCCCATGCCCCACCATCTGCCTCGAATAATCCGACTTGGCCACCTTCACGTAATCGCAAGATAAATTCGGATGCTGGCTGTGCTACTTCTACGAAAGTGCGGAATGGTTTCAGCTCGACAGGGTTTGGAATTTCGACATTCCCCACAGTTGCGACTCCTGTCTTAGCAGTTACACGTTGTGAAAGCCCATCGTCTGTCATTTGAACAGAATTTTCTTCCGTGATAGAACTGATCAATTTGAGTAATTGTTGCTTATGAGCGTTCTCCACGAAGCAAGCTTGCAACATAATTTGAAATTGTTCACGGTCAATGAATCGTTCAAACTTGATTTCGGGCAGTAATGCTTTTGCTGCTACATACGATCTACGATCATTTACATCGTTCAAACTGTCGAACACATTCACTCGAGTAGGCGATTCCACATGAATCATTAGTTTGCGATCGTGATCGAAATTCGATTTAATGTAGTCAACGATTCCTGATAAGCTACGTAATTCAATTGGTTGTACTTTCTGTTCTGTATCTAGTCGATACAATTGGTTTGTGGAATAAACCTTACCAGCTGCTTCAATTGTTTCTGGACGTTTTAACTCAAGTAAGTACGATACGAATTCTTTTAACATTTAGGTTCCTCTTTTCTATTTGTTGGTGTTAGTTATTTGAAATTAACGACTTTATTTTCTTTTTTTGCGATTTCCGTTTCAGCTGGCTTTTCCCCTCTGTCAGTTAGCACTTCCCCATTTTCATCTACATACATCTGTCCTGGGATGCCACTCTTCAACTCAGCACCAACGACTTTACCTTCTGAGTTGTAATCAATCATCAAGTTCGTCTCAATTTCTCTCGCCGGTTGAAGATTACATTTTGCAGTAATACTGACACTTGCCAAATTACGAGATTCATTTGGTTTGAGTGTAATGTTCATTGTTACTTTTCGCGCTTTCTTTGGGTCTGTGTTAGGATCCGCAATATTCTCTAAAACTTTTGATAGTTCAAGATTGATTCGTTCCGCTAATGCTCCGTTTGCAAATGTTTCTAGGTTTACATGATTGCTCATTTTGACTTCCTCCAGTTTTTTTGGTTTTGTATTGCATCGATACTAAAGTCGGCAGCATCCCCTTCACGAAATTGTGTTTAGTTTCGTCCGACAAATTTCATGTCCATACAGATATAGCCATTCTTCGTAAATTTCTCGCCATTATCTATCCATCCCGAATCGATAAGCCGTTCATGGTCTGCTCGAAACTTCGCTAAGGTATCCGCCATAATTAACCGGGTAATAACGCCATTTTTCTTTTTCGATTCCATACCTGCACCTCCTACCAGTTTTTGAAGCATGAGTCATACAAGCTTTCGATGTAAGTAGCATGCGCTAATCGTTTTGCTAACTCTTCGCTTGGCTCCACTGCCATTTTCTTTTTCAAGATTCGTGGGATCCGTTTAATCTCATCCCCATCTGTCGTTTGTCTTCGAACAGCTTTGTAATCACCAAACCCTCGACCCCGATTGACCACAAAGACAAATGCGTGGCGGATTGATTTACCTTGCTTATTCACAAAAGTCGAAGAGAATTGGCTGACAAGATACGCTTCTTTCTCAATCTCGTACATTTCTTTCGAGCTGGTATTGCGATAGTCCTCAGAGTACCTGTTCATTCGGCACCTCGTTCTCCTGCTCGTGATCTCGTTTAATGCGCTCAATAGTGGTTAAATGTAAAAGCTCGTGATATGGCATGCTTCCAATGGGACGACCTTCAGGAGTTTCTGTGATGCCCATGGAGCGTAATCCCTGTATGAAAAAGTCTCGTTGGTTGCTTTGAATCGTTTTTAAGTTACCGCTGATGTTTCGACGGTTGCGCACGACACTTCCCCCTCTTCGATATAGTTGAGTAATATTTCTTCTGCTTTCTCTCGACTAAAGCCATACGTAAAACAGAAGTTCGTTAAGTGATTTTCGAATTGCTCTTGGAATATCTCCTGCTTGTGTTCTTTCCAGAGTCCAGCTGCTAGAATCATTTGGTTGAGTAATGCATTCATTCAATCTCCTGCCTGTCCGAATAAGATTTTCTCGATGTCTGCATTCTCTTTTTCTGCTTCATCGTCACGAATAGACTCTTCTGGCAGATACAGTTCTAAACACATCTTATTGATGCGAGAATGAACACGTCCTTCTTTGTAAATCTTCGCCAGATTTTCAATAGTTTTGTTTGATGTAAAGAAAGTGACTTTCTTATGTTCCAGTCGATAATCCACGATGTCGAAGAAAACTCGCTCTGCAAACTCACTAGGTTTTTCAATCGCAATGTCATCAATAACAAGTACCTCCACTTTTCGAAAGACTTGAATAATATCAATCTCCGATGTGGAGATTTCATTGCTGAATGTTTTTTTAATTTGTGAGAGTAAATCGTTCGCCTTTAGAAAAGCGATATCTACTCCATGCACTTTAACGAGTGCATTAGCAATGCTTGATGCAAGTCTCGTTTTTCCTGAACCCTTCTTTTCACTAAATAGATACAATCCTTTCCCTGCGTTTTTCATCTCTTCAAAGTTTTCGATAAATTTAACGGCAGCTTGTTTCGCAATTGTTGCCGTATCAATACTCTTTTGAGATTTATAGAGCAAAGGATCGAACGAACGGACAGTCGCTTCCCGAAAAATAAAAGGGATTCCTGATAGATCAATCTTTCGTGAAATCTCGTTTTGTTTTTTGCGCTGTTCATAACAAGCACAGGGCTCCTGCCATTCATCCGATTCTTCTCGAAATTCAGGTGTTCGTTTCGACCAATCTTTTTTCCAAATCCATCCCGAACCATCACAGGAACGATGTGGACACTTGTCAGAAGGAATAGTGAGAATTTCGACCGGATTCGTTTCCAGCAAGGCGTTTGCGTCTTTCATTCGTTTCGCTAATTCTGGCCGACTCTTCAGGAGAGATTCCAGAGCTTGTCCTACTGTTTGAAGCATTGTGCATCCCTCGTTTCTTGTTTTGATTGATTAAGATGGATTTAGTGTAATTTAGAGAGGTTGATCCATTCACACGTGTTTCCTTCATTGCTTGAATAACCTGGTCTTCTCCGAAATCGTCAATTAGTGAACCTAACATCTCAGCAATAAATGAGCTGATTGTACCGAAACCTTCAGATTCGAAAATTTGGAAAGCATTCGGTTCTAATCTCTCTAAATTCTTTACATTCTTACCTTCTTTAGTTCTTACATTCTTGTTAGCTGTTAGTTGACTGTTAGTCGTCTGTTGATTGACTGTTAGTTGACTGTTAGTTGACTGTTGATTGACTGTTAGTTCGTCTGTTGATTCATTTTCTTGTTGTTGGTAAATCGCCCAATTCACAATGGTTATAAGTCTATTTTGCTTTGTTGATTCGTCTGTTAGAAATTCGTATTTTTCAAAACGTTTTAGAGCAGTCCTGACGTTCTGTATCGTCACTCCTTTACCTGCTCTTTCAGCGATGGATGGTAAGGAAGTAACAAATTGACCTGGTTCTGCTTTGTATCGCTTTCCTTTCCAGTCCCACTCTTTTTCTCTATGGTTCGCCATTGTGAGCAGGGTGATTAAGATCACTTTTTGTTCTGGAGTGGAACCAGTCCAAATTGGTTTGTCTGTCAGTTGTCGATGTAATTTAATCCACCCTCCCAACTTGCTCCCCTGCCTTTCATTTACATTTATTTACGGAATGTGAATTAGTTTGCCTGTAACTTTTGCAACTTCATCACGTATTAATTGCTCATCTGAATTACTATCGGAAAGATGCAATAACCAAATTTCTTTCAAGACCGATAAATCATTCGCCCTTAAAAAATCGAGCACATTCTCAAGGCTGAAATGCGATTTCATAATGCGTTGGCGGAGTCCTTTTGGTAATCGGCCAGACTTGTTATTTGCATCCAACACCGACTGGCAATAGTTACACTCGAGCATTAAATGTGTAATGCCTTTGAACTGATACTTGATGTAATAGGTATCTGTGGCGAACAATAATTTTTCTTTTTTCTCGTTCATCAGGATAAATCCAAATGGCTCAGAAACATCATGCTGCACATCGAAACCTAAAATAGTCCATGTGCCGATTTTGAATAGGTGTTTCGCCTTTTGTTCATGAATTCGGTGGTGTTGTAAGTCGATTGCTTTTGCCGTTCCTGGACTCATATAACAATCAATGCCAGCTTTTAGAAAACTCTTTAAACCGCCTACATGATCGTTATGTTCATGCGTGATCAAGCAGCCTTTAATATCTGCCGTTTGAAAGTTCAATGCTTTCTGTACTTGTTTGAATGACACGCCACCTTCTAGGAGCAATGGCGTGTGACCATCTGTTACGTAATAACAGTTACCTTTGCTCCCAGTGGCGATTGTCTTGATATCAATCATTAGAAACCAGGTCCATTCGATTCTGATTCAAAAACAGGTTCAGGTTCCGCCCCATCTTCAATTTGTTCCTCAAAAGGTTCTGAAATTTCTCCTGTTTCCTTGTTCACGTAGTCATCCATATCCAGAACTTCTTTATTTGCATTCGTTTGAATTTCTTCTTGCAGCTGAGCATCTTGTAATTTCTCGTCTGATGCACGGAAATGTGTCATTACAAGCGAGTTATCATCCGATGTGTTCATCAGTTTTTTACATGCTCGATTGATTACTGTACGCTTGGCCATCTCTTGTGGGAACTTGCTATGTGTTGAATCAGCACTTTTTGGATTTTGTTTTGATTGTCCCCATGATTTTTCGATTTCTTCAATTGTCATAACTTCTGTGTATACATTATTGTCTTGTTCAATAATCGTGCAGTATGCTCCGATAATAGCTTTGTTTTGACTACCAAACTTTTGCTTGTGTGAGAGATTGCGAACTCGTCCGTTGACCATTTCATAATCAACCTCGTCGCCTTCGTAAATGACTTGGGCATCAATACTCTTAGCGCCGGTCACTCGTTTTGTTACAGCCATTGTTCCGAAATAAGAACGTTGGAATGTCAGTGTTTTTCCATAAACGATGAAATAACCTTGCTTCTTTGCCGGATTTAATCCTTGGACGACCATATCTAGCAAACTGTTGGCGATACTATCTTTAGAACAAACCTGCAGTGCTGGTCTGTAACCATCGTTTTTGCCTGTTTTGATTTCTTGTAACATCAGCCATGCTGATTTCATGGCATTTTCTGGACTGTAGTCAGCTGGGAAATGTAACTCTCCTGCTTCCTGAAATTCCTTCACTTTGTTTGCGACGATATCAACCGTATCTTTCTTGATTAGTGCTAATTCGCTCATTGTGATTCCTCCAGTAAGTTTTTATTTCTGTAGATATTGCCGATGACTTCAAATTCATCATCTTGCAACCAAACGTAATTCAGAATAAACGCACCATTTGATCCGTAAAACTCCGAGTCGTAATTATTCCAAATTTCATAAATGCCACTTTGATATTTGACTACTCCGACAAAATATTTATCAACTCTATGTCCGCCAGTTGTGTCGAAATCCACAAAACTAACAATATCCCCTTCATAAATCTCCACACCGTTCTTATCCTGTAGTCCTGTGTACTGCATGAGTGCATAGGTACCCGTACCATCAGGAGAGCTTCCTTCACCATTTTGGAGGTTGTAATAATAAGCTAAATTATCGGAATCGAAAGAAATTGCGTCGTGCACATCAGTTCCGCAAACATGCATGCTTTTACAATCCTTATCCCAAACACGAAATTTAATTTGTCTCACCTTGATTCCTCCAAAAAGTGTGGATGTTGGTATATGTTTCCGATTACTAAGAGATATGAAAATTTTGGCGTTTCGTATAAGGAACCTTTATTCTTAATTCCAAATGAACCGAAAACAAAATCAATTTCACCTGTATAAAGTAAAGTCCCAAATGAATTTCTGACCTCGGCTATATCACCTTCAAAAATCTCTACACCATTTTTATCCTTAAGTCCGGTGTATTGTTGTAGGGGACCGAATCGCTCAGGAAAAACTGATTGATGAATCGCGGGATCCGACATTGTTCTCAATATCAAGTCTCCTTGTAACCCAATAGTAATATCTTCCAATCCACCTTTATAAGCTTCGTGTATTGGTTTGAAATATTGGTTATACTTTTTGTCCCAAAAACGGAACTTTATTTGTCTCACTTTGATTCCTCCAAATATGAAATGTATTGGTTTCTTTTTTCTTTTAAATGATTCAATTTAACTTTTTCGTTTTCAATTACGTTTGCGTAACTTGTAATTAGTTCCTGGACTTCATGAATTTCCGATTCTAATTTCGGCAAATTATTTTCAATTAACTTTTTAACGTGATCAACGCTTTTTTTCATTTTGCTTCCTCCACACGTAAAGTTTTGTCTTGCTCGCTAACGATCAGCGAAACGATTTGTGTATCGATAACATTTAGCTTCGTTACCGCCTCCGCATTGTCCACGAATATTGGCGCATAAATGCCGTAATGCTCTGATAGAGTTTGGATTATATCCAGTCCGACATTGATTCGCATCGCATTGTTTAACGAACTGTAATCGACTCCGTTGTAAGTTGTTTCGCACACTTCTTGAAGACCACCATTGATTTGGTTCTCAAACAATTTAAAGTTTGCTAGCTTGAATTTGCCGTTAATCTTGTCGGTTAAGAGGTCCACTTTCGCTCGAATGAATTCCTCGGTTAAATGCAACTCGTGATCTAGCTTCTGGAACTCTGCAGCTAGTAACGATTCGTTTTCGGTTAAGTCCTGAATACGAGCTTTCAAATTGTCGACATTAGCTTGTGCTGCGATGATTGCATTCTTCTCACGCATTTCACTTCTTAGATCTGCAACTTCTGACTGGATGCCCTGAACCACTTCTTCCAATTCTTCTTTTTCCGATTGAATCGCACTTTTTAATTCATCAATTTGTGCTTGAAGATTTTTGTATTCGGGTTCTTCTTTTACGTCTCTCACGTTCGATTCAAGAGCATCTAAATCGTTCGCAAGGTTTTGTTCATCATGCATCAAATCAATGAAAATTAGTCGAGATTTTTCGAGATTTTCAGTTTGTATATGCAAGTCATCTACAAGGGATAGTTTTCGTTCTTTCAATGCATTACCTTCCGCCGAAATTGCCTGTAAACGATTTGATTTATTAAAATTGAATGCCTCAAGTGCTTTTTGTTCAACCTCATCCCCTCTTTCTTTTAGAAGAGCCTGTCCACATGTTGGGCACTCTGTATTTCCGTGAAATTCAAAGCGTTCTTGATCAATATAATTCCAGCGATTTCTTAGCTCTTCCATTTGTCGATCAAGCTTCTGAATGTTCTCGTTTACCCACTTGATCTCTTCTTCATGTTTTTGGATTTCACGTTGCCCAAATAGAACATTCTGTTCTGCTTCTTGCCATTTTGCTTGTTTTTCGCGTAATTCTTTTGTTTCTTCATTCGTAAACTCTTGCTCGAACGTTCTTAATGTTTGAGTTAGTTCCGTTATTTGAAGCTCTTTTTCTTTCACAGAATTACCATTACGAATGTTATTGATTTGGTTGTTTGCCTGGTCAATTTGCAATTGAATCCCAGCTACTTCACCTTTTAATTCATCGAGGTTTTCATTGCTTTCCGGAATAGATTTCGTGATTTCATCAATCCTTACTGGAATAGTTAGTAGCTCTTCATTTATTTTTTTTCGACGTTCGGCAATGACTTTACGATGATCGTCAATCGCGCGTCCTTTTAACAAAATAGGTAGTGCAGCTAGTTCTTTGTTTGTGGCAAATACTTCTTCATCTGTCACATCACCACTGATCGTCAGGAGAATGTCACGACGATCTTTCCATTTCAGCTGCTCATTGAAAAATGTTGGGCTAGTGATCAGCTTGAACAAATCCTCTTTCACAATGGAATCGACAAATTCGGTGTATTCCTTTTTCTTCTTTGGCACACCATCGATGTAGTAATCCGTTTCATGTCCTGTAAATGTAGATTCAGCAGATCCTCGTTTCCGAGTCCACACTTCCTTGTAGACTTTCTTCAATTCAACTTCGGTACCATCAACTTCAAACAATCCTTGTACAGAGTGATTTAAGTTGTGTAGCTCGTTACCGTTAGCATTTAGTGTCTTAATAGAAAAATCCTTGACGTTATGCGAATCCTTATCGAAAAGTAACCACACAAATCCATCAAATAACGTAGATTTACCAACCGCATTATCACCGTAGACATTGACTGAATTACCATTTAGAACTAGCGAAAAATTTTTAATCCCTTTGAAGTTCTCTAACTCCATTGAGAGTAATTTAATCGTTTTCAAATGCCTGCCTCCTTGCCCCTTATGAAAGAATGTTGTATTCTATAGGGGACTTCTTTAGTTTTAGGTCCACTGTTGGTAGCAGTGGGCTATTTTTGTACCAATAGCTCTGTCGTCCCTTTAAAAATCACTTTCTTCACTTCATATCCTTCTGCTAAATGCTCGTCCATTACTTACACGACAGATGATAGATTTGTGTCTTTCGTGTACACAAGCTCGATTGTTTTGTTAAAGCCATCCTCAAAGTGCGCTTCCCATAAGTAATACTCCTGTTCCACTTTCTCACCCCCTCTCAAGGATTTGTTTCGATTCGTCCTCTAACCTAGTAAAATCAACCACTAGACGATAACCCCAGTGCTTACAATATTCTCGTTGAAAATCGAGCATTTCTTTTAATTCCTTCTGCGTTAATCGAAGTTCCAATTCACCGACAACAGGTTCAAAGTGTCGTTGGAAATGTACGATGAACTCATTGTTTGGCAACTTCTTAATTGGTGCTATTCGAACTGTTTTTTCTGACATTATTACTCTCATAAATTCTCGATAAAAATGGAGATTTGGCTGTACAAGATTAATACAAGAATGATAGCTGCGATCAGGAAAAAACGTCTCTCTGTTTTGGACAGCGGTTCTACAAATAAGTAGTTCTCAATTCTTTTCATCATGAGATGTTCTCCACATTCACTCGGTATTTAACGGCCAATTCTTTCACGATAGCTAGATAGATTTCGGTTAAACGTGAATCATCTGCAATCGCATCTAGTTTAGAAACTTTGTTTACAGTAGACTTAGCGACTCCATTAAGTGCCATTACTTTTTTGCTTGTTCGTCACTCGAATACTTAACTTACACTTCGCGCGATCTTCAAGAATTTTGTAGCTTTCATTGCGAATCTCTTTGAACATGTCGTAACCGCCCTGCGCTTGAGCAATTCGATTTAATATTCCAGTGATTTTCTTGCGCCACTCGACAACCGATAAGCCAATAATCTCGTTAATGTTGTGTTGTTCTGTTTCAATTTTTCCGATACGACCTTCTTGTTCGTTTAACTTTTTCTCCATTTCCACCATGTTCTGTGCTTGGAGCAATGCGTACTCGGCAGGAGTTAATTGTTTCTGTTGATAGGAGCCCGTTTTTCGAATAGAGGGAATGACTTCCTTCGTGATCCACCGCTTAAAATCTTTTGCCTCTTGCTTACGACTTCCTAAAACCAAACTGTAAAGTCCTGATTCATTTACGAAATTTGTGTCACCTTGACGCCCTATGTTGAACATAGACCGTTCATCTTCATCTAGTCGTTGCAACGCTTGAGTAACATTTTTAATTTCAAGGACTTCGCAAACATCAGTTGCAGCAAACCAGATTTCTTCACCTTGTTGCAGTGTGCGTAATTCGTTGTTTTGAAACTGGAATACGTTTTGTAATTGATTCATTCTTCTACCTCTTTTCTTTGGTATAATTTCCCTATCTCATGTAGAGGGGAGGTGTTAACATGACTACTTACTTAATCTCTTACGATCTAATGGACAAAGATAAAAATTATGACGGTGTAGCCGAAGCAATTAAGTCTTGTTCCACCGGAGTTTGGTGTAGACCGCTTGCTTCTGTATTTTTAATCGAGTCCTACTTGTCTGCACAAGAAATATCAAATGCCATTAAGGCGAAAGTTGACGCTGACGATAAATGGCTAGTAATTGAAGTTAAAAACAACAAATATGGTGTTCTTAAGCGTGATATGTGGGAGTATATGAATAAAAATATGTTTATTTAGTTCCAGGACTTGCTAATTCGCCGTGGCATTTACCTTCAGAAGTCTCTGGTTCGAATTCTTCAGATAATTTGTTAATTTGAGTGATCGAGTAATTTTCTAAGTACACATGAGCAACTTTTGGAAGAGCCTGAATCTCTTCTGGAGTTGCTTGTTCTTTTTTCAACGACACACTAACAATCCACTCAGCTAATGCTTTAAGAACATCTTCACGAGATAACCCCGCGTATTCACTTGGTGTTTCCATGCCCTATTCCTCCTAGTGTCATTATTTTTATAGTTGTTAACAAACCTTGATATTTAATTAGGATCTAGAGGGTTAAAAGAAAGCACTCCTGTTTTCTTTCTTCCGTCAGCAGTCTCAAATTCATCAATTGATTTACATAATTGACCTAACCTATTTTCCTCAGTGGTTGTTCCAGCAACCTGTGGGGACTTTTCTTTTGTTGAGTAGTCTAATGCATCTTCAAAAGTATCTAAGAATCGGATTGACTCTTCTTTGTTTGCTAGAAGACAATTTAATAATGCTGAGAACTGCCTTTGCTCACGATCATTTAGCTTGCGTAGCTTCGATGCTATCTCACTTGTTCTTATTTCGATGACTTTCTTCGAAACGTTCATTAGACTACCTCACTTACTATTTTTGGAATGTATGGATATTTTTCATGAAAATACAAAACTGGCACTTTACCGCTTTCAGTCCAATAACCTTTTTCTTTCAACTCATCATTCATTGCTTTCACTCTCATTTGGGCTACTCGCAATGAATGAAGGCCAAGTAATTTTTGAACATCTTTTGTGTTGTAAAAATGTTTCATAATATTCCTCCTACCGTTGCATATTTGCAACGTTTTGAGTAAAAAAAATACGATCAACATCCTCAGGAGACCATTTAAATCGATCAGCAAGTACTATGATTTCTGACATTGAAAAGTCCGCATTACGTCTTCCATTCAAAATAGTATTAAGCTTTTCTCTAGACATTCCAAGTATTTCAGCTACTTCTTCTTGTCTAATACCAAACTCAACTAAATACGACTTAAATTTGGGATAACCATTAATCGGCATCGACTCTGTTCCTCCTTTCTCGTTGCATTATTGCAACTTTCTACAAACATCTTATCCTATTAAATGTTGCAATGTCAACACAAAACAAATAATTTTTAATAATAGGTTGCATATTCGCAACAATTAAGGCATACTAAAAATTAGTTATTTATAGGAAGGAAGATTTCTGTATGGCTTTTAAAACAGTTTTAAAAAAATTAAGATTAGGTGCTGGATATTCAATGGAAGAGTTAGCCGAAGAGTTAAACAAGCGGTATGATTTAAAAATTAATAAAAGCACAATTTCTCGGTGGGAAAAAGGTGCTGAGCCTAAAGGGAGAGATCTACAGTATTTAGCTCACTTTTTCTCTGTTTCGCCAAGTGAACTAATGTCATTAGAATTAAATGGTGCTACTGCAAGTGTACCTAATACAATGCTCCCGATTGCTGGATTTGCTGCAGCTGGTACGCCAATTCTTGCTGAAGAAAATATTATTGGTTATGCTCCTGCACCACCAATTACTCACGGAATTCAAAATAGAACTATGTTTTATCTGAAAATCAAAGGGGACAGTATGGATCAGGAATTTAATGATGGTTCCCTAGTTCTTGTGGATAAAGATGCAGATGTAAAAAGTGGAAATATTGCAGTTGTCTTGGTTGATCATGAAGAAGCAACAGTTAAAAGAATAGTGATTGAAGGAAATTATATTACACTAATTCCTTTATCTAAAAACATAGAGCATCTACCTAAAACTTATGACATGACAAAAACTCCAATTGAGATTTCCGGGAAAGTAATAGGAGCATTTAAAAACTATGATTATTAGAAAGGAGGATAATACATGCCTGTTTACAAGGATGAAGAAAGAAAGACCTGGTATTTCAAAACACGATACAAAGATGTTTTTGGAGCTAATAAACAAAAACTTCAAAGAGGTTTTAAAAGTAAAAGAGACGCAAAGTTAGCGGAAGCAGAATTTTTAACCAGTATTGAAAATGTGATGAGTTCCAATTCGACTGTAACAGAAATATTTACCCACAATATTGAATACAAAGTATACTCTCCCAAAACTGTAAGTAGAAGAAAAAATGAATACATCAAACATATTCATCCGTTTTTTGGACATATGAAAATCAAAGATATTACCTCTAATCAAGTTATTGAGTTTCAAAAGTATTTACAGCAAAACCTTGCTTCAGCCGAAACAGCGCGAACTATTTACTCTAATTTCAAAGTCATCATAAATCATGCTATTAAATTTTTCGGTTTACGAGTGGATCCTACCCTAAAAGTTCCACCTATGCCGAGGAAAAAAACCTCTCACAATTATCTCCGAAGAGAGCACTTTGATGAATTAGTTGAACAGTTAGATATGAATCATTATAAAGAAATGACTATCTTGATGTTTTACACTGGGATAAGAGTTGGAGAAGCCTTAGCTTTAAAATGGTCTGATGTAGATTTATTCAAGAGCGAATTAAATATTAATAAGTCGCTGGATATTTCTAAAAGAGTGCCTGGACCAACTAAAACTAAATCCAGCACTGCAATAATACCACTACACAATTCTGTTTTAAGAATGTTGATAAAATTAAAAGGAATTTGCGAGAAGAAGCATTTCGGATTTAACGAAGACTATTACATTTTTGGTGGTCCTTCACCCTATCACTATTCACACTTTCATAAAAAATTTAAACAAGTATTCACGGGTATAAGAATACATGATCTACGTCATAGTTACGCAGCGCATTTAATTAATAATGGAATAGACGTTTACTTGGTTCAACAATTAATGAGACACGCAACAATAAGTGAAACAGCAGATACTTATGGTCATCTATATACTGAGAGAAAACACGAAGCAATGAAAGCATTTGATGATACAAAAAACGAAAAAATGGTATCAAAAAGGTATCACAGGAGATTGAAATAATTCAAACCCCTTGTGATACCTATGTTTTTACTATCCGATACTACCTTCCATTTCGAACTTGATTAAACGGTTCATTTCTACCGCATATTCCATTGGAAGTTCTTTTGTGAATGGTTCGATGAAGCCCATAACGATCATTTCTGTAGCTTCTTCTTCTGAAATACCACGGCTCATCAAGTAGAATAATTGTTCTTCAGAAACTTTCGACACTTTTGCTTCGTGTTCTAATGAAACATTGTCGTTTAAAATTTCGTTGTAAGGAATCGTATCCGATGTAGACTGATTGTCCATGATCAACGTATCACACTCAATGTTTGCACGCGCTCCAGAAGCTTTCGGACCGAAGCGAACGATACCACGGTACGTTACTTTACCGCCTTGTTTCGAAATGGATTTCGATACAATCGTGGAAGACGTATTTGGCGCTAAGTGAATCATTTTCGCACCAGCGTCTTGGTGTTGACCTTTCCCTGCTAAAGCAATCGATAATGTCATACCGCGAGCGCCTTCACCTTTTAGAATACACGCTGGATATTTCATCGTCAGTTTAGAACCGATGTTTCCATCAATCCATTCCATCGTACCATTTTCTTCAACAATCGTACGCTTCGTCACTAGGTTATACACGTTGTTTGCCCAGTTTTGAATCGTTGTATAACGGCAGTATGCGTCTTTTTTAACAACAATCTCTACTACCGCACTGTGTAAAGAGTTCGTTGTATAGACAGGTGCTGTACATCCTTCAACGTAATGTACGTGTGCGCCTTCATCAACAATGATCAGTGTACGCTCAAATTGACCCATGTTTTCCGAGTTAATACGGAAATAAGCTTGCAATGGAGTTTCCACTTTTACACCTGGCGGTACGTAAATGAATGATCCACCGGACCAAACAGCTGAGTTCAATGCAGAGAATTTATTATCCGAGTTCGGAATAACTGTACCCCAGTACTTTTTGAAGATGTCTTCATTTTCACGAAGCGCAGAATCCGTATCTTTAAAGACGATACCCATTTCTTCTAAATCTTCTTTCATATTGTGGTAGACCACTTCTGATTCGTACTGTGCAGAAACACCAGCTAAATACTTTTGTTCTGCTTCTGGAATTCCAAGCTTGTCAAATGTACGTTTGATTTCTTCTGGAACTTCATCCCATGATTTTTGCGTCGCTTCAGACGGCTTTACGTAATACGTAATTTCATCGAAGTTTAACCCAGTCAAATCTCCGCCCCATTGAGGCATTGGTTTGGAATAAAAAATCTCTAGTGATTTTAATCGATAATCTAACATCCATTGAGGTTCTTCTTTCATTGTAGAAATTTGTTCTACAATTTCACGAGTTAACCCACGTTTTGAACGGAAAATCGATACATCTTTGTCATGGAAACCATACTTGTAATCTCCGATTTCAGGCATTTTTTTCGCCATCGTTATTCCTCCGTTCTATTTATTGTTCTTCCTTAACGCCTTTTTCCATCGCTTTCCAAGCAAGTGTTGCGCACTTAATACGTGCTGGAAATTTAGATACGCCAGATAAAGCTTCAATATCACCTAAGTCAACCGAATCATCGTACTCTTTCCCAAGCATCATATCCGAGAAAATCTTGGATAGATTTAAGGCTTCTTCAATCGGCTTTCCTTTAACTGCTTGTGTCATCATGGATGCTGATGACATGGAAATGGAACACCCTTCACCATCGAACTTCGCTTCTTTCACTAAGCCGTCCTCAACAGAAAGCGTTAAGTGAATGCGATCTCCACATGTTGGATTATTCATATCTACCGTTACTGCACCATCTTCTATCGACCCTTTGTTGCGAGGGTTTTTATAATGATCCATAATAACAGAACGGTATAATTGATCTAAATTTTGATTAATAGACATCGTTGAAATACTCCTTTGCTGACTGAAGTCCATCTACAAGGCGATCGATATCTGCTTCATCGTTATATACATAGAAACTTGCACGAGCAGTCGCTGAGACGTCTAGCCACTTCATCAGTGGTTGTGCACAGTGGTGACCTGCTCGAACCGCAATACCGTTCATATCGAGAACGGTTGCAACATCGTGAGGATGGACATCCGATAAGTTAAACGTCACCAATCCTGCACGTTTTTCCGGATCTTTCGGACCGTAAATCGTCAGTCCATCAATCGTTTGCATACGTTCCATTGCATATGCTGCCATTGCATGTTCATGACGTTCAATCGTATCTAATCCGATTTCTTCTAAGAACTTAATCGCTGCTGCTAATCCTACAGCACCTGCAATAATTGGCGTGCCTCCTTCAAATTTCCAAGGAAGCTCTTTCCATGTCGATTCATACAACCCAACAAAATCGATCATTTCTCCGCCAAATTCCACCGGCTCCATTTGCTCCAGAAGTGATTTCTTACCATATAAAACACCGATACCAGTAGGTCCACACATTTTATGTCCACTGAAAGCGAAAAAGTCACAATCTAATTGTTGCACATCAATTTTCACATGAGGTGCAGCCTGCGCTCCGTCCACTACCATCACCGCTCCATGTTCATGGGCGATTTTAGCAATGTCTTGGATCGGATTCATGGTTCCAAGTACATTGGACACATACATAATCGAAACAATTTTTGTTTTATTCGTAATCGTAGCGCGCACTTTTTCTAGCGAAAGAGTGCCATCTTCTTCCAAATCGATATATTTTAGAATCGCGCCTTTTTCTTTCGCAAGCTGTTGCCAAGGGATGATATTGGAGTGATGTTCCATATAGGAAATCACAATTTCATCGCCTTCTTCCACATTCGCTTTACCGTAGCTTGAAGCTACCGTATTAATAGCAGTAGTCGTTCCGCGCATAAAGATAATTTCTTCTGTACTTGACGCGCGGATAAATTGGCGAACAGTTTCCCTTGCGCCTTCATATTCTTCTGTCGCTCGATTACCTAGTGTGTGAACGCCTCGATGAACATTGGAGTTGTCCATCTTGTAATACTTTTCAATCGCCTCAATTACTTGAATTGGCTTTTGAGAAGTGGCCGCACTATCTAGGTAAACCAGCGGATATCCATTGACTTCTTGATTTAAAATCGGGAAATAACTTTTAATGTCCTTTTGGATCATTATCGCACTTTCCTTTCGATTACCTCCGTCAGCTGCTTTTTCACGCCTTCAATCGGCAGTTTGTTCACAACTGGCGCTAAGAATCCGTGAATGACAAGACGTTCTGCGTCTTGTTTCGAAATTCCGCGACTCATTAAATAGTAAAGTTGAAGCGGATCAACACGTCCAACAGAAGCAGCGTGCCCTGCAGTTACGTCATCCTCATCGATTAATAAAATCGGATTTGCATCTCCACGCGCTTTTTCAGAAAGCATTAACACACGAGATTCTTGCTCTGCATTCGCTTTTGTTGCTCCGTGTTCGATTTTCCCAATTCCATTAAAGATGGAAGAAGCTTCATCTTTCATGACACCGTGTTTTAAGATATATCCTTCGGAGTTTTTACCCCAGTGAATTACTTTCGTTGTAAAGTTTTGCTTTTGTTTGCCACGTCCAACTACAACGGATTTTGTATCCGCGTAAGAACCGTCACCAACTAGGTGCGTGACATTTTCGGAAATAGTGTTACTGTCGTTCATTAAACCAAGTGCCCATTCGATACGTGCATCACGATTTGCAACTCCACGACGGTTAACATATGTTGTAAATCCTTCTGCTAATACATCAACTGAACCAAAAGTGACAGAGGAATTATCTTCCGCAATTACTTCGGACACAATATTAGCTTGTCCTTGCGCATGATCCACAGTAGACAAGTAGTTTTCCACATACACAACCGAACTATTCGCTTCCGCCACTACTAATGTGTGGTTGAACAAACTTGCTTCCGCGTCATCGTGTAAATAAATCACTTGAATCGGTTCCGCAATTTCTACATTTTTCGGTACATAGATGAAGGCTCCACCATTTAAGTACGCTGCATGTAGCGCAGTAAGTTTATGTTCAGTAGCTTTTACACCCGTTGTCATAAAATGCTTTTTCACAAGATCTCCATGTTCGCGAAGTGCTGTGAAAATATCCGTTACGATTACTCCTTGTGAAGTTAGCGCTTCAGCTACTTTTAAATAAGCTGGTGTATTATTACGCTGCACATATAAAGAAGCTTGCGATTCAGATGTAATCGATTTTACTTCTTCAGGTAATTCTTCGAATGAAGAATACATCTCTGCACGCTTTGTATAAACAGGAAAATCTGTAAAATTCCATTTGTCGATTTTCGTTTTATCTGGTGTTGGTAATGGTAAAGTTTGTGCTTCTTGTAACATTTGTACACGATATTCTGCAAACCACGTAGGTTCACCTAGTGATTGGGAATAGGAGCGTACATCATGTTCGGTATAGACTTGCTTTGTTTCAACCGTCATTGTGTAAGTCTCCTCTCTTATGCTTCTTGCCCTACAGTTTCGTCTTCAATACCTAATTCTTCTTTAACCCAGTCGTACCCTTCTGCTTCCAAACGATGTGCAAGCTCTGGTCCGCCAGATTTCACTACGCGACCTTGCATCATTACATGAACATGATCAGGCGTGATGTAGTTAAGTAAACGTTGGTAGTGAGTAATGATTAAACAACCAAACCCTTCTCCACGCATTTCATTAATACCTTTTGACACAACTTTCAATGCATCAATATCAAGACCAGAGTCAATTTCATCAAGAATCGCAAACTTCGGTTCTAACATCATTAATTGAAGAATTTCGTTACGTTTCTTTTCCCCACCTGAGAAACCTTCATTTAAATAACGTTGCGCCATATCTTGATCCATTTCTAAAAAGTCCATTTTACTATCTAATTGACGTATGAACTTCATCAATGACACTTCATCGCCTTCTTCGCGACGAGCATTCATAGCAGAACGTAAGAAGTCAGCGTTGGTAACTCCATTAATTTCACTTGGGTATTGCATTGCTAAAAATAAACCAGCCTTCGCGCGCTCGTCTACTTCCATTTCCAATACATCTTCGCCGTCCAGCATCACTGTACCAGAAGTTACTTCATATTTAGGATGTCCCATAATCGCAGACGCTAACGTCGATTTACCAGTACCATTCGGTCCCATAATCGCATGAATTTCATTTGTATTAATTGAAAGGTTTACACCTTTTAAAATCTCCTTGCCTTCGATGGCAACATGAAGATCTTGAATTACTAAAGTTGACATACAACTACCTCCATTATTGAAAATGAACGGAATAACCCATTCTTTATTTAGTATCATTCTAATCTTAACTGAAATACAAACCCCTTGCAAATCATTTAGACGGTAAGTCCTAGCGTTTAAAATCCTATTTTCAAAGTGTTTTAGCCATTTTCAATACGTTCTAAGTAATTGAGAATAAAAATCAGCAAACAATCGAAAAAGTTTGCATAAAACAAGGGGACTTTTCATTGGAGAGTGTGATTGCAAGAGATTTTATTAGGAAGTTAAAGATAGGATATTTTTCATTCACACGGAATTCGAAGATGCTTTACCGAATAAGAGAAACCAGATTGGAGAATCGATCGTCACATCCAGAGAAATCGATCGCCTCACCCCGAGAAATGATTGCCTCACCCCGAGAATCGATTATTCTTTTAATAATTTCCCCTCCGCTTTCTCAAATCTATATAAAAAAGCCTTCCCTAATTTCTAGGCAAGGCAGATGTTCTTATTTCATTTCACGATGTGCATAACGTTCCATTTGAGCGGCAACTTTTAATCCATTCGTATAATCGCGTTCTCGACGTTGTTCAACTCGTTCTAATAGTGCTGGATCGCTTTGATAATCGACGATTCCAAATCCATGTCTACTTCTAAATGCTTGGTCCATCTTTTCCGTGTAATTAAAATCCAGTGATTGGATAATGAATCATTCCTTTCGGTTTTTCTCTACAATATATGTAGAGTGTTCTTTCCATCACACGTTATAAGTACCCGACTCATGAAGCGTTAAACAAAAAAAGTCCCCTTTTTTAAAAAGGGGACATTTGTCATAAGACTTATTAAGCGGATACTTCGTTAGTAATGCTTGATGGTGCTAAGCCAGTATCTTCTAATACTTTATTTAATTTTTCGTCAGCTGATACCATTGCTTCGTTTGCCGCTTCAAGGTTTGCATCTGCTGATGCTTCTAAAGCGTCTGCTTTCATTTGGTATGCATTTGCAAAGTCAGTTAATGCTGCTTCGATGTCTGCTTTTTGAGCATCTAACTCAGCAGGAATTTCTAAACCTTCAATCGCTGATTTCGTTTCAAGTGCAGAAGTTTTTGCCGCTTCTTTCATTGTTGCAAGCTCGTCACCTTCAGGAAGCTCTTCTTTTGCTTGAGCGCCTTCGAAAGCATTTAGGTCAGCATCTGCTTGGTTGATTGTTTTTGATACAGAAAAATAGAATTTCATCATATCACCAGAAACATTTGACGTTTCTTCTGAAGCAGTTTCATTGTTTGAAGTGTTAGTTGCTTCTTTGTCGTCGTTACAAGCAGCTAATAATAAAGATGCTGCAATTACTAAAAATCCAAGTTTTTTCATGGTGTCGTTCTCCTTTTTTTTACAAATTAACGTTCAAAAACTATCCTATCATAGTAAATTTACCCTATCAATAGAATTGCTAATTGTTGTAATTAAATGAATAAATCATATATTCTAATATTTTTAACTATTTCAAAAAAATAAAAACAAGCAGAGGGGGGATCTCTACTTGTTTCCATTTATCTATAGTATTCCCAAATTCGAAGAAATTATTTCCCAACAGGAACGACTGAACCGCCCCACTCTTCCAGGATAAAATCTTGAATTTCTTTGGAAGTTAACACTTCAACTAATACTTTAATTTCCTCTTTGTCTTCGTCACCTTTGCGAACTGCAATGACATTCACATATGGCGATTCCGAGCTTTCAATTGCGATGGAATCTTCTAATGGGTTCAACCCTGCATCAATTGCGTAGTTAGAGTTGATCAATACTGCGTCGCCTTCTTCATTTTCATACATTTGAACAAGTAGTGCCGCTTCATATTCTGCATCGAATTGAAGATTTTTTGGATTTTCCACAATGTCTTTCACTTCTGCTTTTGTTTTATCAATTCCATCTTTTAATTTGATTAGACCTTCTGCTTCAAGCATAGATAAGATTCGTCCGTGGTCTGCAACAGAATTACTGATTAAAATTGTCGCATTTTCCGGTAAGTCAGCTAAAGACTCGTATTTTTTCGAATACACACCGATTGGTTCAATATGAATTCCACCTGCATTCACGAAATCATACCCATTCTCTTCATTTTGCGATTCTAAATATGGAATGTGTTGAAAATAGTTTGCATCTAAATCACCAGACTCTAAATCTTTATTCGGCAAAATATAGTCTTGGTATGTTTCGATTTTCAACTCAATTCCTTTTTCTTCTAATAAAGGTACTGCTTCTTCTAAAATCTCTGCATGTGGAACGTTCGATGCTCCGACAACCAATTCTTTGTTTCCGCCTTCAGCAGAACTTCCTGATTCAGAACCACAAGCTGCTAGGGCTAATGCAGACCCTGTTAATAATATTCCTGCTACAAATTTCTTCATGCGTTAACTCTCCCTTTTCTTCTATTATTTATGTGATCGGGAAACCCCCGTAAACACCAACTTATCGTTTGTCCACTTTTGCAGTGAAATAATCACCAATCCATTGAAGGACAAACACAATCACTAAAATGAGAATCGTTGCCATTAATGTGACATCTTCTCTTGACCGTTGGAAACCGTCTAAAAAGGCGAGATTTCCAAGTCCTCCCGCTCCAATGATTCCTGCCATTGCGGTATAACCTACTAATGCAATTGCTGTGACCGTAATACCAGACAATAATGCTGGTAACGCCTCTGGGAATAAAACCTTGCGGATAATCGTCCCCGTTGTAGCTCCCATCGATTTCGCCGCTTCAATGACACCTCTATCGATTTCACGTAAAGCAAGTAACACCATGCGTGCGTAAAATGGAGCCGCTCCAATAATGAGCGCTGGAAGTGCAGCATCTGGTCCACGAATCGTTCCGATTAAAAACTTTGTAAATGGGATAAGTAAAATGATCAAGACGATAAACGGAACCGAACGAAAAATATTCACTAATGAGCCAGTTAAGAAATTCACGATTTTATTAGCCCAAACTTGATAAGGACTTGTCAGGAAAAGAATAATCCCTAACAACAACCCAATGACAAACGTGAACACTGTCGCAATTCCCGTCATATAGATAGTTTCCCAAGTTGCTTCCCACATATCTGCCCAATCGACATTCGGAAATAAGTTCCTCAGCATCTTAGATCACCTCCGTTTTCACATCTTGCTCATGTAAATAGTAAATCGCTTGATCAATTTCATCTGCTGCTCCATCAATGTGAAGATACAGCGTTCCGTAAGAACCATTTTGCGTTGGGGAAATCGACCCTTGCACAATGTTTACTTCCACTGGGAATTGTCGGATTAATTTTGAGAGAATCGGCTGTTCTGTTTTATCCCCAAGGAAAGTTAACTGCACGACTTTACCATTTGGATAATGTTCACGTAAAAGTTTCGCTGTTTGTTGAATCGACTCTACTCCGCTAATAGAGGAGACGAATCGTTTCGTAATTGCTTCTCTTGGTTGTTGGAAAACCTCTAACACATTCCCTGTCTCGACAACTTGACCATTTTCCATGACAGCCACTTGGTGACAAATTTTACGAATGACATGCATCTCATGTGTAATTAACACAATCGTCAAACCAAGTCGGTCATTAATTTCTACAAGTAAATCGAGAATCGCATCTGTCGTTTCTGGATCAAGTGCAGATGTTGCTTCATCACACAGTAAAACTTCCGGCTTATTCGCTAGCGCTCGTGCAATGCCTACCCGTTGTTTTTGACCACCCGATAATTGAGAAGGATACGATTTTTCTCGACCTGATAACCCAACTAAGTCGATTAATTCAGCCACTCGTTTAGTCCGCTCCGCTTTTGGAACTCCTGCAATCTCCAACGGGAAGGAAATGTTCTCTTCCACCGTTCTGGACCACATAAGATTAAAGTGTTGGAAAATCATGCTAATTTTCTGCCTAGCTATTCGCAACTCTTTGCCTCGAGCTTTCGAAATTTCTTTTCCGTTCACAGAGACAGTACCAAAGGTTGGTTTCTCCAACCCGTTCAACAACCGTATTAACGTACTTTTCCCAGCACCGCTATATCCAATCACGCCAAATATTTCACCGCGTTCTATCTTTAGATTCACCTTGTCGACAGCAAGTAGTTCTCCTGATTTCGTGGTGAATTTCTTTGTTATGTCTTGCAAGTTAATCATGCCGTCAACTCCTTTACTCTATCCCTACTTTTGGGCAATAAAAAATGGTCCTCTCTGCAGACAAGCAGAAAGGACCATACAAAATAGT
This sequence comes from Paenisporosarcina cavernae, assembly GCF_003595195.1. GTDB lineage: Bacteria > Bacillota > Bacilli > Bacillales_A > Planococcaceae > Paenisporosarcina > Paenisporosarcina cavernae. Next base: position 1,801,445 of record NZ_CP032418.1, read on the forward strand.
AGTATTCCAATCTCTCATCTTTCAACGCATTAACGTTGAGTGAATTGGCACCATTTCATACATAGTATGACGGTTGCCGGGCTTCATAGGGCACTTCCCTCCACCACTCTTAATAAGAGTTACACTATTAAATTAATTGAAAATTTAAGTACGAGACTTACTTTATCACGCGGTAAAAATCACGTCAAGGTTTTCTTATCAAAAATTTCGAGTAAATATGGAACGGACTGAAAGGCGTAGAGTTTTTGTTCCATATTGCCTTGTTTCTCCACAAGCAAACACGGAACACTCTCGATTTTGTACTGTTCCACAAGTTGCGACGCGAACTGTACATTTATCTTCCCAATGCGTAGATTCGGTCGCATCGTTTGGATAATCGCCAGCATTTTTTCTGCTACCTGGCACGTTCCACACATTGTTGTATACACAAATAATGCAGTCTGTTCTGTATTTGTACGTTCCTTATTCCATTGATCAATCGACCATTCTTCCATGAGGTCACCTACTAATTCAAAAACTCCGCTTTTACATCTATATTCGCGTGTATTAAAGTTGATGCTAACACTTTTAATGGCGTCGTCGCAACTTCCCGATACATAGGATCTGTATAGAGATGAAAGGCTTCCGGGTAATCTCGCTTGAATAATTTCCGTATTTTCTCCCCGGAATCATCCGCATCGACAAAGACATATAATTCTAGTTCATCATACGGAGCAAGCAATTCCTCTAGACGTGTTGGACTAATTGTGCCATTCGTGCAAATAATTTCCATCGGTTCTGCTAGTAGCGGAACTATGCGTTTTTTATCCGAAGATCCTTCGACAATTAACAATTTTTCGATTAACATGTGTAGCCCTCCTATAAAAGGGTCATTTCTCTTACACAATGAAAAAAACGCCGAACAAGTGTCGGCGTTTCGATTATTCTTGAATCATTTCTTCGTATTGTTCAGGACTCATTAACGAATCAATGTCTGCAGCATCAGATGGTTCAACAACGATCATCCATGCTTTTTCATATGGAGATTCATTAACAAATTCAGGACTGTCCTCTAACTCACTATTCACTTCGACAACTTTCCCGCTAATAGGAGCATACAATTCCGAAACAGTTTTTACTGATTCAACACTACCAAATGGTTCATTCGCCGTAATCTCATCGCCAACTTGTGGAAGTTCAACAAACACGATATCCCCTAGCTCAGACTGTGCAAAGTGAGTAATACCAATGCGTGCTTTTCCATCTTCTGTTTTTACCCATTCATGTTCTTCTGAATAACGTAAGTCTTTTGGTGTGCTCATTCATAACCCTCCACATACAAAGTATCTTCCCATTCAGTTTGACATAACCCATACCGAAAAACAAGATTCTACTAAGCGTTTTTCCAATTTTCTTCGAAGTCAGATTCTTTAAATCCTAACGTCACTTTTTTTCCATCCGTTACAAGTGGACGTTTCATTAACATACCATCAGAAACAAGAAGATCGTATTGTTCCTCTTCGGTCATCGTCGGTAATTTTTCTTTCAAGTTTAATTCCTTATATTTGTTTCCACTTGTATTAAAGAAACGTTTTAATGGAAACTCACTCGACGCAACAATCGATTGCACTGTTTCTTTGGACGGCGTATTTTTCACAAGATCAATCGCTTCTACTTCATGACCTTGTTCTTCAAGCCACTTCTTCGCTTTACGACAAGTCCCACATTTTGGGTATTCATAAATTGTCACTTTCATCTGAATCACTCCTTACAAATAGTGTAACAAAAACGTAAGAAGTAATTCACCTGGAATGTGTTTCACCCGTTAGGGATGAGAATAAAACCTGCTTCGAAAGGTTGCGCGGGAATAATTCGGGAAGTATTTCAATTTTTCCGCAAAGTGTCCTAATGTTCAGCGAAAGTGTCCTAATCTCTTCGATAAGTGTCCTAATGTCTTCGATTAGTGTCCTAATGTCTTCGATAAGTGTCCTAATGTTCAGCGAAAGTGTCCTAATGTTCAGCGAAAGTGTCCTAATGTTCAGCGAAAGTGTCCTAATTTCTTCGATAAGTGTCCTAATGTCTTCAAAAAGTGTCCTAATGTCTTCGATTAGTGTCCTAATGTCTTCGATAAGTGTCCTAATGTCTTCGATAAGTGTCCTAATGTTCAGCGAAAGTGTCCTAATGTTCAGCGAAAGTGTCCTAATGTTCAGCGAAAGTGTCCTAATGTCTTCGATAAGTGTCCTAATGTTTTCGGGAAGTGTCCTAATGTTCAGCGAAAGTGTCCTAATGTCTTCGATAAGTGTCCTAATCTCTTCGATTAGTGTCCTAATGTCTTCGATAAGTGTCCTAATGTCTTCGATAAGTGTCCTAATGTCTTCGCGAAGTGTCCTAATGTCTTCGCGAAGTTTCCCAATGACTTACTCATTAGGATCGTTTTGCTAGGCAAAACGCTTTATGTACATTCAACACTTTCCATTAGGTTCGTTTTGCTATGCAAAACGTTCGGTTGGTTAAAACCTTTTTTCTTCCACTAAAAAACCACCTAGGAGATTCCCTAGGTGGTTCATCAATTGAACGATTAAACGATATATTTTTCTGCGTCGATTAGCTTCACAGATGCTTCGCGTTTTTTCGTTACTAAGTTGTATGGAGTTGTGCGAGTTAGTTTGCGAAGTGCCGAAAGCATCATACGCAGGTTGTCGCCATCTACTGACGCGATCAATGTATCTTTTGCAAATTTCTCGATTTCTTCAAATGCTTCTTGACAGAAGATTTCTGTGTAAAGAATTTTTTGTGCTGCTTTTTCTTCTCCAGAGCGAGCGATTGCTTTTTCTGTACGAAGTACAGCTGATTCCATTGCGAATAAGTTGTTTGCAATGTTTGCGATGTTTACTAACACTTCTTGTTCTGCATCTAGTTTTGCACCGAAACGTTGTGCAGCCATACCAGCAGCTAGTAAGCCAATTTTCTTCGCGTTTGCTACTAATGATTTTTCTTTCGCTAATGCTTCGTCACCGATTTCTTCTGGCATCATCATTAATAATTCTTCTTGTAGCGCTTGCGCTTTTTGCAATAAAGGAAGTTCGCCTTTCATTGCTTTTTTCAAGAATGTTCCTGGTACGATCATACGGTTGATTTCGTTTGTTCCTTCGAAAATACGGTTAATACGAGAATCACGGTAAATGCGCTCTACTTCGTACTCTTGCATGAATCCGTACCCACCATGTAATTGCACTGCTTCGTCCGCAATGTAGTCTAACACTTCAGAACCTACTACTTTGTTAATCGAACATTCGATTGCATATTCAGCGATTGCTGCTGCAATTTCTTTCCCGTCTTTTTGTGCTTCTTCAGACAATTGGCTCATGCGATCTTCGAAGTAACCTACTGTACGGTAGATTAAGCTTTCTGTTGCATACAATTTAGAAGCCATTGTTGCTAATTTTTGTTTCGTTAAGTTGAAAGATGAAAGTGGTGTTTTAAATTGTTGACGTTGGTTTGTGTAAGCGATTGCTAATTCTAGCGCACGTTTTGAACCTCCAACAGTACCTACTCCTAATTTGTAACGACCAATATTTAAGATGTTGAATGCGATAATGTGTCCACGGCCAACTTCACCAAGTAAGTTTTCGACTGGTACTTTCGCATCTTCTAAGATTAATGTACGAGTTGAAGATGATTTAATCCCCATTTTCTTCTCTTCTGCACCGACAGATACCCCGTCAAAAGCACGCTCTACGATGAAAGCAGAGAATTTATCGCCATCAATTTTTGCATAGACAACAAATACGTCTGCAAATCCAGCATTCGTGATCCATTGTTTTTCACCATTTAATACGTAGTGTGTTCCTTCTGCATTTAATTTAGCAGTCGTTTTAGCACCAAGTGCATCTGAACCAGAACCTGGCTCTGTTAATGCATAAGCAAAGATTTTTTCTCCACTAGCAGAAGCTGGTAAGTATTTTTTCTTTTGCTCTTCATTCCCAAACAAAACGATTGGAAGTGTTCCGATACCAACGTGTGCACCGTGAGTGATCGAGAATCCACCTGCTACTGATAACTTTTCGGCGATTAATGCAGATGAAACTTTGTCTAATCCCAAGCCTTCGTATTCTTCTGGAATGTCTGCAGCAAGTAAACCTAAGTCACCTGCAGATTTTAACAAACGTACAGAGTGTTCGAATTCGTGGTGCTCTAGGTTTTCTAACACTGGAAGTACTTCCGTTTTCACATAATCGTCCGCTGTTTTCGCGATCATTTTTTGTTCTTCTGTGAAATCCTCTGGTGTAAATACGTTCTCTGCCGCGATATCTTCAACTAAGAACGCGCCACCTTTAACTGCTTCTGTCATTTTTTATTCCTCCAATGAATTAATTTATAGCATTTCAAATACGCCAGCTGCACCCATACCGCCACCGATACACATCGTGACAACTCCGAATTGCTTCCCTTGACGTTTCAGTTCATGCATCATTTTCAACGTTAAAATCGCACCTGTTGCACCAAGTGGATGCCCTAAAGCGATTGCTCCACCATTGACATTAACTTTGTCCATGTCGATACCTAAGTGACGAACCACTTGAATGGATTGAGATGCAAAAGCTTCGTTAAGTTCCCAAACATCTATATCTTCTTGCGAAAGTCCTGCAAGTTTCAATGCTTTAGGAATCGCAACGATTGGACCAATACCCATGATTTCTGGTGGTACCCCGCCAGTTGCAAATGAACGGAATTTTGCAAGTGGTTTCAAGCCTTGTGCTTCTGCCACTTCACGGTCCATGATTAATACTGCTCCAGCGCCATCGGAAGTTTGAGAGGCGTTTCCTGCTGTTACAGTTCCTTTTGCGTTAAACGCTGGACGAAGTTTTGCAAGTGTTTCCATGTTCGTGCCGTGACGAACGCCTTCATCCATTTCAAACATGAATTTCTTTTCTTGGAACTTATTGTTTTCATCTACATAACGACGAATAACTTCTACAGGAACAATTTCGTCTTTAAATTTCCCTTCCGCAATTGCTTTTCCAGCTAACTCATGAGAGCGCACCGCAAATGCATCTTGATCTTCTCTAGAAATGCCATACTTCATCGCTACTTGCTCTGCTGTATGTCCCATTCCCATATAATATTGAGGTGCCGTCTCCGCAAGTTTCGCATTTGGTCGAATCGTATTTCCCATCATCGGAACCATACTCATTGACTCCACGCCACCCGCGATGATTGCCTCTGCAGAACCAAGCATAATACGCTCAGCTGCGTAAGCAATCGATTGTAAGCCGGACGAACAGAATCGATTGATTGTAATTGCCGGTGTCTCATCTGGAAGTCCTGCAAGTGCACCAATGTTACGAGCAACGTTCATCCCTTGTTCCGCTTCTGGCATTGCACAACCTAAGATTAAATCATCAATCGGACCTTCATAGCCCGCACGTTTTAACGTTTCACTCACCACTAACGCACCGAAATCATCTGGTCGAACGGTCGCTAGAGAACCTTTTTTGGATTTTCCGACAGGTGTACGAGCACCTGCTACGATTACTGCTTCACGCATATGGTTACCTCCTTAAGCCGTTCGTAATTAGTTACGAAGTGGCTTTCCTTTCATTAACATGTGTTGCATACGCATTTGCGATTTTGGCTCTGCTACTAAGCTCAAGAATGCTTCGCGTTCTAAATCTAACAAATACTGTTCGTCAACCAGTGTGCCGTAAGGAACTTTACCGCCTGATAAGACATATGCAAGTTTTTTCGCGATTTTCAAATCATGCTCGCTAATAAATCCTGACAAGAACATGCCTTCTGCACCTAATAATAAGGTTGCATAACCAGATTCCCCTGTTACCGGGATTTTCTCACGGACTGGCGCTTTGTAATTATTTTCATACAGTGCCAGAGCTGCTTGCTTCGCATCATAAATTAAGTGATCCGCATTCACACTCACGCCATCTGCGAAGTTTAAGAAGTTATTTTCACGCGCTTCTTCTCCAGAAGTCGACACTTTCGCCATTGCAATCGATTCGAAGACTTTATTCGCCACAAATTGATAGTCAATATGAACACCATTTGGAAGACCTTTTAAGTGCTTCATGTAAAGCTCTTTGTTTCCGCCGCCGCCAGGAATTAACCCAACGCCCACTTCTACAAGACCCATGTACGTTTCAAACGATGCTTGAATGTGTGCAGCTGGTAAACAAACCTCTGCTCCGCCTCCTAACGCCATATTAAACGGCGCTGCAACTACTGGTTTTGAACTGTATTTAATTTTCATCATTGCATTTTGGAACGAACGCACGACGAAATCTAATTCAAAGATGTTGTCATCTTGAGCTTCCATCAAAATCATGCCTAGATTGGCCCCAACGCAGAAGTTCTTGCCTTGATTTCCAATGACTAGTCCTTTGTAGTTCTTCTCCACTTCATCCACTGCAAAGTTAATCATTTGAATGATATCCAAACCGATTGAGTTCGATGGTGAATGAAACTCCAGTAACGCGATCCCGTCTCCAAGATCGATTAAGCTTGCGCCACTATTTTTCTTAATCACACCATGCTTTTTCTTATAACGCTTTAGGTTAATCGCTTTTTCATTCGTCGGAACTTCTTTGTATTCTGAACCAGTGAAATAGTTTAACGTTCCATCTTCATCCTCTTTGTAGAATGAAGTGAATCCTGCATCTAGCAACTGCTGAACAAACGCAGGAATTGTATATCCTTCTGTTTTCAAACGTTCAACAGAATCCGCTACACCAATGGCATCCCATACTTCAAACGGACCTTGCTCCCAACCGAAGCCCCATTTCATCGCTTGGTCGATTGCCACGATGTCATCTGCAATTTCGCCGTGAAGTTCTGCAGAATATACAAGAGTCGGCGCAAGAATATTCCATAAAAGTTCACCAGTGCGGTCTTTTGCATACACAAGTGTCTTCACTTTATTGCCAAGACCTTTCGTTTGTTTCGCCATCTCTAAAGAAGGTGTTTTTAACTTTTTCGATGGCTCATAGTCAAATGTCTCGAGATTCAACTCTAAAATTTCTTTTCCTTCTTTTTTAAAGAACCCTTGGCCAGATTTCGCGCCAAGCCAACCTTTTTCTAACATTTTTGTTAAAACAGCGGGTGTTTCGAACACTTTTTGCTCGTCGCCAGTTGTTTGATCGTAGACGTTTTTCGCCACATGACCAAACGTGTCTAAACCAACAACATCAAGTGTACGGAATGTCGCAGATTTTGGACGACCAATTGCAGGTCCCGTCACTGAATCGACTTCCCCGACAGAATAGCCACGGTTTAGCATTTCACGAAGCGTTACTAACAAGCCGTAAGTTCCAATACGATTGGCAATGAAGTTCGGTGTGTCTTTTGCTAACACGACACCTTTACCTAATTTGTCTTCTCCAAATTCTTTCATGAAGTCAATCACTTCAGGCAATGTGTTTTTCGCAGGAATTACTTCTAGCAATTTTAAGTAGCGAGGCGGATTGAAGAAATGCGTCCCAAAGAAGTGTTTTTGGAAATCTTCTGAACGACCTTCCGCCATTTCGTTAATGCTAATCCCAGAAGTGTTCGACGTTACAATTGTTCCTTGTGTACGAACAGCATCAATTTTTTCATATAAGTTTTTCTTAATCTCTAAATTTTCTACAATAACTTCAATAATCCAGTCCACATCTTTTAACTTCTCTAAATCATCTTCTAAATTACCTGCCGTTAATAAGGCAAGATTTTTCTTTGAAGCGAGTGGAGCAGGCTTTTGCTTCAGTAAACGTTCGAGAGCACCTTGTGCAATCGAATTACGAGCTTTAACGTCGCCAGCCTCGGCATCTTTTGGAACAATATCCAATAATAATGTCGGAATACCAATATTTGCTAAATGTGCTGCAATCCCTGACCCCATAACTCCAGAGCCAATAACAGCTGCTTTTTTAATCTGATAACCCACGTTAAATCCTCCTAACAAGTTTGTGAATGAATCATCATTCATTTTTTAGCTAAAAAAAATAGCCCACCTATTTCTCTTCTTATTGTAGAGGAATGTAACCGTTTTCGCAATATTTAATTCTTTCCTGTTCGAAATACTTGTAACGTTGATGGGTGAAAAAGCTTTTTAGATGGCGGAAATAGTTTCAAGAAGCATCGTTTGATTCGATGAGAGGAAATGGGCTCTTTGGTGAAAATTCAAGCGAATACGTAAACGTCGCTTTTTCAAAGAATATTCTTTTCCAATACACAATGTTCCATGGAAGCAAATGGCTAATCGCACATTTTTCCCTTTCGTTAGGAGGAGTTCTACATATACTGCAGTTTTCTTCCACTGAAGCTCCTTGCAACGAAAAAACCGAGAGGCGGAAGCATCCGCACTCTCGATTTTCTACTATCCACTTATTTACTGATCATACCTTTAGCAACAAACGCCACATTTGCAGGTCGCTCTGCTAGACGGCGCATAAAGTACCCATACCAGTCTGTCCCATAAGGAACATACACGCGCATTTTGTACCCTTCTTTTACTAAGCGACGTTGTAGCTCGTCACGAATTCCAAATAACATTTGAAATTCAAATTGATCATTAGGAATATTATTTTCTTTTACGAATTCTTTCGTCCAGTTAATAATTGCTTCGTCATGAGAAGCGATTGCCGTATAGTTTCCATTCATCAAGTGCATACCGATGATTTTTTTGAAGTTTTCATCGACATCCGCTTTGACAGGGAATGCTACTTCTTGTGATTCTTTGTACGCACCTTTAACAAGACGAAGGTTTGGATGGTAATCATTCAAATCTTCGATGTCTTTTTCCGTACGATAAAGGTAGGCTTGGATAACTGTCCCTACGTTGTCATACTCTTTTTTCAAGTTCTTGAAAATTTCAATTGTTTTGCCACATCGTTCGTAGTCTTCCATGTCGATGGTAACAAAGATATTTTCTTCTTTTGCTGCATCTAACACGCGACGCATGTTGTTCATAATTACTTCATCTGAAATATCCATTCCTAATGAAGTTAATTTTAATGAAAGTTGAGACTTTAACTTTTCGCGACCAATCGCACGAATCGCTTGGATACAGTTGTCCGCCATGTAATCTGCTTCTTCCTTGTTATCCACAAATTCACCTAAATAGTCAATTGTGACAACAAGACCTTCTTCATTTAATTTACGAATGGCAGCAACTGCTTGGTCAATATCTTCACCGGCTACAAAACGAGAAGCACCAAATTTTAAGCCGTACTTTTTGGCAGCTTTTGTTAACGCTTTGTTTTTTGCTAAAAATAAAAAGAAATCACGCATTGATTGCTCAATCATGCGCTTTCAGCCTCCTCTAAATCACACAAATTCTTGCTAAATAAAGCAAATCTATTTTAACATTTTTCCGCCGAAATTCCTATGTATATTATTTACGAGTCTTCTCACACTATACATAGCCAAAAGGAGGAGTAGACAAATGAATTTATTTCAATCAAACCAAACGGAACAAATCCCCTATCCAACTGTTCCTAAAATGATTTCCTCGAAAGATCTATCTTATATCAAGGATATGCATTCTTGGAATATGAATGTCTCCAAAAAAATGACGTATTATGCTTCACAAGTATCTTGTGAAAAATTACGCTCTTTATTCGAAGATGCAGCAAAAACACACGAAACACATAACCAACGATTACAAAGTGTTTTAAAAGCGCATGAAGGAGGTCTGCAACAATGACAGGTAAAACGATTCAAAATCCGGTCGTTCAGTCTGCTGGATCAACTCAATATGGGGAACGAGATATGCTGCAAGATGCATTGGCTTCTGAAAAATACTTAGTGCATTCCTATGGGATTGCAGCGCAAGAAGCTAGCCATGAAGCACTTTTTCAACTGTTGTCAGATCAATCAAGCGAAATCTCCAAATTACAACGAAACATGTACCAACAAATGTTTGAAAAAGGGTGGTATCAATTAGTAGAAGCTGAGCCACAAGAAATTTCGCAAACTTCGAGTCAATTTAAGCAGCAATAATCAATCGAAGTAAACCAAATTTCTTTCCCCTTTTTGCCAATCCGTGTACAATGAGAGGCGTAAACTCTAAGGCTAACTATACGGAGGCATGAAAATGAAAACAATTTCTACTAACAAAGATTTTCAAGATATTTTGAATAGCGGTCAAGAAGTGATGATTAAATTCCAAGCAAATTGGTGTCCAGATTGTCGTCGCATGGATATGTTCATTGACCCAATTGTGGAACAATATCAACAATACGAATGGTACGATATCGATCGCGATGAACTTCCTGAAATTGCAGAACAGTTTGATGTTCGAGGCATTCCAAGTTTATTGCGTTTCAAAAATGGAGAGAAATTAGCACATTTGCACAGCGCGAATGCAAAGTCTCCTGAACAAGTTACAGAGTTTTTAGAAGCTCAAAAAGCTTGATGTGATGTAAATGAAAAATTGCATTCTTTCCACGTAATAAAAACAACATCTCTTGAAATGTTATAGAGATGTTGTTTTTTCATGGTATACTAGTAAAAAATATCCTATTAGAGGTGTCACATGTCAGAAGTTAATGAACTCCAAATGCTACGAGAAAAAGTGGAGAGATACGTAGAAATTATTCGTAATATGTCTACTCCTATTATCCCTTCTATCGTACCAAGCACTATTTTAATTCCAATTGCTGGATACATAGATCAAACTCGTTTTGAAGCAATTCGCTCGAAAACACTTGCCTATATTGGTAATTCACGAGACACTGAACGCGCGATTTTCGATTTTACCGGCGTAACTATAGAAGACGTTGCGTCCTTTGATTATAATAGCCTAGCATCGGAAATTTTCCAGCTCAACGATTCGATGGCATTAATGGGTGTTCGCCCTATCTATGTTGGCTTTAACCCACGTTTTGTGCGAGAAATTGTGCACGCTGGAATCCAAGTGGAAATAGAAACGTACGTTACTTTCCGCGCAGCTCTACAACAATTAATCCGTGAAACAAGCACACCACTTGCGAGTATGTAAGTGGTGTTTTATTTGTGCATCAATACTTGCGAAATGCCAGCATCTTCAAATCCATTCGCCATTAAGAAAGCAATGGATCGATCA